>JBJKQR010000084.1:0-74187 GCA_046735395.1 Fidelibacterota bacterium | reverse complement strand
CGGCTGATTTTTTATTCTATTTTCTTGCTAGCTGGAAATACTCTTTAAAATCAATATTGAGGGATGTGCTTTTGAAATCCTTTGGGAATCATCCTGTGATGGTGAGTACTTTATAAGGATCGACTATGAATATTCTATTCTGGATTTTACAGGTTTTGCTTGCATTGCACACCGCCATGGGTGCGGTCTGGAAATTTTCCAACCCTGAACAGGCCGTCGGGTCTCTGAGCGCTATTCCGCATTGGTTCTGGATCGGAATCAGCATCGTTGAACTGGCCGCCTCTCTGGCTCTCGTTCTCGTCGCCTTTGTCAGGTCTTTCGGTAGATATGTATCCTGGGCAGCGACCTTTATTGCGGCAGAGATGCTCTTGTGGATCATCGTGAGCCTGATTTCTTCCGGAACGGCTGCCATGTCGCAGATCGTTTACTGGTTCGTTGTGGCCGTTATTTCCGGCTTCCTGGCCTATGGCCGCTGCAAGGTTTTGCCGTTCAGTGGGGAATGACTGCAGCCTGCCCCGAATTTTTTTGCTCAGCAGCATAACGCAAAGCCCATGTTCAGCATGGGCTTTTTTATTTTGAAAGGAATTCGGCCGGAGTTTCTCCGTTTTCTATTGTTTATTAATTATTTACTATACGTGCCTGACGCTAAATAAAATTTGATTATATCTAAATTATTGTCTACTTTATCCTGAGACGTAAAAACCGAACATCTGTTCTGGAAACATGTGTTTTGACTGGGAAAGTGGCCGATGTACAGCTGTTTGAAATCCAGTATTTTTCATGTGGTGGTCGTGGACGATATTTTATCCCTGACCGTCGCAGAGGTATGTACAGGGGGGATTTATGAATCATGATATTGATCTGAATAGCTTCCGGCTAAATGATCTGGCCCGATCCATCGGGAGCGGGTTCAGAAAAATCAAGCCGGCCGGGAATTTTCTTGGTGATGCATCACAGGTTCTGTCCTTTCTGGATGAAATCGAAAATGCAGCCCTTTCTCAGATGGATCTTGATCTGGGGGAGCTGATTTTTTCGGTGGAGGATGAATCTGAATCGGAAATTGAGATCCGGGATGGAACTCAGCGGATTACCTCTCTAATCATTATTCTTGCCGTGCTTTTTCGCCTCATGAGAACGGGCCGTTTTACACCTGCCGCCGTAGCCCGGGAATCTCTGCAGGCATTCTTCGATACGGCCCGGGGCCGGAATTTTATCCGCAGTCTGGATCTGCCGGGGCGGGCAGATGATATTCTCCGTATTCTGGTGCTGGAGGACATGGCGTCAGCTGATGGATCTGGGAGTGACCGGCCTGATTTCAGAAAAGCGGGAGCTATACTGGAAAAAGATTCGGATCTGGGGCTTCTGCGTATTTTTTCCCTGGCCCATGACTGGATGGATCTGCGAAGAGATAAGGCCGGGAAAATATTGGATACACTCCTATATCGATTATTTTTGTCCGTATCCCGGAAGGATCCGGTTCTTTTACAATAATTTCGTTATAATAAAGTGAAATACCCCGGATCTGTCCGTGAGAAAAAGACGGGACGATTCCTTTTCCCCGCTGTGGCTATCCGTCTGATCCGCGATCAAAATACGTCTCGCCCTGAAATGTGAAGGTTTCGGTCGGAATATTTTGTACCTTAAAACCCTGATAATGAGGATAATATGGCTATAATTTCGGTATATGTGACCTTTCCGGATGAAAAGAGCGCCATGGATGTCAGCAGCCGGCTTTTGGATGAAGGCCTGGTTGCCTGCGCGAATTCCTTCCCCGTGAATTCACTCTATGTCTGGGATTCTGTCCGACAGAATGACAGGGAACTTGCCGTGCTCTTCAAATCCCGGCCCGGCCTGTGGCCCACACTCCGGAAGCGCATTGAACAGCTGCATCCCTATGATGTGCCGGCTGTGATCAAATACGATGTGGAAGCGAATGAGGCCTATGAGAACTGGGTCCGGGACTGTACCGGAGGGCCGGAACTTACTGATTCAGGGATTTGACCTGTTTGTCCAGAAAATCTCTCAGCATTCCTTCCGGGAGAGCGCCTACGGCCATGTCAACGGGCTTGCCGCCGAAAAAGACCATGAGTGTGGGAATGGACCGAATATAAAGCTGCGCCGGAATCTGCTGGCATTCTTCCGTATTCATCTTGCCAAAGAGGATTTTACCTTCATACTCTTCAGCCAGTTTCTTGAAATGGGGAGCAAGTACCTTGCAGGGCTGGCACCAGGGGGCCCAGAAATCCACTATGACCGGGACGGGGGATTCCAGAACTTTTTCATTCCAGTTTCCGCAATCCAGGTGAATAAGGTTGCGGCCTGTCTCGCCGGGATCAACCGGCTTCACACCGTACATTTCCTCAAAGAGATCGGCTTCGGTGCGTGTATCGGATTTCATGTCCTGAAGCAGCGCTTCAAATTCATCGGCCGGAGCATACTTGACGGCTTTTGCCGGACAGCCCCGTACACAGTGTCCGGGACAATCGCCACAGAGATCGGAATTTATACTGACATTTCCCGGTTTCAGCACGATTGCCCCCTTTGGGCAGAATCTGGCTGATCCGCAGGACATGCTGTTGTCACACAATCTGGAATCAATAATAGCCGGCATAGTTTCTCCTCGTTTTATCCGGTGAGATGCCGGCCGCGATCTTTAGTTACAGAAAATTGGGTCAGGAACCGAAATAATTGATATAACGGGATGAATTTTCGCCGAATGTTTCCACCTGCTTGTCGTGGATTTTATAGGTACATTTTTCACCGACGATTTCAGAAAAATAAATATCCCATTCCACCGAATCCTCATCAATCATGATGATTTCCGCCAGATTCTGGTTCACGCTGAGAGCGGCGAGGTTGGCGTGGCAGAGCGGACAGAAAAACTGCACTTTCTCACCTTCTGACGGGGTGAAACTGTCGTGGCTGCTGTAATGATAATCTCCCAGCTTCGGGCTGACGAGGATCAGTCCGCGTTTCCCGTTTTCCGTCTTTGCCGCGAAAATAATGGAATCCTGCAGCTTCAGGTGGCCTCTGCAATAGGGGCATACATACGAATTGTTCATGGCGTTCACTTTCTGTCTCGTTATTCTTACCTGTAACTTATTTCAAACTTTGATCAATTTCAAGGGGCTGCGGTGAAATAGGGGCCAGCCGTTGACTGAATTTCTCAGGGCAGGAAATTATTTTTAACCGAATTCAGAGCGGCAAAAAGATTATCGCCCACATCGATCCGGGAGTGTTTCTGCTGAAAGTCTCTGATCAGATCCTTTATTTCTTTGCGATGGCTGCTCAGGTCCTGCGGACAGAGGTTTTTGCATACCGGCAGGGACTGCTGTTCCGCATAGCGGGAAAGCAGCACTTCCGGACAGCGGTACAGGGGACGCAGAATCCGGAATTTTCCGGAGAACAGGTTCTGGACAGGGGTCATCGTGGAAATTTCCCGGCTGAAGAACAGATTCAGCAGGAGGGTTTCATTGGCATCATCACGATGATGAGCCAGAATGAGATCCCGGATGCCCCGGCTTTCAGCAGCTTCGAGAAGACGGTGCCGCCGCCCGCGACTGCAGCTGAAACAGGCATTTTTTCGGGTCAGGTCAGCTTCGTAGGGGAGGGAGATGACTTCCACACCCAGAGTACGGCTCCATTCGATAAAATCGGTGGAATCGCAGAGCTTCTGATCAATATGGACGGCAACGAAGGGCAGATCTTCTTCGGCCATCAGTTTGAGAAGAGCCAGAGAATCCTTGCCTCCCGACAGGCCAAGGAGAAAAGGCTCAGTCCGGTTGAAGAGGTTCATGTGCCATTGCTCGTCCGCATCCCGGACATGATTGAGAATTTTATCCCTGAGGCGCAGGTTCATCAGTGCAGATGTTTTCGTTTGATCAGGTATTCACGCAGGGCGACATCGGGGTTGCTGTCGCTTCTGAGCATGAGATAATCAATATGCAGCATGCCCAGTTCGTGCCGCAGTTTCTGAATTCGCTGCAGCATTAGCTGACGATAATCATGCTCTATCTGTCGTGTGTCGATTTTGAGCAGGGTGTCTTCCTCCATACCGGTGAATGAAATTTTACGCCGATAATCAAAATCAACTTCGGCCGGATCCAGAATATGAAAGACAATCAGTTCCTGTTTCCGGAATTTCAGATGCCGGAGTCCCTTGATAATGGAGTCGCTGTCATCCCACAGATCGGAAATCAGGATGATCAGACCCCGTTTCTTCATTTTTTCCGCGATGTGATGAAGCGCCTGGGAAATTTCGGTTCCGTTCCGGACTTCAGCATTCTGCAGACGTTCGCTCAGGTGACGATGGTAGGACATGACAGCCTTGGGCCGTATCAGTTCTTCAATGCGGTCGTTGAACAGACAGAGTCCGGTGGCATCATTCTGCCGCAGAAGGATAAAAGCCAGTGACGCGGAGAGCAGGGCCGCGTAATCGAATTTACGCAGAGTGCTGCTGCCGTAGGCCATGGAGGCGCTGTTGTCCACGCAGATCATGGCATTCAGGTTGGTTTCTTCCTGAAACTGGCGGATGTAATAGCGATCGGTCTTGCCGTACAGCGTCCAGTCGATATGGCGGATTTCATCGCCGAACTGATAGGGACGGTGCTGGCTGAATTCTGCAGAAAATCCGTGATAGGGTGACTTGTGCAGCCCCAGCATAAATCCTTCGGCGATTTCCTTGCTGCGCAGCCAGAGATTCTTCAGTTGGCCGCTCTCGCTAAGCGTGGAGTTGGCGCTGTCTGCCTTCATTGTTTTGAAATATGCTGATAAATGGCTTCGATAATATTGCGGATATTCACCGAATCTGCTTCTGCATTGAAATTCAGAATGACCCGATGTCGGAGCACATCCTCCGCCAGATACTTCACATCGTCAATATCGGGCGTGGGCCGTCCGTCCATGGCTGCCTTGGCGCAGGCACCGAGAAGCAGAAACTGCCCGGCGCGGGGGCCGGCACCCCATTCCACATAACGGCTGACCGGATCGATCGGGCTGTTTTCCGGGCGGGTGTGACGAACCAGTTCCAGTGCGAAATTCACCACATTGTCGGAGATGGGAATGCTTTGAACCAGATCCTGCATCCCGTTGATATCGGCAAGGGAAACGACCGGTTTTGATGCGGTCTCCCCGGCCGGTCTCATACGCAGTATCTGTCTCTCCTCCTCCCGTTCCGGATAGTTGATGCGCAGGTCAAACATAAAACGGTCGAGCTGGGCTTCCGGCAGGGGATAGGTCCCTTCCTGCTCGATGGGATTCTGTGTCGCCAGCACGAAGAAAGGGCGGGGAAGGGCGTGAAGACTGCCGGCGGAAGTGACATGATATTCCTGCATGGCCTCCAGAAGCGCCGACTGGGTTTTGGGCGGTGTCCGGTTGATCTCGTCGGCCAGAATGATATTCGCGAAAATGGGGCCGGGAATGTAGCGGAATGAGCGTTTGCCCGAACCCATGTCCTCTTCGATAACTTCGGTACCGGTAATGTCCGACGGCATGAGGTCCGGCGTGAATTGTATCCGTTTGAAATCCATATCCATGGATTGAGCAATGGTCTTGATGAGCAGAGTCTTTGCCAGGCCGGGAACGCCGACGAGCAGAACGTGGCCGCGGCAAAACAGAGAGATGAGAAGCTTGTCAATGATGGCTTCCTGGCCTACGATACGGGTGGAAATCTCATCTCTGAGGGTTCGGCTGATCTCCTGGAGTCTGTTCAGTTGGCTGATCTGCGGGGACGGCGCTGCTGTCTCCCGGGCTGCTTTGGTTTCCGTTCTGTTCGGTGCTGCTGGGTTGTCCCGCATTTTCCTGTCCTTTATTCAGTTTCTTGTTGATGGCGTCAATGGCTTTTATGGCCCTGGATGCTTCCTTTGACTTGGGCCACAGATCTGCCACTTCCTGGTAAATTCCGATGGCTTCCACGGGATTGCCCAGTTGATTTTCCTTGAGTCCACCGGCTTTCAGGAGATTTTCTGCATTCCGGTCGTCTCCATCCGCACTCCGGACCACATCCATATAGGCCTGGAAGGCATTTTCCCAGTTCTTGTCGGCTTCATAGAGTTCGGCGATGGCCACCCGTGCCCGGTACTGCTGGTCCAGGCTGTCCGGGAACATGGTGATCAGCTGACGGTAGCGCTGTACGGCCAGCTCCGTATTCTTATCATGGGTTTTATGAATGTCAGCGATGGACAGCAATGCGTCAAGCGCGTCCCTGCTGCCGGGATACGCCTCCACGATATGATCATATTCATTGACGGCCGCGACCATATCCTTGAGCTCATTCTGATATATGAGCGCCCGGTCTGTGAAGGCCTTCTTGCGCATTCCCGGATCTTTGTAATTATCAATGATTTTCTGGAAGGCGGCCAGAGCCTGATCGAAATTCTTCAGCTTGTCCCGCAACAGAACGGCATTCTGATAATCCGTCAGGATCAGCAGGGGGCTGTCCGGAAAATATCGGGCGAATTTCTTATGGGAAACCGCCGCGAGTTTGTAATATTTATGCTTGATCAGCCAGTCATCATACTGGAAGAACAGGCCCTCGTCATAATCGGCCGGATTAACCAGAAATTCATAACGGCGGAATTCATCGAGAAAATAGGCTTCGGCTTTCTTGATGGGAGTTCCCATCAGAATCCGCAGATAGTCCCGATATTCTCCGGCCACATCCGTGGCCTGCCTTTCGTCTCCCATGTACAGAGCCAGCAGGCTGTCGGCCTGACTGTCCTTCCCCTTTGATTTGGCATATTTTCCGAGATACAGGTCTTCGACACTGCTTCGGTAGGATACGGAGGGAAAAAAGACCAGATGCTTGCGCAGCAGCATTCCGGCTATTTCAGGATTTGATTTGCCATACATGGCGGCCAGGGAATACAGCACCGTATCCGAATGGAATTCGGGGAAAAATGTATCGAGATATTCTTCGTCACTGCGGATTACCTGAGCATCGAAGAGATTTTTATGACTGGAAAACAGATGATGTTTGCCGCTGTAATTCAGATTCATGAGTCGCACGACCTGATAATAGAGATTTTCGTGTTCCGCCTTCGTCGGATCCTTCACTTCTTGGAAACTCCTGACCTTCTTTCTGGATGCCAGGCTGTCCCGCAGGCTGTTTACGCTGCCGATGAGCAGGTTGTAATCGCCTTCAAGTTTTCTGTATTCCCGCAGGCAGGCCGTATCCGGCACGCTGTGTTCGACTCTCAGAGTGTCACTGACGCGAACCGTATCCGAACGGGTGATGATGAGGGTATCCGGCGACACAGCCGTTGTGCTGCCTGCGCCGGCCGTCAGCGATGCCTTTAACGCTGTATTTTCAGTTGTCAGTGTTGCAATTGTCTGTTTATCTGCAGTCTGAATCTTTATGCTTCCTGCCAGACTGTCCTGCAGAACTTTCAACGCCGCTTCATGACTTTCCAGACTGATGAATTTTCCCTGTGTCTGAGCGTCCGGAATGGTCTGCACATCAATCGGCTGTAGTTCGGACGTCTCATCTGAATTTCCTGTTTCCGTCTGTCCCCAGAGCAGAAGAGTAAAAATGAATAGCAACAAACTGATTCTTCTCATTTTCCCACCCGTTTTTTTCTGTTTAAACTCATCAAAATGCTAATACTCCACTCAGGATAAACTATTTATTTTTTTTCATCTTTCAAACATCTTTATCAGGTAAATTCTCATATCCGGACAGGGCCGGGGCCGGGAATTTATTCATAAAAATAATTAGCTTATTATGGGAATTCTTTTTAAGATCACCGTGAAAAAAATTACAGGAACTGATTTGTTCAATTGTCTGAGCAATATCAAACTATGAAGAGGAAATGATGATTAGGAACATCGAAGAATTCATGCAGCTGGTAAAAATGAAAAATTCGGGCGAACCGGAATTCATCCAGGCTGTGGAAGAGGTTGTGACATCCATCTGGCCTGTTATTCTGCAGAATCCGCAATTTAATCAGAGTAAGATTCTCGAACGCCTCGTCGAACCGGAACGGACGATCATGTTCAGAGTTCCCTGGATCGATGACAACGAGGAGGTTCAGGTCAACCGCGGCTTTCGGATTGAGTTCAACAGCGCCATCGGGCCCTACAAGGGAGGCCTCCGTTTCCATCCCAGCGTTAACCTTGGAATCCTGAAATTCCTCGGTTTCGAGCAGATTTTTAAAAATGCCCTGACCACCCTGCCCATGGGCGGCGGCAAGGGCGGATCCGATTTTGATCCCAAAGGTAAATCCGATAACGAAATCATGCGTTTCTGCCAGAGCTTCATGACTGAACTCTATCGGCATATCGGCCCCAATACGGACGTGCCTGCCGGAGATATCGGCGTGGGCGGCCGGGAAATCGGCTTTCTTTTCGGCCAGTACAAACGCCTGAAGAATGAATTTACCGGTGTTCTCACCGGAAAAGGCCTGGAATGGGGCGGTTCCATTCTTCGTCCCGAAGCCACAGGTTTCGGCGTTGTATACTTTGCCAAGGAAATGCTGGCGACCAAAGGCCAGACACTTGAGGGAAAACGGGTTGCCGTATCCGGTTTCGGAAATGTGGCCTGGGGCGCTGTCCGCAAGGCGACCGAGCTGGGCGCCACGGTTGTGACTCTCTCCGGACCCGATGGATATATCTATGATCCCGACGGCGTGAAAGGCGAAAAAATCGACTACATGCTCAAACTCCGGCTCTCCAACCAGGATATCGTCAAACCTTACGCTGACGAGTTTGGTGTACAGTTTGTCGCCGGAAAACATCCCTGGGAAGTACAGGCGGATGTGGCTCTGCCCTGCGCCACGCAGAACGAACTCAATGAAGATGATGCAAAGGCACTGCTGGCCAATAAAGTTCAGTGCGTGACTGAAGGAGCGAATATGCCCTGTACACCGGAGGCTATTCATCTCTTCCAGTCCAATCATGTGCTGTTCAGCCCGGGCAAGGCTTCCAATGCCGGTGGCGTAGCTGTCTCCGGCCTGGAAATGTCTCAGAACAGTTTCCGTTTCGGATGGTCCGCAGACGAGGTGGACGATCGGCTTCACCGCATCATGTCCAATATTCATCAGACCTGTATGCAGTATGGTACCAATGATGACGGATATGTGGACTATGTGAAGGGAGCCAATATCGGTGGATTTCTCAAAGTCGCCCAGGCCATGATGGATCAGGGCTACGTCTGATTTTTCCACACACATTCAGCTTATTACTCAGCCGGGGTCCAGTACTCCGGCTTTTTTTTAACTTCCAGCTTCCAGCTTCCAGCTTCTAACTTCTAACTTCTAACTTCTAACTTCTAACTTCTCTTCCTCTTTCCCATTCCGTAAATTCCCTGCAGCAAAGGAGACATTTTATGGATATTCTGAGTCTGCTGGCCGGCCTGGTCATTGGAATTGCTCTGGGCTGGCTGATTGCGAAACGCTCCGCCGGTCCGTCACGCAGTGAACTGGAACAGAAATATGTGCCAAAATCCGTTTATGAACAGGCACGCGGCGACCTGAAGGAAAACGAAGATAAGCTCGTTAAAATCACCACCGAAAATGCGCGCTGGCAGTCTCAGGCTGAGCATATGGAATCGCGCCTGAAGGAAAGTAAGGCCGAATTTGAGGAACTGAGAGCCCGCATGGCTGCTGATTTCGAAAATCTGTCCAATCGGATTTTCGAGGAAAAAAGCCGCAAATTCGTTGAAATGAATCATGAAAAAGTCTCCGATATTCTCAATCCGCTGAAGGAGAAAATAAAAAGTTTCGAGGAGAAGGTCGACAAGACCTATGGTGAGGAAATGAAGGAGCGGGTCTCTCTGAAAAAGGAACTCGAATCCATTGTCCGGCTCAATCAGCAGGTGAGCGACGACGCGACGCGTCTGACGCAGGCCCTGAAGGGTGACAAGAAACTGCAGGGCGACTGGGGTGAATTTCAGCTGGAGCAGATCCTGATCCATGCCGGCCTGGAAAAGGGTGTTCATTACCTGGCCCAGGAAAGTTACAGTGATGAAAACGGGCGCCAGCTCCGTCCTGATTTTGTGATCAATCTTCCCGAAGAAAAGAATATCGTCATCGATTCAAAAGTCTCTCTGGTTGCCTATGAACAGTATTTTCATGCCGAAGATGATTCGGACAGGGAGCAGTATCTGAAGCAGCATGTGACGGCGATTCAGAATCACATTTCATCCCTCAGCGCAAAGAATTACAGTCAGATCTACGGGATCAATTCTCCCGATTACGTCATCATGTTCGTTCCTCTGGAACCAGCGCTCTACGCGGCGCTGAAACAGGACGGCGGACTCTTTGAAAAAGCGCTGACGCGAAACATCGTTCTCGCTTCCGCATCCACCATCCTGGCAACACTCAGGGTGATATCCTTTGTCTGGAAACAGGAAAATCAGCGGCGGAACGTGGCTGAAATCGCCCGGCAGAGCGGCGCGCTGTATGACAAGTTCGTGGGTTTTTTCGAAGATCTGGAGAATATCGGCAGCAAAATTTCCGCGCTTGACAAGGATTATCAGGCTGCCCGAAATAAACTGTTTGACTCGCCTCAGAAGGGGACGACTATTATCGGGCGCATAGAACAGATAAAAAAACTGGGGGCCCAGACCGGAAAGTCCCTGCCACGGGCTGCTCTTGACAGCTTAGATGAATGATATAATATTCAAATATTGAAATAATAATTCGAATTAATCGGGAATAGGAAACAGCCTGCAGCAGGAAGGCTGAAAATTTATCCCGCGTTGCTGCAGATTTTCTGTTCGTCAGCCCGGTAGCCACTGCTGCTGTTCTCGATTTTTCCCCGAGACTGGAGGAAATCCAGAAGTTCCTCGGCATTCAGGCTCTGTTCCGTGCAGGTATGGAAGCGGGCATCCGTTCCGAATGTGCTGCGGATATCGCGGAGCAGCTTTTCCCGTGACCAGGCCCCGCCGGCTTTTACCATCAGTTTCAGTACTTCGTGGCCATGTATCGTTTCAGAATTCATAGTGATCCTTCTTTACCTTTTCTGTGAAAGACAGCCTCATCGCTGTCAGTTCTTCACTAATATTACAAATATTATCTCAATAAGGAAAGAACGAGTTGAAGAAATAGGAAAACGGAGATGGCCAGGCCGGAATATTCGGCTGCAATTCATGATTCAATTATTGTAAATTGTCCGTTGATTATGAGAAATACAGGAGGAACCATTTCGAATGAATACCCCATTTCTCCGTTGCGCCGGGCTGATGACCGGGACGTCCATGGATGGCCTGGATCTTGTCATCGCGGATATTCATCTGGATCCGCCGCACCTCGATTTTACAATGCTGCTTCAGGAATTCCATCCCTATCCTGACGAATTACGCGGAAAAATACATCAGGCTCTCGATGGTTCAACCGCCCTCATCTGTGAGGTGAATTATGACTGGGGCCGCTGGGTGGCTTCGGTGGTGAAGGAAAGCTGCCATGCTACAGGAATTCGGAATCTGGATCTGGTTGCTTCCCATGGGCAGACACTGTACCACATTCCGGGCAAGGCGACACTGCAGATCGGTGAGACAGCCTTTCTTGCCCGGGATCTGGGTGTTCCGGTAATTTCGGATTTCCGGGCTGCGGATATTGCCGCCGGAGGCAGCGGTGCGCCGCTTATGCCCTGGGTGGACGGGCTGCTCTTCGGAAACCGGCCCGGTGATACCTTCCTGCTGAATGTGGGAGGTGTGGCCAATGTAACCCGGGTTCCCGGGAGGAATTCAGATGCGGCCCTGCTGGGATTCGATACGGGCCCCGGAATGGCTCTGCTGGATGAATATTACCGGAAACATCGGCCGGATCAGTTCGACCGGGATGGCGACACTGCCGCCCGGGGACAGGTGGATGAGAGGCGACTGGGGCAATGGATGATGCATCCCTTTTTCTCCGAAGCGGCGCCCAAATCCACAGGCAGGGACGTATTCGGGCCGGATTGGATCGCGGAGCATGAATCGGATCTGGTAAATCTGAAATTTGAGGACGCGCTCGCGACGCTGGCTGCCCTGACAGCCGCATCGGTGGCGGATGCATTGAAAGGCTTCACCGGCACTGCAGATCCCCTTCCGCTTCATGTGAGCGGCGGCGGCGCGCGACATGGGCGACTGATGAAGGAATTATCCGACCGCCTGCCCCGGTTTACAGTGGCTCCGCTTCCGGATGAACCCCTGCATCCGGATATGAAGGAAGCCTTCGGTATGGCCGTTTACGGAGCCGCCCATATACTGAAGATAGCTGTTGATCTTTCCACGGTGACAGGTGCCCGGGCTTCAGTCATTTACGGGAAGGCGCAGCTGCCTGCTCACGGGGAAGATCTTTCGTGAGAAGGAAGCAGTTTCTGTGAGTGAAAAGACTCACAGACGGTGTTCCCGGGAAAAAAACCTTTTCCGATCCAGAATATAAATTTGTAATTTCGCCGCGAAAATGCTCAGAGTATAAAGATCAGATACTCAGCTTTTTGAAATTGATTACAGGAGGGAAAATGAAAAAAATTGTCGTCCTCGCCAAACAGGTTCCCGATACGGCGAATGTGACCGGGGAAGCTATGCGGCCGGATGGAACAGTGAATCGGGCTGCCCTACCCGCTATTTACAATCCGGAAGATCTGAACGCTCTTGAACTGGCTCTGCAGATCAAGGACCGTCTTGGCGCAGAAATTACTGTTGTTACCATGGGGCCGCCCAAAGCCCTCGAAATTTTGAAACAGGCGCTGTATATGGGCGCCGATAAAGTCCAGCTCATTACCGACCGACGTTTTGCCGCGGCGGATACGCTGGCTACTTCCTATGTGCTGTCCGAGGCGATACGTCAGATCGGGGATGTGGATCTGGTGATTGCCGGCCGTCAGGCCATTGACGGGGACACGGCTCAGGTCGGGCCCCAGACAGCGGACAAAATTGGCTTCAATCAGATTACCTATGTCTCCAGTCTCCGGGACGTGACGAACGAAAATATTACGGTCGAACGGGATGGAGAAATGCAGACGGAAGTGATTCGCAGCGGTTATCCGGTTCTGCTCACCGTGACATCAGCTGCCAATACGCCACGCTTTCCCAATGCTCAGCTCATGCTGAAGAATTTCAAGGTGGATATGCCGGAAGGGAAATCAAATGATGACGCCTTCCAGATTCTGAATCTGGACGACCTGCAGCTCGATGAATCGCGCTGCGGCCTGAAGGGATCGCCGACCAAGGTGCATAAAGTGAAAAGTATAACTCTGAAGGGGCGCGATCTGAAAATGTATCAGAACACGGCCGGGGAAATCAAGGATCTGGTTCGCGACGTTATGCGGGATCTGGTGGAGGCTGCCCAATGAAAATAATGGTCTTTGTTGAAAAAAATCCTGTTGATAACGGTCTGAGAGATGTGAGTATCGAACTGACCCACAAGGCTGAATCCCTGGTTAAACCGTTCAATGGCGAAGTGGTCGGATGTTTTGTGGGCAATGAACTGCCGCAGAACAGCGAGCGCCTGTTTCGCTTCGGTATGGACCGCCTCGTGGTCTACCTCAATGACAAACTGAAACATCTTCAGTCACTGGCCTATAAATCAGTCATTACCGAGATCATCCGCAAGGAAGATCCGGATATGGTGCTCTTCGGCGCGACTCATCTGGGACGGGATATTGCGCCTCTGGTGGCATCCTCGCTGCTCACCGGACTGACCGCCGACTGTACCCAGCTCTATATTGATGATTTCAAGGATGCCGGAAAAATTCTCTACCAGGTGCGTCCTGCCTTCGGCGGAAATATTCTGGCTACCATCATATCTCCGGACAGCCGGCCTGCCATGGCCACCGTCCGGGAAGGGGTCATGCTGCTGCCGGAAGTAGAGGGAGACAAGCCTGTCAAAATCGAGGAATTCCGCATGGATATCCATGACGAATGGATCCGTAACGAATTTCTGTCCATCATTCACAAGGAAAGCAAGATTAACCTGAATTCCAGCGATGTCATCGTCTGCGGTGGAGCCGGTGTGGGATCCAAGGAAGATTTTGATCTCATCAAGCAGCTGGCCAAGGCTCTGGGCGGTGAATACGCCGCGACCCGTGCTGCCATTGATTTCGGATTCGCGGATAAGGACCGTCAGATCGGCCAGACCGGCGCGGTCGTCCGTCCCAAACTCTATATTGGTGCCGGACTGAGCGGAACCATTCAGCATCGGGCCGGGATGGAAGAATCCCAGAAGATCATCGCCATCAACACCGATCCGGACGCACCGATTTTTGCAATCGCCCACATGGGGATTGTGGGGGACCTGAAGGAAGTCATCCCCGTTATGCTCAAATACCTGAAGGAGGAAGGATAATGCCCACTTTTTATCATAATGATCGGCGCTTCTATCTGAAACAGCTGAATCTGGAACCGGTCTCCGCTGATCTTGAGAAAAATTTCCAGAATCCGGAAGCTCCCACGCTGACCAGCTTCGAAGAAGCCTATACATGGTATGAAATGCTGCTCGACAATGCCGGCCATATCGCCGCAGAGTTCATTGCTCCCCGCGCTGAAGCCGTGGATGAAAAAGGAGCCGTGCATGTGAATGGTGATGTGGAATGGGCCGATGAGACCAAGGAAAATATGGCCATGCTGGCCAAGGCCGGTTATATGGGCGGAACCATCTCCAGGAAATACGGCGGACTTAATCTGCCTCAGGCTGTGAATACCATTATTGTTGAAATGGTATCTCAGGCCGATGCCAGTCTCATGAATCTTTTCGGACTTCAGGATATTGCGGTCACCATCGAAAAATTTGCCGACGAGACCCAGAAATCCCGTGTTCTTCCTAAATTCTGCTCCGGTGAAGTGAGCGGTTCCATGGCATTGACCGAACCGGATGCCGGGTCGGATCTGCAGGCCGTGACACTGAAGGCCATTGAAAAGAACGGAGAATGGTATCTGGACGGTGTGAAACGCTTCATCACCAATGGAAGCGGTGACGTGTCTCTCGTTCTTGCCCGGTCTGAAGAAGGCAGCAAGGGCGGACGCGGCCTCTCCATGTTCCTCTATGAACGCTATCGCGATGACAATATGATTGTCCGGCGCATTGAGAATAAACTCGGTATTCACGGTTCACCCACCTGTGAACTTCAGTTCAATATGGCCAGGACGGAACTGGTGGGCAAACGCAAGTTCGGGCTCATCAAGTATGTCATGTCCCTGATGAACGGGGCACGGCTCGGTGTTTCCGCCCAGGCGCTGGGTATTGCTGAAGCCGCGTACGAGGAAGCAAAGAAATATGCCCGTGAACGTGAACAGTTCGGCCAGAGTATTGCTCATTTCCCGGCTGTCTTTCAGATGCTGAAAAAAATGCAGGCCGATATTGAAACCAGCCGTCTGCTTCTCTACCGTACAGCCCTCGCTGTCGATCAGGAGGAACTGCTGGAACGCCGCAACAGTCGTGGTGAAAATGTGGGCAGTGACCTGAAGGCTGCGGTCAATCTGGCTGCTCTGCTGACGCCTCTGTCAAAATTCACCATCACCGAAATGGCCAATAAGGTCACTTACGATACCATCCAGATCCATGGCGGTGTGGGCTATATGCGGGATTTCCCTGCAGAACGCCTGGCCCGGGATGCGCGGATTACAAATATTTATGAAGGGACGACTCAGCTTCAGGTGGTCGCTGCCATCGGCGGCATCACCAATAATATCCTGGCACCGGACTGGGAAGAATTCCGGCATCAGGACCTGCCTCGTCTCGGGAACAGAAAATCCGTGGTTTCCGGTCATATCGATACGATGCTGAGCCTCATTGAAACGGTCTCGGCTGTGAAATCCAAGGATCTGCACGATTTCTGCGCTACCGATTTCACCGAAATGACCAGTCTGCTCTATCGTCTCGTACATTTCGCACCCATCGCCGAGTCCGCTTCCGAAAAAGCGCCTCTGTTTGATTATTTCTACGTGGAATCCGTAACACGTCTTGAATATCTGGAAAATCATATCCGCGCCTTTGTGGATAGCTATGGCGGGGATCTTTCTTCCCTGAAGGCGGATTTTATCGGCTGAATCTGTCCATCAGCCGGTACCCGACCTGAGGAGCAGAAGGGATAAGGCGGACAGGTCTTGTGAAAAAATCATTCAGCATTCTGCTGGCCGTTGCCATGCTTGCCTGGCCGGTTCGGAGAACAAATGCAGAGTCTCTGCCTGTTCTAACCGGTCTGGATATGCTTGAAATATCCAACTTCTCCCAATTAGCGCAAAAAAAGCTTATCGTATTCTGTAATCATGGCAGCCGGGATTCGAAGGGTGTCCATCTTCTGGATATACTTGCCCGTCAGAAATCCCTGCGAAGCGTGCGAACCTACGTTATCACCGCCAACGGCTGGGACCGCTACTGGCAGGATTCCCTGCTCCTGTCCATCCACAGTCCGGATCTGAAGTACGTACAGAGTCAGTCGCTCCGCTTCCGGGCCTCCGAACTCGCTTCGGCGGACGGCATCCTCTTCGATATGCCGCTGTCCGGAATCAGTTCGGATCCGGTTCTTCAGTATCTGAAATCGGCCATGCGGCTGGCGGACCTGCTCGATATCGCACTGATTATTCCGGACAGACCCCGGATGTCCGCGCTGCGGGACATCTGGGGACCGCCGAACCGCTCTGCTGCCGGACTTCCTTTTCTCTATGACATGAGCCTGGGGGAAGCTGCCCGATATTTCGCCCGCAGAGGATATATGAAAAAAACAGAAAATCTTACCGTTATTCCCTGTCGGTTCAGTGGAGAGGAGGTGGGGTATAATGATCTTCTCTACCTGTTTTATCCCCAGAATCCGATGCTGGAGACGGGTGACGATATTCATGATTATCCTTTTCGTTTTCTGGCCTCCTTCAGCACTCTGAGTGTTCTGCGGGATTCGCTGAGCGGCCTGAGCGGCTGCTGGGCTCCCTGGATGGATGCGGTCCGTGTGAAGCAGGCCCTTGCCGAGGATGATCCTGCGTTTGCTGCTCTGGGGCTGCTGCACTGTCCGCTGGATCCGCGCTCCACCATGCTGCCTCTCGACGCACTGGACGGACGGTCCGCGCTGGAGGTGTTTCTGGCTGAATTCAGGGTTATGAATGTTCTCTATCCCCGGGAAATGCAGTTCCGCTGCAGTGAAATGAGTCAGGCGCTGGGTAATGGCGATCTCTGTCAGCTGCTGAAGGGCAATGCATCCCTGCAGACACTTCTGCATTACTGGACGCCTGAGACCCGAGAATTTATCCTGCTCCGGCAGGCATCGGATACGACATCTTTTCAGGACCAATAAGGGTTGGAGCGGGTTTTTCTTAGCCCTTTGAAAAAGATAGTGAATTGGGTAAATTTCCAGACATGAGCTCCATGGATAAACGGAAAATAGCCAGGCTGATTTCCAAGGTAGAAAATGATTCGGATGAGGCTGCATCAATTCTTGATGACTTGTGGCCCCGCTGTGGACATGCTTTTCGCATTGGAATTACCGGGCCTCCAGGCGCTGGAAAAAGCACGCTGTCAGAAAAGATCGCCCGGCATTTTCTGAACAGGGGGAAACGCGTGGCGCTCATTCTCGTGGATCCGTCTTCACCCTTCAGCGGCGGAGCATTACTGGGAGACCGCCTCCGATTGAACAGCCTGTCCGGAGAAGAAGGTATTTTTATCCGCTCAATGGCGACCCGGGGCAGTCTGGGCGGCCTGAGCCGGAAAACCCGGGAAGCCTGTGATGTGCTGGATGCCGGGGGCTATGATCTGATCCTGATTGAGACCGTGGGTGTGGGACAGGTAGAGCTGGATATTTCACGGTCTGCTGATATTGCCGTCGTGGTGCTGGTTCCCGAATCCGGTGATGAGATTCAGGCCATGAAAGCAGGCCTCATGGAAATCGGAGGGATTTTTGTCATCAATAAATCGGATCGGGACGGAGCAGCCAGAATGGAAGTTAACCTCCGCAGCATCCTTGACCTGAATATGACCGAAGGAGGATGGGCCGTTCCCGTCATTAAAACCATTGCCACACGGGACGAAGGCGTCGAGGAGCTGATCGAATCTCTCATGAATTATCAGGAACATCTCAGAAGGATTGACGGATGGAACCAGCTTCGGCGTGATCGCCTGCGGGATATTGTAAGCGAACGCATCGGGGATGATCTGCTGGAGAACTACTGGACCGCGGATCGGCGGAAATTGTTGGAGACACTGTTGCGGAACGATGCGAAAGAGACACCAAACACAATACGGAAAGCGCTGAATGAATTATGAGTACTGAATCACTTCTCAAGACAGGGCAAAAGGACGATACGGAAGCCAATATGGGATTTCTGGAACATCTCGAGGAATTGAGATGGCGTATCTTCAAGGGCCTGCTGTCCGTGTTTATTTTTTCCATTGCAGCCTTTTTCTTTGTCAATCCCATCATCCGCTTCCTGATTCATCCGGCCATCACTCTGGACAATCCGCTGAAGCTGCAGGTTCTGAGAGTGCAGGGGATGTTCATCATCCAGATCCTGACAGCCGTGGCAGCCGGAATTACATTATCCATTCCTGTCATTGTCTATCAGCTGTGGAAATTTATTGCTCCCGGCCTGAGGAGCAGTGAAAAGAAATATACGAGTCCGGTTATTCTCATAACCTTCATCAATTTTCTGGCCGGTGCGGCCTTTGCCTATTATATGGTGCTTCCGGTGGCGCTCACCTTCCTGCTCGGCATAAATTTTCCCGATGAGGTTGTTCCCAATGTGGCGATCGATCAGTATATCACCTTCGTGATTTATCTGCTGCTGGGAATGGGGATCGTCTTTGAAATGCCGGTCATCACCTTTATCCTGACTAAATTCCGCATTCTCAGTGCCGGACTGCTGATACGAATCCGCAAATTTTCCATTGTCGTTATCTTTCTCCTGGCAGCCTTATTCACGCCTCCGGATCCTGTCAGCCAGCTGCTCATGGCCTTCCCGCTGCTCATTCTCTATGAAATTTCCATCTGGGTGGCAAAACTGGCCGCGCCGAAGGATTAATCCCACTCCCGGTTCTATATATAAAGATTTTTGTTTACGTGATTATATTGAATTATCCCATACATTTTAATCATTAATCATAATTTAAGATATCTCTGTAACATATTGTATATCAGTTGATTATAGCCATGAAAGCCTGACGTATTTTCCATTATCGCAGAATTTAGGGTCCCATTCAGGATATTCTAATCACAATTAAGATAAAATATCCTTTAACTCACTACATATCAGCAGGTAATTGCTGTTTTAGGCCTCAAAACATGTTTTTTCACCCTGTTCCCTGCTTTTACGGATGAATAAAAAAAGGGGGCTCTTCAGCCCCCTTTTTTATGATATTATGAACGGTATTCCCGTCAGGTTTACTCTCTAACGAAATTCTGGGCTCCATCCTTGCTCATCATGACACGTACAACCTTATAATCCGCATATTTTGCGATATCATTGGATGCATCGCTGTAGATCAGGTTCCGGAGCAGGAAGGCATAATTACCGCTACCCCAAATCATATCACGGGTAGGTGATATCAGTGCTGAAGGATAAAAGGGCTTGCCGGTAGTTGAATTTACAACCAGGACTGCTGCAGGGGCTGTTGCGCCGGTAAAGGTTGTCAACGGAGCAATGCCGAGGTAGATATCACCATCGGCAGCAATCATCATGGAAGTGATCTGAACATCCGACATATAATCGGAAAGTGAATACACTGTTTCGGCTGCTCCCAGTTTCCCATTCGCATCTTCGATCGGGAAGCGAAGCAGGACAGAGGGAGTCGCAGCGTACACATAATCATTGAATACGCGAAGAGCCTGGAATTTTTCACCATTTGCTTCTGCTACCGTGATGTCATTGGCTGAAATCGGAATACCCGACTTGTCGACCGGCATAATCATGGATTTCCGGCTGGCAACGAATGTAATTCCGTTTTTATCCTTGTCAAATGTCTCTCCCCAGTCTGCAAACTTTGTGGAATTGAATTTCATGTTGGTTTTATCACAGACGACAACCGAATCGGCGATGACGGGAACTTTGTAGATGTAGATCTTCTCAAGGATCAGGAGGGTGTCATTGCTTCCTACCTGCATTGAGAGCCATTCATTCGCAGCGGTTCCTGTCGGGCAGCCTTCCGCGACCTGAACAAAACCGCTGCCATCGGCAAAGATCTTGATCACTTTGCCGTCGTCGAGTAGTGCATAGACATTGTCATTGGCATCACAGGCAATTTCGATGGGCCGGGTTTCCCAGGTCGTATTACCCCAGGGAATGGCGGCCAGTTCCAGTTCGTAGGGTGAATAGAAAGCCGGTACGATGGCGTGGGCCACATCGAGACGCATCTGAAGCCCGCGCCCGGAAATCAGGGGCGGAATGACTTTCAGTGTAGTTGATGACCAGTCCACCACCTGAGCGGGGAATTTTCCGGATGTGTCAGGGCCGAAATAGACGAAATTCGACAGACTGTCATTTACGAAATTCTGTCCGCTGATGGTAATAGTGTCTCCGGTCCCGGTCAGGCTGTAGGATGCGGGGCTGACGGACTCGATGATCGGCGTGTCCCCATAACTCTGGTTGGGAACATCGGTCAGCGGAGGAAATTCAGTGCAGCCGGCGATAAGCAACAGGGCCAGGCCGGCAAGAACTGAAATAGTTATGTGTTTAGTATTTCTCATTTCTAAGCCTCATACTTATCGGATTACAATGAATTTTTTATACGTTGCGTCGCCTTTTTTCAGAGCGACTTCTCCTGTGTAGGGATCCGGAATATCCTGAGTAACCTGGAAGTAGGCGATATAGACACCGCTGACGATGACCTGTCTGCTGTCCGTATCCAGATTCCATGCTTTATCGCCGGAACCGGCTTCGTGATGGATGGTCTTGATGAGGTCACCGCGTTCGGTGAAGATCTTAATGACGCAGTGCCCCGGGACTTCCAGAAAGTAGATCCGGTCCATGTCGTCCCCTTCACCGTACTGCCAGTCTCTGTTTGCAATGGAATAGGGATTGGCAACGATGCGGATATCAGCCAGTTTCATACCGGACTGCCGGCGCAGATAAGCCGGTTCCACCGTCTGCGTATAAGCCCGGCCACTCATGAGCTGGCCTGCCGGGTTCAGAGACAGATCTGTATTCAAACTGCCGTCGCTCAGCGAACAGACATAGTAGTAGTAGCTGATTCCACGACTGGGCGTCTTGTCCTCATAACTGTTGACGGCATCGGCTGCTCCGCAGCTGAAGATTTCGTGGTAGATGCTGTCTGATGCAGCAGTGGCACGAAATATTTTATATCCTCCAAAATTTGAAGCACTTTCGGCTTCGCCGGACCAGGTGAGAGCAATCTTGTCACCGAGAGATTCGATATAGATATTTGCAGGGGGAGGCGGAGGTGTCGCCAACGCGAAACCGCTCTCATAATTGGCCTTGGCACGCCGGAAGGTCTGCATGATACTGTCCTTGCCGCTATAGACCCAGGCATCCTTGTATTCATTTCTGTCGGTGGAGTTACTGCCGTCAGGCAGGGTAAAGGTCTGTGCTGTACCTCTATAATCCTGCAGCCATTTCTGGCCGATTGTTGTACAGTGTTCACGATCCAGTCCGGATACGGCTTCCACGGTGACAATAGTGACACTTTCCCCCATCTGGAGTGTATAGGGCCCGACGCCGTAAAGGCCGGCAGCGCCGCCGCCGTCATTGCCTTCCGTATCCTGAGGAATATCACTTGTTGATTTGCCTTCATCCATGGGGATGGAATAGGATCCGGTATTCTTGTAGATATCCACTCCGGACAGCATGTCCCAGATTTCCTTGTCTATTCCGTACGTGTCTCCGCCATGCCATCCCATCGTGAGTTTCCCGTAGTCATTCATATCGTTGGTCGGAGAGGCGGGAACGTGAAGAATGGCCATACCGGCAAACTGGGGTGCGGAAAGGCGGCCGTCTTTATAATCAGTGACATTTTTATAGATTGGACCGCCGATATTATCAACGACACCATCCAGAGCCTTCACCTGGCCCAGCCATGAATAGAAGCAGGGAATGTCAGGATTATCGGTCATCGGTGTATGATGAACCCACTGATGCATACCCCAGGAAATATCTCCGGATGTTGTAAGACGGGCTTCCTGGCTGGTCGCGTAGCGCGGCATGCAACCGTAATAGAAGTCGGTGACCACATTGTTCGGAAGTTCGATTTCATCGTCACCATCAGTATTACCGGTGTTTTTGAAGGTATAGGTCGTGATGAAATAATTGTCATGATACTGCTGGCTGAATGCATAGACCTTTCGCGTGACTTCCACACCCAGGCTGGTCCGTGACACATCCGTCAGAATGCGGTCAAAGGGCAGATTCGGATCGTGGAGTGAGTCCACATAGGAATCGGCCAGCTTGAGTGTCCCGTCCACGGAGACCAGGGGACTGTCAAACAGACCGGTCAGAGTATTCTGCATAGCCTGGACCTCTGTACTTGTGGAATAGAAGGATACGGATTTGTAATCCCAGAAGGTTCCGTCCGCATCGGTGAAATCCCGGCAGGTAACCCAGCTGCGGTCAATGACGAAGTTATCCTGATCCGCATACCATGCCGGCCATTGTACACCTTCATAGTAGCTGGTATTCGCATTCCAGGCCCGTTCAGCTCCATAGGCATCAAAAAATGACTGCAGGGACCCGACCCGGATCCATTTCCTGAGGCCGTTGTCAATCTGGCCGTTCAGGCCGGATGCTGACAGGAGGAACATCAGAACAAGTCCGAGTTTTATGATGTTTTGCATTTTCTTTTTCATGATTGCTTATCCTTACATGTCATTAGAAATTAACGGTTATTCCGAAGGTTACCCGTCTCGGATTCAGATAAGTCAGGGAGGTCATGTTCGGCATATTGATGTAGCTCTTGTCCTTGTCTGTCGTTCCTACAAGATCATTGCCGTGTTCGCTTCCTTCCTCAAACCACATTTTCAGGGATCCGTAGTAGTAGCGGCTGTCGTTGGTTCCGGCGAATCCGGTGGTACTGAGCCATTTCAGGTCAAGGAGGTTGCTGACATTCAGGAAAAGTCTCAGGTGCCTGGAACCCATGTTCAGGGTTTTGGAGACTTTCATATCCACATTGTAGTAATCAACCCATTCGAAGGCATTGATAATGTTTGAATAGTCCGTATTGGTGAATTTAGACCCCTTCTTCCAGTAATACAGGAAGTTCAGTCGCCAGTCCTGAGTCAGCATTTTGGGAAGTCCAAGGGCCCGGAAGTTGTGGGGTGTCATTAGAGACAGACTGGCATTGATGAAGGGACGGGGAACCGGTTTGGAAATGACCGGATTCCGGCGGATGTAATTAGCCTGTTCCTGGGGATTTTCAAAATAGCGGGCGATGCCGAAGATACCGGAGCTCTGTATGGAATAGGTGTAATTGATGAAGCCCCTTACGAAATCACCGTATTTTTTTTCGGCTGTCAGTTCCAGTCCGCGGATATCCACGAAGGCATTGCTGGTGCCCGTATAGTAGCTGACCGTCTCGTCATAATTCGTATAGAGTGTCCAGTTCGGCTGGTTCTTCACATCCTTGTAATAACCGGCGATTTTCAGCAGGTACTTCTGGAAAAGACTGTGTTCATAGCCGATTTCGTATTGGATGGTCTTGGTGAATTCCAGTTCAGGATTTCCAAGTGAACGGACACTGCCCACGCCGAGCCTGTCCACGAGAAAGAGGTACTGTGACTGCGGAACCATGGAAAAATGGCCGTAGTTGAAGTAGATCTTGGACTGGGCGGAAATGGGGTGCGCTATACCGAGGCGTGGATTCACGGAGTATACGGATTTGGTTTTTTTCGTGGGGGCCTTTGTCTCCAGATTGAAGCCGTTGTTGGCATTCAGGAGAGCGTCGTAGGTGTCCAGATCATACCAGTCAGCCATGGCATTGTACATGTCAAAGCGGATACCGGCATTCACAACCAGTTCCTCATATTCCATCTTATCCTGAATGTAGGTTCCGAAACGGATGGGTTTCTGATGCCAGTTATTATAGAAGCGCCAGGTGGATTTGGCATTTTCCAGCCAGCTGTCCACCATATTGTCGGTCTGTACCAATGCCAACCCGGTTTTCAGCAGATGAAAGCGGTTGATCTGATTCGTGTAATCGAATTTCAGAGTATTTGTCGTGACCTTGCTCTCATCCATTGCAAAGCCCATCCAGTCCGTTCTCATACCGGTAACTGTATTGGGGCCGTCTGCGTAGTACCCGAAGGGGAATTCGTTGACATAGTAGCTGAAATCGGAATACTGGGGAAAGAGGTCGAAGGTCGTCGTATCGCGGGGTGTATCCCGGAAGGCGTGGTATTTATTGCTGAGGCTGTTGAAGTACAGCTCGGCAAAGGAATTACTGTTGAACTGATGCTTGATAGTGAAGCCGAGATTCATACGGGTTATGGTCTGGGGGTTGTAGGTGGAGGGGATGAATGCCGTGGCCGGATCGGAAGCGAGATTTGCCACCGAAGAGGTGCTGGCGAAATAGGAACCGGTGGAGGGTGTGCTCCAGTTGGTTGTGGTGACAGCATTTCTTACACCGCGCATGAGTATAATGTTCAGCTTTGTCTTCTGACTCAGGTCTGCGGTCAGTTTTACATTGAGGTTATTGTCACGGTAGGTGTCCCGGGACAGAGGAATGACATACACGCTCTGTTCGTCCCGGTAACTGGCGAAGAATCTGAGATCCCCCAGATATTTGCCGATAACGGGAACAGGTCCGCCGAAACCGAGGTCGGCCACGTAATCAGGCATATTTTCAACCTGCTGCTGCCGGTACTGATAGAGAAAAAGTTCGCGAAGCGCGGCCGGAGACAGGTCATTATTGGGATTCTTGTCCATGATGAGCTGCTGACTCAGGGCATTGAAACCCATGAATCCGGGGTAGGATTTCTGCATATCATCGGGCCAGTTCTGCGTTCCGGTCCACATGACATCCGGGTCATTGTAGGGGCGCAGGTGAAATCCCATTGGATCATAGATGGAATTTCCGAAATGTTTGGGCTGTGGCGGGTCGTAATTCATGGTGAAACTGCCTTCATATTTCGTCTTGGAGCCTTCCTTGGTGGTAATCTGCACGACACCGGACCGGGCATTGTCATATTCAGCGGCAAAACCGCCGGTCTGCACCTTGACCTGATCCACTGAGGACAGTGGGAGAGAGGTGTAGGGTACGTTAGACCGCTCATCATTCAGCGCAAGTCCGTCAATATTGTAGAGAAGTTCGGTCGACGAGGACCCGCGGATGGTCAGCCCTTCCGCACCGGCCTGCAGGCCGATGACTTCTGTTACGGATGTAACCGGCAGAGCATCAATTTCCTCGGAGGAAATGTTCATCTGTGACGATGACATATCCAGCTGTACAACAGGCCTCTTTGCCTCTGCCACGACAGCATCCATTTCAAAAGCCGCTGTTTTCAGCGAAAAATCCAGAGTCGTGGTCAGATCCATTTTTACCTGAGCGTCCTGCAGTGTCATTTTTGCATAGCCCATCATGGTCGCGATGACGTTATAGGTTCCCGGAGGAATATTAAGAATTGAATAATATCCGTCATTGTCGGTAAACGCACCCAGAGCTGTTCCCTCAATAATAATATTTGCTCCGACCAGAGCCTGCCCGTTTGCTTCGTCGACGACGCGTCCCGCCACCTTACCTGTGATGGCTGCGCTGATGGGCAGTGCCTGGAAAAGGACGAGAAAAACCAGTAGGAGTTTTTTCATTCCCTTTGCCCTTGTCATATATTTTGTTTTCATTAGTGTCTCCTTTCCTCAGAATGCAAAGCGGACGGTAAACTGCTGTACCTTGTTGAACTGGTCGAACACTCCCTGCGGAGTATAGGCATAATCGATGGCTGCCGCTTTGATCCGGACTCCCATTCCAAACGTACCGCTGTAATTGTCGTGATTGCTAATGAAGCCTCCGCGCAGGCTGATGAAGGAACCGTAGCGGTAGTCAGCCCCGATGCGGATGAATTCGGGATAGGAGCGGGGATGAACCGCATCCAGTGAGATCACGCAGGTCTGACCTGCAAATCCGCCTGTAAAATCGAACAGATTCGCGCTGATACCCATATTGAAGGTCATGGGCAGTTCAAAATCCTCCGATACGTATTTGACTTCCTGTGACAGATTCTGGAGGCTTACACCAAAAGCCACGCTTCGGAATCCGGTGCGGAACAGGGTTCCGAAATCCAGTGCAGTTGTAGCGGCCGTGAAGGATTTCACAACCTTGCTCTCGGCTGTTGACTCGCTGGTCGTGATGGCCTTGCCCAGATTCTGCATGCTGTATTTGACATTCATTCCCACAGAAAACTTGTCCGAAAGCGCTTTCGCATAGCTTCCGCCGAGCATGAGCGATGTTGGTTTCGCGATACTGGTATTGAAGTAACCGTTATCATTATCCGCCCGGACCGTGTTCTCGATTTCGCCATAATCTACGGCCTGCATCATGACTCCGAAGACGCCATAGCGGTTGTGGCCGGGATTGATGACAGCCGACAGCTGGTTATGCTTGATATCGGCAATGAAATTATTCTGTGACATGGACAGTTCAAATCCATCTTTCATGTGCGCCATACAGGCCGGATTGAAGAAAATGGCTCCGCTTCCGGCTTCACGTGATGTCATGGCACCGCCTAATGCGGATCCCTGAGCATCTGAAACGACAGATAAAAACTGGAAACCCGTCTGCCCGAGTTTTTTATCCTGTGCATGCATCGTTCCTCCTGCGAGAAAGATGGCCAGGATGAGTATGCTGAAATATTGTGTTTTCATTTCATCTCCATGATGTTTCGACTTATTGCTCTGCCAGAATGACGTCAAAGCTCATAAAGGACAGTGGCTTATAGGTTCCGGTCAGATTGTATCCCTTATCAGCGGCAATCAGATAGCTTCCGTTTTCTGCCACGCTCATACTGGCTTTCTGCCGGATCGGATACGCCAGGGATTCAGTGAGGCTGATACCCGTTTCCACGGTGACCTCCTTCATGGAGCTGAGCTTGAAGACCCGGAATTTTACCGGCTGGTCCGACCAGAAGATGTAGTCTCCTGCATTCAGGTCCGTGAGAATATAGGCCACAGCCAGATTTTCAATTGTCGGATTATAACTGAGTTCCGTGGTCTTGCCCAGGAGATCGGCCGACGCAATAGTCTCCATCATCAGGTCGTAAAAAAGAGTGGAATCATTGACTGAGCCATATATAAAGCTGCTGTCGGGAAGAACGTTCAATGGTGAACTGTTCAGTGAATCAATTTCCACCTTTGAAACCAGGGACGCGGAACTTGTCGAGTTTCCCAGGTCTTCAGCGATCTGCAGGAGGTCTTCCGATGCCTCGTATCCATCCTGAAAGACCGCCATATTGACCCGGGTCGTTGTCTTGTCAATTTCCGATTTCAGGACCTTCAGCATATAGATGCCGGGTGTCAGATCATATTCATAGCGGCAATGTACCACATCCCGGTATTTTACGATCACCTCTGCCGGGATCATGTCTGATTTCTGAGTAACTTCCGAACCGTTCATTGCCCAGATCGTGGCTTTCAGAAATGCGTCAGACATGAAAATCCAACGATTGTTTCCCACAACCGGTGCCGTTGTCAGATTCACAAGTATATAACCCTGATACGATGCTCCACTCGTGAGCAGCGTAACCAGATCCAATCCGGGAACCAGCGTGTCAGCTCCGGCCGCAGCCAATGAATCTGCGACTCTTGCGACGGCTCCTGCATTGATAAGTGAATCGGTCGTTCCGGCTGACCAACCAAGGGCCTGTTCCGGATCAACCATTTTCAGATCGCTGGACAGTGCTGATTTTCCAGCATTCTGCAACAGACTTCCCAAACCCTGATTGTAGGAATCGATGGTGTAAAATTCCTCATCGTATTCACTGCACTGGGTGAAAACTAGTGTCATTGCGGCCAATAACACTGCCATCTTGAACACTGCAGACATATTATCTCTCCTTAATTAAGCGTGTTTTGCTAATGACCATTTCATCGTCTAAAATAAAAGCAACGCTCCGTTTACTTACGTTTGCCCGAATTTTATAATAATTCATGTCTATTATCAATGGAAAAGACAAAGAATATTCACTGAGTGAACTAATTTTTTTCGCAAGCCTATCCGGAGCAGGTTCGGAAGCTGAAAAATAATTTGAATTTATTTATTAAAACGATTTTCATTTCTTTATTCATGAAGCGGTTTAAGGGCCGGTAAGCATCAGATTTTCCTTTATTTAATCATTTACACATGTGTCATGGCCTGTGATCTGTCCGCTACAGCACATCCTCAAATTAATTCACAGAATTCCGGCCTGAAAATATTACATTATCCTCATGGAAAAGATCCCCGGAAACATCGCTGTAAAGCTGAGTCAGCTCCCTGGCCGCCCCGGTGTTTACATCTTTCGCGACAAGGACGCCACCGTCATTTATGTGGGCAAGGCAAAAATCCTGAAAAACCGGGTTCGTTCCTATTTCCAGAGCCGGGACAAGGATATCAAAACTCTGGTCATGGTTTCCAAAATCCGGGATCTGGAATGGATTATTACGGAAAGCGAAGTTGAGGCGCTGCTGCTGGAAAATAACCTGATCAAGGATTACCGGCCGCATTACAATATTAATCTGAAGGATGACAAGACCTTTCCCTTCATCCGGGTCACGGCTGAGGATTTTCCCCGGGTCTTCATCACCCGGAATGTGGAGAAGGACGGCAGCCGTTATTTCGGCCCCTATACGAATGTGAGAAATCTGCGCCGGACCATGGCCATCATCCATAAGCTTTTTCCGCTCCGTTCCTGCCGCTCCGGGCTTGACAGTGAAACCGTCCGGTCCCGTCGTGTCCAGCTCTGTCTGGAATACCACATGCAGAATTGCGAAGGCCCCTGTCAGGGCCTGGTCTCCGTTGACTCCTATCAGGAAATGATCCGCGAAATTGTCCGTTTCCTCAACGGGCATACCCGGGATCTGCTGAATGAACTCAAAGAAAAAATGACGGAGGCCGCAAAGGGGCTCGAATACGAAAAGGCCGCAAAATTCCGGGATCAGACAGCCGTTCTGGAGGCCTATACCACAGCACAGAATATCGTATCCACGGATTTCATCAACCGGGATATTCTCACATTGGCTGCCGCGGATAAGGACGCAGTCGTGGTGGTCCTGCGGATCCGGGAGGGAAACCTCATCGGGCGGGAACACTTTTTTCTGAAAATCCGTGAGGAAAACAGCCGTTCTGATATTCTGAGGGAATTCATCCGAAGTTATTATCCGACGACTACCTTCATTCCCCGGGAACTGTTTACAGAGCTGGATGACGAAATTCCGCTCTATGAGGAATTTCTGCGCTCTCTCGCCGGACATGCCGTCAAAATTATTCAGCCGGAACGGGGAGATAAGGCCAAACTGCTGACACTGGCCCGGAAAAATGCCGATATGCTGCTGAAGGATCACCTGCTTCAGAAAATGAAAAACCGGGAAAAGCCGGGAAAAATGGTGGAGGCGCTGCAGGAAGCGCTGAATCTGCCGGTGCCGCCTATGACCATCGAGGGCTTTGATATTTCCACCATACAGGGTACGAACACGGTGGCATCCATGGTTTCCTTTGAGAACGGGCGTCCGAAAAAAAGCGCTTACCGGCGCTTTATCGTGAAGACCGTGGTGGGGACTGACGATTTTGCTTCCATGAAGGAAGTGGTGGAACGGCGCTATACTCGGCTAATAGAGGAAAAAGGCGTGCTGCCGGACCTGATTCTGATCGATGGCGGCAAGGGACAGCTTGGTGTGGCGAAGGATGTGCTGCAGCGTCTCAATCTGGGGAACCTGCCTGTTCTGGGCCTGGCCAAGAAACTGGAAGAGGTATTTATCCCCGGCTATAGCTATCCCCAGAATATTCCCAAGACGTCGCCGGCGCTTACGCTGCTGCGCCGGATCCGGGATGAAGCCCACCGCTTTGCCATCACCTTTCACCGGGAACGGCGTGACAAATCCATGACCCGCAGCGTATTTGACGATATCAGCGGACTCGGGCCCAAACGACGAAATACCCTTTTTTCCCAATTTCCGGATATTGCTGAAATTCAGAATTCGGATGAAAAGGAAATTGCGTTTAAATGCAAATTTTCACTAACTTTGGCTCGGAGTATTCTGGAGGCGGCCAAGAAAATTGACGTCTCCGTCCAACCCTAAACCAAGAACAGGGAGCTCATGCAACAGGAACCTGAAGTGACATTGGATCTGGCGAAGGAACACGGACTGTCGGAGGAGGAGTACGGACGTATTCTGGAAATACTCGGTCGGGTTCCCAACTGGACGGAACTGGGCATTTTTTCAGTCATGTGGAGCGAACACTGTTCCTATAAAAATTCCATCGCCGTGGTGAAGACTCTTCCCCGCAGCGGCGGCCGCCTGCTTGTGGGCGCCGGTGAGGAAAATGCCGGACTGATCGATGCCGGCGACGGCTTTTATATCGCCTTTAAGATCGAGAGTCACAACCACCCCTCTGCGGTGGAACCCTATCAGGGTGCTGCGACGGGTGTAGGCGGTATCCTGCGAGATGTCTTTTCCATGGGAGCCCGGCCTGTCGCCAGTCTCAATTCCCTGCGCTTCGGCCCGCTGGATTCAGCAAGGAACCGGTATCTGCTCCGGGAAGTTGTGAAAGGGATCGGAGATTACGGCAACTGTATGGGCGTTCCCACGGTCGGCGGCGAAATATATTTTGAAGATGCCTATACGGGAAATCCGCTGGTTAACGCCATGACCATCGGTGTTCTGAAAAACCGGAAATTTATTTCCGCCACCAGCAAAGGGGAAGGGAACAGTGTATTCATCATCGGTTCCTCCACCGGCAGGGACGGAATTCACGGCGCCACCTTCGCCTCCGAGGAACTCAGCGAAAAGAGTGAGGAACGGAAAAGCAATGTTCAGGTCGGGGACCCCTTCACCGAGAAAACGCTGATGGAAGCATCCCTGGAACTGCTGGGCAAACCCTGGCTCATCGGAGTCCAGGATATGGGAGCCGCCGGTATCACCTGCTGTTCCACGGAAATGTCCGACCGGGGCAAACATGGTATGGATCTGCATCTGGACCGGGTTCATCTCCGGGAAAAGGGAATGACGCCCTACGAAATCATGCTTTCCGAATCTCAGGAACGGATGATGGTGGTGGTTCGCAAGGGATTTGAAGCCGAGGCGCGGAAAGTTTTTGATAAATGGGAACTGGACTACAGCCTCGCCGGAACGGTCACGGGTGAAAACGCGCCGGTCCGTATTTACGAAAATGGTGAATTGAAGGCGGAAGTGCCGGCCTTTGACCTGGTTCTCGGCGGTGGCGCGCCGGTATATTACCGCGACAGCAAAAAGCCTGATTACCTGGAAAAAACAATGGCCTTCGATATTGAATCCATTCCTGACTTCAGCGAGGGCAGCGAAATCCTGAAAAAAATGATCGCTTCACCCAATATCGCCTCGAAGAAATGGATATTCCGTCAGTATGATCATACAGTCCGGTCCAATACCGTCATCGCACCGGGCGGGGATGCGGCCCTGATCCGCCTCAAGGGTTCGACGAAGGGTGTCGCCTCCTCCACAGACGGCAATGGCCGTTACGTCTATCTCAATCCCTACAAGGGCGGAGCCATCGCCGTGATGGAAGCGGCCCGGAATGTGGCCTGCACGGGCGCCGAACCGGTGGCAGTCACCAATTGTCTGAATTTCGGCAATCCCTATGATCCGGAAGTGTATTATCAGTTCAGGGAAGCGGCCCGGGGAATTGCCGAGGCCTGTATCGCGCTGCAGACACCGGTGACAGGTGGAAATGTATCCTTTTATAATGAGTCACCCATATCGGAAGTCTATCCCACGCCGGTGATCGGGATGGTGGGACTCATGGCTGATGTGAACCGCGCCATGACGCCCTGGTTCAAGGACGAAGGTGATTTCATCTGTCTCATGGGAACGCTCAAGGGTGAGCTGGGCGGTTCCGAATATCTGCGCCATATTCATGGTGTGGTCGCCGGCGACGCGCCGCAGATTGATCTGGATTTTGCAAACCGGCTGAATCGGGCTCTGACCTCCGTTATAGAGAAAGGGTTCATCAAATCCGCTCACGATATTTCAGACGGCGGCCTGGCCGTTGCCCTCACTGAGTCGGCCATTTCCGGCCCCCGGGTCCTCGGAGTGGATATCTATTCCATGCGCAAGCTTCGGAATGACGCCTTCATCTTCGGAGAGACCCAATCCGTCATCATCGTATCTGTGGATGAATTGCATCTGCTGGATATCGAACGCCTCTGCAGTGAATTTTCCATTCCCTGTACCACCATCGGGCGTGTCAAAGCCGGAACAAGACTGAAAATCAATGACATTATTGACTGTGACCTCAATGAATTGAAGTCCATTTATGACCATCGTATTGAAACGCTAATGGAAGGAGCAGACGCTTGAAAACAGCGGTCCTGGACCCGGTAAATCAGGAATTTATCGTCCCTAAAATTGTCTGTGTCGGCAGAAATTACGACGAACATATACGAGAGATGCGTTCGACTGCCACCACTCACCCCATGATTTTTCTGAAAACATCCAATTCCATTGTACATGCCCCCGGCCCCATCCAGCTGCCCTATTATTCCGAGGATGTACACCATGAAGTGGAGCTCATCCTGCTCATCGGGGAGGAGGCCCGGAATGTCAGCGAGGAGGATGCAGCGCATGTGATCGCCGGCGTCGGTGTGGGAATTGATCTGACAGCCCGGGACATTCAGGCGGACGCAAAAGCCGGCGGAAAACCCTGGACTGAGGCGAAGTCCTTTGATGACTCGGCCCCGATCTCACATTTTGTCTCCACGCTGCATTTCAAACGTCTCAATACCCTGAATATCTGGCTCGAGAAGAATGGCCGTCGCGTTCAGGACGGAAATACGAAAGACATGATCTACAGCATTCCGGAAATCGTGTCCTACATTTCATCCGTCATGACCCTGGAGGTAGGGGATATTATTTTTACAGGAACGCCTCAGGGTGTCGGCCCCGTAAAGTCCGGAGACCGGCTGCGCATTGGCCTGGAAGATCAGATTGATACTGAATTTTTTGTGGAATAAATTATAGTTCTGAATTAGTACAGCGAAATTATCAGGTGAGAATTCGTTCTCATTGATGAGCGGAGTTCTTCGTATCCGGGTTGAAATTGTCGGTTCCGTCACAAGGAAGTGACATGGATTTTAGGCCCTGAAAATGATTTGTGAATTTCATGTAAAATAATTACAGATATTTACACGAAAATGGAAATATTGAGACAGCCGTGGTTCCATTTCTTGTGTTGCATCCTCATCGCTCTTCCTATAAATTTAATCCCAAAATTCTCACGTCGCGGAGCTCAGCCGCACACAGAGACACGAAATCAGGAGGAAATAACCATGACTGAGGAAAAAGCTAAAAACGGAGAGATGTTTCACCCGTCTCCCGAAGTTGTTGAGCAGGCGAATATTAAAGATTATGATGAATTGTATGCGTATTCGATTAAAAATCGTGAGGCATTCTGGGCAAAGGAAGCCGAGAATCTGGAATGGTACGAACCGTGGACAAAGGTTCTGGATGACAGTAATAAACCTTTTTATAAATGGTTTGTGGGAGCTAAAACGAATATCGTTCACAATGCCATCGACCGGCACCTGAAGACATGGCGACGGAATAAGCTGGCCCTCATCTGGGAAGGTGAGCCGGGAGAGACCCGTACCCTGTCCTACCATGCTCTGAACCGGGAAGTGAATATGATGGCGAATATTCTTCACAGCATGGGTGTGAAGAAAGGGGATGTGGTGACGATTTATATGCCGCAGATTCCCGAATTGCTCTTTGCCATGCTGGCGACGGCAAAAATCGGAGCCGTGCATTCGGTAGTCTATGGCGGTTTTTCCACGGAAGCCCTTGCCGAGCGGATTGATGATGCCAAGAGCAAGGTTCTGGTCACCGCCGACGGGGGCTGGCGCCGCGGGAAGATCAATGATCTCAAGAGTATCGTTGATGAAGCCATCAAGCGCTCTCCAACCATCGAAAACTGTATTGTCGTAAAACGTACCGGCCATGACGTATACATGGAAAGCGGCCGGGATTTCTGGTATCATGAGCTGGCGAATCTGCCGCTGGCAAATAATAAATTTGAAACCGTGGTCATGGATGCGGAGGATCCTCTCTTTCTTCTCTATACGTCCGGAACGACCGGGAAGCCCAAAGGCCAGGTTCATACACACGGCGGGTATTCTGTCTATACTTCGACCACACATCGCTATGTTTTCGATATCAAGGATGAGGACCGCTGGTGGTGCGCCGCCGATCCGGGCTGGATCACAGGCCATTCCTATATCGTATATGCCCCGCTCATCAATGGTGCGACGGTTATGATGTATGAAGGCGCTCCCAATTATCCATATCCCCACCGCTGGTGGCAGATGATTGAAAAATACGGAATCACCATTCTCTATACCTCACCGACGGCGATCCGTGGTCTGATGCGCTTCGGGGATGACTGGCCGAAACGATTTGATATCAGCAGCCTCCGTCTTCTCGGATCGGTGGGTGAACCCATTAATCCGGAAGCCTGGAAGTGGTATTATGAAGTCATCGGCAAAAACCGCTGTCCCATCATGGATACATGGTGGCAGACGGAAACGGGCGGATTCATGATTACGCCCCTGCCCATCACGCCTCTGAAACCGGGCAGCGCAACCAAACCGTTTTTCGGCAACGAGATGGCGGTGGTGGATGAGAACGGTAAGGAAGTGAAAGCCGGCGAAGAAGGGAAGCTCGTCATCAAGAATCCCTGGCCGGGTATGGCGCGGACCATTCACGGGGATCCGGAACGCTATGTGAATACCTACTGGAAAGAATTTGAAAAACAGGGCTGGTACATGGCCGGAGACTCAGCACGGCGCGATGAGGACGGATATTTCTGGATCATCGGACGGCTGGATGACGTGATCAAGGTCAGCGGCTACCGTCTGGGAACGGCTGAAATCGAATCCGCGCTCGTGTCTCATCCCGATGTGGCCGAAGCCGCCGCCATCGGCGTGCCCCATGAACTGAAAGGCCATGCCATTCATGCCTTCGTGATACTGAGACAGGGAGCCGATATGGGCCAGAACCTGCAGGAAGTCCTGAAAAACCATGTCGCTGCAGAAGTGGGTCCCATCGCCAAACCGGAAGTCATCACCGTCGTTGATTCTCTGCCGAAGACCCGTAGCGGCAAAATCATGCGCCGGGTTCTCAAGGCTCAGGCTCTGGGTGAAGATCTGGGAGATCTCAGTACCCTCGAGAAATAGACGCGTAGGGTTGGGAAATCAAGTAGTCTAACTGGCTTTTATTAATAGTAGTATACACCTTCCGATGAAGGTAGGCAAATGGTATTTTGACTAATCTGCCAATAAATGAGTTGATATAGTCGAAAAGCTGTCATAGCTTAAAGACAGATGAAGATTTTTGATAAGTGAGAGTCTGTAGTTTAAGGATTTTTGGAACTAACAAGAAAGATATGGGGCTGTAGCTCATCTTCAGGGAAATCAGGCCTTTCTGCTTGACGGATTAAGGAAGGTTGAACTGGAGGGCAGGCTTCCACTGTGTACTGTGGGTTCCCATATGGTCCTAAACTGCAGACTTTTCTTTTTATCCTGAATAATTTTAAAAAAGAATATGTGAAAAATCAGAGGCTGTCCGAATATTCCTCCTGAAGGAAATTATTAAAACATCGGGATATAAAAAAAGGCCGGGTTACTTCACCGGCCTTTCCGTTTCACGCTCTTATGTGAAATGATTTATTTGAATTTCATTTCGATGGTCAGCTCGATTTTATTCCGGGAATTCTTCCAGCTGCCGTCATCAGAAGCAGAACGCCGCCATGTCGGTTTGAAGGTCAGTTCACCCATGTCGGTTTTCGCCAGGGGATAGGAATAATCCAGCCAGAAATAGCTGTAATCCATAACCGGATCACCGGAGGCAGTCCAGTCCATGCTGGCGACATCGAAATAGCCGTTAAAGGTTCCGGGCCCGATTTTCCGTTTGGCGCCGATGCGGGCTGTATATCCCGAATACAGATTATTTACATCGGAAGTATAGACGTATGCCGCCTGGAGTTTCGTTCCCTTTACGGTATAATTGGCAAGCACACCTACAGTCATGGGATTGTACTTGGTATTTTCCATTCCATAGAGAACCATCGGGCTGAGTCCGATGCCTGCGACTTTTAAATCATATTGAAAGGCAAAGGTCATTCCGTCCTGCTTCTTGACTTTTTCTCCTGTTTCAATATCCTCGGTTACATTGGTATTATTTTCCGAAACTGCTATGAATCCGCTCAGTTTTCCCGGACCGGCCGCACAGTAGAAATTGCCGCCGGTAACGGCGTTGTTGCTGTTGACGGTGACCGGTACATCCACCACTTTCGTGGGATAAAAATGAATGTCCGTAGCGCTGTTGTCAGCCAGGGGAATACGTCCCAGGGCCCAGCCGTACTTGTCACGTTTCAGACCGAAATTCAGAAGCATCCAGGACAGGCTGGGAGCCTGTGCGGAGCCATCACTGGCGCTGCCGGGCAATTCCTTGCCGTCACCCATCTTGGACCATTGCGCTGTCGCGTTGTGGCCGATCTGAGCCTGAAATACATAGCCATTGCCGATGGTGGCTGCGACATTCAGCCGGGCACGGTAAAACCAGTACAAATCACCGGTCTGAGACCCTGTACTGCTTGAATCTTTGGTTACGATGTCATAGCGAGGACGTACACGGGCGTCGCCACTGAGTGTAATGTCTGCCATCAGTGTTCCGGTCAGGATCAACAGGCCGATGACCGTCATCATTTTCTTCATTTTTGCTCCCCTTTCAGTATTAAGAACAATTTGATTATGGATCCTTGTCGCTCCGGACAGATCCGTCCTTTTCAGGTTGGGCAAATATTAATGATTCGAATCTTTGAATGCAATATTTAACTCAATCTGCCCCTCCGACAGACGCAGCCTCGTGAGCAGTGATACGAAACGTGAGTTAAAATAATACAGTACGAAAAAAGTCTATTGAATTATTAATCAAGAATGTTCAAATGTCCGTCAGCATCAATACCGAATTTCAATCGTTCTTTAGTGGAATGCGGCAGGAGCACGGAATTCAAAGAAATACTGCAGTTCTTGACATTATACACAGTCAGAACAAAGGATTTATTAACCGTGAAACTGTGATCCTTGTCCTTCTGTATCAGTTCTTCCTTCGGTGTTTCGCCATTGATGACCAGTCTGTAGATGATATTGGCAGTGGGGAAGAGGTTGACCGTAACAGGGAAGCTGTAGTCGGTTGTGATGGCTTCGGTTTCGGCTTCCTTCGTCGCGGATAAATTTTCACTGAGAGACGCTGTGTTTTGCGAGCTGTCTGCAGTCGTGATGCTGTCCTGAGCTACCACCTGAAAACTGTCGATGAGATTGGGTTTATTTTCGGTTTCGGATTCCGATATGACCTGCTTGCCGATATAAATGACGAACAGAGCCACAAGTATGGTGATGATGATATACATGGGCCGGGCCTTCCGGGCATTGAAGCCTCCGACTTTCTCGTGTTTTACATTCGCAATGCTTGCAGCATACTGTTTTTCATCATCAATATTCTGAAGTGAATATATTTTCTGTGTGTCCCGGTCCCTGGAAAAGGGTGCATTTTCCAGAAGCTGGTCATAATCATTACCGGTTTCCCGGGCATAGGCCTTCAGGAAAAGCCGCATATATGTTTCGGAAAGATTCGAAAAATCGCCGGATTCGATATTTTCAAGGATTTGAATCCCGATTTTTGTGTTTCTGCTTATCGTTTCAAGGCTGATATCCTGTTTTACACGGGCTTCCTTGACTGATTTCCAGAATTCTTCGTTACTCATCTGCTTTACCCCATCCCACTATAATGTCGCACAAATTAATTAATATCAGATGAATATGCGAACTTTTTTTTAACTGTAAGTAGCGTGACAGCAGTAATTAAGTGAAATATTCCGGGAAAAGTGCCTATCCTGTCACATTGGGAAGCCGGTCGTTGAGCATTTTGGCATAACGGCGCAGTTCCTCATACCCGGTCCGGAGCTCCGGTTTCAGCAGATAGGGGTACACGCTATTATTCAGAAGCAATGGGTCTGCCTCTTCGGGAAATCCGCTTTTTATAAAATCCTCAGTGCCGGGTATGGGGGAATAATCGGGAATACTGATGCGGCTGCCCTGTTCATGGGCAAAATCAATACTTGCCCGTATGGAACCAAGTGTCTGTCCCGGCAGGCCTGAAATAATGTAGGTCAGATATTGCCCGGGTGCATAACCCGCCTGCTGCAGATGCCGGATGGCCCGGCGATAATCTGAATTGTTGACTTTTCGGCTGCTTCGGTTCTGAATATCCGCGTCGCTGCTCTCCAGGCTGAGTCGTGGCATGACGAATCCGCTGCGCCTCATCAGCCGCGCCAGTTCCGCATCTATGAATCTGGCAAAGAGGCCATTCGGAGTATGTATCTGCAATCCGGGCCGTTCCGATGCAAGGGTGCGCAGAATCGGTTTGATGTGGCTATCGGAATTCAGCAGCAGGGCATCGTCATAGAATACCACATCCCTGACAGCATGTATTTCTGTCATTTCCAGAAAATATCGGATAAAATCGCCCGTATCATACCGCGAGTAGGAGGGAAGCAGCAATTTTGAAGCGCAGAAGCTGCACTGGTAGGGACAGCCATGGGAGCTTTCGAAGGGCAGGCTTTTCAATACGGGATAATGGATCCAGCTCCTGCGGATAAACGGGGTAGCTGTATGATCCTGAAAATCTGTGGAACAGAAACGGTTGACTGCAGCGAGAGCCGCCGCCTCACCGGGACCTTCAATATTCAGGTCCGGTGCAAGGGCCTGTCGGATATGATCCGGCATCAGTGTGGCATAAATTCCGCCGGTGATGATGGGAACATCCGGAAAGAGTTCCCGGCACAGATCAACCGCTTCCCCTACACCGCCATACCAGTAGGTGAGGTGAGTAGCCATAAAAATCAGGTCCGGCTTTTTCAGATTCAACATGTGGGCACGAACCTTCGATTTTTCCGCCCCATACCGTGAATATTGCCTTGGAATGGCCGGAAGGAAGGCGGGCTTTACGAGCTCTTCCCGATGGTATTTCCCGTGTGCGGCCGGCTTAGTTTTCGCAGTTTGCCAGCTGGGATGAAAGCGATCCATTACATCAATCCAGTCGATATGAACAGGGTAATGGGAAAGGTACTCGGCAATTCTCAACAGACCGAGAGGCTTGCTCCAGAAATCGTGAGCGGCAAAATCGTGTATCCAGGGATTGATGAAAAGAAGTCGGGGATCGGGACTCATGACTGACCGGTGGCGGGTTCGGCAGAGGCAAAGCGCCGCAGCGAATCGCCATCCATACGGTATACAGTCCAGTCTGCCATGGGGTGTGCGCCCAGGGATTTATAAAAGTCAATAGCCGGGCTGTTCCAGTTCAGCACGCTCCATTCAAAGCGTTCACAGCCTTCGGAAGCAGCTCTGCCGGCCAGCGTCTTCATGAGCTGCAGACCGATCCCGCGCTGCCTGTATTCAGGCAGAACAAACAGATCCTCCAGATACAGGCCGGGTTTTCCCGTCCAGGTGCTGAAATTATAAAAATACAGAGCGAAGCCGGCTGCCTGATCTTCCCATTCGGCCAGTATGCAGCGGGCCACTGCTCCGGGAGCGAAGAGGTGCTGAGTCAGACTCTCCGGCGTTGCCAGGACCAAGTCTTCAGATTTTTCATAGCGGGCGAGATCCCGGATAAACTGCATGATCAGCGGGATATCTTCAGGAGCGGCGTCCCGGATGGAGTATGGTTTTTCAGTCGATTTCTTCATAATTATGTCTCGCTTTTCAGGCCTGTTCCAGGGTTGAAATTGTATTATTTTCTTTTCAATTCGTTCTGAAAACGGATAAATCCCATTCGATTGCTTTCCCTGATAAAATCCTGCAGGCTGGTGGAAGGATAGCGGTCCCAGTCTCCGATCAGCAGGAGTTTCTGAGAGTAGGTAACACATTTCTGTATCAATTCACCCAGACGTCGGTTCTTCAAATCAAAAAGGTCCGGCTCAAGATTTGATTCATGGAGAATGATACCGCCGCTGTGCAATTCGTAGGAATTCCCCAGTATGTCCAGAATATCATCAGCCTGGCGGATAATGGTGGCGGAGGGTACCTCTGCCCACTTTTCATTGTTCAAGAACCGTATCTTCATGACATAATTTACATATCCTGATGATGGAGACTAAGCGAAAAATGACGGCAGCCAGAGACAGATGTCCGAAGGCCGGGTTCAGGTCATCCAGCCGGATCGCCTGTGAATCGTGCCGGGCAAAAAGGGTTTTCCGAACCGGGAGGATTTCCGTCCCTGAATAAATCTCAGGATGAAGAGCTTTTCATTATCCGGTTCAGTTGTGCCGAGGATCTGGATTTTCCCCGGATGCGTGCTCATGCCCGGGCCTCTGACCCTGCGTGCGATGCCGCTGTCAAGGAATTGAACTACTGAAAATATCTCGAAAAGCCTAAGGACAGGTCGAACCGGAAGGGTTTCCGGATTCCGGGACTTGTCTATGATTAATAAATTCCTGAAGTCTGGTTTTCAGTAAAATTTTTAGTTGAATGCGGCACGATTATTTAGTAAATATACGGGAAATCACTGCCTGATAAGGAGATTTTGCCGATGAAAGTGCGTTTTTGGGGAGTAAGGGGGTCGATTCCTACGCCAATCAGCTCAGGAAAAATCCGGGAAAAGATTGAGCGAATTCTCCAGGCCTCTCTGCGGGAGGATCTTTCCACCAAGGAGAAGCGTCAGCAGTTTCTGAACCGTTTTTCATTTCACGAAAGCGGTACCATCGGCGGTGATACCTCCTGTGTGGAAGTTCTGGTCAATGATACCCGTATAATTTTTGATATGGGCAGCGGCCTGGTGCGGCTCGGTAATAAACTGATGCAGCAGGAGGAGCAGAACGGCAGCCTGAAAATGCATATTTTCATCAGCCATACTCACTGGGACCATATCATGGGCTTTCCCATGTTCAAACCAGCCTTTTATCCGCAGGCGGATATCAAGATATACGGAGTCCACAAGGATATTGAGGGGCGGCTGACTGATCAGCAGGACAGTCGTTTCTTTCCGGTCGCGCTGGATCATATGGCCAGTACCAAATCCTTTCATCAGCTTGAGGCTGACGGAGAAATAGAAATCAATGGTGTCCGCGTCCGGAATACTCTGCAGCATCATCCGGGAGGTTCCTACGCGTATCGTCTCGATTTCAACGGAAAATCCCTGGTCTATGCCACGGATTCCCAGTATAAGAACCTGAGTTCGAAATTTACCAATCGTCATGTGGAATTTTTTCAGGATGCGGATCTTCTGATTTTTGATGCTATGTATACCTTTGAGGAAGCCATCCACCGTGAAGATTACGGCCACAGTTCCGCTATCACCGGTATTGATCTTGCCATGAAAGCCGGTGTGAAGAATCTGGCGCTGTTTCACCATGAACCTGATAATGATGACGATACGGTCTATTCCATGCTCAAGCGGTCGCTGAATTACAAGAATGTGAATTATCCGAACGCCGGGCTGGAAGTCTTTCTGGCCTATGAAGGCCTGGAATTCGATCTCTGATTTATAGTTATTATTTCTTAGACCAATAATTAACAATTATTTATCTGTCGCATAAGCTGCGGTATTATTATTGTAGAAGATTAATTGTCAGGATATAAAAAAGCCCCGGACCGGCCGGGGCTTTTGGATGAACATTTATGAAGTGATCAGTACAATTTTGTTCTCAGCTTGAGAACGGTATTTTCCTTCAAATGGTCATAATCTTCAGAGATGGAATCATAGTTGTCCCGGAGGATAACGATCCAGGCCAGGTTGTTTCCGTATTCCTTTTTGGCAATGGACCAGAGTGTATCATCTTTTTTTACCACATAATCGTAGTATTCGAACTCGGTCTTGACTGCATACTCAACGGGTTTGAGAAGCGAAATTTCCCGATAGGGATAGATCAGGTTGGGATTCTCACCGATCGCTTTCCGGTTCCAGTTCCAGATTTTTCTCCACATGGTCGGACGGCCGTACTCATTAATGGCGATTTTAACCAGATAATCATTGGGCCGGATCATGTATTGAACCTTGACACTGTCAAGCGGCGCCGGTGCCGGAACTGCCGTCTCTTCGGCAGATTTATTCTGTATTACCTTGCGAGTTTCCGTGGTCTTAACCGTTGTGTCAGCCTTGGTGCTGACATCTGTCTGGGGAGCGGGGGCCTCGGGTACCTTGTGCACCTCCGGAAGTATTTGCGTCGTATCCGGCGCGGTCACCTCCGTTTTCGGCTCAGCTTTGCTGATCGGTTCATCCTTTATCGCTTCCTTCCCACAGTTACTCAGTCCTAATGCCAGGAGGATGATCAAAGCAGCTCTTAACATGTTCTCTCCTCTTTTCTTTATTCTACTCGCGGTACGGTTAATTGTTCCGACTCAGTTTCCGATGTGATTCCATGAATGAATACCGCAATTCGATTCCTAAAACCACAAAGAAAAATATACAGAAAATTCGTGAAATTAAAAAGAAAAAGCTGGGTCTCCGGGGGATTGTGAGCCAGCGCAAATCCATTAAAAAAATAAAGTTGGAGAATATGGGAACAGGGCTCGAAGCCCTGTCCCGTCCTGTCAATATCTGCGTCATAACAGTCTTACAGACGGCTGTTGACAAAATCCCAGTTGATCAGATTCTTTATAAAGGTTTCAACATATCCGGGACGAAGATTCTGATAGTCGAGGTAATAGGCATGTTCCCATACATCCACGGTCAGGAGGGCTTTTGCCCCGTGAGCCAGCGGAGTGTCCGCATTGGCGGTTTTCATGATTTCCAGTTTATCATCCTTCATGACCAGCCAGGCCCATCCACTGCCGAACTGACTGACCGCAGCGGTTTTGAACTTGTCAACAAAGGTATCAAAGCTCCCGAAATTCCTGTTGATGAGGATGAGACTGTCTCCGGTTGCCCGGCCACCGCCATTGGGTTTCATACAATTCCAGTAGAATGTATGGTTCCATACCTGAGCCGCATTATTGAAAACAGCTGCTTTGGCCGAATCCCCGGCAGTTGCCTGGATGATATTTTCCAGACTCTCATTTTCCAGATTTGTGCCTTCGACCAGCTTGTTGAGATTGTTCACGTATCCGGCATGATGTTTCCCATAGTGAAACTCCAGGGTTTTCGAACTTATATGTGGTTCCAGTGCATCCAGTGCGTAGGGAAGATCGGGTAACTTTACTGACATGATTTGCCTCCTTTGATTGTTGTCGGAAAGGTGCGGAGAACGGATTGCCTCATCCTGTTCCTTCGCACTATTCTGTTCCTATTCTTTTTCATCTTAGTTACAATATACGGCCAAAGAAATCTGCTTTCAATAGTTTTTATTACAAATAGTAATTATTATCAATAATAAAATGGAAATCATTGCCCATTTCTGTTAATTCAGCAAGATTATCCGGAGTAACAGATGTTATAACAAATAGTTAATTATGTGTGTTATTTCATGAATATTCGCAGGAACAGCCGTTTTAATATGTTTCACATTCCGAGTGTATGGAGGAATCGAACTCGATTGCATCCGATTTATATCTATTTATGAATCGTCATATAGCAGATTAGCTGCGGGAGAGACTTTGATGAGCGGGCTGATCCGGATTCTCGGCGGTCTTTCTTAATGAAAGGCGGGGCTTTGATTATTGGGAAAAAAACGCTAATTTTCAGCTGTGAAAAAGAAAGAGAAAAGATGAAGGAAGAAAAATATCTGTTTACCTCTGAATCTGTCAGTGAGGGACATCCGGATAAGATCTGTGACCAGATTTCCGACGCAGTGCTGGATGCCTGCCTGGCGGATGATCCTGAATCGAGGGTTGCCTGCGAATGCTTTACAACGACCGGCATGGTCCTCGTTGGCGGAGAGATTACAACGAATACCTACGTGGATATTCAGGACGTTGCCCGCGGAGTCGTGAAAAAAATTGGTTATGACAGACCCGAATACGGTCTGGATTATTCATCAATGGCAGTTTTGAATACGATCCATTCCCAATCACCCGATATTTCTCAGGGTGTGAGCGGCAAGGGACTGTTCAAGGAACAGCAGGGGGCTGGAGATCAGGGAATGATGTTCGGCTTTGCCTGTCGTGAAACCGAGGAACTCATGCCCGCTCCCATTGCCTTTGCCCATAAGATCCTTGCCGATGCGGCGGTTCTGCGGAAAAATGGTGATATTACCTGGCTTCGTCCGGACAGCAAATCCCAGGTGACCATCGAATATGACGGGCATACTGCAAAACGGATTGATACGGTGGTGGTCTCTCACCAGCATGATGATAATATTTCCTATGATGAATTGCGGGAAACGATTATTGAGAAGATTATCAAACCGGTGCTGGAGCCCAGTGGATTGCTGGATGAAAAAACCGTGTATTTCGTGAACCCAACCGGTCGTTTTGTGATCGGAGGTCCTCATGGAGACAGCGGGCTCACGGGACGGAAGATCATTGTGGACACCTATGGCGGTATGGGACGTCATGGTGGCGGCGCATTCAGCGGAAAGGATCCGTCAAAGGTTGATCGCTCTGCTGCCTATATGGCCCGCTACATTGCCAAGAATATTGTGGCTGCAGAACTCTGTGACCGCTGCGAGGTTCAGCTGGCCTACGCAATCGGTGTGCCGCACCCTGTTTCAGTGATGATCGATGGTTTCGGTACCGAAAAAGCGGATCTGGCCAAAATCACTACTGCCGTGCGGGATATTTTTGATCTGACACCTGCCGGCATTGTCCGGTCACTGGATCTGAAAAAGCCCATATTCCGGCGTACGGCCAACTACGGGCACTTCGGCCGCAATGAATTCAGCTGGGAAAAGACTGATAAAGCCGGAGAGCTGAAAACACTGCTCAGTTAGTCCACCAGAACAAAAAATACTGTCATAATAAAAACGGCGGGCTCTGAAGTCCGCCGTTTTGCATAACCACAAAAAATCAGTTCTGCGCTCAGCGCCAGCGGCGACGCCACTGCAGATCCGGATTCCGTTTATCGAGGCCCAGGACTTCGTAAACGGTAGAGTGGACCTTCTGGCGCCAGTCGAAATAGTTCGGCGATTTGTATTTGCGATCCGGATGGACGGCATTGGTCAGCAGAATGACATATAAGCCATTGTCATAATCGATCCACAGCGAGGTTCCGGTAAATCCGGTGTGTCCGATGCTGTTATTGCTGATGTATACACCTCCCGACGCGGGGCCACCTGGACTGTCCCAACCAAGGCAGCGACTATTGTTGGGAATGATATTCGCCCGATGCCGGAAGGTATCGATCACAGCTGAACTGTAGAGTCGTTCACCGTTATCCATAACGCCATTCCGGAGCATCATCCGGCTATATTTGCCCAGATCCTCCACGGTGGAAAAAAGGCCTGCGTGCCCGGCAACTCCTCCGAATCCGTAGGCATTTTCATCATGTACGTGACCGCGGATGAAGCCTTTTTCCAGTACTGAATATTCCGTAGGCATAATGCGGTAAAATTCACTGCTGTCCGGATTGAAGCAGGTGGATGTCATTCCAAGCGGCCCAAAGATATTTTTCTGGTTGAAGACATCAATCGGTTCACCGGCGATCTTTTCCACGATTTTTGCCATGAGAATCATGCTGATATCGGAATAAACATACCGAACACCCGGTGCGGTGTCGAGAGCGGTGGCGTATACACTGTCCAACCTTCCTTCAATCCCTCCGGGATATTTCCAGAAGGGACGGAACGGCGGTAATCCGGCGGTGTGGGTCAGCAGATTTCGAATAGTAATGTCCTTTTTCCATTCTGTAGACTGTGAATCCGGGCCCGTAAACTGAGGGATGAATTCCTGAACCTTGGCGTCCAGATTGATTTTTCCCTCATCGTACAGCTTCATGACTGCCGACGTGGTGGAGATAACCTTGGTAATGCTGGCCATATCGAACATGGCATCACTGCGGACCTTGTTTTTTTCTGAATAGGTCTCATATCCTTCGGGGATGACAAACAGAACTGAATCTTTGGTTCCCGCCAGCAGGACGGCACCCGGCCATGCTTTGTCCTTTCTGGCCTTTTTCAATGTGTGAGTCAGCTCGACTTCCGGAGTCTTCCGGAATATCCGGCTGAAGAAACTGCCCTTCTGAGCGGCGCTGAGACTGCTGGTGCCCAGAATCAGGGCTGCCAGTATCAGAATGATCCAGGCCGTGTTGCGTGAATGGTGTGCCAGAGTATGCATTGATCTGTCCTTCCTGAATAAAATGTTTGGGGAATATACAGTATTCGGTCCGAAATGGAAACTGTCCATTTAATTTATGTGATGAACTGACACTGCGACCCTCTTTTTAAAGGCAACCATGGCAACGACGGAATCACTCCCGAAAAAAATTTCATTTCCTTCAGGGCTGTGTTTCAAGTAAATTTCCGCAAATGAATAAGTATGGCACAGTGCCGGGAACCTCAAGTGGCCGTTTCACACGACGGCGAAGGAGAAATTTATGATCTATGACAAAAAGACTGTACGCTCGTGGGCACTCTACGACTGGGCGAATTCAGCATTCGCAACGACGGTTATGGCCGGATTCTTTCCCTTATTCTTCAAGGCATACTGGTCTGATCCGTCCGCACCGGAACGAAGCACTTTTTACCTGGGACTTGCCAATTCGCTGGCTTCGATCATCGTGGCCATGATGGCGCCTTTTCTGGGGGCAGTGGCGGACCGGGGCAGCGCCAAGAAGAAATTTCTCATGCTTTTCGCATTTCTGGGCATCATCAGTACGGGAGCTCTCTGGATGGTTGCGCAGGGAAACTGGCCCATGGCTGTACTCTTTTACGTGGTGGGCACTATCGGATTTTCCGGAGGAAATATTTTTTATGATTCTCTGCTGCCCGCCGTCGCGCCGGAGGAAAAAACGGATTATGTCTCATCCCTCGGATTTGCCATGGGATATATCGGGGGCGGCCTGCTTTTTCTCGTCAATGTGGTCATGTATCTGAAGCCCGGCCTGTTCGGAATCGCGGACGGGGCGCAGGCCATCAAGCTGTCCTTCCTGAGCGTGGCTGTCTGGTGGGCTGTGTTTTCCATTCCGATTCTGTTATTTGTGAAAGAACCCAAGATTCATGAAAACACAGGAATCGGCGAAGCATTTGCCATGGGATGGAAGCAGCTGCTCTCCACGCTTCGCGAAATCCGTTATCTGAAGATCGTGGGACTTTTTCTGCTGGCCTACTGGTTCTATATGGATGGTGTGGACACGATTATCCGTATGGCTGTGGATTACGGTGCCACGCTGGGATTCGCCTCTTCCGTATTGATCACTGCCCTGCTCATCACCCAGTTCATTGCCTGGCCGGGAACCCTTTTCTATGCCTGGTTCGCTGCGAAAATCGGAACAAAAAAAGCCATCATGGTATCCATTGTCGCGTATAGCATCATTACCATCCTGGGTTATCTGATGAATCAGGAATGGCATTTCTACGCGCTGGCCATCTGTATCGGCCTCTTTCAGGGCGGTATCCAGGCCCTCAGCCGGAGCCTCTATACCCGGATTATTCCACGTGACAAGGCGGCGGAATTTTTCGGCTTCTACAATATGCTCGGTAAATTCTCCGTTGTATTCGGCCCTATTCTCATGGGGACGATTACTCTGGTGACAAAGAACAGCCGCACCGGAATTCTGTCCGTACTCATTCTCTTTATTCTCGGCTTGTTTTTCCTGAATCGTGTCAATATCGAAGAAGGTGAAAAAACAGCCCGGGAGTATCTCGCCTAACTGCTTTCACGTGATTTACATCTGGTTTCCGTTTGTCCTGCGTCACATCTTGTCCCTGATGTATTGACATGGCAGAGGAATAGCAATAGATTGTTTGCAGAATGATGAGAAGGACAGAATAAAAAAATAAACAGGTTAGGAGAGTTGTATGAAAAAAGCAGTATTGTCATTCATTTTTTTGACTTTTGTTTTCTCGGCTCTGTACGGTGAATATACCCGGGATGCGAGTCGCGCTGTGACAAAAGCCAGAATACTCAAAACGATGGTTCAGCCGGAAACTTCGGTAAAAACGGCAGATACACCGCGGACGCATGAAACCCTTCGGCCGCTGCCGCCGGTGAAAAGGGACTCGCGGGTTTCACATCTGATGCTGTCTCATCAGAAGGCAACAAAGCTGAATGCATCAAAAGGAACGCTGGTGATGCAGTTCGGCGGCCAGGATACCCTGCACTATAATGTGGGTGATATGATCGATTTCACGATCCTGACCAGCGGAAAAGTGGAACTTGAATTTTATGTCGATAACGGTGACAGCATCTTTGATCCCGGAACGGATTTTCTGATGGGAGATCCGGGCAACCCGGTCATTGCGGCGGATAATATGGATCCTGACATGAATCCGGATCCCGGAATTTTTGAAATTTCCTTTCCCTCCAATATGATGATGGACGGCCCGTTTTTCGGTATTGAAAATTGTATTATTTACGTAGTGGGAACCGATCTGACCACCGGAGATACGGGAATGGCGGTGGCCATGTCTTCTCCGTCCACATCTAACTACGCAATGTACGGTAGGGTATCAACGAGTGATGGCCAGGGAGCACAGGTTCTGGTCCTGGGATTTACATCCTCCTATACAGATACGATGGGAATGGGTGGCCCTGATGGCATGAATCAGATTGCCTATGCAGCTTTTACCGACGCGGACGGATATTACACGTTTCATGTGGATACGACCTACGCCTATGATTATTTTCAGGTCAGTGTGATTGACGTTCTGGAGAATTATCCCGGACTGTTTGCAGATCCGTCCTATCAGGAGGTACAGCCTTCGGATGATCCGCCGTCGACAAATTTCACGCTTATGCCGGGTCTGTCTTCGGTTTCGGGAACACTGACCGATGAAAACAATAACCCGATCAGCGGGGTGACGATGCATCTCGATGGGAATATGACGTCGCTGAGTGCGACCACCGATGGATCGGGATACTACACTTTTCAGATCACCACGGGATACTGGTATCTGAATGTGAATGAGAATGACCTTCTTCCGAATTATCTGGTTCCCTATGGGACTGAGATTGATTTATGGGAGGATGCGGATACGACGGTGAATATGGTGACGATGGCCTGCGATGGACAGATTTCCGGAAATGTATCGGATATGATCGGTACGGGCCTGCCTGGTTATGAAGTTCATGGCGAATCATGGGCGGAGAGCGGTTCCTTATGGAGCCAGGCATTTACGGATGAAATGGGAAATTACATGCTTCCCGTCGCCAGCGCGCTGGACACACATCAGGTTTGCGACGACTACGGCTGCTGGATGGAAGGCGGTTACTGGGTGGATGTATGGGGCAATGGCCCTCAGATGATTCAGCGCCTGAAAGAACCGCCCTATAACAGCGGTGATAATGATGTGAACTTTGTGGTTGTGGAAACGGATGTTCATATTTACGGAGTGGTTACGGACGCGAATACGGGGCAGCCGCTGCCGAATGTCTATATCCACGCCTTTACGCCCCAGGATTCCATGATTTACACCAAAGGCATGGGAGGATATTTCGATAATGGTGCAAATACGGATGAATTTGGACATTATGACCTGAATCTGGTCAGCGGTATGCACTATCAGCTGGAAGTCTTTTTCCCGGATATGTACATGTTTCCGGCCTATACGGAAGATCTGGGTATCCTGGCCGGCGGTGAATTTGAAAAGAATCTGGCCATCAAGAAACCCGTTACCAAGGGAAGCGTGTCCGGCCATGTCTGGGATAAGGACAGCAATCCTCTTTCCGGACTGCAGACGGAACTGGAAGGCTATGCCTGGGACGGGACCTACATCTACAAGATGGGAAATACAAAGACCGACGGTTCCTATGAATTCCGGGATGTGCCCTTCGGCGGCTATAACCTGACTGTCTATCCGAATGACGGCAGTTCAGCTCCCGCTTCAAAGTGGGTAAATGTGGACCAGTATAGCACGAATCCGGTGCTGGATTTCTTTTTCGGCAAGGATGACCGGAATATGATTCACGGAATTGTGATGGATGATATGGGAAATCCCATTCCCGGCGCCCTGGTTCAGGCCTATAACTGGAGTTATGATCAGGGCTATATCTCCTTCACCAGCGATACCGGATATTATGAACTGTATCTGGATCCGGGCGATTATGAGCTGACTGCCGGTTCGAACGGCTATTACAAAGCCGATGAATATTACACGGTGGACGGCAGTCTCACCATCGATCTGACGCTGATGCCGCTGGAAAATCCGGACAGCCTGGTTACTATAACGGGTATGGTTCGTGATGACAGCAATCAGGGCGGAGTCGATGGCGCCTTCATCATGTTCGAAACATGGGATTATCTGGCCTATACCAACTCTCATGACGGAGGGAACTACAGCCTGAATATTCTGCGTGACAGTTATGATATCTACTGCGAGGCCCCGGGTTTCTACGGGTATTGGAACTATGATTATTTCACGGAAAACCGTATCTATGATATTGCGCTGTGGCCGGAAAATTATAATTTCGGATTCTCCATCCAGGCTGTCTATGACAAGGATGCGGAACACGGCGGTGCGGATCATGGCGGCGCAGTCTGGGTCGACTGGGCGCCCATGACCAACAGCAACTGCGGTATCCAGAACTATCTTGTATCGTGGAAAACCCCCAGTGATCCCTTCTGGCGCACAGGCGAGACGGTGATGCCGGATGCATTCTCTGAAGATCAGCAGATGTATCATTATGAGGCCAATGTGGGAACCAATGACCTGTTACGGTTCCAGGTTGTGGCGGTTGGCTGGTGCGGAGGTATCTATTATTCCGGTGAGGTGGAAGGCCAGGCCATTGATAATCTGCCGCCTTCCGTACCCGGAAAGGCCAAGGGTTCTTCCGGCGCTGACGGTATTCTTCTGAGCTGGAGCGGTGATAATGTGGAACCTGTCAAATATTACACCATCAACCGGAAAGCCAGTGACGGAACCTTCGAATTTCTGGCCAATACGACTGAAACGGAATATCTGGATAATACCCAGGGACTGACCGGAATCCAGGATTACCAGATTATTGCCAGTGATTTTTCGGAAAATCATTCCGATCCGGCGCTGGTTTCCGTCAATACGGTTACAGGGCTTGACAACAGCACGATTCCTACCGAATATGCGCTGAAACAGAATTTCCCCAATCCCTTCAACCCAACCACAACTATCGGTTTCAGCCTGCCTGAAGCCAGTTCGGTAAACCTTGTTATCTATAATGCGCTCGGAAACGTGGTAACGACCCTGGTACATGACAATCTGGATGCGGGTAACTACAGCTACATCTGGAATGGCCGTGATGCGGCCTCGCGTCAGGTGAGTTCAGGAGTCTATTTCTATAAACTCACTGCCGGACAGAAAATCATGATGAACAAAATGGTGCTCATGCGCTGATTTGTTCGGCTGCATAATTGTGAACATGGAACGGCCCTCTCCGGAGGGCCGTTTTTTATTGATCATAAAAATTCGGATCGGGATGAGTGCATTATTGGATCATGGGCGACAGGATGGGAATCGAGAGCGGGTGAGGGGAATCGGACCCCCGTATTTAGCTTGGGAAGCTAATGTTCTGCCATTGAACTACACCCGCTTGCCGGCGGCAAATTTAGCCAGCTTTTTTCACATCGGCAATTTAAAAATCGAATAACATTTCGGCGTAGGTGGGCAGAGGCCAGTATTCCGCATCACACAGGGATTCGAGTGTGTCGGCCCGCTGTCTCAGTTCCAGCATCTTGGGCAGCATTCTGTTCTTGATCATGGCCATGGCATCTGCGGCCTTTTCCTGAGTTTTTTCAATTTCGGCTGTGATGCGTGTCAGGTCTTCAAGCGACGCTGTCATTTCCTTCAGCAGATCATTGATTCTTTCCAGAAGTTTGGTCTGAGCTGCTGCGTCCAGTTCTATTGCCTTGAAACCCAGGACGGTGTCAACCAGAGTCTTCTGGAAGCGAATGATGGCCGGGATGATCTGGCGGGAGGCCATGGAGATCATGGTATTGCTTTCGATCAGGTTCTGTTTGATATACACTTCCATGAAAACCTGATGACGGGCCTGCATTTCAGAAAGGCTGAGCACCGCGCTGCGGGCAAATACATCAATATTCTTCTGAGCCAGGAAGGCGTCCAGCGCTTCGGGCATGGTGCGAAGGATGGGCAGCTGACGTTCTTCAGCCAAGCGGGTCCAGTCTGCCGAATATCCGTCACCGTTGAAAATAATCCGTTTGTGCTTTTTATAGGTTTCTGCGATGAGCTGCTGTATTCCCGAATTCAGATCGGCGCTTTTTTCCAGAAATTCGGCAAAGCCGGACAGGGTATCGGCAACGATGGTATTCAGGATCATATTTGGCCGGGACAGGGAGGAGGAGGAACCTACCATGCGGAATTCGAATTTATTTCCTGTGAAGGCGAAAGGGGATGTGCGGTTCCGGTCCGTGGCGTCTCGGGGTAGGGGCGGCAGGGTTGTGACGCCCACGGTGATGTGTCCGTTCGCTTTTTCCCGGTGTTTTTCACCTTTTGAAATACTTTCCAGAATCTGGGTTAGCTGTTCGCCGAGATAGATGGAAATAATAGCCGGAGGGGCTTCGTTTCCGCCGAGGCGATAATCGTTTCCCGGATCGGCTGCCGCGAGACGCACCAGATCCGCGTAATCATCCACAGCCTTCACCACAGCCATGAGGAACAGCAGGAACTGGGCATTGTCACCGGGTGTGACGCCGGGATCCAGGAGATTCGTGCCGTCATCGGTCATCAGGCTCCAGTTGTTGTGCTTGCCGCTGCCGTTGATCCCGGCAAAGGGTTTGGGATGCAGTAGGCAGGTCATCCCATGCCGTTTGGCGATTTTTCTCATCGTATCCATGACGACCTGATTCTGGTCTGTACTCACATTCACATTCGTATAAATGGAGGCCAGCTCGTACTGAGCCGGGGCCACTTCGTTATGACGGGTTTTGGCGCTGACGCCCAGTTTCCACAGCTCAAAATCCAGTTCCGACATGAAATTTGCGATTCGTTCCTTGATGGATCCGAAATAATGGTCATCCAGTTCGTGGCCTTTGGGAGCCTTGCTGCCGAACAGTGTACGGCCGGTGAGCTGGAGATCCAATCGGCGGCTGATATATTTATTGTCGATGAGGAAATATTCCTGTTCGGGGCCGACCGAAGGAATCACACGATGTACCGTCGTGTTTCCAAAAAGTTTCAGAATCCGCAGGGAGGCCTGTCCGATGGCTTCATTGGAACGCAGAAGGGGTGTCTTCTTGTCCAGGGCCTCTCCGGTGTAGGAATAGAAGGCGGTGGGAATATAGAGGGTGGCGCCGCGCTTGTCTTCCTTGATGAATGCCGGTGATGTGGCGTCCCAGGCAGTGTAGCCGCGGGCTTCGAAGGTGCTTCGGATTCCGCCGCTCGGGAATGAGGAGGCATCCGGTTCACCCTGAATGAGTTCCTTTCCGGAAAATTCCATGATGATGGTACCGCCGTTGCTGGGGCTGATGAAACTGTCATGCTTTTCGGCGGTGATGCCGGTAAGAGGCTGAAACCAGTGCGTGTAATGGGTGGCACCCCGCTCAATGGCCCAGTCCTTCATGGCATTGGCCACGATCTCGGCAATGGCCGGGTCCAGGGGACTTGAATTGTCAATCACTTCCTTGAGCTTCCTGTAGACAACCTTGGGAAGCCGTTCCTTCATTACATTTTCATTGAAAACGTTTTCGGCAAAAATTTCGGTGACCGTGAAGCGTTTTTCCACCTCGTCATTCCTCCTGTTTTTCCTTTTTGGGATTTACTTTCTCCGCATTTATAAACGCACATTCCTTGAATGTCGTCAGGACAATGTTGCTTTCCGTCCGCATTACGCCGGGCCAGCTCTGTATTTCTCTCAGCAGGTTTTCCAGAGTACTCATGCTGAACGTCCGGATCTTCAGAATATAAGTCCCGGCTCCGCTGATGGAATAACATTCCAGAATTTCCTCATTATGTTTCACTTCATTCAGAATATCATTGAAGTTTTTCGAACTGAAGGTGTAGATGTGAATGAAGGCCGTCACATCCCGGTCCAGTTTCTTACCGTCCAGGATGGCTGTGAAATGCTTGATGAAGCCCCGGTCCTTTAATTTGACAATACGGTCCCGGACGGCCGGAATGGTCAGCTTCGTATCTTCCGACAGCTCATTGTAGGTGGCCCGTCCGTTCTGCTGAAGGTGATTGAGGATAATACGGTCAATGTTGTCCATGGTATCTCCTTTTATGAATCGTGTGGAATTTATATTAATAATTTGGCTAAACAAAATAAAATATAAAATAAACCTGCAGAATAAACTTAATAATTAAATAGAAAATAGTTCGTTTCTTAAATATTAAGTGTCGTGCCCGGACTCAGTCACGCATCTTCCTGCTATAATTAATGGTGGTTAATTCCGGTGATTTGGCGTATTTTCGGGCCTGAAATCAATACGGAGTAAGTGAATTATGCAAACAGCCAAGAGTAGTCCGAGTCATAAGATTGAGCATATCGGCATATATCCTTTCAATATTCAGCTGGAGGATATCTTTAAAATAGCGACCATGAGCATTGATACGGCGGAGAATGTGCTCATTCATATTGTGACGGAGAGTGGCGTGGAGGGCTGGGGCGAAGCGTCGAGCTTTCGGGCCATTGTGGGTGAGACACAGACCATCAATCTGGCCGCCGCCGTGAATCTGCGTCCGCTCTGGCTGGGCCGCAATGCCCTTGAGTATCAGTCTCTCATTCAGGAAATGCATGATTTTCTCCCCTTGAATTCTACCCTGAAATCTGCATTTGACATGGCATTATACGACCTGAATGCCCGAATCTGCCAGCTTCCGCTCTACATGTTTTTTGGTGGCCGGAAACGGAAAATGGAGACAGATGTCACCATGGGAATTTCCGATATGGCCGCGACCGAGCTGAAGGTAAGGAAGATACTGGACGGTGGATTCCGGAAGATCAAGACTAAGGTCGGACTGGATGTGGAAAATGATTTTCAGAGGCTGAGCCTGATCCGTGAAATTGCCGGCCCGGATGTGAGTATCCGCATTGATGCCAATCAGGGCTGGGACAGAGTGACGGCGGTGCGAGCCCTCCGCCGCTTCGAATCTCTCAATATCGAATACTGCGAACAGCCGGTGCGGCGCGGGGACCTGGATGGTATGAAATATGTATCAGACCAGTCTCCCATACCTGTCATGGCGGATGAGTCACTCTTCGGCCCGGAAGATGCGCTGGCCATCATCGCAAAGTCTGCGGCTCCCATGATGAATATAAAAATGTCCAAGTCCGGCGGATTTCTGCAGGCTTCACGGATTGCAGCCATTGCTCAGGCTGCCCATATTCCCTGCATGGTGGGCTGTATGTCCGAATCCGGCCTGGGAAATACGGCCTTTTCCCATTTTGCTTCCGCCTTTGAAATCGTCCGCTATTTCGATCTGGATGCGAATGTGGGACATTTGAATGAACCCCTGATCGGGGGCGCCGAATTTGTTGACGGATCCGTCGTTCTGCCTGATACGCCGGGCATCGGCTGTGTTCCCGATCCGGCCTACCTGGCTTCCATAAAATCCTTGTGAGGGTCCGATGGCCCTTCCCCTTCAGCACACAGATGCCTGTCATGTCCTGAATAATAACAGTGAACAGCTCTTTTTTGGCGGATATGATTATCTGGCCATGTCCTGGCACCCGGAGGTCCGGAAAGAATTCATTCGGGTTATGGACGCCGACGGACTGAATACGGGCGGAAGCCGGGCCACCACCGGTAATCACGTCCGATTTGAAGAACTCGAAGCTGAAATTGCGGAATTTACCGGTCTGGAATCCGCCTGTCTCTTTGCCAGCGGGTATCTGGCCAATCTGGCGCTTTTTCAGGCCCTGTCTTCGCAGACGCAGTCCTGGCTCGTGGAAAGCACGGCTCACCCCAGTCTCAGGACCGGGCTGAAACTGTCGGATACGCGGGTACGGTATTTTGCACCCGACGACCTGCGCTCCCTGAAGCGATACGCTGAGGAGCTTCAGGAGAATGGCCATCCGCTCGCTTTCTGTGCCGAGGGCATGAGGCCTCTTGACGGATCACTGGCTCCGCTGGAAGTATATCTCAAGGAATCTGGTGCAGCTTTTTCGACCCTTGTGCTGGATGAAGCCCATTCGCTGGGAATAGCCGGTGAAGGGGGACGGGGACTGTCACAGACCGTCAGCAAGACAGGACTGTCAGTATACATGACCGGTTCACTGAGTAAAACTGTCGGATGTTATGGCGGATTTATTGCCGGCTCTTCCGCTTTCATCCGGAAATTGAAGGAAAGCGATATATTCCGCGGCAGTTCGGCCATGCCTCCGCCTCAGGCTGCTGCGGCCACCGCATCACTCCGCCTGCTCCGATCCCATCCGCAGTGGAGCAGCGAGTTGAACGCGAAGGCGGAACGATTTAAAAACCGGCTTCTGGAACAGGGGATCCCGGTGACAGCTGCCCCGACCCCGGTCATTATCCTGTCGGGCGAAACCATCCGGAGCAGCGAATTGCTGAAGATTCTGGATGAGGCTGGAATATACTCCTCCTACATCCGCTATCCCGGCGGGCCTGATGAAGGATTTTTTCGATTTGCCCTGAACCGGATGCACAGCGATGAAATGATAGAAAAATTACTGGCAGCGATTCTGACTGCACGGATACAATGACGCTTCTCGATTTTGACAGACAGTACCGGGAAACTCCGGTTACGCTCATTGCCGGCTCCGATGAAGCCGGCCGGGGGCCTCTGGCCGGTCCGGTGACTGCCGCGGCCGTGGTATTTCCTCCGGAAACGGAACCCTTTCATCTGGTCCGCGATTCAAAAAAATTATCCGAAACTCAGCGGGAGGAAGCGTACGAATGGATAATGCAGCATGCCCTCAGCTGGTCCGTAAAGTCTCTCGGTGTCTCGCGGATCCACGACCTGAACATCCTGAATGCAGCTCTGGAAGCCATGGCCCGGGCTGTGGAGTCGCTTGATCCGAAACCGGATACCGTACTGATTGACGGCAATCGCCGCCCGCCGCGTCTCCCTTCCGCCGTGCTCGTGACCGGTGGTGACCGGAAATCCTTTGCCATTGCGGCCGCATCCATCCTGGCAAAAGTCAGCCGCGACCGGCTCATGCAGCGCTGGGCGGAGATCTACCCCGGATACGGACTGGAAAAGCATAAGGGCTATGGGACGGCCGCGCATCTGCAAGCGCTTGACAACTATCTGCCTCTGCCCATTCACCGGCGTGATTTCGGGCCCGTGAGGGATTTTGCGTTTCCCGAACATCCTGATCCGAAAACACTCGGGCGCTGGGGTGAAAACTGGGCGATTTATCACCTGATTCGTAAGGGCTATACTTTTGTGGACCGCCATGTCACGCTGGGGCATCTCGGTGAAATCGACGCGATTTTTAAAAAAGAGGAACTATTTGTCTTTGTGGAAGTTAAAACCCGCGGATCCAATAATCCATTGGATGCGGCGGAGTGGATAGATGAACCCAAAATCAACAGGCTTTGTTCTCTTGCCGAACGTTATTTTGAGACGAAGGAGATCGAGGAATACGAAATGCGCCTTGATGCCGTCATTGTTGAATGCCGGGACTGGTTTGAGCCACGCATCCGGCATTACGAGAACATTTTAGAACAGTAAGGAAATCTATGGACAACACGACACAGAACCCCGACAGGCCGGAAATGTCAGCTCCCTGGTGGAGAAAAGTATTCCGGAAAAAGCAGAAGGTTCAGCCCAAGACCATGCACGACAAGGTGATCTACGAAATTAAGAGCTGGACCTATGTCATTATTGCGGTCTTTTTCATCCGGGCCGGCATTATCGAAGCCTATCAGATCCCGACCGGGTCCATGGAAACGACCATTCATGTGGGGGACTTTCTGCTCGGCAATAAATTCATCTACGGCGCAAGGACACCGGACTGGGTGGGCATTCCCTTTACACGCATCGGATTCAATATTCCCTATCTGCGTCTGCCCGCATTCCGGAAACCGGCCACCGGAGACGTGGTGATCTTTCAGTTTCCCCACGATCCCTGGACCAATTACGTGAAGCGCTGCATTGCCACGCCCGGCGATTCGGTGGAAGTGGTGGACAAGGCTCCCTATGTCAATGGTGTCCGCTTTCCCGATCCGGAAACTTCGATCATCAATTATGATCACATTTACGATAAATCCTACCAGGAAGCGAACATCTTTCCCCGCAGCAATGGAAACAGGGACCAGTATCACCGCATCTACATTCCGCGGAAAGGCGACACGCTGTCGGTTTACGACTGTCTGCCCGATTATATTTACAATATCATGTCCATGGACGGCCATACCGTGACCTATCGTTTCAATACCTTTTACGTGGATGGCAGTCCTGTATCGAAATACGTCGTTCAGCAGGATTTCTATTTCATGATGGGCGATAACCGGGATAACAGTTACGACAGCCGCTACTGGGGCCTCGTTCCCTATAAATATATCTCGGGAACGCCCCTGATCATGTATTTTTCCTGGGACAAGACTCAGCCCTGGTCACGTTTTTACAAGAAGATCCGCTGGGACAGAATTTTTCATATCGTAAGCTGAACACGCAGAAGGACTCTGGCCCCGCATCCGTCACTCTATGAACGAAACATTTTCCATTTATATCCACGTTCCATTCTGTGAGAAGCGCTGCGATTACTGTGATTTTTTTTCGACCCTGCAGTTCAGTGCGCAGTCCGAGATCTATCACGACGCTGTCATGAAGGAATTGCAGATGCGGGCCCGGCAGATTCATCCCGGTACCGGGAAACTGGGGTCTGTCTACATCGGCGGAGGGACGCCGAATCTCTATTCGCCGGAACAGATTCATCAGTGGCTGGAGCAGATACATGCACTCTATCCCTGTGAGGATAATCCGGAAATATCCATGGAGATGAATCCGGAATTTGTCAGCAGTCCGGCCATGCTTTCTGAACTGGAGAGTGCCGGAATTACCCGTTTCAGTTTCGGGATTCAGTCCCTGCAGGATGAGGAACTGAAAACACTGGGGCGCATTCATGACAGCCACAGGGCGCTGAAAGCCATGAAATACGTTTCTCAATTATCGCGGCCCAACTGGTCTGCCGATATTATCTGGAATGTTCCCGGGCAGAGTGCGGACAGCCTGCTGCGGACGCTGAACCGTCTGGCCGAATTCGATCCGCCGCACATTTCGGCCTACAGCCTGACCCGTGAGCCCGGAACTCTCTACGACCGCCACCTGCGGGAGGGAATGCTGCATGAGCTCCCCGAATCGGATCAGCTGGACCAGTTCAATGCACTCTGTGAATGGATGGATACACGGAAATTTCGTCATTATGAAATTTCCAATTTTGCCAGACCCGGGTTTGAGTGCAGGCATAATCTGCACTACTGGAGTTTCGGGGATTATATCGGCATTGGTGCCGGGGCCCACGGGAAGTCCGGCCGGATACATCATTGGCATGAGGATTCCATTCCTGCCTATCTGAGTCGTATGGAAGCGGGTGATCCGGAATGGCCCGGCCGGGAAATTCTGGACAGCCGGGAGATTCTTCTGGAAAAAATGATGGTCGGGCTGCGGTCGGATGAGGGGATTCGCCGGGAAAATTTTTCAGCCCTGTCCTGGACCCTTGTCAGGACGCTGATCGAAAATATTGACCGGGAGCTTCCGGAACAATATTTTCATTTTGAAGAAACTCGACTTCGATGTAATTTTAAGGGATGGCAGGTACTGGACTCTCTTCTGGATGCGATTGCCGGGAAACTCGATAAAGTGGTGGCCCCGCATCAGGTAGAGCTTGACAAAGAATTGGATAGTCGTTATAATCAGACAAACGAGGATTAACAAAGTAGGGAACTCTTTTCATGAACATGGATAAAGACTTGGTATCAATACAGGAAGTCCGTTCGCTTATTCCCGATGCGCTCGCCGCTTTTGAGGAATTCCGACGCTTTTCACCTGAAAAAATAAATGAGATCTGTAAAAAAGTCGCGGATACGGCTTACAGAGAAGCAGTGAATCTGGCAAAAATGGCCGTCGAGGAAACGGGCATGGGCAAATATGAGGACAAGATTACCAAGAATCAGTTTGCCTCCCGTGATCTCTGGACTGCCATCAAGGATATGAAGACACTGGGAATTCTCAATGAGGATAAACGGCGGAAAGTGATAGAAGTAGGTGAGCCCAAGGGAATCGTGGCCGCCATCATTCCCACCACAAATCCGACGTCCACGGCCATTTACAAGACCCTCATTTCTCTCAAGAGCGGGAATGCGGTGATCGGCTCACCTCATCCCTCTGCAGCAGCCTGTACCCGCCATACTTTTGATCTGCTCCGGCAGGCCGCAGAGGAAGCGGGAGCGCCCGAGGGTCTCATTTCCTGCATCAAGACCCCCAGTATCGAGGGCGCGACAACATTGATAAAGGATCCGCGCATCGCCGTCATTCTGGCCACAGGCGGGCCGGGCATCGTAAAAGCTGCCTATTCTTCGGGAAACCCTGCCCTTGGTGTCGGCGCCGGGAATACGCCGGTCTATATTGAACAGAGCGCCGACATTGAGAAGGCTGTCCGGGACGTCGTTACCGGAAAATCCTTTGATAACGGATTGATCTGCAGTTCTGAGCAGACACTGATCTGCGATAAGAAAATCTATGACCGGGTTCGGAAAGGCCTCGAGGAAAACCGTGCCTACATCGTGGATAAAAAGGAAAAAGAACAGCTGCAGGCCACCATGACCATACAGGGACATCTCAATACGAAGATTGTGGGAAAATCCGCCGAAGCCATTGCCGCCATGGCGGGGTTTGACGTGCCGCGGGGTACGAGAATTCTGGTGGCGGACGTATCGGCCATCGGCGCCAGTGAGCCGCTCACCATGGAAAAATTATCGCCCGTACTGGCTCTCATCGCGGTGGACAACAGTCATACGGCCATACAGCGGGCGTTGGAAGTGACACGTTTCGGAGGAATGGGCCATACGGCGGCCATTCATACATCGGATACCAATCTCGCTCTGGAATATGGCCTGAAATGCCTGACTTCGAGAGTGGTGGTGAACAGTCCTGCCGTGCACGGCGCCGTGGGGAATACCACCGGACTGCTGCCCAGCCTGACTCTGGGCTGCGGCGCCAGGGGAAATAACAGTATCTCCGACAATGTGGGACCGGCTCATCTCGTCGATATCAAGCGTATCGCCTGGGAAACGGTTCCCGCTAATCCGACTGCCGGAAAGAAGGCTTATCTGGATGAAGGAAGCGGGATCAAGGGAAACTACAGCCGCTTTGACCAGGAGCCGGCACCGTCCAAAAAAAATGTGGAAACATTTGGAAACTCGGGACTTACCGGGTCTCAGATCGACGACATCATCGATAAATTCAGAAAGAGAAAATGAAAAAACAACAGTTTGCTGCCCGGATTATTCTGAATTTTCTCGCTCTGCTCATCACGGACAGGCTTTTTAACGGGATACATATTGACGGGTACCTCACGCTGCTGTCAGTCGCGGTGCTGCTGGCTGTTTTCAATCAGTTCGTCAAGCCGTTCCTCGTTCTGATCACCATTCCTGTAACCATACTGAGCCTGGGGCTGTTTCTGCTGGTCATCAATGCTCTGATCCTGTATTTCACGGCCTCCCTGATCGATGGTTTTGCCATTTCGTCATTTGCCGTCGCTTTCTGGGGTGCGCTGACTCTATCAATCCTGAACTCTTTGCTGGGGAATTTATTCGAAAAATGAAGAAAATGAGCATAATTCTTCTGTTGCTTCCCTTTCTGCTATGGGCACAGACGCCGGAGGAGATCAAGTCGCGTGTTGATCTGGAGCTTCTGGCGCTTCCTGAATTGCCCGAGGAGGACAGTACGGCTTCTGTGCAGAGTCCGGTTTCCGTTCCGGCTGTGACACCGCGCAGCGAAATACAGGTTACGCCTGCTGCCCGTGCCTTTCCGCTGTCCCTGGCGATGGATTCTCTCTCGCTGCAGACTGAAATTTTCGGCTGTGCCTGGCTGGCCGGGGAGGACGAAACGATCGGGACGCTATCGTCCGGAGATCTGGTACAGATAACCGAAAGTACCTGGCTGAAAACACAGGGAAGCGATTCCCTGCTTTTTACGCCGGTGTTCCGGGACGGACATCTTACTGCCATGTCCGTTCGCATCATATTGTCAGGTATGAAGGGACAGCTGTCCGCTGATTCGCTGTTTTCAAGTGTTCGGCACTGGCTGGAACCCCGCTTCGGGCACTCACGGTCGGTGGAACTGCGTGATTTCAATCCCGCCCTGCGGCGCGGCAATGCCCTGCCCCTGAAGCGCATCAACTGGAAAGCCGGCAATGCGACGCTCAGCCTGCTTCTTGAATATGACAGCCCTGACCGGCTCTACCTTAATTTTTCCTTTCCCGACACGGTCAAGGCCGTAAATGTGGGCAGCCGTCTTGATAAATTATTTGAGTGAATACGATAAAAATATGAAAGTTGCGGACTACTGGGAATACAACAGTGACAGCGACAGAATTGTCTGCACACTGTGTCCCTGGACCTGCCGGCTGAATGATGGCAGCGCCGGTGTCTGCGGTGTCCGTGTGAGGAATGGCGAAAAATTGTATTCCCTCAATTACGGCCGGCCGGCGGCGCTTGCCGTGGACCCCATCGAAAAAAAACCGCTGTACCACTTCCTTCCCGGAACGGACATCTTTTCCCTCGGAACCTACGGATGTAACCTGTCCTGCAGTTTCTGCCAGAACTGGCATCTTTCCCGCGGCAGTGATTCGGATTCATTGCCGGACCATTCTCCCGAAAGCATAATACAAATGACAAAACAGCATGCCTGTCCGTCTGTGGCCTTCACCTATAATGAACCGGTGATATTTGCCGAATATGTGAGGGATATCGCCCGCATCGCCAGGCAGGAACAAATACGCACGGTCGTCGTTAGTAACGGATATGTATCGCCTGCAGTTAGAGAAACGCTTTTTGAAAATATTGACGCGGCTAATATTGATCTCAAATCCTTTGATCCGAACTTTTACCGGCATGAGACGGGAGGGCGGCTCGAAGCAGTTCTGGATACGCTGCGCTTCCTGGTTGAGAGAGATATTCATGTGGAAATCACCACTCTGCTTATTGATGGATTGAATACGGATGACGACCTGCTTAAACGGGAATTTGAATGGATCGCCTCAAACCTGTCACCCCTTGTTCCCTTGCATCTCTCGGCCTTTCATCCCGCCGGGGATATGATGGATAGACAGGCCACGCGACCTCAGACACTTATTAACGCACGGGTGCTTGCAAATGAGGCCGGATTACCGTATGTTTATCTAGGGAATGTTGCCGGCATCGATAACGATACCCGCTGCAGAAACTGTAACAGAGTACTAATCAGAAGGACGGGCTATGCCGCAATCGCAGTTGAAGGACAGGGATGCGAATGTGGTGTGGATAATAACATTTATTTGAATTGAAAGGATTTATGAAACTCGATTACGAACAGATTATTCAGATTGTGACGGACAAGATTGACGACCTGGAGAAAAGTACCGGAGAGGAATTTCTCGAGCTGGTCATTACTGAAATCCGTCTCTATGACAAGGATGATGATCTGCTGGATACCTTAGCCGGACTGGAATACGGATTGATCCGGTCCCGGCACTGGGATAAGGATGAAACGCTGATTCTTCACAACGGAATTTCCGAGGAGAATCTTTTTGATTGTCTTGAGGATCTGGATTTTCCCGAAGAAACGGATGATGTGAAACTTCACTTCTCCTGTGATGGAATGACTGACCTTGAAGAACCCCTAAGCTTTGAATTCGAGATAAAAATCAATTATGGAAAATGACTGGGATAAAATAGTTTTCAGAGACGCCATCGAGATACCCATTACGCGGCAGAATCTCTTTTACATGCAGCGGCAGTTTTCCGTGGCCGATTATATAAAGTTTTTTCCCTACGACGCTGTCGGCGCCCAGAACCCCGCGGATAACGTGAATCTGAATTACAAAGTGAAGACCATCAATATCACGACGGATCTGGGATTCGAAATTGAAACGGATATCGTGGACAAGCGTTTCGTTTTCCGGAACCGGAGCTATACCAAGGGAACGACCAAGTATATGAATGACCGGAATGTCAAACCCGGCGATACCATTATCATTGAAAAAATCGATGCCTACAATTATAAAATGTATCTGAAGGCCTGATAAATGCTGAACAAACTGAAGATTGAAGTTGATGACGATGAGCTTCAGGAACTGAAGGACCTCGTGGCCAAAATCCTGAAGGGCCAGGGTGAGATTTCCGTCAGGCTCAACGGAACTCTGCGGGGGCTGGCAAAGGTTCTGGAAAAGGAACTGAACATCTATGATGATTTTAAAAAACGGGATATGTGGTGATCAGGGAGTAATGAAATGGCAGTGAATTTTGATAATCCGGATGAAAGAAAGAAATATATTGAATCACGGTTTTCCGACCTGCTGGACAATATCAATCAGGTGTATGGCAAGGAGCTGATGGACCGTCTGTTCCGGCGGCTGGAAAAAACGATCGAAGTGTTTGACGGAGACGTGCGAAGCATCCTTGACTCTCTGGACAGCAGGGACAAGTCCTTCGAGGCATCGCTGCCCCGGCTTCATAAACTTCGTGGCCAGTACATCAAATATCTCGAGGATAAGGAGGACGTGACTCCGTCCGATGAAGCGGGCGGAGGGAGCGACGAAAGCGATGATGATGATATTATCAAGAAGATTGAGAGCCGGAGGAAAAAACACTGATTCGCTTCAATTATGATGCCCTGATTTTTTCCGCTGTCTGCTGCAGCCGCTGAGCCTGAGACCGCCCGGGTTTTTCCCTTTGCATATATCGGATATTAACAGTAAATTAGGTGCTGTAAAGTGGGGTCGCCCCACTTTTCGCGTATATAGGAGAGTATGAAAGAAGAAATAAAGGACATCATTCTCACGCTTCTGGAAGAAGAGGATGTCTATATTGAATCACTGACCGGAGGGGACGGTGGGGAAAAAATCCTGCTGATTCTCGATACGGATTCGGGGATACCCTTTGATACGCTGGCGAAGATTTCTTCGAGAATCCGCCACAATCAGGGATTTATAGACGCCGGAGGCGAGGACTATGAACTGGAAGTATCAAGTCCGGGTGTTGACTCCCCGCTGAGCCTGCCCCGGCATTTCCGAAAAAATATCGGACGCAGTCTGCGCATAACCCATTCACGTGAGGATATTCCTTCTCCGCTCAAGGCCGTACTGAATGCGGCTGACGATGAGGGAATCAACCTGAGCCCGGAAAAGAAGGGCGTACCGGAATGCCGCCTGGACTATGCGGACATACTTGAGGCAAAAGTAAAATTAAAATGGTAGGAGTCCCGGACGGGAACCTGCGAGGGAGAAAAATTTGGAGCAGAAAGAATTAATTGAAGCCTTTACAGTTCTTGCCCGTGAAAAGGGTATCGATCGTTCGGAAGTGGCGGATATCATTGAATCTGTTTTTGATTCCGTTATCCGGAAGCGCTTTGGAGAGGCTGATAACTTTGATATTATTGTAAATATTGATAAAGGTGAGATAGAAATTTATCAGGAACTTGAGATTGTGGACGATGATGAGCTGGATGATGAAGTCAATCAGATCTCTCTCAGCGATGCGGTATTGCTTCCCGACATGCAGGATGCGGAAGTGGGAGACGTGGCCGTAAAGATTATCGATCCCAATGAATTCGGACGCCGTGCCGTGATTGCCGCCAAACAGGTTCTGAACCAGAAGATTCGAGAGATTGAACGGAATCAGATATTTGAGGAATACAAGAACCGCGTGGGTGAAATCATTGTGGGAAGTATTCATCAGATCCGCCGCAACGATGCCATTTATGTCAATATCGACCGGGTTGAGCTCAAAATGCCCCGGTCGGAACAGATTGATACGGAACGGTATCGCCGCGGTGATACACTGAAGGCCATTATCAAGGATGTCCGTATCAGCGCCAAAGGCCCCGAAATCATCATCAGCCGTTCGGACGAAAGTTTCCTCCGCCGTCTGTTTGAACTGGAAGTTCCGGAAATCTTCGACGGTATCGTGGAGATCAAGGCGATTGCCCGGGTTGCCGGACGCCGCAGCAAGATCATCGTGGAATCCAGCGACAAGCGCATTGACGCCGTGGGAGCCTGCGTGGGCCTCAAGGGAAGCCGTATCAAGGCCATCGTCTCCGAGCTGAGCGGTGAAAATGTGGATATCATCAATAACAGCAGAGAATCTGAAGTTCTGATCTCCAGGGCCCTGTCTCCGGCCAAACCGCTGTTCATCGAGATTGATGAGGACCGCCGTCTTGCCCTGGCCGTCTTTGACGATACGGAAATTGCGACTGCCATCGGAACCGGTGGTATCAATATCAACCTGACTTCCAAGGTGACCGGTTACGAAATCGACGCTATCCGTCGTTCCGAATACAACCGCCTTGAAGGAGATGATATTTTCCTCGAGGATATTGAGGGCATCAATGAAACGCAGCTGGATGGCCTGCATTCGCAGGGAATCGAGACCGTTGCTGAATTTCTCAATGCAGATCCTGAGGAAATTCTGAATATCAAGGGTATTGGAGAAAAAACTTTTGAAAAGATTGAAGCGTTGATTCAGGAAGCTCTTGTACAAAAGCGTGAAGATGAACGGTTATTGGATATTGACGAAGACGAAGAATAAAATTATAGGAGCTTTTGAATGACACAGACTCCGGAGCAGCCAGTGAAGGTATTTCAGTTTGCAAAACGTTTGAATATTTCCCACAAGGACATTATCAGTTTCCTTGAGGCCAAGGGCATATCCGCATCGGTCAACACCAAGCTGGAAGGTGACATTCAGCAGATGCTGAATGTTGAATTTGCCTCGGATGCCAAGAAGGTCGACATTATAAAGAGTGAACGGGAAAAGCTCGCCGAAGCAGCCGAAGAGATAAAAAAGAAGGTTGAGCAGCAGAAGAAGGATGAGGAGGACGCGCGGGTCAAGGCTGAGGAGTACCGGGTCCGAAAAATCCAGGAAGCTGAAGTAGCTGAAAAACTTGAGGCTGAACGGCAGGAGAAGGAAAAGGAAGCTCGTCGACTGGCTGAAATCGAACAGAAGAAGGCCAAAGAGGAAATGGATCGCCGCCGCAAGGAAGAAGAAGAGGCGAAGAAACTTCTTGAAGAGGAAGAAAAGAAAAAACTGGGTGCCCGGAAAAAAACATCCGGGATCGCCGATGGTTCGGTTGTGTCCAGTGACAAGCTCAAGGATGAGGTGGAGGAAGAGGAATCCATCAATAAGCCTGGCAAGAAATCCCGTAAAAAACGGAAAAAAGTTGTCGAAGTCGATCCTGAACAGAATGAAAATCTATTTGAAAAGAAGCTGGATGATCTGAAACAGAAACATCGTCATGCCACGAAACGGTTTCAGGTTTCGGAAATGGAGTCCCGGCTGGATAAATTCAAGAAAAAGAAAACCGGCCCCGGGGATACAGCCGTACCTGAACCAAGCGCCGGAGTACGTCGTGGCGGACGCAGGGGCAACAAGGTTGACCAGGTTGAAGTATCAGCCAGTATTAAACAGACCCTTGCTTCCCTGGACGAAAAGAAGGGCCGGAAAAAATATCACAAACGGAATGTCTCCGATAGTGACGAATACGATGAGGATGATGATGTTATCCAGGTGATGGAATTCATCTCCGTGGAGGAATTGTCGCGCGTCCTGAATGTGAGTTACACGGATATTATCGGCAAGTGTATGGGAATGGGCCTGATGGTGACCATCAACCAGCGCCTCGACTGGGACACTATCGAGCTGCTCTGCTCCGAGTTTGATGTGGCTGTGGAAAAGGCCGAGGATTTCAGTGAACTGGATGTGGAGGAGGATGAGGACGAATCACTCGAACTTGTTCCCCGCTCTCCGGTTGTCACGGTTATGGGCCATGTGGATCATGGAAAGACAAGTATTCTCGATTACATACGCCGGGCCAACGTGGTATCCGGCGAAAGCGGCGGTATTACGCAGCATATCGGAGCCTATCGCGTAAAAACCGAAAAGGGAAGCAATATCACCTTTCTGGATACGCCCGGACATGAGGCTTTTACGGCCATGCGAGCCCGCGGCGCCCAGATTACGGATATTGTTGTCGTGGTCGTGGCTGCGGATGACGGGGTCATGCCCCAGACCCGTGAAGCCCTCAATCATGCCCAGGCAGCCGGTGTGCCCATCATTATCGCCATCAATAAAATGGATAAGCCGGAAGCTGATCCGGACCGGGTAAAACGCGAACTGAGCGAAAATAATATTCTCGTGGAAGACTGGGGCGGCCAGGTCCAGAGTGTCCCTGTCTCTGCCAAGAAGGGAACAAATATCGACAAACTTCTGGATGCCATCCTGCTTGAAGCTGAGGTTCTTGACCTGAAGGCACCCGTGGAAGGTACTGCCCGGGGTATGGTCATCGAATCGAAGCTTGACAAGGGAATGGGCCCTGTCGCCACGGTTCTGGTGCAGAAGGGCATTCTCCGGATTGGAGATTCCTTTGTCTGCGGCCGCTTCTCAGGCCGCGTTCGTGCCATGACCAATGAATGGGGCGAACGGCTCGCCGAAGCCAATCCTTCCGATCCCATTCAGATTCAGGGCTTCGAGGATGTTCCTCAGGCCGGTGATCAATTCATCATGATGGATGATGAACGGGAAGCAAAACGCATTGCCACGGAACGGAAACGCATCCATCGCGAACAGGAATTCAGAGCCCAGTCTCTCCAGACTCTGGAAGAGATCGGACGTCAGATTGCCGAGGGCAAGACCCGCGAACTCAATCTCATCATCAAGGGTGATGTGGACGGATCCATCGAAGCGCTTGCAGATGCGTTCATGAAGCTGTCCACCAAGGAAGTGGCCGTCAGAGTACTGCACCGCGGTATCGGTATGATCAATGAGAGCGATGTGAACCTGGCATCTGCCTCGAAGGCCATTATTATCGGATTCCATGTGAATACGACACAGAAGGCCAAGGATATTGCCGGCAATCTGTCTGTGGAAATCCGCTATTATACGGTGATTTACGATGCGGTTGAGGATGTGAAGCTGTCTCTGGAAGGGCTGCTCGAACCGGAAAAGGTTCGGGAAGTTACCGGGACTGCGGAAATCCGCATGATCATCAAGGTGCCCAAAGCCGGGAAGATCGGCGGATCCTATGTTACGTCCGGTAAAGTTACGCGGGGCAGCATGATCCGGATCCTGCGTGAGGGTGAAAGTATCTTTGACGGATTCCTCACCACACTCAAACGCTTCAAGGATGATGTGAAGGAAGTGAAGGAAAGCCTGGAATGCGGTATCAATATTCAGGGTTTTGACGACTACGAGGTCGGTGATGTGGTTGAATGCTACACCGAAAAATCGATAAAGAGGACCCTGCAGAGCAAGTGAGTAAACGGTCCGAAAAACTGAGCAGCGAAATGCTTCACGCGATGGGCAGTATCCTGAAGGATTCCTATTCGCAGCAGCATCCGACGGTGCTGCTCACGGTCACGGAAGTTGAGCTGAGTGACGACCTGCGGGATGCGAGAATATTCTGCAGCCTGTTCTCGGGGGATGATGCGGCGAAGGACGCGTTATTTCAAACCCTGCTTCGGGACCTAAAGAAAATCCGTCACCAGCTTGCCGGGAAAATCGTAGTCAAATATATGCCAAGAATCAGTTTTGTGAAGGATACATCACTGGAAAATGCGGAAAGAATTAACAGATTACTGCGAGATCTCTGATGAGGGAAAAATCCTGGGTATGACGGTACCGATCGTCAAACCCGTCGGCTGGACCTCCTTTGATGTTGTCCGCAAGGCCCGGGGTATTACCCGCATGAAGAAAGTCGGCCATTCGGGGACGCTGGATCCCTTTGCCGGCGGTCTACTGGTTCTGGGTTTCGGCAGCCATACACGGCGGCTTGATGTGACCAAGCATGCAATGAAGACCTACAGAGTGTCTGTCGTGCTCGGTATAGAAACCGATACCTATGACCGCACCGGGGCTGTCCTCGCTGAAAAAACAGATTTTGCTGAATTTGATAAGTATGCCCTGGAGGCAACACTTGGCAAATTTACCGGACAGATCAGCCAGGTTCCGCCCATGTACAGCGCCCGGAAAATTGCCGGAAAAGCTCTCTACAAATATGCCAGGGAGGGAAAGACGATCGAACGGGAAAGCCGCACCGTTATAGTGGAACAGATCCGGATTCTGGATTATCGGCATCCTGTGCTGGATCTGGAGATCTTCTGCGGTCCCGGCACCTATATCCGCAGCATTGCCCACGACCTGGGGCGTGAGCTGAACTGCGGCGCCCACGCGGCGGAACTGACACGTCTCGCTGTCGGACATTACACCCTTGATGAAGCTTTCAGCCTGGAAGAGTTTACGGACGCATGGAAATTATTAGCAGCATAAAGAATATTCCCAATATGCCTGAAACGGTGGTGACCATGGGCACCTTTGACGGTGTGCATATCGGCCATCAGGAGATTATTCGTATTCTGAATGAAAAAGCCAGGGAAAAGGGGCTGAAATCGGTGCTCATCACCTATGTCCCCCACCCCCGGGAAGTGATTCTGGAAATGGACCGCAATCCCATCCAGTTTATTACGACGCTTCAGGAACGGATCAAACTCCTGTCCTCGCTGGGTCTGGATTATCTGGTCGTTCATCCCTTCAACAAGGATCTGCTGAAACTGGAACCGAAACGCTTTCTGGAAAATTATCTCCTGAAATTCATGAAGGTCAAAGGTTTCGTGGTCGGTTACAGCCACAGTTTCGGCCGGGACCGGAAGGGAACTCCCGAATTTCTGAAAAAGATGGGGGAGGAAAAGTACGGATATTTCACGGAGATCGTGCCGGCCATCAACGACCGGAATACGGTCATCAACAGCACCAATATCAGGCGTCTGCTTGCCGCCGGAGAAATTGATCTGGCAAATCAGTACCTCGGACGCCCCTTTCATATCAAGGGCACCCTCGTGGCCGGCGACAACCGGGGCCGGAGACTGGGTTTTCCCACTCTGAACGTCCTGCCCCTGTCACCCAAAAAAATAATTCCCCATATCGGAGTGTACTGCGTATCCGTGTATTTCCGGCGCCGGACCTACAAGGGCATGTGCAATATCGGATATCGTCCCACTTTCGACGGGAAATTCATGACCATCGAGATTCATCTTCTCGATACGGTCGTTAAAGCCAGACCCGGCAATGAAATCGATTTCTCAATTCACCGCCGCCTTCGGGATGAGATTCGCTTTGACAGTGCTGCTGATCTGGTAGAACAACTTAACAAAGATAAAATCAATTGCAGTGAAAAATTTGAATTGGAGGATTCATGACAACATTAAGCAAAGAACAGAAACAGGAAATTATCAGTAAATTCGGTGCAAATGACAAGGACACGGGTAAGCCCGAAGTCCAGATTGCATTGCTCACACAGCGGATCCGGGATCTTACCGAACATGTAAAAGTTCACAAGAAGGATCATCACAATCGTCGCGGCCTTTCCAAGCTCGTAGGTCAGCGTCGTCGGCTGCTGAACTATCTTATCAAGAATGATACGGATAGATATCGTGCGGTCATCAGTGAACTCGGACTGCGTAAATAGGAAGGTGGAGGTATTTTGATTCTTAAAGAAAAAACTGTTAACGGACAGACTTATGTGCTGGAGACCGGAAGGCTTGCCAAACAGGCAGACGGCTCAGTTCTTGCCCGTTGTGGAGACACGGTCGTCCTGGCGACGGTTGTGGCATCGAAGAATGCCCGCGAGGGTGCGGATTTTGTTCCCCTGTCTGTTGAATTCAGAGAAAAATTCTATTCCAGCGGAAAGATTCCCGGTGGTTTTCTCAAGCGTGAAGGACGCCTCAGTGACAGAGAAGTTCTGAGCAGCCGGGTTATCGACCGGCAGATCCGTCCTCTCCTGCCCAAGACCTGGTTCTACGAAACCCAGGTTATTGTGAATGTTCTGTCCTACGATCAGGAAAACCAGCCTGATGTACTGGGCGCAATGGCTGCATCCGCCGCGCTTCATATTTCAGATATTCCCTTTGCCGGTCCTGTGGCCTCGGTCCGCGTATCGCGCATTGACGGTGAATTCATTGTCAACCCGAGCCTGGCTCAGATCGAAGCTGCCGAAATGGAAATCGTCGTCTCCGGATCGGTCGATTCGCTCATGATGGTGGAAGGTGAACTGAAGGAAGTTTCGGAAGCGGATTTTCTGGCCGCGCTTCATGTCGCCCACAAGGCGATTGTTGAGCTGGTGACGCTGCAGAATGAGCTTCGTGACGAAGTGAATCCGGGCGAAAAGCGCAGTTTTGAAGAAAAGGTCGTGGATACGGACCTCCAGGAAAAGATCCACACCGTGTATGGTCCCCGTGTGGACGAACTGATTTCTCTGGACAGCAAACAGGAACGTGCCGAATATGAATCTTCCATGCTCGCAGAAGCAAAAGAGGCACTGGCCGAGGAATTTCCCGAGAAGGATGCCGCCATCGGCGAGATCATGCATGACCTGCTGAAAAACAAAATGCGCGAAAAGATCCTGGAAAAAGGGATTCGTGTCGACGGCCGGAAAACGGATGAAATCCGCCATATTACGACTGAAGTGTCGGTTCTGCCCCGGACGCACGGTTCTGCCGTCTTTACCCGTGGTGAGACCCAGGCTCTGGTGGTTACGACTCTGGGTGCAAAGAAAGATGCCCAGATCATTGATAATATTGACGGCGATTCTCTGAAGCATTATTTACTTCAGTATAATTTCCCGCCCTTTTCAACCGGTGAAGCAAAGATGATCCGTGGCGTCAGCCGCAGGGAAATCGGACATGGAAATCTGGCTGAACGGGCTCTGAAATTCGTCGTGCCGGATGAAAAGGAATTCCCCTATACACTGCGTGTGGTTTCCGATATTCTGGAATCGAACGGATCTTCATCCATGGCCACGGTCTGTGCAGGATGTATGTCTCTCATGGATGCCGGTGTACCCATCCACAAGATGGTTTCCGGTATTGCCATGGGACTGATCTCCGATGGGGACCGCTTTGCGGTTCTGTCCGATATTCTGGGCGAGGAAGATCATTACGGCGATATGGATTTCAAGGTTACCGGAACGGAAGACGGAATTACGGCCATTCAGATGGATCTCAAGATCCAGGGCCTGTCCTTTGATACGATGGAAAAAGCTCTGGCACAGGCTCGTGCCGGCCGGCTCTATATCCTGGGAAAGATGAGAGAAGCTCTCGATGCACCCAGACCCGAGCTCAGCAAGTGGGCTCCTCGTATCACGGCCCTTCGTATTCCGGTTGACAAAATCGGCCTGGTCATCGGCCCCGGCGGCAAGATGATCAAGCATATCATCGCCGAAACCGGTGTTGAGATCGACATTGAAGATGATGGCAGCGTCCATATTTTCTCCAATGACAGTGAGAAAGCCAAGAATGCCGAAGAAATGGTTCTGGGACTTGTCGCCGAACCGGAAGTCGGCAAAACCTATCCTGCACGGGTAACCCGTCTCATGGATTTCGGCGCTTTCGTGGAATTCATGCCAGGAAAAGAAGGACTTGTTCATATTTCTGAAATGAAGTGGGAACGGGTCGAAAAGGTTACCGACGTTGTCAAGGAAGGCGATGAAGTCACTGTTGTCCTGTTCGAAGTCGACAGTCAGGGACGGAACAACCTGAGTATGAAACGCACGACTCCGGCTCCGGAAGGCTATGTGGAACCACAGCGTTCACCCAGACCTCCCCGCAGCAACGGCGGCCGTGACCGTCGTGACGGAAAACGGGATGGCCGGCCTCCGCGTCGATGATTAATCAGGATTTTCATAAATCCGTTTTACACAATGGCATAACAGTCCTCACAGAGTCGGTAGACTTTGTGAGGTCTTGTGCTGTTGGGGTATTTATTCAGGCCGGTACCCGGGATGAAGAACCGGGGAGTGACGGCATCGCCCATTTTATCGAACATCTGATATTCAAGGGGACCGAGTCCCGCTCCGCACTCCGGATCGTGGACGAGATCGAAGCCTACGGCGGCAGTCTGAATGCCTATACATCCAAGGAAAGCACCTGCATTTACGCCCGGGTGCTCCATGA
>JBJKQR010000083.1:0-18071 GCA_046735395.1 Fidelibacterota bacterium | reverse complement strand
GAGTCCGTCCGTCCCCGGAAATTTTGACTTTTGTCTCCGTATCAGGGACCTGTTTCACACACACAAGGATTTTCAAATTGATCCTCCCTTCTGGTAATTAACCTTTGCCGTAAATTAGGTATTCAGCGTTGCTTTGGCAAGACCCGCCTTTCAATCTCACGGCTTTTCAGAAGCCGGTGCCTGCCTAAGAATTTTTTCAGAGGAAAAGAAAAAAGCCGGGTGGGGAGAACCCGGCTTTCTATGTGATAAACGCTGCAGTGAAATGATTCAGGGAAGCCGGTTGGCTTCACTGAGCCATGACCAGCCTGCTAACCAAAGCTCTGCAGCGGGAGCGAATGCACCTTTATAATCAACTGTCGTATCGAAAAAGCCATCATCGATGAGGGCATCGACGGTTCCCAGATCCGTTGTGGGACGGGGATCAACCGTCGACCCATTTTCACGACCTGTAACTGTAAATCCCGGATCCGTGGACAGTGCGCTGATTCCATAACTGTCCGCGAACTGGGCAGCACAGCCGAAAATGATATTATTTGCTGAAAAATACAGGTCATCATTGTCGGTTCCTGCGGGAGCTGTATTTGTGATGAGAGCCAGTGTCGGAGCATCCTTGATGCCCACACCATTTTCCTTGCCGTCATAGATGATGAAATTCCGGAAATCAGCGCTGGTCCCTTCACGAAGGTGAATCATATCATCATTGTCACAGACAGCGCCGGATCCGGCACCCACCAGCGTGACATTGGCAAAGGTCGGATGTGAGCGGGGTGTTCCATCCATATTATTGCCGTCATTATCCATTTCAAAACCGCGGTTTCCGTCATCGGATCCGATGAGGCCAAACAGAAACTGAGCCCGGCCCCGATATCCCAGATCGGTATCAAAAGCATCGTCACCCACAAAGAGAACATCACAATGTTTCAAATCGACGGTTCCTCCGAAACATTCAAATCCGTCATCCACGTTGAAGGCGACTTCACAGTAATCGATGGTCGTTCCGCGGCCCACGCCCGCCAGAGTGATTCCGTTGATTTCATTGTCCTGACCGATGGAACGGCCTCCGTACCAGACACGGACATATTTCAGTGTTCCGCTGTTGTCATCGGGATCATTTCCGCCGAAGGGAACACCGACCAAGCCTTCCACGAAACTCTCGCCGCCCACGTTTGTAGGGGCATTTCCCAGGATTATCACACCACCCCAGGTGCCGCGGCGGGGCAGCATGTCGGCAGGCAGGGCAGACGTGAAGGTGATGGGAGCAGCAGCGGTTCCCACAGCTTCGATTTTTGCGCCTTTTTCAATAATCAGGGCAGGGGCGAGTCCGGCCGCGTTCACGGGAACACCCTTGATAACCGTTCCGGGCTGGATGGTCAGCGTTGCTCCGTTTTTCACAAAAACCTGATCGGCCAGGAGATATTCCTTGTCACTTGTCCAGGTCGTATTGGTTGTGACGTCCGAATTCAGCACGACAATCCCTTCGCTGATATCCAGATTATTATTTACCGTAAAGGTGAGCGTCACCTGCCGGGAGTCTGTTCCGTCCGACAGATCAAGAACAACGCTCTGAGAACCGGCGTCTCCGAGGAGGGGAGTTCCGCTCAGAGTCATTGTACTGTCACTCCAGGTCAGGAATTCCGGCATGGAAACGACAGAGACCGTCACCGCATCACCCTCTTCGTCATCCGTGACAACGGTGTAGCTGAAGGGTTCATACACATTTACGGACGAAGGATCCGCAGATAAGAGTTTCGGTGCCACATTCCCCGCATTGTCGCAGGAACTGAGCCCGACCAGCATAAGCGCCAACGCAATTTCCAACACGTTTTTCATAGATCTTACTCCTTGCTTTGTTTATAGCTTCATTTTCAGTGCCAGGGAAAGCGTTTTCCCCGGGTTCACCGACTTTGTATAGACATAATCCCCGGTTGCCGCTTCCTTCATGGCAATACGGATCGCAGATCCGAGCAGATTGGTCATTTTAAATTCCAGAGTCACCGCAGTCAGTTTTCTGGACATGCTCCAATTCAGCGAATGGAAGGGAAGTTCGTACTGACCGGGAAGGCTGCCCGTACCCACGGACATGAGGCGGGGGCTGAAGGTGTTGTAGGAAAGCGTAGTGAAAAACCCGTTCAGGCCATTGTAATTCAGGCTCGCATTCATCATGAAATCCGATTGACCCTGCAGCGGCCGGGTAATATCCGTCACACTGTTCTGAACCTGCACCCCATTGAACAGGGTGATCATATCGTTAGTGATGACTCTGCTTCGGTTCAGGGTCAGATTGCTCATCAGCATCAGCTTTCCCCAACTGACAGGGAGAATATTGAGATTCTGGCTGATTTCGGCTTCGAAGCCGACACTCCGGGCATTTTTCGCATTCTGGTAGGTCAGATAGGTCAGATCCGCCGTCTCAATGGCCGCGAGTTCAATGGGACTGGCGAAATATTTGGCGAAGACACCGAAGGCGAGCAGTTCGCCAGCGCCCCCATACCGTTCGAAACGCAGGTCAAAATTCAGGATGGAATTTGTTTTCAGATCGGGGTAACCCACCATGACATCCCCGCCGTAGAAGGCCTGATACTCAAAAGGAGCAATTTCGCGGAAGGCAGCGCGGGCAATGGTTCGTGACAGAGACATCCGCAGTTTTTTCGTGGTATCCCAGTCCAGGATCAGGTTCAGAGAGGGAAGCAGGTTGATTTCATCCACGTTTGACCGTACGACCCGGTTTCCCAGCAGCGGATTGACATAGGGCGTCCCCGTCACCGGATTGTAGGGGAGCATATCCAGGATGTAATGCTCGCCGCGCATCCCGCCGATAAGCGTCAGCTTCCGCGTTCCCAGGTGAGCGCCGGTTTCGAGCATTCCATAGAGGGCGTTGATCTTCTCCGTCGCCGAGTATGCATTTCTGCCGGCCTCATCCGTTGCTTCCTGAAGGATCAGCCCATCATGCCGCTGTCCGGCTTCATCCACGTAGAAATAATTTTCCGGAGCAAATCCCTGTCCCATTTCTGCAATACTGCCCACTTCCAGCAGATTCAGGGGCCAGGATCCGCCCGAATATTCGTTGAAGAAACTGCGTTTTTCAAAAACCCGGGCGCGGTTCTGCAGACGTCCGCCCGTCTTCACGATGAGCGGAAAGCTCAGGGCATCGCTGAAATCGAGCCGGTAGCTGATATCCGCATTGGAATTTTCATCGTGACCGCTGGTAAATTCACGGGTTCCCGCCTTGGCAGACGATGTAATAACCCTGTACAGATCCTTGGCGGCGTCATACTGATAATTCTGATTCCGCGTATCCGGTTCGCTCAGCTGAGATTTTCCCGTATTCCAGGCCCATTCGATTTTATGGTGAATCCGGTCTCCGAATCCGTGAATTCCGGTGAGGGTCGTATTGCTGATGGACTTTTCGCTGTAATACTGGCGAATGAAGACGCCCTGATCCACATTCGGCGTGTGGCCTTCGGACAGGGTCACCGCATCCTCGGACAGATGACTGTAAACATGATAGAATTTCAGCTGATGATTTTTCCGGTATTTGAATCCGGTGGAAAAACTGCCGCTGAGGGAGGTGTTGTATCCGGACTTATCATTTGCCAGATGCAGGTAGGGATCCAGTCTGTCAGAAGCAGATGTTGAATATTTGGTATAATCCTCCTGCTGAAAGGAATACCCATTTGAAAAGGCCAGATTTCCGTAATAGCCATATTCGAAATTATCTCCGGCTACAAAGCGGTCTCCCAGAGACAGGCCGGCACTTAGGGGACGGATCCGGTCCATGCCCTTCAGGGAAAATCCGTTATTAAAGGCGGCCCCATACTGACCCAGATCCTTCATCCAGTCACCATAGCTGCTTCCGGACGGCGGGGCCCACAGGTTCAGAACGGTCCTGGCCGGAATGGAGCTGGGCAAAGCCCTGCTTCCGTCGTCATAACCCCAGAAATCATACCGGCCCGTTACACTGCTGTAAAATTTCGAAGATGCCAGGCTTGTATTTGTTGAAGATCCGCCCTTGAATTCAATGATACGGCTGTCAGGATAGGCCTTGGTCCGGATATCCACACTGCCGCCGGCAAAAGTCCCGGGCAGATCGGGCGTAAATGTTTTATAGGCAACGACTGATTCCAGAAGCGCTCCCGGAAACAGATTCAGGGGAACCGCATTCTTTTCCGGCTCCGGGGACGGAACCGGTACACCATTCATCTGCGTATTCACATAACGGTCGCCCAAGCCTCTCACCACGACATACTTCCCGTCCAGAACGGATACGCCCGTCACTCTCCTGAGTGCGTCTCCGGCATTGCCGTCGCCGTTACGGGCAATCTGCTGTGAGCTGATTCCGTCCTGGATCTTCTCCGAATCCCGTTTTTCATTGATGAGGGTGACGTCGCTGCCCTTCACGCTCTGGCCCACCACCGTCACCGAGTTCAGCGAAAGCGCTTCCTGAGCGAGTGTAATATTCAGCCCTTCCATATCCTGATCCATGCTAAAATTTTCCTGCCGGAAATCGCGGTAGGAAATATAGGTCACCCTGAGCGTATAAATACCCTGCGTGATGCCCGTGATGACAAAATCACCCTTCACATCGCTGGCAGCACCGAAAGAGCTTCCCTCCAGCATAATATTGGCAGCCGCCAGTGCGGCACCGCTCTTTTCATCCGACACATGGCCCCTGAGCGTCAGCGCGGAAGCCGAAACCGCCGCTCCGCACAGAGACAGCAACAGTGCTGCGCCCCGAAATATTTTCCCCATTTTCATTTGTCTATTTCTCCCGTTTTTATCACGGAAGAGTTTAGTTAGGGAGCATTTGAAATAAATAGGATTAGGGTTAGAATTCGGTTAGATGATGCATGCAGTTCCTGAGGAAAAACAGGGGGGATAAAAAAAAGAGGCGCCGGATGACGCCTCTTGTCAGATCGGATGTCCGGTCAGTTTATTTCATGAAAATCATCTTTTTGACAGAGCTGTATTTGCCGGCGCTGAGTTTGTAGAAGTACACACCGGTCGAGACCTGCTGTCCGAAATTATTCGTGCCGTTCCAGACCAGATCGTAGGATCCGGCAGCCTGTGCAGCTTCCGTATAGGTGGCCACAGACTGTCCCAGACTGTTGTAGATCGTCAGCGTGACATCAGACATGACGGGCAGGCTGTAGGAAATCGTGGTCGTGGGGTTGAAGGGATTCGGGAAATTCTGCTTCAGGGCAAAATTCGCGGGAACGCTGCCGTCAGCAGTTTTGATGGCAGTCAGTATCGGGGAATTTGTACCATAATCCCAACCGGAATAATAGAGCATGTTGATGGAACCGAATTCGGCGCGCATACGGGTTTCGGCCTGAGAATCGTCCACATTTTCGATATGGTTGTTTCCGAAGCCGCCTTCTCCGCCTTCATTGTCGCCACCACCGATGCCGAACTTGAACTCCTGGCCGACCGTGTTCAGGCCGCTGGAATCAGCATAGAGGTAGAGGGTAATCGTGAAGATGGAATCTCCGGCTGTAAGGTCACCGTGAGTTCCGTCATCGTACATGGCCTTGTTGTCAAGAGACATGATATGATGTCCCCAGTCGCCCATTCCGGTGTCATTTCCCCAGCTGCCAGTGATGGGTCCGTTTACGGCGACACCCAGATTCAGGATGGTGTCAGGATAGGCTTCCATCATTGCCGGAGTAATGTCAATATCACCCTGAACGTCATTCAGTGTCACGCCATTTTTCACGGAGTAAATGGCCGGGCGGACATCGCATTCCAGGTAGACTTTCAGTGTATCCTGGGCAATGACATTTCCGTTGCGGAAGGTGGGCATGCGGCGCATGTCGGTGGAAGAAGTTCCATAGTCACTGACGGTGGCCGTGGCGGATTCGATGATGACCGAACGGCGTTCCGCAAGGGTCTGATCATCGAGAGACGGATCCTGATTATAGTAATTTTCCCGGATTTCCAGGCCTTTGTCCAGCTTATAGTACTGATAGTAGAGGGGTGAACCGAAACCAACCGGAATGTCATTGACGATGACATAATAATCATAGCCGCCTTCATTGACCAGAGTATCAGTCAGAACGGTTGTGGAAGAACCGCCGTATCCGAAGCGGACCAGCAGGGTATCACCCAGTGTAAAACCGTTATTCTGCACGGCATAGGACAGGTCGGTTTCGAAGGTGATGTCTGCCGTATCCTGACCTGTGAAACCCAGGGCCGGAACATCATTGAACCAAACCCACTGAACAGTGGTATCCTGATTCACCGTCAGCGAGCGGTTGTTGCTTTCCTCGGACCCATCCCAGGATGTACCGGGCGTAAACTTGTACTGATAGCTACCGGCAGCACATTCGACATGCAGATTCCAGTAATCCGAGCTTCCTTCCTGATTCATGGCAACACTTCCGGGTGACCAGTTCGGGGTAACGATGTCACCGGCCAGGTATACCGTACCGGTCTTTGAATCGAAATCAACATTCGCTCCCATATTCACCCGAAGATAGACATCCATGGTATCAGGATTATCCGTGAAAGGAACACTGCCGTCACCCACATAGTCCACAGGCAGAACCGTATCCGTTGCCGGCACGGTAAATGGACGGTTATTGGCACTTTCCCAGTTGGACGTGATGGTCCCGTCCAGATTCAGAACCGTGAAGCCGAACTTATACTCCAGACTGGATCCGATGGCAGCATCGGGAAAAGAGATCGTATAGCTCCAGTAGTCACCGCCGTCACTGACCATGGGATTGTCTCCCGGGGTCCAGTCGGCGCCGCCCGCATAGGACTGTACCGTACCTCGCAGGTCCACACCGGTGAGGCCGTTGCCGTCTGTCGATACATCATTCGTATCGAGCACGCCCTGAACCATGCAGCTATTCGCACGGAACGTGACGTTCACATTGGCATATGCCGTGACTGTCACTGCCATCAACAGCGCCATCACAGCTGCAAATTTTACCATTCGTTTCATCCTTGTCTCCTTTTTTAGGTTTTTACCTTATTTACATATTAAAAGTAAGAGCCCAGGTATGGACATTCCCGAAACGTCCGAATTCCTGGAAGGCATAATCCAGGTTCATTCTGAAACCCTGAATCGGTGTCTGCAGGCCGAAGCCCAGAGACGCGCCCGATTCAACGGTATTCTGGAACAGGGACTGGTAACCCGCTCTCAATTTTAATATGTTCATCATTATTATTTCCGTACCGAAATTGAACGATTCCACATTATCGGTGGGGCGCACGGCATCGGCTGACAGAACGACGGTCAGGGCACGTGTATCAACGACCGGCATGGATGCGCCGACCGTAAAGGTCAGAGGCAGCGGCCAGGGATCCGTTTTCAGATTCGCCGGAATGTTCTCATTATTTCCCTTGTTGGTCGGATCCAGATCAATACGGTTCACCAGATCCTGGCCGGACAGCTGCATTTGGCCACCGAAATTCCGGAGCGTCGCGCCGATCTTCAGGCCATTGAACTGCGTCTCAAAGATCAGGCCCAGGTCCAGGGCAAACTGGGAGGCCTGTTCATGCCAGATAGAGCTTTTAATATATTTGCCGCTTCCGCCGATGGAAAAACGGTCCGTCACCCGGCGGGCATAGGACAGAGCCAGAGCGATATCCGATGCATTCCAGTATTCCCCGGTTCCGTCCGGCTGGGCCACGGTGGTCACTTTTTCCCGTGTCCCGTAGTCCAGTGACACAATACTGATACCGAAGGCATCGTTGGGCGTCATGTGGATCTGCGCCCCGATGAACTGGTGAGTGCTGCCCACCAGCCAGGCCGTCTGACTCGCATAGAAATTCATCTGTTCCGATTGAATGACACCCGGATTCCAGGCCAGAGCGCCCGGATCATCTCCGATCGCGGTGCAGGCAGCTCCCATGGACATGGCCTTTGCTCCGACCGGAATGCCCAGAAAGGAAGCCGCTGTGGTTCCGACCTTGGACTGACCCGTCATCTGAGCAGCGCCAAGCACGATGGCCATGAAAATCAGTGAAGTATGTTTTATCCTCTTCATTATCCGTAACCTATTTAATGATTGCCAGTTTTCCGGATTTCTTGCCGAAGGCCGGGGATTCCACGATATAGAAATAGACTCCGAAGGAAATGTCCAGATTTTCCTTTGATTTCAGATCCCAGGCAAGCGTTCCGTCAAACAGGGTGTTTCCGGGTTTCAGGGTCACGATATGCGTACCCATTGAATTGAAGATATGAACGCTGGCGTCACTCGGCAGATGCCGGAATTCCACACGCCGCTCGCCCCTGCCGGTGGTGATGGCCGGCGGCAATGGCGATTCCATGTTGTTTGCAACCACATAGGGATTGGGAACAACCTGTATATCATCCAGAACATTCTTATCTGTTTCCGATTTTATCTCCGGCAGCTCCGTGGAAAATTCATAGACATCCGTGGACCGGAAGGGAATATTTGTTTCAATATGCAGAATGTCGCCGTCACCGTACGTGTAGGTGGCCTCGCTGTCCTGCGCGGCCGGCAGAAAGGATACGATCCACGTGTACTGGTAACTGCTGTCGGGCAGCAGCCGGAACATATCGACGATATCTCCGGATTTAATGGAGTACACCGAATCGGCGCTGTAGCTGCTGGGTTCTATGGTGGAGATGAAAAAGGGCACCTTCACCGAATCGATGAGATCGTAGATATAGAAATTCGTCGTGACCGGTTTATCCCGAAGCCGCCGGGTCTGAAACTGAGTCAGGTCCATCGGTGTGGTGTACGCAGCCCCGTCGGAAAAGCGGAATTCAAAGCGTCCCGGATATTTGGTTCCGATGAGGTCATAGATTCCATCCCGGTCCAGATCCTTGGAAATGGTGGACAGATTCCAGGGATAGGTTCCGCTGGCGGCGGTCCAGTAACAGAGACTGTCCACTTTTTCCAGAACCCACTTATTATTGAAGCTGAGCTGCAACCCATCGAAAATATCCGTATCATAGGTTTCGCCCGAATAGGGACTTCCCTGAATATTCTTGCTCCGATAAACCGGGAAATACTGATAATTCAGAAGATAGCTGCCCGCATCCTCTTCGGACCGGAGACGCAATTTTCCCCGCAGGCTGTCCAGCTCGACCACATCAAGCGGGAGATAATTATTGGGATCCGAGCTGCGGGAAATGAGCAGAGTCTGGCCGATCAGGTGCTGTCTGGCGAGATAAATCCACGAGGTATCCAGATCAACGCTTTCAGAATGGCCCGTCAGATCCAGGACCGAATACCAGCTGGTTTTCACCGAAAATTCATCCCGGTCCCTCCAGTCGAAATTGGGTTCGCCCGGATCCGGAACTCCGTTATTCTGAGTGCTGTCCGCATCGATCACATTGGGATCGCCATCCGAGCCCACATCATCGGTCAGAATATTCCAGTCATTGTCATTGTCGATGCGGTCTGAATAACTGTCACCGAAGGACACACGGTAATGATGGCCGGTGAGCTGGCTGTCGTCGACGACAGTATACCGGATAGTTCCGCCCGCATTGCCCGTCATATGCGAAAGGGACGTGGCGTCATTATTTCCGTCATAGCCGGCGGCAACGGCAGATGGCCGGACCATGGCTGTATTGATATCCGTAATGATATCCCCGTTCGGCTGAATGGAAATGAATTTCGTGTTTTCAGACGGGAAAATATCTTCGGCCGCATTGCCCTTGTCATAGGCAACCACCGCATAAAAATAGCGGCGTCCGTTTTCCACATCCGTATCCACGAAACTGTGTCTCAGGCCCGAATCGGATCCGAGATTGAAGGAAAATCCTTCCGCATCCTGATACAGGTCTTCCCGGGGATAGAAGATCCCCTTCACCCCGTCCTTCACATCGTACTGCTGCAGAGGAATATAGCCTGAGACAATCCCGTTCATGTTCGTAACCTTGAAGACATCCGCAAAATCCGCATCCGTGGCCTTGTAGATCTTATACCCTTCAAAATCATATTCCTTGGTCACCGGATCCATGGAATTTTCAGAAATTCTATCCCAGTACAGGGTCACCTTCCCGTCACCCGGTACGACTGTCAGCGTCGGTTTGTCCGGCGGCTGGGGGAAGCGATAATCCGCGTTGTAGATCTTCTGTACCGTTTCCCGGTTCTTCAGCAGGTCCGTGATGTCATTGCCGTAGACCAGAGCCAGGGAAAAACGTTCGGTCTGGCCGGCACGAAGCGGAAAATATCCCGATCCGTAGATAAAATCTCCGTCCTCACCGCTGATGGGTTTATTATTCACGATGGAGGATGGCACGTCGAAATATCCGGGTTTCATCCAGTCCCAGAGTGCCTCGTCATCATTCATGGGATAATCATTGGCCGGCGTGAAATAGTTGAAGGAGGTGAGGCCGATCTGATCGGATTCATCCACATCCGTCTGATCAAAATTCGGTTCACCGGCCGTGGGCACCCCGTCATTCTCACCGTAATCCAGAGTACCGGCCTTTCCGTCCGCACCCACATCGTCGATAAGCGGATCCCAGTCTCCGTCATTGTCAATACCGTCATTCCGCTTTTCATCGATGAGCGGATCATCCAGGCCGATTCCGTTCCGGTAATCAATGTAGGAAACCGGATTCAGCGTATCGATCAGGACCTTGCCGTTCTGATCCTTGCGAACCTGCCGGTAGTGAACTAAATAATTTTCATCAATGAGGCCGTCCAGATCATTGTCGACACCGTCATAGACATTGGGATTGATATCGCCGTTCCCGTCAATATTTCCTTCGATCAGGGCGGTTGTTCCGTCCAGGGTCACAGTGAGCCCGCGGGTTTCCACCGTCACCGGCAGCGATGTGATATGAAAGACTGTCCGGGTGTAATCATCATTGATGAGCACCACATCATCCCCGATCCCATAATGAACCGAATCAAAATCGGCTTCGCTAAACAACGGGGCTGTAAAGATCAGTCCGTGACTGCCCGGATTGCTTTCCGGATTATTATCGCCGTCATTGTCGATGCCGTCGAAGGGATTTCCGGGAGATTCGAGGAAGGCGTAGCCCACCATACCGACTTTGCCCTGCCATTTGGGATTTCGCGCATTGTTATTGGGATAATCTCCCGTATAAGTCAGATCCCGCTGCACATCAAAAAAGCTGTAATCATCATCATATTCATGAGGCGAGTCATCCGCGCCCGTGACGCCCACGTACGTACCGGCCAGCATGCCGAAGGCGACTTTATCATAATTTGTGGTACTCGTATTCGTCACTTCATAGAGCCAGAAGATCACGTCGGAGGCCAGAAACTGAGCCCACTGAAGCCCGCGGACCTTCACCTGCAGCCCCATGCCGCTGCGGGCAAGATTTGTGCTGTCCGGCTTAAAATCCACACCGCGGCCCGTCGGGGACCAGGGTTCGAGAATATTATTATAATTTGAAAAATTGAATTCCTGATCGTTGTTATCATCCATGACGAAATAGGATTCCTGATCCGCATTGGTCACGCCCTTGCCGAAAAAACCGTCCCATTTCCCCGGCCAGCCCGGATCTTCCGGATCATTTTCCCTGTCCGGCCAGGACGACGGCCAGGATGAAGGGTCGGTGCTCATGGCCACCTTTTCGTTATTGGGATTGAAATATCCGCTCACCGGCTCGAAAGTCCAGCTCTCCCCGGTGGGTGACAGTTCACGGCCCGTGGCGGGCCGGTCCACCGGAGAAACCACCACCGAGTGAAATTTCACCAGCTTATTCGTAACCGTATCAAAATATGAGACTTCAGCACCGATAAGGGGAGACACATCCCCGATATAGCCATTCGTATCGTAGAGCCAGGCGCCGCGCGGCCCCTTCTGTGCCGGCTGGCCGATGACGCCCCAGTTGCCGAAGACCGTCCGGACAAGATTTGCATTATGAATTCCGGTCCGGCGGTACTGCCGCCCGCTGCTCTGGCCGAAAAGAGGAACGGAGGCGCTGAGCAGCATCATTGCCAGGCTGAAGGATATTACATTTTTATATTTCATATTTTCACTCTCATTCCGATTTCGATCCGTCGGGGTTCTGAATAATACGTCGGGTTCGTGAAATACTGTCTGATGGAGTTGACGGGAGTCGGTATATTCAGTGCTTCAACCCGTTCAAGTTCGGTGGTGAACCCGGCCCGGCCCGTATCATCATAGACACCGGTTTCATTCAGCCGGTCGAAGAGATTCTTGACGCGGAAAAAGAGTTCCACCTTGCTGCGCAGTGTGATATAGCCGCGGACATCCAGATTCAGAGTCATGGGTTTGGTCTGGGAATTGGTGAGGAGAGAGGTGATGTCCTGGCTGCTTCTGGGTGTATAGGGCAGACCGCTGCCATATCTGCCGATAAAGGTGAAGCCGTAATTTTTCACGTTATAACCGGTGGTCAGATTGACCGTGTGCCGCTGATCCCAGGAGAGGGGCAGAAGCTGAATTTCCGGCTTATTCCCTCCGCTGATGGCGTCCCGGTAGGCATTGGGATCGGAGGCCGTTCCCGACGCGATCTGAAATGTGTAATCCACCGATGTATAGAAACCAGCGGGAGTGCGCTGATTGAGAGCCAGGGTGATGCCCTTGATGACACCGAAATCACTGTTCACCAGACGGCTGTAGGTCGAGGCTCCGCCGAACACTTCGATCTCATCGGCCCGGGTTCCGGTCAGGTCCCGCACATCCTTCATATAAATGGTCACATCCATGCTGAGATTAGTATTCAGCTCCTGCTGAAGCCCCAGCTCACCCACAATCGTCTGTTCCGGTCTCAGATCCGCATTTCCGATGACACCCTGGTTTCCCGTGCCGGATCCCAGCTCAAATTCCGGATTCTGGTAGAGATAATTGAAATTCGGAATCTGAAAAAAGTGCCCGTAACTGAAATGAAAGACGCCCCGGTCGCTGACCGGAAAGGAGATTCCGATGCGGGGTGAAAGCTTGGATTTCGGCGAGGCCTTCTTATACCAGTATGCCAGCCGCTCAGCATAGGTGACGGAGGCCTCTCCCAGATCCTGGACTCCGTTTCCGTTCAGATCATGAAAACGGTTGGCCGGCTTGATGGGATTATAAATTTCCGGGTCACTCGGATCCGCGAGCACAACCCCATCCGGCTCAAAATAGTCATAACGGATACCGATATTTACGATAAGCTCGGTGAACTCCATCTTGTCCTGAAGGAATGCGGAATATTCGGAAGGACGATGATGGTAGGACGAGGAATAAATGGTGGAATCGGGAAGATGGGTCGGATGAATGAAGGGATTGAACGACGTGGGCAGATCGGATCCGGAGGAATAGTCATAATAATTTTCACCGAGTGCCGGCCTCAGCTCATAGCTTTCCCAGCTGATGTCATGCTGTGAATAATCCGCGCCGAATTTCACCTGATGCTGTTTGTTTATCTGACTCGTCATATCGAATTTCAGCAATGTGGTCCGGCTGTCCCGGAGCTCGTGACTGTTCTGGGTACCGCCCACATGAAACTGATAGGCATACTGGGTGAGATAATAGGGATGAACATATATATTCCAGTCCGAAAAGGACGTCTTGTCGCTGTAACGCCCCTTATAGGCCCGGTCGGACCGGGAAAAACCGATATTGTAAAATGTTTTCGTACTCAGCTGATGCTGAAGTTTGAGCAGATGTGTCGTGCCCGTCAGATTCTTCTTCAGCAGGCCATCCGGGTTGTACATGAACTGCATGTCGTAATCCTGATAATCCTTCGAATCATAAAAATAATTATAGAAAAGATTCAGCCGTTCGGTGATTTTCAGAGTCATCTGGCCCTGAAAGTAATTCTTGCGGTTCCAGTTCATGGGAACATACGTATTGTCACCCAGCATGGTGGTGGAATCGATGAGCGTCCAGTGCTGGCTTCCGTCCGGCTGAGACAGGGGAAACATGACCGCCCAGGGGTTATAACGCTTCTGGCCCTCCTGCCAGCCTCCGAAATAGATATGCCGGTAATCCACGTTATACTGAAGCCGGCCCGGGATGATGGGGCCGTAGAAATTCAGCTCGCCGTTATAGATATTTGACGGATTCACGTGATCAATATTCATGAAGATTTTCGAGTGATTCGAAACATAATCCCCGGTGTAGAGCTCGAGATTTCCGCCGAAATGATCACTGCCCCGGGTCGTAGTGATATTGACGATGCCGGACATGACTTTCCCGTACTCGGCATTGAAGGCTCCGGATATGACCTGCAGTTCCTGAACCATATTTTTATTCACATCGATGACGGACGACCGGTCGTAACTGTCGGTCACCGGAATCCCGTCGATGAGATAGGCAACCTCACCCTTGCGCCCGCCTCTCATTGATCCGTCCACATAGCCGGCCTGCATACCGATGGCATCCCCGATTTCGGTGATGGGCAGTTTTTCGATCTCCTCGGACGAGACGATCGCGGTCGTGGCAGTCAGATCCTTCTGAACCATGGGACGCTCGGCCACAACCGTCACGATGTCACCCTTGATGGCTTCCACGCCAAGGGTCGCCGATATATTCGAGGTCAGATCCGATGCCACCATGACATTTGACATCACCTTCGTCTGATATCCGATCATTGAAAAACGGAGAGTATAGAGTCCGGGAGGGACGTTGAGGATATTGTAATAACCGTCCGCGTCTGTCGCCGCACCCATCGAGGTGCCGTCAACCAGGACGTTGCAGCCGATGAGCGGCCCGCCCGATCCCTGCTCCGTGACCAGGCCGCTGATTTTTCCACTGGTTCCCGCCCCAAGGAAAGCTGTGCTTAGTGCGACGATCATCAAAACTTTTTTCAGCATGCACAATCCTCTTTATTCCAACATTATTAGCAAATATCGATTTTTATGATTTTGGCAATAATTCATCAAAGGTGGTACTTTTTCTCCCCTTACGATTTTAACTGCTTCCATCTCATGGTTTCACAAATTTATAACATAAAACAAACCAAATCAAATAGATTTTCGCTATAATATGAGTGAACAAATAGTTCGGTCAGCGAACTAAGTCCTCATGCGGCTTCAGCAGAGATTCGCCTTCATGAAAGACCCTCATTTTCAGTCAATTTATTTCAATAATTTCCCGATTCCGCACAAGCGGTCCCGGGGCGGATTTCAGGCGTTTTTACAGCGGTTTCGGCTATTTTTTCGCCATCGGAGAGCAGCCGGGAAAAACAAGGCTCATGTCAATATTTTTGCATCCGTCACCCTGAAGTGATAAATTCAGGCGAAAACAAATTTAATACCGCCCGACCGGCGGACTGGAGGAACGCATGCTTCATCCCATTGAAAAAAGTATTTTCATCCTTTTAGTCGTGGTCACCCTGTTTAGCGGCTGGAGAAATTTCAGGCATCTGTTTCGGAGTATTGCATCCGGCGGCGAAAAGCTGCCCTCCGGTTTTCATCCGGGACGCCTGCTGAGAAGCCTGTGGCTGTTCATATCCCAGCGCAGTCTTTTCAGAAGCCGACCGCTGGCCACGGTCATGCATGTAATGGTCGCCTGGGGCTTCACGCTTTACCTCCTGGTCAATATCGTGGATATCGCCCACGCCTGGCCGGCCGTTGCACCGGCGGTCTCACAGACTGCCGCCGCTCGGATCTATCGCAGTTTTACCGATATTTTTTCTGTTCTGGTTCTCCTCTCGGTGGGGTATTTTCTCGTGCGCCGTTTTCTCTTCAAATCAGAAAGATTACGGATCCGCGACGACATTCTCATGTCCGCCCGAAGCCGGGCCGGAGTCCGGCGGGACAGCGCCATTGTGGGGCTTTTCATCTTTTTCCATGTGGGATTCCGCTTTCTCGGGGCATCCTTTGAACTCGCCCACAGAGCCCCCACCGACCATAGTCAGATTTTTGCCACCTTCCTGTCCGGACTGTGGTCAGGGATGGCTCCGGAGCAGCTGGTTTTTTTCATTCATCTGTGCTGGTGGCTGGCCATCGGCCTCATTCTTCTCTTCATTCCCTATTTTCCCTTCAGCAAGCACGCCCACCTCTTCATGGCGCCCATCAATCACTATTTCAGGGATGGAAGCCATAAGGCTGCCGTGCTCGCCCCCATCGACCTGGAAAACGAGGACATAGAGCAGTACGGCGCAGCTCTGCTGGAACATCTGCCGCAGAAAAGCCGTCTCGATGCCTATTCCTGCATCATGTGCAATCGCTGTCAGGACGGATGCCCCGCCTACGGCAGCGGAAAACCCCTGTCGCCCTCGGCCCTGGAGGTCAACAAACGGCATGAAATGAATTCCCGTCTCCATCCGGAAAACGGATCGGATGTACCGAAGGAACTGAAAAGCTGGCTCATCTCCGATGAAGGCATCTGGGCCTGTACGACCTGCGGCTACTGCGAGGTCATCTGCCCCGTGGGCAATGAACCCTTTCAGGATCTAATCCATATGAGGCAGAATCTCGTACTCATGGAAAGCGACTTTCCCCGGGAAGCGGTTACGACCTTTAAAAATCTGGAAAATAACGGAAATCCCTGGGGCCTGTCCCGACAGGATCGGCTGAAATGGGCGGAAGACCTGGATCTGCCCGTCTTTAAAAACGTCAAAAAGGCGAAATATCTGTATTGGGTCGGTTGCGCCGGCGCCTATGACGACAAGGCCATCCGGACCAGCAGGGCCATGGTGGATATCCTCAGAAAATCCGGCAGTGATTTTGCTGTTCTGGGTACGGAAGAGAGCTGCACCGGAGACAGCGCCCGTCGTCTGGGCAACGAATATCTTTTTCAGATGGCTGCGGCGGAAAATATCGAGACCCTGAATAAATACGAATTTGATGTCATCATCACCCAGTGTCCCCACTGTTTCACCACCCTGAAAAATGACTATCCGGCACTTGGGGGACAGTATACGGTTCTTTCACACAGTGAGTTTATTTCATCGCTTATACGGGAGGGCAAGATTCATCCCGAGAACAGGGACATGCAGAGCTACAGCTACCATGACAGCTGTTATCTGGGACGGCATAACGGCGTATACAGCGCGCCCCGGCAGATCCTGAACAAGGTAGCCGGTGAATTCCGCGAACTGTCCCGGAACCACGACAGCGCGCTCTGCTGCGGCGCCGGCGGCGGACGCATGTGGCTCGAGGAAAAAACCGGCGACAAAATCAACATACAGCGCGCAACGGATGTAAAAGACAGCGGCGCGGATATCCTGGCCACGGCCTGCCCCTTCTGCAATACCATGCTCAGCGACGGCTGCAAGGCGCTGGATCTGAAAACCGAGGTCCGGGATATCGCCGTCATCATGGCCGCAGCGCTGAAATAACCATTCATGCTACGACGCACACGACAGGCCACGGCTCCGCCTGCGAAAATCGGGATTGCGCTCGGTTCCGGATCCTCCCGCGGCTGGGCGCATATCGGCGTGCTGCAATGCCTGAGGGACGCAGGCATCTCCATTCACTGCATCGCCGGCAGCAGCATCGGCGCCTATGTGGGCGCTGTTTTTGCAGCCGGAGATCTGGACCGGCTTGCGGAATTTGCCCTGCGGCTGGACCGCAAAACCGTCTTTCGTCATTTCGACGTCAGTTTTCCCCGCAGCGGACTCCTGGACGGAAAACGCATCCCGGATCTGATTACATCCTGTACCGATGCCCGGTATTTTTCCGATCTTAAAATTCCTCTGCAGATAACATCAAGTGACATGATCAGCGGTGAACCCTTCATCTTTCGCGACGGGGATCTTCACGAAGCCATCCGTGCCTCCGTTTCCATTCCCGGCATACTCACCCCCTACCGCTTCGGGGACAGACTGCTCATAGATGGAGGCGTTCTCAATCCTGTTCCCGTCGACCTCTGCCGGGACATGGGCGCGGAACTCTGCATCGCTGTGGATCTGAACGCAGACCTGAAAACCCGGCACAATCGGAACCATAACGAAAAAAAGGCCCGCTCCCAGGTGGGTAAGGAATTTCTGAACCGCATCGGAAATCGCTTCGACCTGGCCGACAATGCCATCATCAAAAACATCGACAACTGGCTGAACCCGGGTGAAAATATTCCGAATATTCTGGATGTGCTGGGCAGCAGCATTGATATGATGGAAAACCGGATTACGGAGATGAACATGAAGCTGTACCCGCCCGACATCCTCATCCGGCCGGATGTGAAGCAGCTCAGAATGTTCGATTTTCATCAGGCGG
>JBJKQR010000082.1:0-15561 GCA_046735395.1 Fidelibacterota bacterium | reverse complement strand
GCAATCCCCTTCGCGGCATCCATGACCGAACCGCCTCCCAGGGCCACCACAGCCTTCACCTTCAGATCCCGGGCAATGCGGCCGCCCTCATCAATGGCTGACACCAGCGGATTAGGCTTAATTTTATCATAAATGAAATACTGAATATCCTCATCCCGTAATCCATCCTCCAGCTTCTGCAATGTCCCGTTCCGCACAACCGAAGCTCCGGAGCAGACGATGAGAACACGGTCCGCCACGTCTTTGATCTTTCGTCCGGCCTGCGCCAGAGACCCGGGCCCGAAAACATACCTGGTTGACATGTGAAGCGTAAAATCCCGCATCGGTTCATCCTCCTAATTCAGTTTTTGTTTGTGCAGTACATCTGATATGAACCAGAAAATGACATTGCTGATTTCGCTGTGGATCTCATCGCGGCTCCTCTGGGCGCCCTCCACCGGATCCAGAGCATGGCCGGCATCCGGCAGCAGCATGAGATAGGCGTGAGGATTCAGCCGCCGGATCCGAGTTTCCAATGCTTTTTTCGGTGACAGCGGATCCTGCGCACCCTGGATGAACAGCATGGGCTTGTGAAGCTTTTTCTGCCGTTTCGCCGGGAGGGGAAAGGGCATGCCGGGCAGACGCAGCGGAAAGCTGAAAAAAATATATCCCCCAATCCGTGGATCACGAATTTCCGAAGCCAGTAACGCGGACAGAGATTTGCCGCCGATGAAGATCGGGACATTTTCGTCTGTCTGAGCCAGGACCCGCGCCAGCGCGCAACGCATGATGCGGCGGCGTGCCCCTATATCGGGATGCCACCAGCGGCGGCTCAGGTTCGCCGGATAACTGAAACGGACGATGTCGATGGATTCATCGGCCGCGGACTGACTGAGATAACCGAACAGGTCGTCATCACTGATATTCCCGAACATGCCCGGGCCCAGCAGAATCCGGACGGATGGCGTGCGTCCCGTTATCCGGTACTGAATATGGCCCGTATTCCGGCCGCAAATCAGCTCTTCAACTTCGGAAGGATAGCGTTTATCCTCCATGAACTCCTCCGGCCACACAGGTGGTGAGAATACCTCCGCGAATATTATACACGGTCTTCACTTCCAGCTCCTCGGGTTCGAGCACCGCCTTCAGATCCCGGTAAACCCGGCTGGTCATATCCTCCTGATAAATTCCCACATTCCGGTAGCTTACGAAATAATATTTCAGAGACTTCAGCTCAACGATCTTTCTTCCTGGAATATAGCGAACCGTCACCTCGGCGATATCCGGCAGTCCGCTGAAGGGACACACGGCCGAAAATTCCGGATACACCATCTCAATGACCTGCCGTTCTCCGTCGTAATCAATAATTTCCAGCAGATCCTGCCGGATCGCGTCCGTCCCTTCAAATGACAGGGTCATTCCTTCAGCTTTGGGCATGTTTTATCTCCGTATTAAAATTTTTACTCATCATGATCAGATCCGGCCTGTCGTGCCAGCCCGATTTTTCATAAAAGTCCTGCACAGGCCGGTTTCGTGTTTCAATGAACAGATGGGCCTTGGGAATGCCCATTTCGGAAAAACGCCGCTCCACTTCGGACATGAGCAGTCGGCCGATCCCGGATCCTTCGCATTCCTGCCGTACCGCCAGATGGTGCACATAGCCACGCCGGCCGTCCCAGGCACCCAGCACCACGCCGCAGATCTGCTCCGCCTCAACAGCCACCAGACAGAGGTCCCGGTTCCGTTCCCGGAGCTTCCCGATCTCCTCCCTCGTATCCGATACACCAAGCGTCAGCCCCCGGTCTTTCCAGATCCGGAAAACCTGCTCGTAATCCTCGTCCTGATAGGCCCGAAGCCGGACTCCGCGTTTTTCCATGACAAAATTTAGCGAATTTTGTCCCAAAGCCCAGCATATAATGAGATTGAGTGGGTTGGCGGGTTGGATTGTTCGCGGGTTGGCGAGTCGATGCGTTAATGCGTGGATGAGTAGGCTTCGGCTCCGCTCAGCCACCGGGTGATACCACTCAGTCCCCGAATGATACCACTCAGCCACTGTCGGTTTCGTTCCAGTCAAAGTTTCACTTTTCACCTCGATGCCCTCTTGTCTCGCTACTCGTTACTCGCTACTGGCGCAGCTTCAGCGTAGACGGGTAGACGGGGAAGAAACAGAATTCACCGCGTCTATAGTATTTCGGTAGAAACGTCGCATGCAACGTCTGTACCCGTTTTATAGGGCGGTAAACTTATCAACCTGTCAACTCGTAAACCAGATTGCGGATCAGGTCCGCAATGACATAGGCTTCGGCTCCGCTCAGCCACCGAATGATACCACTCAGCCACCGAATGATAACACTCAGCCATCATCGGTCTCGTTCCAGTCAAAGTTTCATTTTTCACCCCGAGGACCCCTCATCTCACTTGCCGACGGGCCTGCTGACTGCCTCCTGCCTCCTGGGTCCTTGCTCCTGCCTTAATCATCCCGTCACAATTTCCCTTAGTGCCCCGCGGCCTATTATGCTAAATTCCGACATGGTCTCAGGAATTGTCAAATGTTAAGCGTGAAAGATCTCCGGCAGCAAATCGGGACGATTGAATTACGCCTTCCCCGGCTGACCCTGAATCCGGGAAAAATTGTGCTGCTTCTCGGCGAATCCGGCTGCGGCAAAACCTCCCTCCTGAAAATTCTGGCCGGATATATGGATCCGCAGCGTGGCCGGATACAGAGACAGGATATGAACGGCGTTGCCTTTCTCATGCAGAATCCCCGCTACCAGATCCTGAAAACCCGCGTCGCGGACGAACTGGCTTTTCCACTGGACAATTACGGCATAACCGGACTTCTCCGCGAGCAGCTGCTGCAAACTATTCCACAGCAGTTCGGGCTTCAGGGCCTCCTGTCGCGGGATCCGAGAATCCTGAGCCTGGGCGAGCTGCAGATGCTCATGCTGGCGGCCACCTTCATCGCAAACCGCGACCTCATCATTCTGGACGAGCCCACGTCCCACCTCGGCATGCGGGACATTGACCGGCTTGAATCGGTTCTGCGCCGTGAGGCCGACAAGGGCCGGCATCTGCTCATCAGCTCCCAGTACAGCGATGACCTGCGTCTCTGTGATACACTGTGGATTATGGACAAAGGCGGCATTTATGAATATCCCGTCAGTCCTCAGGATGCCTACCGTGACCGGCTCGTAAGCTGCGGCCTTCTGGAGGGTGACCAGCCATGCTGATGAATTCCTTCACCTACCGGAACGGAGAGTTCGTTCTGGAGAACCCGGGCCCCCTTCAGCTTGACGCCCGCTGCACGGCGGTATGCGGGCCGGTGGGAAGCGGCAAAAGCACCCTGTTCAAACTGCTGGCCGATCCGGAGTTACGGCCGGTCGGCGCATTTTCCGGCACACCCTTTCTCTCCTATCTTTCCCAGGATCTGACCCGGCTCTTCAGCGGAAATACACCCGAATCCCTGATCCGGCTCTACTCGGCGCCGGGCACTCAGATCGGCCGCCATTTCCAGATTTCCCGTTTCCGGGAGCTCTGCAATATCTTTGAATTTCCCCTTGCGACAGAACGTACGCGCCGCCTCCACAGTTTCTCGGAAGGGGAGCTTCAGAGGCTGGCCCTGAGCCTGGCCCTCGCTGTCGATTCGGAGCTGCTGCTCCTCGACGAACCCCTCACGGCCCTCAATGCCCGCTTTCGTGACGTGTTTTACACGCTGATCGCGAAGGAAAAGACGCGACGGCAATTTCTGCTCATTTCCCACTCTGCCCGGGATATCAGCCGTACGTCCGATCAGTTCATCTGGGTGCACGAAGGCAGGATTACTCAGGGCGGAGACGTCAAACTATTGCTTGAAAAAAAGGAATATTTACAATATCTTCGCCCCTGAATCGGAGGACAAAAAAGGACAATGAAAGAAAAAATTCCACAGATAAAGGAAAAATTGAATCCGAAAAACGTCAAACCTCACACTTTTTTCACCATTGCCAACATTATTTCCCTGTCACGGGCCTTTCTGGCGATTCCCATTGTTCTGGTCCTCGGCAAGGGAAAATACAACACCGCCATTATACTGATGGCTATTGCCGTTGTCACCGACTGGATTGACGGCTACGCAGCCAGGAAAACCAACGAAGTGAGTACCTACGGGAAAGCGCTGGATCCCATTGCCGATAAAATCGTCGCCTTTGCCGTACTCTTCATGCTTGTCTTCAAGATGGACTTCCCCATGTGGTTCATAATGGTCCTGGGGCTCCGGGATTTCAGCATCACCATTCTCACCACCCATCTTCACAACTCACGGGGTATGATCATCGGCGCAAATATTATGGGCAAAATTTTTATTTTCTTTGCTGCCGTGTCCGGTTTTCTCTGGATCTACCCCGATACCCGCGCTCTGGCGCTGAAGGTTCTGTATCTTGCCACTGTCATCATGTTCGTCTCCTGGTATTTCTACATGCGGGATCTGATTCGGACCATCCGTTCCAGCCCCATCGCTCCGGTCGTGTCTGGAGGAAAAAAAGCGGAATGAGCCCCCTCTTTTCGTCATCCAAAAAGCAGAATAAATCCAAGTTCAGATCGGCCTTCGGACGTTCCCGCAGCGTATTCCGGGAAGGCTTGCTGGGTCTTGTGGGAAAAAGTATAAAGATTGATGATCAGTTTCTGGATGACATTGAGGCCTTTCTCTATCAGAGCGATCTGGGCCCGGCAGTCACGGAAAAACTCGTCAGCAGCATAGAACAGCAGTCCCGAAAACGGCAGATAGACAGCTACGAGGACATTCGGGACATCATTCTGAATGAATTCAAGCTCATCTTTTCGCAGGACAGCCTGGCCATGGACACGGAGGATCATCATCCTGCCGTCATTATGGTCATCGGCGTAAACGGAGCCGGAAAAACGACCACCATCGGCAAACTGGCACACTATTATCAGACTCTGGGTAAAAAGGTTCTGATCATCGCCGGGGATACCTATCGCGCTGCGGCCGTGGACCAGCTGGCCCGCTGGGCTGAACGCAGCGGAACCGATATCGTCATGGATGCCGAGGCAAAAAATCCTTCCGGCCTCATCTTTGACGGGATTCAGAAAGGAATTGCCAGAAAATACGATATCATCATCATTGATACGGCCGGACGACTGCACACCAAGACCAATCTCATGGAAGAATTATCCAAGATCGTCAAGGTTATCCGCAAACTCATTCCCGACGCGCCCCACGAGAATCTGCTGGTTCTGGACGGCACCGTGGGCCAGAACGGCCTGATTCAGGCTGAACAGTTCCGGCAGGCCGTACCCGTCACCGGACTGGTCATCACCAAGCTGGACGGCACCGCAAAGGGCGGCATCATCGTGGCCGTGAAACAGAAACTGAACATTCCTGTCAAATTTGTCGGACTGGGTGAACAGATTGATGATCTGCTTCCCTTCGATCCGGAATATTACGTGAACGCGCTCTTCAGCGATCTCGAATCATAAACGAAATTCATGAAATCCAAATCCTTCAGCATTGTAAATCTGGGCTGTCCCAAAAACACCGTGGACAGTGAAATCATCAAGGGAAACCTGGAACGGCATCGTTTCCGCTTTACGGATGACCTGGAGGATGCGGGCACCGTCATCATCAATACCTGCGGATTTCTCGATAAAAGCCGCGAGGAAAGCATCGACACTATTCTGGAGGTGGCCGAATGGAAGAAATCGGGCAATCTGAAGAATCTGGTGGTGGCCGGCTGCCTGAGCGAACGTTTTCCGGACGAACTGCGGGCGGAACTGCCCGAGGTGGACCGGTTCTTCGGCGCCAACAACATGAAGGGCATTGTGGAATACCTGACCGGGAAACATTTTCTGGCCTATGATCCCACGCTGTGGCGCACCCTCATGACGCCGCCCCATTATGCCTATTTCAAGATCGCCGAAGGCTGTGACAATGTCTGCTCCTTCTGCGCTATTCCCATGATGCGGGGCAAACAGCAGAGCAAGAGCATTTCTGATCTGGTCCGCGAAGCTGAAGCCCTCGCGGAGAAGGGTGTTCGTGAACTGATCGTCATTGCCCAGGATCTCACCAGCTATGGCTGGGACCTCAGCCCGCGCAGCTCCCTGACGGAGCTTCTCCGGGAACTGGACAAGATTCAGAGCCTGGACTGGATACGCCTGCATTACCTCCATCCGGCCCATACAGGCCCGGAGCTCATTCCCTTTCTCGCCAAAGCTGAACGCATCCTTCCCTATATCGACATGCCCATTCAGCATATTGACGATACGATTCTTCAGTCCATGAAACGGGGCCTGGACGGCAAGGGCATCAGCCGCGTCATCCGCAGCCTCCGTGAATCCATTCCCGGACTCACGCTCCGCACGGCCGTCATCACCGGATACCCGGGCGAGACGGAAGACGCCTTCCGCACACTGCATGACTTTATCCGCGAAACGCGCTTCGAGCGGCTCGGCGTATTCACTTACAGCGAGGAAGACGGAACCACTGCCGCCGCCATGAAGGACGATGTTCCCGCCGAAGAAAAGGAACGCCGTCAGAATCTCATCATGGCCACCCAGCAGCAGATCAGCCTGGAAAATAACGAAGCTCTCATCGGGTCAGCTCAGGACGTCATCATCGACAGTTATAATGAACTCGAAAATATCAGCTATGCCCGCGGAAAGGGCGACAGCCCGGAAATCGACAACCAGGTTCTGGTCCGGGGCAGACAGAAGCCCGGATCCATTCTGAGCGTCCGCATCACGGATGCCATGGAATACGATCTGATGGCCGACGCTATCAAATAATTTATTCATACAATAAAAAAAGGACCCTGCAGCGCAGAGTCCCTGAAGATTTTCTGAGCAGCCTGTTCTAAGCGTTCAGCTCGACGTTCAGCACATCTTTCATCGCATTCAGGATGGCATCCTTGGGCAGGGCGCCCACGGCCATCTGAGGCTTGTCATTCTGCGGGATGAAAAGGATGGACGGGATGGAACGGATACCGAATACACCGGCCAGTTCCTGTTCCTGCTCCGTATTGATCTTGTAGATGTTCACCTTGCCTTCGTACTCGCCGGCGATTTCTTCCAGAATCGGTGCAACCATCTTGCAGGGCTGGCACCAGTCAGCATAAAAATCGATGATAGCCGGAACAGTCCCCTGGTACTCCCAGTCCTTCTTGTTCTCATAATCAAAAACTTTTTCCAGAAATGTCGCTTTCGTTAAATGTTCAGTCACAACTCCTCCAATCGGGTGTATGTTTTCATATTCTTCATTTTTTCTTCCATCACCCCTTCAGATGCAGCAAATTTTCATCGGTTACAGAAATATCTGAAACAGAAATCAGGCAGGTCGGTTCGGGCGGCGAACAGACTTTTAAGTTGATTTCGATCTAAGTCCAGCCTAAATTTCTGCAATGAGTTGAATATAGGGAGTCATTGCATGTTAAAAATCGTTTCCAGACTGCTCACCGTGTTTCTTATCCTGTCAGGAATCCTTCAGGCGCAGTATGTTGCCGCCCCCACCAGCCTCATCAACACACCGACAGTCGGGACCCTGAATCGGGGCACCTATATCACGGATGTCCGTTTCACCACAAACGGCGGTGTGCTCACCGGCTTTCAGGTCGGATTCACGGACCGCATCCTGCTGGGCCTGTCCTACGGCGGCTCGCAGATCATCGGAAACCAGACTGTTCTGTGGAATCCCGATCCCGGCGTCAATCTGAAGTACCATCTTATTGATGAGACACGGATGATTCCCGGCATGGCTCTGGGTTTTTCCACGCAGGGATATGGAGAATTCCGGGATGATCACTACGAAATTTCTCCCACCGGATTTTACCTCGTCGGATCCAAGAACTGGATGTTCATCGGCAACACCAGCCTGCACGCCGGCATCAATTACAGCCTGGATCAGCCGAGCGCTGACAAACTTCCTTCCTTTTTCATGGGAATGGCGCTCGAGCTCAATCCCCAGTTTTCCATGATGGTCGAATATGATGCGGCCCTCAATTATGAAAATGCCGCGGATTCCCTCGATTTCCGCATTACCAATGGCTATGGTTTTCTCAATGCCGGCTTTCGCGTCGGCGTCACCGATAAAGTCTTTGTCGAAGTTGATTTCAATAACCTTATGTGGAGTGACCGGGTTGAATCCTTCAACCGTGAACTGAAACTCGTATTTATTGACAGTTTTTAAAACAAACCATTTTCGGAGGGAACATGAAAAAGCTCAGTATTGCCGCCTTAGCTCTCTTTGTATCCATGCAGGTTGTTTATGCCGAACTGCCCCTTGGTGAAAAACCCGCAGCCATCACGCTCAGCGGTGAAATGGGAAGCCGCGTGGACGGAACGCCCTGGAGCAGTTCCGAACTGCAGAACAAAGTCTATGTCCTCGTTTTCGCCGATCCGGATGAAGCGGATCTGAACAATACCGCCACCGAAGCGCTGAAGGCGGAAGATTTCCCGGACAGTGTCTATGCCTCCGTCGCCGTCATCAACATGGCTGCAACGTGGCTGCCGAATATGGCCATCAATATGAAGCTGAAGAGCAAACAGGAACAGTATCCATCCACCGTCTACGTGAGAGACTACGAAAAGACTCTGGTCAAGAAATGGAAACTGGCCGATGATTCAAACGATATCGTCGTCTTCGACAAATCGGGAACCGTCCTGTTCAGCCGTGACGGCCAGCTCTCCGCCGAGGATATTGCCACCATGATCAAAGTTATCAGGGAAAATCTGTAATCCATCCATGGATACCCAAATTTCAAAATCGAAGCCGGGTTCAGGGAGTGATGCGGAGATCATCACGGATCTGAAGCATCAGCTGGATGTTCTGATATCCATCGGTGCCTCTCTCAGTACCGAACATGATCAGAATGTTCTGCTGGAAAACATTGTCACCCACGCCAAGATGCTGACGCGAGCAGATGCGGCCACGCTCTACCTCATGATCGAGAACAATACCCAGCTCAAATTTGAGATTGCCCATACCGATTCGATGAATTTCAGGATGGGCGGCACATCCGGCCTTCCCATCACCTGGTATCCGATAAAACTCTATTTCGATGACGGTACCCCCAATGACAAGATGGTATCGGCCTATGTGGGAATGACGGGAAAATCCCTGAATTTTGAAGATGTGTACGATGTGGAGGGATTTGACTTCACCGGTACGCGGGCCTTCGACCAGAAGAATAACTACCGCACCCAGAGCATGCTCACCATTCCCATGATGAACCATGAGGGGAAGATCATCGGCGTCCTGCAGCTCATCAATGCACTGGACATGGATGGCAAGACGGTTCTCCCCTTCAGTGAATCCGCCCAGAAACTCACCGAAGCCATGGCTTCACAGGCTGCGGTGGCCATCACCCAGAACCGCCTGATCCAGAATCTGGAAGATCTGTTCAATGCCCTCATCAAGGTCATTGCATCCGCTGTGGACGAAAAAAGCAAGTACACCGCCGGACATATTCAGCGTGTGGCCGAACTCACCCTGATGATCGCCGAAGAGCTGAATTCGGCATCCGAAGGGAAATACACTGACGTGGCCTTTGACGCCAATCAGATGGATGAACTGCGGATCGCCGGGTGGCTTCATGACATCGGAAAAATTACCACACCCGAGTATGTGGTCGACAAGTCCACAAAGCTGGAAACCATTTTTGACCGGATCCATATCGTAAAACTTCGCTTCGAAACCCTCTATGCCCAGATGGAATGCAGAATGCTGCAGGAGGTCACCGCCCTCGATGCAGCAGCGGCAGATTATCCGGATCGGAAAAAGGCCCTGATCGACGAGACCAAAACGCGGCTGGCCGAACTTCGTGAGGATCTGGAATTCCTGGAAAAAATCAATTTCGGCGGTGAATTCATGGCGCCGGAACTGAAGGAACGGGTTGACCGTATTGCGGCCGTCACCTATTACGCCAATGGCGAACACCATCCTCTCCTGGAAGAGGATGAGGTCATGAACCTCAAGATTTCCCGCGGAACGCTCACCGATGAGGAACGGGACATCATTAATAACCATGTGGTCGTAACCATAAAAATGCTGTCTCAGCTGCCCTTCCCGGATAAATTGTCCCGGGTGACCGAATTCGCAGGCGGACATCACGAAAAGCTGGACGGCAGCGGATATCCCAACCACCTGAAGGGAGAGGATCTCAGCCTGCCGGCCCGCATCATGGCCATCGCCGATATCTTCGAGGCGCTTACTGCGGCCGACCGCCCCTACAAGAAGGGCAAAACGCTGGCCGAAGCCATGAAGATCATGGGGTTCATGGCCAAGGACATGCATATCGATCCCGAACTGTTCGCCTTCTTCACCGAAGCGGGCATCGACCGGAAATACGCCGAAAAATACATGAAGCCCGAACAGATCGATCCGGCCTGACACACGCAGCTCCCCTGCGATTAATCATTTCTGCACCGCCCCGGAACAGACGGGGCGGTTTGGGTTATGCTGACTTTTTTCTGTTTTGAATGACAGGGTTTTCTTAACTTTTGCACCATGATGAGAAGCTTCCATTTCTTTGTATTCATTCTGGTCTTCCTGACCATCTATTATCTGCTCAATCACTTTGTCATCACCCGCCTGTGGTCCTACGCCCAGCTGCAGCGCAGTCCTTACACGCTCGTCCTGACCGTGTTTGTGGTACTGCTCTTTCCGCTGACCATGTATCTGTCCCGGACTCTTCCGCCGTCACCCGCGCTGCGGATTCTGTATATTCTGGTCACGACCCTCATGGGAATTGTCAGTATATCCTTCGCGATTGTTCTCATCACCGAGATCACCGGCCGAATTTTTCCGTCCGTCCGGACCCACCTGCAGATGGCTGCGCTTGTAATCATTACACTCTGCTCTGTCTATGCCCTGATACAGGGACGGCAGCTTCATGTAAAGAATTTGACAATCCCGCTGAAGGGCCTCGCTCAGCCGCTGCGCGTCGTTCAGCTGTCGGACATTCACATGGGAATGGTAATTACACCGGACACTGCGCGGCGGATCACTGCGGAGGTCAATGCGCTGAATCCGGATTTCACGGTCATCAGCGGTGATCTCTTCGATGGCAGCCGGAGCCCGGAAAAACGCTGCATCGAAGGCTTTTCCGCGTTACATGCTCCCGTGTATTTCTGCAGCGGAAATCATGACATGTACGAAGGCCTGGACAAGGTCGCCGCCATTCTGAAGGACAGCAATATCCGCTATCTGAAGAATGAGAGTGTGGTGACGCAGGGCGTTGAGCTGATCGGCATTGATAATCCCTCCCGTGAAATCGGGGGAAAGAATGTCATCCCTGCGGATATCCGGCAACATCCGGACCTTCCGTCCATTTTGCTCTTTCATCCCCCGTCCCATCTCGATGAGGCCGTTGCCGCCGGCATTGACCTGCAGCTCAGCGGCCATACTCACTACGGGCAGATCTGGCCTTTCAATTATGTGGTCCGCGCAGCCTTCCGGCACGGTTTCGGACTCGTCAGATATAAAAGCCTCACACTCTATACCTCACCCGGAACCGGTACCTGGGGGCCGCCCATGAGACTGGGTTCCCGAAACACGATCACCCTGCTCAATCTGGTTCCTGCATGACCCCTGAATCCGATTTCATGGCCTGTCACGAATTTCAGGGTATTCCCTACAGCGAAAAGATCGTCGTCTTTCCCAATTTTCACACCGTCGTCCTTCAGCACCTTCAGCTGCACCCCGACAAAATCTGTTTTCAGGACGGGGAAAATCCGCTGACGTACCGACACCTGTCCGAAGGTATTTCCGCCCTCATGGATAGCTACGAACGGGAAGGAATAAAGAGCGGAGACCGTGCTTCACTCCCCTTCAGCGGGGATGGCGCAAGCTTTACCCGACTTCTGGCCATGTGGAACATGGGCATAGTGGTTCAGATTCATTTTACAGACAGACCCTCTTCCGGGGCGATGCCAGAGCCGAATGGCCCGGCCTTTGAGGAGCGCCCCATCCCTTATCTCACACTGGATAGGCCCGCCTGCCGTTTCGAAAGTCCGGTTTTCGGGCCGGTGCATTTCAGCGCCTACAATATTCTGGCCGCAGCGCAGTCGCTGGGCCGGGTTTTTCATCTTTTCCGCGATGGCGATACGCTGGTGACGGCTCCGCCGGCAACCCTCAGTGACCTGATGCTGTCCTATATCGTTCCCTATTTCTGGGGAAAAACCATTCACTTCCGGCCCCTCCGCGAAGCAGATCCGGCAGCGGAGTTTGAAAACGGACATGTTCAGTACGCCTATATTCCGGATATGAATGACAGCCTGATGGATGCGGTGAAACACATTCATCCCGAAAAGCTGCTGAGAGACGCAGTGCTGCTCACAAGGGGAGAATCCTCTGCTTTACCGGACCTGTCCTGGATTCGCGCAATCCGTCAGGATGATCATTTTTTCGGAATGGGGCCTGTGTTTGAGACGGGAGATAAGCCCGTTCCGGTTCCGGCCCTGGAAATTGTCCGGAAATCCGCATCAGAGCTTTATCTGAAAGGGCCCTCTCTCTTTGACCGTTTCGAAAACGGAATACCGGAGAATTTTTACGGCAGAATCACTCCGAAGGGCTTTCGTCTCTGATTTTCGCGGGGCGATAATTTCAATAATTTATTTTGAAACCATGATTAAAGACCGCTAAATTCCGGGAAAGAACTTGCTTAATTATGGCAGATGCTCAAATTCACATGATTAAAGATTAGGAAAAGCTATGGATATTGCAACCCTGTTCGGGCTGGTAATCGGCCTCGTTCTCGTCGCATTCGGAATGATGGACAACAACAACCTCATTCCCAATACCTTTTTCAGCCTCAAGGGACTCTCCGTAGTGCTGGGAGGAACCTTCGCGGCAACCGTCGTGAATTATCCCTTCCGACAGATCCTCGGCCTTATCCGCGTGGCCGGAAATGCCTTCTCACGGAAAGGTGCCGATCCCATGAAAGTCATTGATGAACTGGTGGGTTACGACAAGATCGTCCGCGACAAGGGAATCATGGAAATGGAGAACCATTTAGACAACATCAGCAGTAAATTTATCCGCAACGGCATCGAGATGGCGCTCATTGAGAAGGACCCGAGGAAGCTGGATCTCTTTCTGCGCAATGAGCTGACCAATATGGTCATCCGCCATCGTAACGGACAGGAAATGTTTTACAACATGGGTTCCTATGCTCCGGCTTTCGGCCTGCTGGGTACGGTGATGGGTCTCATTCTCATGATGACGGCTCAGCAGAGCGGCGGCAACGGCATGGCCTCCTTCGCAGACCAGACCCAGGACATGATGAGCGGTCTGCTGGACGGTATGGGCCGCGCCCTGGTCACCACCTTTTACGGCGTCCTCTTCGCCAACCTCGTCTTCGTCCCCATTGCCGGCAAACTCAAGACGCGCAGCGACGATGAAGTCTTCGTCAATGAAATCATTATTTCGGGAATTCTCAGTATCCATGCCAAGGAGCATCCCATGCTCATGGAGGAAAAACTCCTGACCTTCGTGTCCAAACAGGAAAAGGAAATCCGGAAGACAGCGAATGGCAAAGGCTAAGGCCCCCCTGGCTCACCATACTTCCAGTCGTGACAACTGGATGGTCACGTACGGCTCCCTGCTTACGGGCGTTCTCGCCTTCTTTCTCCTGCTGGTGGGAAAAAGCACCAGCGAAGCCGAAAGCATCTTCCGCTTTTCGGATAACCTGACAGCTCATATCGGCCAGCAGATCAGCCAGATCAAGGCCCGGGAAGGATATGACTGGCTCTATGTGGAAAATACCGGCAACAAGGGCATCAAGCTCCTGATTCCTTCCGAAATCGACGGGCAGCCCATGTTCTACACGGCTTCAGCCCAGATCAATGACGGATTCTATCCTATTCTTCAGAAAATATCAGGCCTCATTTCCAAAACGGACATTCCCGATTTCGAAAAAATTTATGCCAGACAGATCCGCCAGCTCCGGAATATCCATCAGACGCCTGAGCTCAGTGTCCGCATTGAAGGGCACACGGACCGGCGCGCCATCTCCACCAGCCAGTTCCGGGACAACTGGGATCTGTCCACAGCCCGGGCCTACACGGTGATGAAATATTTCCAGTCGGCCCTGAATCTGAAGGACAGCAATTTTTCCATGGCCGGATACGCCTATTTCCATCCGCTTCACTCGGTTCAGAATTATGACGAAAACCGCCGGGTGGAAATCTATATCAAAGTCAACTCGGTCATGATGGAGGCTGTGAACTGATGGCCGGCTCAACCGCATATCAGGCAATGATCGAGCGCAAAGCCCGGACCGGCTGGCTGCTCTCTTACGGTGACGTCATCACCCTGCTCATTACTTTTTTCATTATGATGATCTCCAAGCAGGCCGGCGATATCAGCCGCATCAACCGCTGGGTGAATGACCGCCTGGTGGAGACCAACGGACAGATCGAGAAGGTCATTCAGGACCAGCACCTAAACAATCTTTCCACAGCGCTGCGCAGCAAGGGCGTCCAGATCACGCTCCGCGGCCAGAGCATCTTCAATACGGGCGAAGCGGACCCGCTCCCCGGGCTTCAGGAACAGCTCATCGAAATCTCCGAAGCCATCCGGAATCTGAGTATTCTCCATCTGGAAAACACCAGTCAGGCCGGATTTCTGCATCAGCTGGACCGGAATAAGCTCCAATGGAATGTGGAAATCCGCGTTGAGGGACATACGGACAATGTGCCATTGACAGCCAACGCAAAATTTCGCGACAACTGGGAACTGTCCGCGGCCCGGGCCCAGAATATCATGAAAATTCTTCAGGAAAATACCGGACTGAGCGAAAATAATTTTGCCGTCTCCGGATTCGGCGAATTCAAGCCTGTGGCCGGCAACAATACCTACGAAGGCCGTGCCCTGAACCGCCGTGTCGAAATCTATATCGACGCCAGCATCGTGAAAAAGCAGGTGAAGTAGGCCATTCCCTGAGCGGGTGGTACGAAAAAAAGTCTTTTATACGATCATTTTTTTAATAAAATATTTTATTTCAGATATACAACTTTTTGAAATGTGTTAAATGGAGCTCTGTCGCTTTCTACAGAATATGCTTTCATTTGAATAAGATATATACCTGAGTCTACGATCTGATTCGACTGATTTGTTCCATTCCAAATGATCTTTTGTTTTCCAGCAGCCAGATTTTTCAATTCAAATTCCTTAATCTTTTTTCCTAACAGGTCGAATACTATAAATTGTACGTCCGACATCTCGGGCAAATCAAAAGCAAGTGTTGTAGAAGGATTAAAGGGATTAGGATATGCGGGATACAGATTGTATTCCTCTGGATTAAGCATTGACGGTTTAGCATCTTTGTGAACCAAACGATTACCTGTTACCGATACCGTCGATGAGGCACTTGGTTGCCAAGTTCCATATTTAAGAACAGGCTGAATTTTGTAGTATGCTTTGTATGCGCCTGAAACATTATAGGTAAAATCAACATCTGTAAAGGATGTGGTGCTGCTGTTATATTCAGCAATTTTGGACCAGTCATCAATGACCTGTCGAAAATTGAGTCCGCCCATCACTTTTTTCCAGACCTGATAGGTTATTAAATCGGATTCCATCACATTTGACCA
>JBJKQR010000081.1:0-32442 GCA_046735395.1 Fidelibacterota bacterium | reverse complement strand
ATTCTTCCAGCCGCTTTTCAAAATATTGATGATATTTCACTTTTGCGGCTTCGGACCTGAAGGGATAACAGGTGGGCAGGTCTGAGTAATCCGGCGCCTTGAAGAGAGCATGAATGGTCCGGACCGCGTAAGCAAGCATCAGCATCAGCACAAGCAGGGATATACTGAGTTTCAACATCTGCTCTCCTTCCTTTGCCTGCCGGCCCGCCGCAGACGCTTCATTCCTCGCTCATTTCTTCATAGATCCCGATTTCATCTCAGTTAATGCTCAAATCCGTGGTGGAAGTAAGCACTAACAATTTATTGTAATCGGGAGGGCCCGGCAAGAATGAATGTGAATATCAATACACGCCATTCAGAATCCTATCATAAGTTCATTTCGGAGTTTATGGTCCGAAATTCTGACAAAGTCAGGGAATTGAACATTTTTTATAAAAAGGATTTTTTGTATATTTGCCGTGGAGAGGTGGCAGAGTGGTCGAATGCGGCGGTCTCGAAAATCGTTGTCCGTTTTGGCGGACCGGGGGTTCAAATCCCTTCCTCTCCGCTGATAAAAGCTCTGAGCGGATCAGAGCTTTTACTTTTTATGCTCAATTAAAATGAAATTTAACAAAAATATTATGACACTAATTTTTCGGATTCAATCAATAATAATATCATATAACCAACTCAAGTGTATAAAATGAATAAAATGCTTATCCGGGGATTCCGGCATCTCTTCATCATGATTGTTTTATTAAGTTTCACGGGTTTTGCTGAAGGCAAAAATGACCGGGGGATCCGTTATTATGGACGGGACCATCTCCTGCTGGAAGGCACTGCTATTCCTGACAGCCTGAAGGCACATCCCTACAACCGTTTGTCGGCAAACATGAAGGCGACAGTTCGGGAACCGGTGTGGATCTTGTCTGAGAATACGGCGGGATTGTCTGTGCGTTTCGTGAGCAATACCACCCGGCTGAAAGTGAAATGGACCCTGCATATGGATCGCCATATGGTGCACATGGCCGGTACAGGCATACGAGGTTTGGATCTTTATGTGAAAGAGAAAGATACGTGGATCTTTGTAAATTCGGCCAAGCCCACCAAGCAAAGTAATACTGCGGAACTTGTCTCAAACATGCCTGAAGCGGAACGGGAATACCGCCTGTATCTGCCTCTTTATGATGGCGTGGATACGCTGCTGATCGGCATTGACAGCTCAGCTGTAATCCGGCCGGCAGATCCGAATCCACGAAAACCTCTGGTGTTTTACGGCACCAGCATCACCCAGGGCGGCTGCGCCTCACGGCCCGGCATGCTGCATACGAGCATCATTTCCCGGGCATTGGATGTGGATTGCATCAACCTGGGTTTCAGCGGCAATGGCTGCATGGAAGCTCCCATTTCAGAATTCATGACAGGGATCGATGCCTCAGCCTACATTATAGAATGTCTCCCCAATATGACGGCAGACTGGGTAACGGAACGCACCTTGCCTCTGGTGGAGACCCTCCGCAAACGTCACCCCAAAACGCCCATCCTCCTGGTTGATAATTTTCGTTACAGCCAGATTGCGCTGGACAGCAGTATGAATCGAACAATAAACGAAAAAAACGCAGCGCTGAAGACCGAATATCAGAAAATACGGAAACGGGGCTATAAAAATGTTTACTATATAGACACCCTGCATGCGCGCGGTCCTGAAGGCACGGTAGATGGCGTACACTTTACAGATCTTGGCTTTGAGCAGTATGCCCGCTTTTTGATGAAGCGGTTCAGAAAAATCAGATTGAAGATCAAAAAATAGATCCACATTTATCATAGCATTGAAAAACATCTGATTCTGTCACTATAAATTATTAAAATTCTTAAAACTGTTGTTCGTGAAATGACGAACTGCTCCACACAACGGAAGGTTTAAATGGAGAGAAAAATAGGTTACAGTCTGGCTTGTTTTATATTGGCATCCCCTGTTTTTTCACAGGTCAGCCCGGATTCAACAGAAATGCTGTGCCCAAAAAACATTCTGAAGATCACATTCAATAACAATGATGCAATTAAATCAGCTTATTATGAGCTGGAATCTGCAGAATTGATACCATGTTCTTTTAATTGAATTGGTCTTCCATCTCACTCTTGCCACGCCTGCAGAGCTCTGAACGTTGATCCCTTGGACTTATATCAACGAGTCAGAGTTGCCATATATCGAATTTCACAGGCTCCCGCCGCCTACAGCCTTGCCTTCCAGGCCTCGACCTTCTGTCTCATGGCTTCCGATTCCCCGGAGAGGGACTGAACGAAGCCGTTTGTTTCAAAATCACCGCGGACAGCCTGAAAATCGTTATCGCGGACGCTGTCGTCGCCATCGATTCCATAACCGATTCGTGCCGAGTCATCGAATTCCTTGCCTGCATCGCTGCGGATCAGATTATTCAGTTTCACCAGCGCCTGGGCACCGTCATCCAGTACGGTTCGAAGGTCGTCGGAGCTGACCTGAGCCGGATTTTTCTGCAGACGATGGCAGATGAGCGCCGCTGTGAAAGTCCAGGCATCCTCATCGTAGGCTCTGCTGCAGACAGTCAGCGCTCTGATCAGCTCGGGCAGCGCCGTGATGCGTGTATCCCGGACATCAGCCATTATCTGTGTTACCCGGGACGCACAGCAGAACAGTCCTGACATATCCACCCATTTTTCCGTGTAATCGCCGTCCTGATGCTTCAGCAGGAGCTCCGGTTTCGGCAGGGAATCCTTCAAGGAGTCCAGCTTCTGTCCCAGCAGTTCCGCGCAGGCAACTTTCAGGCCCAGTTCATAATATTTGGCCGAGGTCTTGAGCATCAGCCGCCGCAGGTGCAGACCATCCAGGATGAGTTCCTCTCTGTCCCGGGCTGTTTCCCCGTACAGTTTCATGAGAAGCTCATGGGCCGTCTGCATTCCATGGAGAAGGGGCGGGCTGAACAGCGGAAAATGAAGCAGATCGCGCTTCAGACCTATTCGGCGGTCCCGTTTCGGCCATTTCTGACTGTCACGGCGTGTCCCCACCGTCAGGATATTCATGGCAGGTGTGAGGTAACTCTTCCCCTCCTCCTCCGTGATGTAGGAGAAGGGAAACGCGGAGGCATCGAAATTCGTGTAATGCTTGCCGATAACAGCCGAAAAAGCACCAACCCGGGATGGCGCCAGCATATAGGAAAAAGATCCGGTCTTGCTGCCGCGTTCCAGAATGGACTGATGCACGGGTCCGAGTTTGTACATGTGATTGCTCATATTCGTTCCGGATCCGGCATTGTAAAAGGAGTACAACCCGGCGATCAGCAGGGATGATTTGTGGTGCGTAACGGTGTAGGGACCGGCAAAGACGGAACAGGCTTCCCCGTGAAAGGCCTCACAGTTGGCGAAGAATGCGGAATTTTCCGCAGAATACTGTTTCCCGATGCGGACGCCCTGACCCACGAAGCATTTGTCCAGAATGACGCCGCTGTCCACGGAACTGCCTTCCTGAATAATAAAGTGATCCGCCACGACCGCGCTGCCGATAAAAACCGGGGCGTCTTCACAACTGACCACGCTTCCGTCCGTAAGCCGGTTGGCACCATCCACACGAGCGAAGTCTCCAATTTTCACATTTCTCAGGGTCCGGCAATGGCGCAGCACTGCCGAGTCCCCCACCGATCCACGGGCCGAGCGGCGGGATGCGGCGTAATTTTTCATCATTTCAGCCAGACGGCTGCTGAAATCCTCATCATGCCGGTACATCACCTGAATATAGGCAATCTGCGCGGTCAGATCTTCCACACAGATCAGTTCCCGGCCTCCGGCTTCATTGAGAATATCCAGGGCCATCCCGTTGCCGAAGGAACTGTCATCCTGCATGCTCAGTTCTTCCACGGCCTCCATGATCACATTGTCACCAATATCATAGTCAGCCAGCCAGTCAACCGAAGCCAGCCTTTTTATATTGCCGATCCGGCAGCTGCGGATATGGCAATCCCGGATTTCACCGGTAAAGGGATTGTCCGAATCGGGATTCCCGATAAAGACGTCCCCACTGAAACTTGTCCTGTAAATACGTTCGGGAGCGGCGATGCCGGCAATGAGCACCCGGCACCAGTCATCAGCCCTGCAGCCCTGCAGTTCCAGCTGACTGATTTCCCGTTCCGTAAGCTTTCTGTAAGCGCACATATGGGACTCCTTGCGTTTAAGAGATACAGATCAGCGAAATGAAAAAAACAGGCGGAACCCGGAAGGGGAACCAGGTACCGCCCTTATCTCAGACATCAATATCGGGTATGCTGCCGATAGCATCCCTTTCGATATCCTTGAAGTATTTTACCGTTCCGACTTTCAGTTCATAGGTACTCTCTTCATCACAGATGAGCATGCCCTTCTTATGTGTCTGCAGGGCAGAAACAGTCCACATGTGATTCACGCCTTCCTCCACAACCTGATGCAGGGCGTGCGCTTTTCCGTATCCGCTGATGAGGATGACCACTTCCTCCGCGTCCAGAACCGTGCCGACTCCGACGGTCAGGGCTGTTTTGGGTACATCTTCAAATTTATTATCGAAAAAGCGGGCGTTGGCAATGATGGTGTCATGCGTAAGGGTCTTGATACGGGTCCGGGATCCCAGCGAGGATCCGGGTTCGTTAAAGGCAATATGTCCGTCCGGCCCGATGCCTCCCAGAAAGAGGTGAATGGGCCCGAGCGCCGCGATCTTCTCTTCGTAGCGACGGCATTCCGCATCCAGGTGCGCAGCATTTCCATTCAGAATGTTGATATTTTCAGCCGGAATGTCGATATGATCGAAGAGATGGTGATGCATGAAATAGTGATAGCTCTCGGGGTGGGTTTCAGCAATGCCCACATATTCATCCATGTTGAAAGTAATCACATTCCGGAAGGAGATTTTTCCTTCCTTGTGCAGCCGCACCAATTCTTTATAAGTTCCGATGGGAGAGGAACCGGTCGGCAGTCCCAGCACAAAGGGGCGATCGGGTGTAGGTGCGAATTTCTTTATTTTCCGAACTATGTAATGGGCAGCCCAGGTACTGAGCTGGTCGTAATTGTCATGAATAATTAAACGCATAGGACCTCCTTTATGAATTAAGAATGATTCTGGCATCGGCCACGGCAGCGCCCTGACCTTCTTCCGCCAGAATAAGGGGATTGATATCAAGTTCGGCAATCTGCGGAAGAGCCGCGGCCATCCGGGCGACATTCAGCAGAATCTTTTCCAGACTTTCAATATCTGCAGCTTTGCGTCCACGGGCACCGGTCAGCAGCTTATACCCTTTCAGATTCCGGATCATGTCACGGGCATCCCGGTCGGACAGTGGCGCGACCCGAAAGGCCACATCCCGGAATATTTCCACGAAAATTCCACCCAGGCCGGCCATCACAACCGGGCCGAAAGATGGATCACGCTTTATTCCGAGTATGAGTTCCTGTCCCGGATCGGCCATTTTTTCCAGCAGAAAGCCGTCGATGACCGCTTCCGGATGGCTATTAGCCAACGCGGCTGTCACCCGGTCCCAGGCTTTGAAAACTTCCTCGGGATCGTTCAGATTCAGAATGACGCCTCCGCTGTCGGATTTATGCAGCAACTGATGGCTCATCACTTTCATGGCGAGGGGGAAGCCTGATTTTTCCATGGCCGCAACCAGCTCATCCCGCCTGGCAGCGAATCCGTGCGGAAGCACCGGCAGCCCGAAGGCTTCCAGAATGGGCAGAGTTTCCGCTTCGGTCAGACTGGTCTGTCCTGCCTTCCGGAATCCGTCAATATAATCTGTAACGAAAGCCGGAGCGTCTGCAGAGGCAGCCGGTTCAGGGTGGTTTTCCGTCCGGTCTCGGCCGAAGGCTGAGGTGACAGCCATGGCCCGGCACATGTCTTCCGGAATATTATAATGCGGAATATGATGCTCCAGCAGAATGCGGATACCGGCAGCCACATCCGCTTCTCCCATGAAACTGGTGTACAGCGGTTTGTCGAAGGCTTCCGAAACCGACACAATGCCCTGTGCAATCGTTTCGATATCCGTCATGGACTGGGGAGTGAGAATGACACAGGCGCTGTCCGTGCCATCATCCTCCAGCACAGCCCGGATGGCCGAGTCATAGCGGTCTGCCCGCGCGTCCCCGATCACATCCACGGGGTTTTTTATATTGGCCGTGGCCGGCAGGTCCTTTTTCAGGATTTTTGTAGTAGCTTCTGAAAAGCGTGCCAGGTCCAGGCCCTGAGCGATGGCCATATCGGTCGCCAGCACTCCCGGCCCTCCGGCATTGGTCACAATGGCGGTTCGGGAACCTTTCGGCACCGGTTTCCAGGCAAAGGCCGTGGCATAATTGAACATCTGTTCAATATCGTCGCAGCGGATGATTCCCGCCTGGGCAAAGGCCGCGTCACAGATATCATCCGATCCGGCCAGTGAACCGGTATGCGATGCTGCCGCCGCGGCTCCGGCTGATGTGCGCCCGCTCTTCAGAGCCAGAATGGGCTTTCCCGTTTCCCGGGTGATCTGCCGGGCAGCATCCATCAGGGCCCTGCCGTCTGTGATCTCCTCCAGGTAGAGCAGAATCACATCGGTCTGCGGATCATCCTTCAGATACATCATGAGATCAATTTCATCCACATCTGCCTTATTGCCGAAGCTGACAAATTTGGAAAAACCGATTTTACGTGCCTGGGCATAATCGAGAACAGCTGTACAGAGTGCCCCGCTCTGGCTGAGAAAGGCGATATTTCCCTGCTCGGGCATTTTCCGGGCAAAGCTGGCATTGAAGCGGCTCAGGGGATCCGTGTTGATGACACCGAGACAATTGGGCCCGATGAAGGAGATTCCGTATTCCTCCGCAATCGCTTTGATTTCCTTTTCCCGCTCCAGGCCTTTCTCGCCCACTTCCCGAAAGCCGGCAGAAATGATGATCATAGACCTGATGCCCTTCTCTCCGCACTGCTTCATGGCCAGAGACGCCACCGAGGACGGGAATACCAGCACACCCATATCCACGTCATCCGGTATGTCAATGACGTATTTATAGGCTTTGACGGAACAGATACTGCTTTCTCTCGGACTCACCGGATACAGAACACCCTGAAAATCATCCTTCAGAATATTATTGAAAATATCGAAAGGGACAGTACCGCGAACGGCATTGGCCCCGATCACAGCGACTGACCGGGGATAGAACAGGGCGTGGATCGCTTCACGTGTTTTTCGTGTCCGTCCCATGGCTAGCCCTGTCCGTTTACAAGACTGCCGATAAATTCCACAGCACCGGCAACGGACTGGACCGCCAGCGCTTCATCTTCTTCCATTTCAATGCCGAATTCCTCCTCAAAACCTGCAACGAGCTGCAGACTCTGCATGGAGTCGGCCCCCAGATCAAAAATGAAATTGGCCTCATCGCTGATCTCGGATTCTGCCATTTTCAATACGTTTGCAATGACCTTTTTCACCCGCTGGGTCAGTTCCAACTTCTCCATCTTCCATCCTTCCGTTTAGGGTTAAACTCTCAAGACTGTTTAGTTAGTTTTATACATTAACTAACGATCGGGCCGTCAATGCCGCAATCTGTTGTCTCCTGATTCCATTATCCCTCCCGGTCCCTGAGACGGTTCCGTTCTGATTATTGCGTTACCCTGTATTTAGCATTTTTCCCCGTTTTTGTCAAGCAAATTGTCACAGCTGAAAAAGCCTCTTCCGAGACAGGGCCCGTGGCCTGATTCGGGAGACCGGCACTCCATTTTCCACAAATTGAATTTCTATTTTTTTAAATAATTAAGATGTGAACAGAAAAAAACATCCGTGACAGATGTTCGATCCATAAAAAAAAGAAGGACAGCCCTCCCGCGATGAGACAGGCTGCCCTTCAGGGGGTAATCAGTTTTTCCGGACTAAGATTGAATCAGTCTTCGTCGTCTTCTTTGTCTCCGGATCCGGACTCGTCTTCCTCTGAACTTGCCTTGCTCTGGCTTACGACTTTTCCGTTGGCATCAATGGCAACTTCAATTTTGTTTTCACCCTGTTCCAGAGCGAATTCGTAAACTTTCCCTTCGGCAGTTTCGGAAACTTCTGCCACTTCAATCTTCATATCCTCAAAATCTTCATCAAGAGTGGAGCTGACAGCCGCCGGCAGCTTGTCAAGGGTGGTCTGGTATTCCGTTTCCTTCCAGTTTCCCTCCAAATCAAAATTGGCCGAGTAATTCTCTCCGTTCAGAGTGAATTCAAACTCCCATTCTTTGGCATCTTCCATATCGGCCTTCACATTCTGAGCGCCGGGAAATTTCTGTGTAAAGGCTTTCATCACATTCGACGGCACGCGTTCATCACCCTTACGGCAGGAGAACAGCCCGGCCATAATCAGCAGGATCATCGCAATTTTCATTTTCATCCTTTTACTCCTTGGTTACTGTTTGCTTCGATTTTACTGAAAAATTCTAAAGACATTTAAAAGAACCTGAAAAATAATTCACACCTGTCTGCGGGCGGGAGTGACCCTGAACTGATGCCGATCCGTCTGTTCGTAACGAATAGCCAGGCCATAGCTGCGGCAGATCTGATCCACAATGGCCAGCCCAAGACCGAAGGACCTCGAGTCACCCTTTATAAAACGCCGGAAAATATTATCTTGATCCAACTCGCTCAGCGGCCCGGAATTGCTGATAAATAATTCTTTTTCAGAAATTCGGATATGAATATCCCCGCCCTCTTCATTGTGGCGGATGGCATTGGACATCAGATTGCTCACCAGAATAGCAGCCAGGGTCTCGTTCATTCTCCAATGGAAAGGAGACGTCTCCGCCAGGGTCACCGTCAGCGACCGGCTGCGGATGATCGGATCCAGTTCGCGGATTCGCTCCTGAATAACCCGGCCGAAGTCCACATCAGACGGATCCCGGAACTGCTGATTTTCGATTTTTGTCAGCAAAATCAGGCTGCGGTTCAGAGATGAGAGGCGTTTCAGAGTCTGTATCGTTTCACTGATCTTCAGCGTCTGTTCCTCTGCCATCGGCGCCTGCAGCAGTTCATCGAGCTGAATGAGAGCGATGGACAGGGGCGTCTGTATTTCATGCGAGGCATTTTCGGTAAATTCCCTGAGAGCGCGATATTCTCCACCCAGGCGCTGCGACATGGCCTGCAGCGCCCTGTTCAGCCGTCGAAATTCTTCAATGTGGGAGAATGGCGGTTCCAGCATGCTATCGCGATGTAAATTATAAGCCTCAATCTGTTGCAGTGTATCTTCAAATTCCTTCCATGCTGAATGGTTCAGGCGATCCTGCAGTAAAAAGACCAGTACAAAGAGAATAAGCAGAAGCAGGAGAAGGCCGCCCAGAATCGCAACAACCAGATCCGACACTTCAATCAGCGGCTGGCGCAGGCGTAACATCCAGGTTTTCCCGTTCACCGTCACAATGCGGCTGTACTCCATGTACACTTCGCCTTCCTCATCCTCATTATTCCGGATGGTCACGTTCCGGAACCTCGGATACGCTGCAGCCGATCCGGAAAAGGGCCGGCTGCCGACCTCCGGAAAACAGTCGGGAAAAACTCCCTGTTCCTTCATCTGTTTTTCAGCCATATCCGCTTTTCGTATCAGATTCTCCTCCACTTCGCCGCCGATGATATGATGAAGAACAAAGAAGCCGGCTACGGATTGGAGCGCGAAGGCGATACTCAGCAGCAGCAGATACTGCCGGTTTATTCTCGTCAGAAATTTCATTCATCCACCAGTTTGTACCCGATGCCATAAATACTTCGGATACTGTCGCGGCCGCCCGCGGATTTTATTTTTTTCCGGATATTGTTGAGATGCGTATAGATGAAATCAAAATTATCCGCCAGGTCCACGTCATCCTCCCAGAGATGTTCGGCAATGCTTTCCCGGCTCAGCACCCGATTCGGGTTGGTCATGAAGAATAGCAGAAGATCGAATTCCTTGCGCGTGAAGGGGATTTCCCGGCCGTTTACCGTTACGAGATGCGCAGCCGGATCAAGCTGAATTTCATGATGACGCAGAACGGATGTCCCGCCAAACTGCCGCCGCCTCAGCAGAGAATTGATCCGGGAATTCAGTTCGGGCAGCTGAAAGGGCTTGGTAAGATAGTCATCAGCCCCCAGGTCCAGGCCGCTGATCTTGTCATCCAGCGAATCCCGGGCGGAAATGACGATAATTCCCGTAGCTGCATCGGTATCCCGGACGTGCTGAATGAGGGAGAGCCCGCTGCCACCCGGAAGCCCGATATCCAGAAGAACAATATCATAATAATTATCCCGGATCCTGCTCAGTCCCTCGCCGTAAGTCGCTGCCGTTTCACAGAGAAAACCCTGTTCCTTCAGAAAGCTGCTCATCAGAGAAAGCAATCGGGTTTCATCCTCCACAATCAGAATTTTCATACAGATAAGATACGGCATAAATCTAAGGAAATTCCAAAGTTTTCCGAATTCCGGTACGAGGCGGACCTGTCCCTTTATCCTTTCATCCCACCACATATACGGTTATATTCCGCATAAAAAAAGGATCTTGCCCATGTCTCACGTTCTGATCGACAACCAATTCGGATTACTGGCGGTGCTCATGTTCATCCCGGCCATGATCTATGTGGCTCAGGATCATCCGCGCTATGCAAAGGTGTTCTCCATTATCCCTCCGCTGGTTTTCGCGTACTTCATTCCCACTCTTCTGACGTTTTTTTCCGTTATCCCCTCCCAGGCTCCGCTCTATTCATCCATTAAAACATTTGTGCTGCCGGCATCGCTGCTCATGCTGACCATCGCCGTGGATATCAAAGGCATTATGCGTCTGGGTTCCAAAGCCGTCATCATGTTTTTCAGCGGGACACTCGGTGTGGTTATTGGCGGCCCCATCGCCCTCTTTCTCTTCAAGAACCATCTTCCTCCGGACATCTGGAAGGGCATGGCTGCCCTCGCCGGATCCTGGATCGGGGGCGGAGCAAATTTCATCGCTATCGGTGACAGTGTGGGTGCTACGGACAGCATGCTGGGCATCATGGTCGTCGTCGATGTTCTGGTCGCCAATATCTGGATGGGTATCCTGCTCTATCTCGCCGGACGATCGGAAGCCATCGACAGCCGGCTGGGAGCCGATAACAGCGCCATCCATGAACTGAGAGACAAGGTGGTGAAATTTCAGGAAAAAAGCACACGTGTTGCCACGACAACCGATTACATGGTCATGCTGGCTCTGGCCTTCGGGGGTGCCTGGCTGGCCTACGTGCTGGGCAATCTGCTGCCGGAAATCGGCGACATCATTTCCCATTCCACCTGGAAAATCATCCTTATCACCAGTCTCGGTGTGGGATTTTCCTTCACAAAAATTAAAAATTACGAGGGCGCAGGCGCCAGCAAGCTGGGAACCGTCATGCTCTATCTGCTCATCGGTGTGATCGGCGCGAATGCGGACCTGAAACAGGTTATGGAATATCCTTACCTCTTTGCCATGGGACTTGTCTGGATCACCGTTCATGTCATTGTTCTGGTGGCAATGACCCGCATCATCCGCGCACCTCTTTTCTTCATGGCCGTCGGTTCCCAGGCAAATATCGGGGGCGCGGCCTCCGCTCCCATCGTTGCCTCCGCCTTTCATCCGGCCCTCGCCAGTGTGGGCGTCATGCTCGGAATCGCCGGTTATGTACTGGGTACCTACGCCGCTCTGATCTGCGCGGCGCTGCTGAAAATTGTCGCCTGATAAAAACAGTGCACATACAGAAAAGGCCCGAGATCCGGGCCTTTTTTATTTTACATGTAAATCTGTTTCACCGGCTGATGACGAAATCTCCGGCCTGAAGCGTCACATCCGCTTTGCTTCGTACTATGGCTGCCCGGGACAGGGATTTCTCCGAAGCGGTCACCCTGAGAATCGCCAGAGGCGTTTTTTCCCAACCGAGATGAGCCCCGGTGGCAGGATGTTTGAGTTCATTTCCCACCCGGAAAGCCACCAGCTGATCACCGCTGCGGATGCCCCGGTCCTCCCCGATATCCAGAGTGACGTCCCCGTTTCCGGCCGCGACGATAAACCCGATGAGAGGGGACCTGGAGGCCAGCTTTTCCGCGACCTTATTGACCGCATCACGGGCTGCGGCAGCATAGGCAGCCTTATAGTCAATGGCGCCGCTGACAACGGTTCCATCGGCGGTTTTCACGATTTTATTCTCGTTGAGCCCGACGGCGGCATCCGACATGAGAATTTCACCAGTGCTGGTATTGATGGCCCGTACGTCAATGCCCACTTCGATCTGCACCAGCATATAACCGAATTTGTCAATATCCTTCCGCGTCGCAGAACTTACGACTCCGGTCACTATATATTCGGCGCCCAATAATTCACCGACCTTTGCAGCCGTGCTTTCATCGACCAGTCCGGTCAGCCCCAGGCTCTGTTCCTCAATGATCTTGTCGATCTTGTTCCGTTCCACCAGATCAAATCTTTTCGTGTTCACCAGCGCTGTTGTCAGCATATCGGCCATACTCAGATCAGCCTTGCCCTGCAGTTTGTCCTTTCCGTCAAAAGTCAGAACCGCCAGCGAATAGCGTGTACCCTGGCCGGATTTGATTTTATCGATGACCGCATCATCCCATCCGGAAGGCATTACGATGGGAGCCTCCACCGTTTTCGGCGCCGGGGCGGTGCCGGCACAGGAATTCATCAGCATCAGACCTATAGATGCAATCAACATCAGGCTTAAAAATTTTTTCATATCTCAGTCTCCGTTTAAAGCTTTGAAACCTTCATACAGCACCTTCATTTCCTCGAGAGTGGCCGGAGCATTATTGCGGATGGATTTCAGGTTTGTCATACTCGCTGAAATAGCTTTCGTCGCAGCCGGAATTTTCCATGGTTCCAGCAAACCGATATTCTGCAGCAGGTTGCTGCCGTCCCGGAGCAGATTTCCTGTTTCAATAACTCCCTTCGTCAGGGAATAGACACCGACGCCGAGGCTCAGGCTGGTGGTCGCGAAATACTTCCTTTCCTCGTCGCTGACCTTGTCCTGCTGTTTGGCCAGCTGCATGACGGCAATACTCTGCTCCGTCGAGTACTCCTCAGGAGGCGTATCGCCCACCAGTTCGTGAATATTGTCCTTCAGAGCCTCATTTGCCGCCGCGGACATGGCATACTTCTTCAGCTGTCCTGTCGCCGTCATGGTCATATAATGTGTCAGGATGATCAATCCGTCCAGTTTGGCTGCCGTTTTAAAAAAAGCGTCAAAATCATCATTCCCGATACTGTAATAGGTAATAATCCCATCCTCGCCGCCAATACCGTATTCATAGGCAATGTCAAAGTTGGCCAGCTTCGGTTCGATATCCGCGATGGTCAGCGGATGCTGAACAGCGCAGGCCCACATCATCGTCAGCAGTCCGGCAAGGAGAAGCAGTCGAAAGATACCCGTCCTGCCACAGCGATGATCATGCATTCTGATTCCGGCCATCCCATCCTCCTGTTCTGTCAAATGCGGGTCCATACCCAATTATTTCCATTATAATGAAAATAGGGGAACAAAAAAAGGGGAATTCACGGCTGAGAAGCGTCCCGGCCGGATGCAGTGATCAGCATCAGATTATGCTTTTTCTGGAAAATATTATACAGATCCAAAGCCCATTCCGTGGGTCGGGCCAGAAAATCATGTATTCGAATGTATGCAGATATGCAGAAAAAATCTGTCCGCGGAGGTCAGGCGTTGGCGCCATGACAATGTTTGTATTTCTTGCCGCTGCCGCAGGGACAGGGTTCATTGCGTCCCACCTTGGGCTGGTCTCTCCGCACCGGCTGGGCTTTTCCTCTCTGGGACGGATCCTGACGATTTCCGGAACCGCCCTGAAAACCCATATTGTCGGCGGAAGCATGCTGCAGGTTCATCTGCATGGGACGAAGTTTAGCCTGTGGTACCGGGCGTTCAGCTTCCACCTGGGTGCGGAAGAGAATTTTCAGCGTGTCCGAATTGATGCGGTCCAGAAGTTCGGCAAACAGACGATAGGCCTCCTGCTTGTACATGATGAGGGGATCCTTTTGGCCATAGGCCTGCAACCCGATTCCCTCCTTGACCGAATCCAGTTCGTAGAGATGTTCCTTCCAGTGCTCATCAATGGTTCTCAGATAAACCCAGCGCTGAAGCTGCGGCCACACTGATTCAGGGACCAGAGCCTGCTTCTGTTTCAGATTTTCCCGGGCCCTGTCCAGGATATAATTTCTCAGAATGTCGCGGTCCAGCCCCACCAGATCGATATCCTGAACATCGACCATCACGATCTGTACCGCCTGGCTGCGAATGTTATCCCATTCCCAGGAATCCGCAGCGCTGTCACTGCAGTATTTGTCAATCAGCGAATCCGTAAACTCACTGAGCATAGTCTGGTATTCTTCCGTCAGGTCACCGCCCATGAGAGCGTAGGTGCGCCGGTCGTAAATGACTTCCCGCTGTTTATTCATCACATCGTCATATTCGAGAAGGTGCTTCCGGATGCTGAAGTTGCGTTCCTCCACCTTTTTCTGGGCCCGCTCAATGGACCGGGAAATCATGGGATGGGTAATGACCTCGCCTTCCTCCACACCGAGGCGGTCCATAATGGATGCAATCCGCTCACTGTTGAAGAGGCGCATGAGATCATCTTCCAGACTCAGATAAAAAAGCGAGGATCCGGGATCGCCCTGACGGCCGGAACGTCCGCGCAGCTGCAGGTCAATACGCCGCGATTCATGCCGTTCGGTTCCGATAATCCGCAGGCCGCCCAGCTCCTTGATGTCATCCAGAATCTTGATATCGGTTCCGCGTCCTGCCATATTCGTGGCAATGGTGACCGCCCCGAACTGTCCCGCCCTCTGCACAATTTCCGCCTCCGACTGATGCTGTTTCGCATTGAGCACACTGTGAGGAATGCGGGTCCGGGTGAGAATACGGCTCAGCGTTTCCGACACTTCCACGGAAATGGTTCCGACCAGAACCGGCTGTCCCTTGTGGTGACAGGCTTCGATCTCGTCAATGATGGCCTTGTATTTTTCCCGCTTGGTCTTGTAAATGCGGTCATCCATGTCCACACGGGCCACATCCTTGTTGGTGGGAATGCTGACCACATCCAGTTTATAAATTTCATGAAATTCCGGCGCTTCCGTCAGTGCCGTACCGGTCATACCGGCCAGCTTGTCGTACATGCGGAAATAATTCTGCAGGGTAATGGTGGCCAGAGTCTGGTTTTCACCTTCGATATGGACATTTTCCTTGGCTTCGATGGCCTGATGCAGTCCGTCGCTGTAGCGGCGTCCGGCCAGAATACGTCCGGTGAATTCATCAACGATCTGAACCTTGCCGTCCTGAACCACATAATCCACGTCCTTGTCGTAGAGGCTGTAGGCTCTCAGCAGCTGATGAATATTGTGAATGGTCTCACTGCGTTCCGCGTGAACCCGCTGTATCCGGTCCTTTTCCTTGCGCTTTTCCATTTCGCTCAGATCGGAATTTTCATCCACTTTGCCGAATTCATCCCCGATGTCGGGAATCACAAACTGTTCCGGATCATTGGGAGCCAGCAGCTGACGTCCCTTTTCGCTGATGTCGATAATATGATTTTTTTCATCGATGGAGTAGTACAGTTCCTCATCCACATCCTGCAGTTTCTTTTCCTGCATGTAGTAATTTTCCGTTTCGAGAACCTTGTTCTGTATACCCGGTTCCTGCAGCAGACGGATCACGCGCTTGTTCCGCGGCAGTCCGCGGGTCGTCATCAGGATTTTTGTGCCCTTGGGCAGATCAATCGCGCCGTCCTTGAAGGTATCGATTTCATCGAGGAGAGAGGTGATGAGTTTTTTCTGGGCGCGAACCAGCTTTTCCACATCGGGACGGAGCTTCTTGTACAGTTCATGCGTATTCGACTCCACGGGCCCGCTGATGATGAGCGGCGTCCGGGCCTCATCGATGAGCACCGAGTCCACTTCATCGACGATACAGTAGTAATGTCCGCGCTGTACCACATCTTCCGGCCGTACCGCCATATTGTCCCGCAGATAGTCAAATCCGAATTCATTATTGGTACCGTAAACGATATCACAGGCATAATTGGCCTGCCGTTCACTATTCGGCATGCTGTTGAGAATTTTTCCCACGCTCAGGCCCAGGAAGCTGTAAATGGCTCCCATCCACTGACTGTCACGTTCGGCCAGATAATCATTGACCGTAATGAGATGAACACCGCGGCGGGTCAGGGCATTCAGGTAAATGGGCATGGTGGCGACCAGTGTTTTTCCTTCACCGGTCTTCATTTCGGAAATGTTTCCGCGATGGAGAACAATAGCCCCCATGAGCTGCACGTCAAAGGGCACCATATCCCAGACGGCCTTCCGGCCCATCAGGTTGATCTCCTGCCCCAGAAGGCGCTTGCAGGCCTGTTTCACCACGGCAAAGGCATCGGGCATGATCGTGTTCAGCGCATCCTGCTCAGCCTGATATATTTTATCATCCAGCTCACGGTCCTCAATCCCGGCCGCAGTTCCTTCCTCACGCGCGGCCTTCCGCGCATCATCAATAAAGGTCGTGAACTCATCCGTTTTGGCTTTCAGTTCATCATCCGTCAGCGATTCATAGGAATCGAATTTCTCATTTATCTCTTCAACTATCGTAAGTATTCCCTTGATGTAGCGGTCTGAGGAAGTGCCGAACATCCTTTCCAAAATTTTAGCTAACATGGTAATCCCGGTTTATGATTATGATTTTTTATCTGTCGTGGAAGATTTCGCGTCCTCGCGGGGACGTTCGGGAAAATTTGCAGGAATGATGCGGCCCTCGTCTACCAGTTCATGGTAGATCTTGTCCAGAATTCCATTGATGAAACTGAAACTGTCCTCGGTGGAATAGACCTTGGCCAGCTCCACCGCCTCCACGATGGTAACCCTCGGGGGTACATCATCCGCGTACAGAAACTCAGCAATGGCCTGACGCAGAATGATCTTGTCGATCACGGCAATACGGGAAAAATCCCAGTTCGCCGCCTTTTCCCGGATCCGGATATCCAGCGCTTCCGTATTGGTGATGGTCTTCGTCACCAGGAGCCGCATGTGCTCCTCATCGTATTCCGGATATTCATTGAATGATGCAATGGTTTCGATGATCTGATCAATCGGGTTCCCGGAGAGGTAGTAGGAATACAATACCTGTATGGAAAATTCCCGTGACCGATGTCGTTGTTCCTTACCCATTCCGGCGCCCCTCCTTTTTGTCAAATATCATTCCGATCATCCCGGGAGTTTACAACAAATATCAATTATTTTCAATCTTTTGATCCGCATTCCCGGCTTTTTCGAAATGAAGGGACGGGAGGGGTATCACAGCAGAATCCGGATCACGCGTCACGCCCGGAATTCAGGATGTTAACATCAATTATAATTTCCCGGACATCTGCTTTTCAGCTATAAAAAACAATCGCTTAAAGGGGAACAGCACCTTTCCGTCATTCTGAAGCGGATAATCCTGCTGTATCTTTTCAAACACCCGTTTTTCAAATTCAGCCCCTCCGCTGTCATCCAGCCGTTCCAGATAAGGTTTTAATCCGGTGCTGCGTATCATATCCAGAATCATGGACTGAGAAGCCATGACATGATAATAATCCGTAGTCCAGATATCAATATTGCAAAAATATTCAGCCAGATGGTCATAATAATATCCGGGACTGTGAATCGTGAACAGATCCTCCACACCTGCCGTGGCCTCCGCCCACGTTTTATCCCGGCCGATTTCCCGGATGGCCAGCCCGAGAGGCATATCAAAAAACAGCGGTAACTGAACCGCTATCCGGCCGTTTTCATTCAGCAGACCGGCAAATTTCTGCAGCAATTTATCATGATCCGGTATCCATTGAATGGCCGCATTCGAAAAGACTATATCATATTTATCATCGGGCATATCCGCTTCCGCATCAAGCAAAATCCACTCCTGATCCGGAAAATCAGCGGCAGCCCTTTTAATCATCGCCGGTGATTTATCGGCACCGCTAATCCGGGTTCCTGGCCACCGGGCCGCCAGTATCTGCGTGCTGTTCCCCGGCCCGCAGCCGATGTCAATTATCCGTTCCGGCCCGTCCATATCTATCCTCCCCACCAAATCAACGGATGGCTGTATCCGTTCCCTGTCGAATCTTAAATACTGCTCCGGATTCCAATCATCTCTATTCATAAATCAAAACCTCCATTTTAAACAGGGCCGTTTGCAGAAAGGGATTTCCATATCAGGGTAATATTAGCTCTCCGATTCCACAAAGTCATGCTTTTCTTTCCCGGATGTATCATTCCTCCGGATCGTGATAAAATATTTTCCATTCCCCGGTCACAGAAGCTGACTATCCGGAATATTTCCATTCCGAATATGTGTGAAATACACTAATTTCCATATATGACAATCCCCTTACGGAGTTCGAAAAAATATGAGTGACCTGATCCATCGCTACCGCAGTATTCCGCGTCCTGTCCTGGCCACCATCGCCGTGGTTTTTCTGGTGAATCTCAGCAATTCGGCGTTCATGCTCATCCTCAATATTTATCTGAAGAAGCTGGGCTACTCGGATTCGGCCATCGCCTCCTTCGTCTCCTACCGTTTTCTGGGCGTCCTGCTCCTCGGCTTCCCCTTCGGGCTCTTCATCCGAGGACGACGCCTCAGACCCTATATCATTGCTTCGGCTATTCTGGTGCCCTTTTCCTCCCTCTCCATCCTCTTTCTCATACCCATGAAGGCGGATATATTCATCAAACTCTTCTTCGGAATCTGGGGTGTGGGCGTCATGTTCATCCAGGTGACGGTTCTGCCCTTCATCATGCGGAATACGCCTAAATATTCCGTGTCCGAAGCCATCTCACTGGATTTCGCGACCTGGAGCGTGGCGACGATTATCGCCGGCATCATCATCAGCGCCAGCGATGCCATTGCCCGGGCACTGGGAAAGAATTTCGACGAGGCCAATGCCCTCATGTTCATCATCCTCATGACCTTCAGTGCAATTCTCTTTGCACTGCGGATTCGGGAAAAGACGCCCGTCAGCAGCGGCGAAAAATCCCTCGATATCTTTTCAGCCTGGAAAGATTACGAATGGAGACGGATTATTCGCGCCATGCTGCCCACCATCATTATCGCCATCGGCGCAGGCCTCACCATTCCCTTCATGAACCTGTTCTTCTTCTCCGTCTTCAAACTCGATTTCGAACAGTTCTCCCTGATGGGCAGCCTCACCGCGCTCCTCGTATCCGTGTCATCCCTGCTGGTTCCCGTTATCCGCAACCGCTTCGGCTATGCGAAAACCATCATCGTCACCCAACTTCTGGGTATCAGTTTTCTGGTGCTCCTGGCTCTCACGGAAATATTTTCGCAGATCCACGGCATCTTCATTCTGGCATTCATCGCCTATATGTTCCGCCAGCCCCTCATGAACATGAGCAGCCCGGTTTCATCCGAGCTCACCATGGAATATGTGGGTCAGGACAGCCAGGAACTCATGTCGGCACTCCAGTCCAGTATCTGGTCCGCATCCTGGTTTATTTCCGCCAAGGTATTCCAGGCGCTGCGCCTGCTCCAGCTGCCCTATTTCAAAATTTTCCTCATCACCTCGGCCTTTTACTGCCTGGGGACTTTGCTATATCATTTTCTAATCAAGGATTATACACGTCAGCTCAAACAGGAAGGAGAAAATCTGAATGGAGTCAATACTTAAAATTCCCTTAACCGGTGATCCGGAAGTCCTCTTTCAGAAAGCCAGATCAAAAGCTGATCAGATGGGACTGTCCCTCGATGGGGACGCAAAAAAAGGATCTTTCGCCGGATTGGGCGCTCAGGGTACCTTCGTCACGGACGGCAGCACCCTGATCGTCACCCTCACTAAAAAACCGGCCATGTTTCCTCAGGCTATGATCGAAGCCATGGTCAAAAAGATGTTTTCCTGATCAGGGCAGAGTCACACTCATAATCCCTTCGTGACGCAGGCGGTTGTCACCCACCTCCCCCTCAATATTCACCGATCCGATGCCTTTGGCAGTTCCCTGCAGAATACCGCCTGTCATGGTGAGCTGCACGGATCCGATTCCCTGAACATCCAGATCCGCGTTATGCACCGGAGCTTCACTCAGATCCAGCGACCCGGCACCCTCAACACGAACACTCAGGTTCTCTATCCTGCTGTCCCGGCCTTCCAGATTGTAGGCACCCTTGATATACAGATATAGTTCCGGTTCATCAAATCCGGAAAAATCCAGTTCACCCGCACCCTTGAGGCGAAGCGCTGAAAGTTCGGGCATTCCGATGCTTATCTCCACATTTCCCCTGGAATGCTGCCGCGTTGTAATATTCAGCTCATCGCCATTCTGCTCTATCTCCAGGTCCTCCCGGCCCTCTTCCCGGACGTGAATACTCCAGCTTTCCGCTTTTTTAATAGTTAGACTAATCTTACCTTTAATATTTATACTATTAAATCCACTATTATCCAAATCATATTCCTTCGTCAATTCGCCCCATTGATACGAGGAATCCCGGCCATCGCCATAGGAATTATCCTGGATAATCCGGCTTTTCGTATGGATGAGAAAGGAGAGAAAAAACAGAAAGAGGATTCCGAATGCCGCAATCCAGAGTTTATTACTTGTCTTCATGATCCAAATCCTTTTCGTTATAATTTTGATAGGCCTGATGAAGTTCGTCCATGCCGATTCTGAGAAGATGCATCTTCCTCACAACCTCCGGCAGCTCCACTGTCAGAAAGCGTGTTTTGAGATCACTCAGGGTTCGTTCACGCGCGTCTTCCGTCACGTAATACCCGATTCCCCGCCGGTTCTGTACCATTCCTGACTCCTGCAGAAAATTATAGGTTCTGACCACCGTATTGGGATTCACTTCCATTTCGGTGGCAATTTCCCGGATGGAGGGAATCTTCATCCCTGCCGTCCAATCCTTTCTCAGGATTTTCTCCAGTATCATATCCGAGATCTGAAGATAGATGGGTTGTCCGTTTGAAAATTCCATATCAAACCTCACTTTCCTCCAGTTTCAGCAGGGACAGCACCCACAGAAAGGGCGCAGTCAGATACAGAAACACAAACTTCAGAACCCGAAAATAATTCCCTGCCAGGTCAATGAGATCTTCCTGATTGAAGGGGGAGAACTGGAAATTCACGGGATTCTGGAACAGATTATGGAAAACCAGACGCAGCATCGCCAGGATAATCAGAAACACCAGCAGTTGTACAACGGTCAGCACGATGGAGGTTTTGAAGAAGGCATGATTGCTGAAATAGAGGCTTCCGAGCAGAAAAACACTCTGAGTGACAACAAATATCCAGATGATTCGGAACAGCCATTGTCCTCCCGGATGAAACAGGGGCGTCAGGCTTCCGAAGAATATGCCGTGAAACAGGGATGCGGCAGCAGATGTGACAAAGATCAGCAGATATGCGTAGAGGGGGAAGAGAAATCCGTACATGATCAGCCGTGACAGAAACTTTTCTCCCATGGACGCCGGCAGCATGAAAAATTCATAATTCCGGTTCTTTTCATGAATATCCTGAAAGGCATTGGATGCGGCGATATAACCACCCACAAAGAGAATGATATAATACCAGGGCGTAAAGAATCCCTGGGGCGCGGACTTGAGGGAGGCCAGCAGAAACAGCATCACCAGAATACCTGCAGCACCTCCGCTGGCTGAGATCAGCCGTCGCTTCTGTTTCAGGATGTCATTCATGAATACCTTGAACAGACGTGAGCCATTGAAATTTAACCGATTCATGATCTACTCCTTCCTGCCGAATTCATTGAGAAAATAATCCGGATTCTGTATCACCGCGTTAAACAGCAGTTCGGTATCGATGGTTTCGCCATCACCCTTGTCCCGGCGGCGCTCCACCGTGGTATAGCTGCCGAATACTTCCTCAGCATAGAGCAGATCCGCAGCATCCGGTTTATCATGCAATCCGGTCGAAACCCGCAGTTTAGCGGAAATCTCATCCATTTCCGCATTCAGGAGAATCCGGCCACCTTCCAGAATGACCACCGGATCAATGAGATTCTTCATATCCCTCACCTGATGCGTGCTCACGATAATAATCTGTTTTTCCCCCAGACTTCCGGCCAGAACCTTGCGAAACTGGCTCTTGGAAGGAATATCCAGTCCGTTTGTGGGCTCATCCAGCAGCAGAACGGCGGCGCCTGTGGCCAGCCCGAAGGCAAGGAGAAACTTCTTCTTCATCCCGTAGCTGAATCCCGTCAGCTTTCCTTCCGGGTCCAGATCAAATTCCCGGAGATGCCTTTCCATCGCGTCCTCGCTGAAGCGGGGATAAAATCCGGAATAGGCCTTCACGTATTCGGATATCCGCATATCGGGCGTATGAAATTCTTCCGGAAGATAATACATAACCTGAAGCATGAGCGGATCCCGCACCCGGGTGGGCCGGCTATCCACACGACTCTGATCCGCATCGGTCAGCAGCATGCCGGCAATACATTTGAGAAGGGTTGTCTTCCCGGCTCCGTTTCTCCCTAACAGACCATAAATATTCCCGGGCTGAAAACGGCAATTCAGATTACGGAACAGCAGCGACTGGCCCCTGTATCCGTAATTCAATCCCTGCAATTCAATCATCTTTACCACCTTTCTACTGTACTAATTTATTAGTACAGTAACACATTAATATTTTATTTTGACAATTGCAAGTTTTTTTTTCGGAAGAAAAAGTGCTTGATTCCGGTTGCAGCTTCGGAGAATAGGGGTAAAAGAGAATAAACCGGCGTTTTTTTATTCCCTATGAATTGTTTATCGTGTTAAATTCTAACCATGGGATCTATTCAACACCGAGAGTTGGCAGACCGGCTGCTAATTCAGCTGCATGAGGGAAACAATCTTTTCGTCTATGGCCCTCACCGCTCGGGAAAATCCTCGCTGCTTCAGTATTTTCAGACCCTTCATCCTGAATCATCCCTGATTATAGACATGAAGAACGCTTCGGATTCCGACCTGTTTTCCGGAAACCTGAGCGGTCTGGCGCAGGCGCTGGTTGAAGCGGGATACGCCCAGGAAAAACAATTTCTGCTCCTCATTGACAATGTCCACCTCGCAGCTCACATTCTGCCCCATCTCAATGATCTGAATCCCTCCATTCAATGCATTCTGACTTCAGAAGACAAGGCACTGGCCTTTGATGAACGCGGAAGTCTTCTCAATGGCTTTCTCACCTTCCCCCTCCTGCCCCTGAATTTTCGTGAATACCTGCGCTTTCGTAACGAAGAGGAACTGCTGGCCTCCCTGCCGGATGAGCCCTTTGCCGTATCGAGCCCCTTATCCGATCAGAGCGCCAGGAAGCTGAAGGAGCATTTTGAACGTTTTCTCCGATTCGGAGGATATCCGGAAACCGTATTCATGGAAGAGGATGAAATCAGCGGCAGCTTCTTCCCTGACATGATTCTTCCCCATATCATGAAAGATATCCCCGCTTATTTCGGTATCCGGAAAAAAAAGGATTTCATCGCTTTCTTCAATTATCTGAACACGCTGCAGGGCCAGCCCTTCAATGAAGCAGCGGCAGCGCGGGATATGGGACACCGTTTTGAAACCATTGAGGTCTGGAAGCAGATTCTGGAGAATTTCAGCCTGATCCACCGCATTCATCCCTGGCATCATGAAAATCCGAATGAAATCCGGAAATTCGACCGTATTTACCTGTGGGATACGGGCCTGAGGAATGCCCTGATCACCAATTTCAATCCCCCGATGCTGAGGCTGGACGGCGAAGTCCTGCTGCAGCAATATTGTGCAGCCACCTTCAGCCAGTCACCGCAGTGGGAATGCCATTACTGGCAGACAAAACAGGGACAGGCCCTTGATTTTCTGCTGATCAATGATTTTGACAGCCTCCCGGTGGATGTCAAGATTCACAGCCAGAAACCATCCTATATTCCCCGTTACTGCCGGCATCATGGGCTCGATCGCGGTATCATCATTACCGCAGACCGTTTCGGATCTGCGTCAGCGATGGAATCCATTCCCGCCTATCTGATCTGACGAATTATTCTGTATATAACGAATTCGTATATATTTCCGACAATGATTTCAGGCGCTGTGTCAGAGCTGCAATTTCCTTGGCCAGTTCTGCATCATACTGACCCAGATCGTCATTTTCCTTCTGACGGCCTTCCAGGTCACCGATAAGCCGTCGGATATATCCCGCTTCCATTTCTCTCATACAGTCAAGGAAGGCTTTGCGCGCGCCGTCTGCCTGCGATTGAAGATCATAGAGCAGACGATTGATAAAACTGCGGATTTTTTCGTCCTGAATCCCGTCCGTAATCCGGTCACTGCGAATGTCCGGCCTATCACGAAGCACGGTCAGAACAGCCTCCGCCGCCTTTGCGTAGCCCTTATGCTGGAAGACATCCGGACTGACATATTCCAGGGCGGCCCTGCGAATTGCAGGATCATCCAGGAGCATGATCTGTATCAGCTGAAACTGACTGGCTTCCATTTTATCCCGCACCACCGTAAAGCGATTGGGATCCCGAATTTTATCCGAAAGATCCGCGGCCGGCACAGACGAAGTTCCGCCCTGGTTCAGCTGTTTCAGCAGCGTGGTTTTACCAATGCCCACTGCAGATCCGAGCTCCTCAATGAATAATTCCCTGTAGACCAGATCATCGAAACGCCGAACCGCTTCAAATATGCGTTCCAGAACCTCGGTCTTAGCCGCCGGGCCCCGTCCGTATCGCTCTATATAGTCCCGGAAGAACTGATAAATATCCAGGCTGGCATCAATCTGTTCCTGAAAGCGGCCCGCGCCCTGTTTTTTCAGAAAACTGTCCGGATCCTCCCCTTCGGGCAGCTGCAGAATCCTGACTCTGAATTTCTCCCGGCTCAGAAGCAGCGCAGTCTTGAAGGCTGCATTCTGTCCGGCGGTATCACTGTCATAGCAGAGAATGGCGTTCTGACAATACCGTTTCATCAGCCGGGCGTGATCTTCCGTGAATGCTGTGCCCGATCCGGCCGCCACATTCCGGAACCCGCTCTGCCAGAGCTGGAGATAATCCATATATCCTTCAACGATATACACCGTTTTTTCCTGTCGGATATCCCGGATGGCCTCGTGGAGCCCGTACAGAACCTTCCCCTTGTGATAGACCGGTGTATCCGGGGAATTCAGGTATTTCGCATCCTCATTTTTTGAAAGGGTCCGGCCGCCGAAGGCAATCATATTGCCCTTGGGATTCCGCACCGGAAACATGATCCGTTCTCGGAAGCGATCATAATACCCGCCCTGATCACGGCTGCCCACCAGTCCCGCTCTGGACAGTAGCGCCAGAGCCCGATCCTCATTCTTCACTGCCTTCACTAAAAAATCCCAGCCCGGCGGTGCCCAGCCCGCATGAAAATGTGCCAGTGTATCCGGCTTCAGTCCACGGTCAGCCAGATAGGCTGCAGCATCCTTTCCGCTTTGGTCATGAAGCTGCTTTTCGTAGAGCCCCGAGGCCCATTCGTGAATATCATACAGCTTCTGTACTTCGCTTTTATCGCCATCCTTGTCGTCCTGCACATCCCCTATGTCGATTCCCGCGTTGGCTGCCAGTTCCCTGACCGCCTCAATGAAAGAGATATGATTATACTCCATGACGAAGTTTATGACCGATCCACCGGCTCCGCATCCGAAGCAATGATATATCTGCTTTGCGGCGGAAACGGAAAAGGAAGGCGTTTTTTCATCGTGAAAGGGGCAGGGCGCCCAGTAATTCGCCCCCTTACGCTGCAGGGTCATGTAGGAGGAAACCACCTCCACAATGTCATTCGCATCCTTTACCTGCTCAATAAGATATTCGGGAATCACCTTGGCCTCCTGTCCGGCGGAATTTACGTTTCTTATCCTTTTATAAAAATCAAAATATCTCACTCAAAGCCGCCGGATTCCCAATAGTCAGCCTGATACTCCCCCCTTCCAGTCCTCCGGTTCCAGTCATCCTCTCCTTCATTCAAAGATGCCCGGTTCTTCTCAGTTCTGGTAATTCCTTTCAGCTTTGGTATATATAATCCTGAACATATCTGTCTCATTATCAATTCCTTACACCTGTAAAATCAGGTTTTAAACAAACTTAGTGACATTTTAACCCTCTGGTACGTCAATTGTATAGCTAATTCAGAATGAAACATTATTGATAAAATAAGAATAAAGGAGACGGTATGAAGAAACTGCTCATGATCACATCCATTGTTGCCGCATTTTCCGGTATGCTCTACGGGCATTTGGACGTATCCAGCATCATCAGCGAATATCAGGGTGCCCAGTCCTGTACCTCCTGCCATTACAGCGGAGCGTCCGTGGATGCCCAGGCCATGGCCCGGCAAATCGCAGGCGGTGCCCATTTCAAATTCAAGGCAGATGTGGGAGCCGACAATGTGTATGTTTATGACGGAGACAGTGACCTGTCCAATGACATTGCGCTCACGGGCGAACATGGTAAAATAAACCGTTACTGCGGCCTTCCGGGATCTGTTCCGGAGATTAACTGGCTGGGTCTGGTTCAGGACCCGGCACTCGGTGCGGCCAATCCTACGTATCCGAATGGACTTCCGGGCGGCTGTTCGCGGTGTCATGTGAGCACCGGCGCCATGACCCCGGATCTGATCGCCACCGATGATGCGTGGAAGAATGTAGACTGCCTCCTCTGCCATGCTGCCACCTACCAACTGGATGGCGTCGCACTGAACAATTACGGGGATCGCATGCCCGTGGCCGATGCAGGCTCTGCGACAGGATTCCGGCTGCCTTATATGTCAGGGACTGATTTGAGCGTCACCAGCACCAGCATTGTACGGAAACCCGGTATTAATAATTGTCAGAACTGTCATGCCTGGGCCGGCGGCGCCTATACCGCAAAACGCGGATTTGATTATGACGGCAGCTACGGCAGCAATCCCATTCAGGATCAGCACGCCTCCGTCCTCGTCTGCGTTGACTGCCATATTGTGAAGGAACACCAGATCGGTATGGGACGCACGAAACCCGGTCTCTGGGCCTCCGATCTGGCCGGTGACCCGGATAATGACAAGATTGCCTGTGCCTTCTGCCACAGCACAGACGGGCAGGCCTATTACACAGATCTTCCGGCCACACCGCCCATTCCCACTCACCCCGGGATTCCCTCTAAACATTTTGAAAGCCTCGACTGTCAATCCTGTCATATCCCCAATAATCTGGGAATGGATTTCAAATATTTTGATGAACTCGTCAAGGAAGTGGACGCCAACAGCAATTTTGTCTGCTGGAAACCCAAGGGAAATATGCTGAGCGGACAGGGGACTCTGTCCTACAAATGGTATAACGGTTCTGTCTATACGAATGTAACACCCCGGGGCGCTCAGGGTGACGGAAAAATTCATCCCTTCCGTATCATGACCGCCAAGGTGCCGGTTGATCAGAGTACAGGCATCATTCTTCCCATCAAGCTGGGAATCATTTTCGGGGCCAATGAGGCCATTTCCAATTTCACGGCTGCAGGTGTGACGGCCGGAGACAGCCAGGCTCTCATTGAAAAGGCAATTCGTGACGGAGCCACAGCTGCAAAGGCAAAAGGCCTGGCAGATTACAGCACACTTCCTGTGGACGGTTCGGGAAATTATAATGGAACCATCACCTGGGAAAATGACGTCATGAATTTTTCGGTGGATCACGGCGTTCAGGTCAAGGAAGACGCCCTGAAATGCGTTGACTGCCATGGAGTACCGGGCGGACGCATTGACTGGACAGCCCTCGGATTTTCTGCTAATCCTTATCCCATCGTATCATCCATTGAGAATAAATCCTCCATCCCGGCAAACTTCGATCTGAAACAGAATTATCCCAACCCATTCAACCCGCTGACCCGGATCGATTTCAACCTGCCGGCCCGCAGCCACGCGATACTGTCAATTTACAGCATTGATGGCCAGCGCGTGGATACACCCATTGATACGGAACTGTCGGGAGGAAGCTACTCTCTGGAATATGACGGCGGCAACCTGGCATCCGGCATCTACTTCTATCGTTTGTCCACCAGCGATGGATACGGCCGTACCATGAAATTTACTGTGCTGAAGTAATCAGCGCTTTTTTAATCGTATCGTCTAATCGTGAAAAAGGCTGTCGGTTCCGGCAGTCTTTTTCATTTTCATCCGGTTTTTTCCAGATCTAAACTGTATTTTATAAACCGGAAACAGAAAGGCCTGCCATGAAACCGGAAATACGTTCCTTTCACATGAGCGATCTATGTTCGCTGTATCATATCTGTCTGAAAACCGGAGACAGCGGCAAGGATGCTGAAGGTCTGTACAGGGATCCAGATCTGCTCGGCCATGTATATGCCGCGCCCTTTGCGCTGCTGGAACCGGATCTGTGTTTTGTGGTGACACTCGACAATCAGCCGGCAGGATATATTCTGGGCTGCCGGGATTCACAGGAATTTCATCGGCGCAGTATGAACGAATGGTTCACATTCCTGCAGACGCGCTATCCTTATCCACCTGAAACGGATTCATCAAAGGATGCCGTCCTCATTCGAAAAATTTATGAAGGCCACACTGTAAAAAAAGAACTGACGGCCTATCCGGCCCATCTCCATATCGATATTCTGCCGGCCGGGCAGGGATTGGGTCTGGGGAAAGCGCTGATACAGATATTTACAGATACACTACGCAGACTGAAAGTTCCCGCCCTGCATCTGGAAGTGGGAAAACGCAACAGCAGTGCAATCGGATTTTATGAAAAAGTGGGATTCAGCCGGATCTGTGAATATGAATACAGTATCGCATTCGGAATGGATCTATCCTGAATCCGTCAGGATCGTAAGATTTTTTTATTATAATAACGATGGATTTTTGACTCAGGAAATTATCATTTTCTGCAGCTGAGCTTCATTTTCTGTAAAGGGTTTCACTTCAACCGTCCGCAGAACGTCCCCATTCTGTTTCATGACGACCGCAACCTTTTCCTGATTCCGGCCTTTACCGTAGCGGGCCACGATGCCTGCGGCCAGGACAATATCCGCTTCACTGTAATTGCCGTCTGCAATTCCGATGCTCCCTGCATAATCCAGCGCCTCAAAACTGATGTGATCTCCCATGAAGCGCATAAAATAATTGGATTCACTCTCATTCCGGCTGCAGATAAGTTTCGTTTCAGGACTCAGACGTATATGCCGGCCCGTATTGAGCAGCAGCACTTCCTCCCGTCCGAAATTTCCCTTACCTTTGTATTTGAACAGGTCATTCAATTTGCGGCCATAGCTTTCATCAATCAGAAAACAGCAGCCACCCGCAGGCTGGGCATAATCCTGAAGCTCCCATTCTTCGGCCAGACGGATCTGAGTCTTCCGGCTTCTGCCATGCAGATTAAGGAGCCTGTCCCGATCAACCCGTCCATCCTTTTCCACCACGGTGGGGGGCAGGAGCTGCGCTGACATGGGCCGCAGGAGAAGGCCCTCAAGACCTGCCTCCTGCTCTGTCAGCTTCATAGTAGGCCGGTGCTGTGTCATGGGGCGCTGTCCCAGTACTTCTCCGGTAAAGACAAAATCCGCGTTTTCTTCCTCCATGACTTTCTTCGCAACCCGCAGCATCTCTATCCTGCAATCGATACAGGGATTAACGTTTTTTCCATAGCCATGTTTCGGGTGAAGAACGATGTCCCAGTATTTATCCGCAATATTGATAATTCGCAAGGGAAAATCGAGAGTTTTCGCCACTTCGCTGGCATCATGACGAACGGCTTCCTTCGGTGTATTCTGATCCAGCATTTTCCGCCGGTGTTCGGTCATGCAGAAACCGGTATTGATAAATAATCCTTCCACCTGAATCCCCTGTCTCATGAGAAGCTGTGCTGCCAGCATCGAATCCAGTCCACCGGAAATAAGCCCTATGCCTTTTACCATGTTTCTTCCTTCTTTTCCAGTTTCTAATTTAAGAATGATGCAATGAAAGAGTCTACGTCTTATCCCCTTTTTCCCGATTATTTTATTACTAATTCACATGTAAAACGGCGCAATGATCCCGAAATAATTCTTGTATTAAGTATGTAACGGGAAGGAATTCAATTCATCGAATTAATATGATCTGAATATATATATTAATAAAAAAGGAGTAAGTCATGAAAATTGCAATCGCAACTGACGATAAGGAAAGCGTATCCCGATTTACCGGACGTGCAGCATGGTTCTGCATCACAGAGATTAATGATGGAAAGATCGGACACAAAGATTTTAAACCTCACCGCAGTCCGCATCATGAGGGCGCTCATGATCATTCCCACCACCATGACCACAGTCAGAATCCGCATCAGCACAGTATAGAATTACTGCAGGATGTCGATGTTTTCCTGGTACAGCATCTCGGTCCGCATTTCGTTGAGGCATTGAAATCAAGTCCGGTAAAAATCGTTAAAACCCGTGAAGAAAGCATTGATGCAGCGCTGACTGCCTACCTGCAGCAACAGATCTCGTAGGAAGCCCGTTTCTTACCGGTCTCAGGGCTGCCCAGCGGGAGCGCACGATTTATGCGTTGATAAGGAATGAATGTTTATATCTTCAGTTTTAAAAAAAAAATAGTATATATAATCAAAAAGCCCCGCGATGGCGAGGCTTTTCTTTAAAGGTTTCCGGCGACGACCTACTCTCCCACACAGTTGCCCGTGCAGTACCATCGGCTCTGTAAAGCTTAACTTCCCTGTTCGGAATGGTAAGGGGTGTCTCCTTTACGATATTGTCGCCCGGAATTAATTCTGGGCAAATAATTAATGCTATAGTGTTCAATGCGACATAAGACTGTGCTGATAAAAGAATTTGGCTAAGTCGAACGAATGATTAGTATCACTCGACTAAATACGTTACCGTACTTACATCTGTGACCTATCAACCTTGTAGTCTACAAGGATTCTTAAGGGAAATCTTGTCTTGAGGTGAGTTTCGCACTTATATGCTTTCAGTGCTTATCTCATCCGAACGTAGCTACTCTGCGGTGCCACTGACGTGACAACAGATACACCAGAGGTTCGTCCACTTCGGTCCTCTCGTACTAAAAGCAGGTCCTCTCAAATTTCCTACGCCCACGGCGGATAGGGACCGAACTGTCTCACGACGTTCTGAACCCAGCTCGCGTGCCACTTTAATCGGCGAACAGCCGAACCCTTGGGACCTTCTCCAGCCCCAGGATGTGACGAGCCGACATCGAGGTGCCAAACCTCCCCGTCGATGTGAACTCTTGGGGGAGATAAGCCTGTTATCCCCGGAGTACCTTTTATCCGTTGAGCGACGGCACTTCCATTCGCAACCGCCGGATCACTAAGTCCTGGTTTCCCACCTGCTCGACCTGTCGGTCTTGCAGTCAAGCTCCCTTTTGCCTTTGCACTCAACGCACGATTACCAACCGTGCTGAGGGAACCTTTGAGCGCCTCCGTTACTCTTTAGGAGGCGACCGCCCCAGTCAAACTACCCACCAGACACTGTCCCCCAACCGGATAACGGTCGAAGGTTAGAATTCCAACAACACAAGGGTGGTATTCCAAGGATGACTCCACGCAAATTAGCATCCACGCTTCAACGTCTCCCACCTATCCTCTACATATGAAGTCAAAACCCAATGCCAAGCTATAGTAAAGGTTCACGGGGTCTTTCCGTCCTGCCGCGGGTAGCCGGCATCTTCACCGACGCTACAGTTTCACTGGATCTTAAGTTGAGACAGTGCCCAAATCGTTGCACCATTCGTGCAGGTCGGAACTTACCCGACAAGGAATTTCGCTACCTTAGGACCGTTATAGTTACGGCCCCCGTTTACCGGGGCTTCAGTTCGGAGCTTCGCCTTGCGGCTGACCCCTCCCTTTAACCTTCCGGCACCGGGCAGGCGTCAGGCCCTATACGTCGTTTTCGACTTCGCAGAGCCCTGTGTTTTTAGTAAACAGTCGCCTGGGCCTCTTTACTGCAACTCCTTCGCGCTCTGCCGGGCGAGCCGGCTCACGCTAGTGGAGCACCCCTTCTTCCGAAGTTACGGGGCGAGTTTGCCGAGTTCCTAAACGAGGGTTCTCACTTGCGCCTGAGGATTTTCTCCTCGCCTACCTGTGTCGGTTTGCGGTACGGGTGCCCGAAGAACTCCTTAGAGGCTTTTCTTGGCAGCGTGGCGTCACCGGCTTTACGGGCCTTGCGGCCCTCGCCATGGCACCTCAGGGAATGCGACCCGCCGGATTTACCTGGCGGATCCCCCTACATGCCTGAACCCACACGTCCGGTCGTGGGCCCGGCTAGCCTCCTGCGTCCCCCCATCGTGATAACGTTCTTCAGGCAGTTCAGGAATATTAACCTGATATCCATCCGCTACGCCTTTCGGCCTCGCGTTAGGACCCGACTAACCCTGAGCGGACGAACCTTCCTCAGGAAACCTTAGGCTTACGGCGGAGAGGATTCTCGCCTCTCTTCTCGCTACTTATGCCGGC
>JBJKQR010000080.1:0-25032 GCA_046735395.1 Fidelibacterota bacterium | reverse complement strand
GAAAATGGAACCGAGGGTACGGGCACATCGGCTTATCAGAGCCTCTCCCGCAAGTTCCGCCCTGCACTTGGGCTCGCCATAACGACGTGACTGCCCGCCTGTCAGAATATAGGCATCGGAAAAAACCGTGTCGGTTGTCGAGGTATTATTCATCCGCTTTCCTGCTTGCCGAATCGAGCCTACTTCGGCCGGATCAGGCATACAGGAAAATATAGAGCCAAATGGCAAGGAAGAACAACAGTGAAATCGTGAGAGCCCGCAGTACTGATGTGAATTTTAGAACAGCGAGAGAGCATTTACTGTCTTCGGAAGTGGAAAATCTACCCATGAGCATCCTTTCAGGACATTTTCAAATCATTTCATAGCATAACAATAAGCGGACGGAGTATAGAAAAATTTCAACTCAAAGCAAATACTTTTTTTGAATACTCCCGAATTACCGCCCTCCGCAGCCGGGAGATTTTCCCAAAAAAGAAAACGATAAATCATCTGTTTTTGAAATTGAAATATGATCTGCAGCCCCACTCTGAAAAAATATCCCTTGAAACGCTTATAAATTCCGGACAGTGAAAAGAGACAAAGGCCCTGCAAATCCCATTTTTACATTGATATTGACGCCTCAGCATAATAAATTTCACGGCTTTGCATGTGAATTTGACATGGAAGCGATAGAGGAGGTAAAAGGAATAATGCCGAGAAAATTAATTTTCAATTACGTGCTGATAGGCCTGCTGCTGGTCTGGAGTGCCTTTGAACTGGGTCCCACGCTCCGTTACGAGAGAATGAGTCCTGAAAAAAAGGAAGCTCTGAAGGAAAGCGGCCAGCTCAGCGATCTTGAATCTGAAATCATTAAACGCGGCCTTGATCTTCAGGGCGGCATGCATCTGGTCCTGGAAGTGAACATCCCGCGGCTTGTGGAAAACCTGGCCCGTACCAAGACCCAGTCGTTCTACGAACTCATGGATACGGTAAAGGCCATTGAGGCAAAGGACGAGGAACTGGATTTCTTTGATGTTCTGCTTACCCAGGCCAATGCCAGAAATTTTAAACTGTCGAGGCATTTCCCCGGTCGCTCCGTGAAGAATGAGGATATCGTCACATCACTGCGCGACGAAAGCAAGGATGCTGTCAGCCGGGCCCTGGAAATCATCCGGAACCGTGTTGACCAGTTCGGTGTATCCGAACCCACCATTCAGCGGGTCGGAAACAAACGCATCATCGTCGAACTCGCCGGTATTTCTGATCCTGACAGAGCCCGGGCGCTCATCAAGGACACGGCTCTTCTCGAATTCATTCTGCTGAAGGATCCGGAAGTGGCCCAGGATGCCATCGCCCGAATCGATGCCGTTCTGAAAAAGACCAATCCGGAAGAAATTACCGGAGACACCGCCCGTGTCAAGGATCTGGAAAGCCACGATAAAGCGGTATCCGTTGAAGATCTGCTGGGCGGAGCGGCGGATGAAACCGCAAAGGACAGCGCTGTTGTCGTGGATGAAAATCTTTACGCAGACAAGCCCTTTACGGCACTGCTCAGAAATCTCGGCAGCGATATCGGTGTCCCCGAAGAAAATTATAATACCGTAAAAAAGATTCTGGAACGTCCGGAAGTCCGCAATGCGCTTCCGCTGGACATGAGAATTCTGTTTTCCAGCAAAACCGAAGCCTTCACCGGCAATGACGGACGCGTTCAGAACTTCTACAGACTTTATTTCCTGAACAAGGATGCCGGCCTGACCGGTACGGTGGTCACGGATGCCCAGGCGTCTCTCGGAGGAGCCGGCGGCAGCAACATGGGACAGCCGGTCGTCAACGTCTCCATGAACAGTGAAGGCGCAAAGATCTGGAGCCGACTCACCGGCGCCAACATCAACAAGCGCGTTGCCATCGTTCTGGACGACAAGGTTCAGATGGCACCCAATATCAAGGGAAAGATTCCCGGCGGCCGCACCGTTATTGAAGGCCTGGCCAACATCAACGAAGCCAAGGATATGGAAATTGTTCTCAAGGCCGGTGCTCTTCCTGCTCCGGTGGACATCATTGAAGAACGCACCATCGGGCCCAGCCTGGGTGCTGACTCCATCCATAAAGGCACTTTCTCAGTCCTCGCCGGCCTTCTCCTGGTAGTCCTCTTTGTCGTTGCCTACTACCGTTGGTCCGGTGTCGTCGCCATCACCACTCTCATCCTGAATATCGTCTTCGTCCTCTCCACTCTCGCATTTCTGAAGGCGACCCTCACCCTGCCCGGTATCGCCGGCCTCGTGCTGACGCTCGGTATGGCCGTGGATGCCAACGTTCTCATCTTCGAACGTATCCGTGAGGAACTGGCAAAGGGCAAAACCGTCAAGGCATCTGTTGAAGGCGGCTACAACAGGGCGCTCATCACCATCCTCGATGCCAACCTCACCACTCTGATTGCCGCTCTCGTCCTCTGGCAGTTCGGCTCCGGCCCCATCCGCGGGTTCGCCGTCGTCCTCTTCTGGGGAATTATTTTCAACTTTGTTTCCGGCTATTTCATCTCGAAGACCTTCTACGACACGATCATCAACCGGAAAACGCTTAAATCCTTGAGCATTTAACGCAGGAGCAGACAATGCATTTTTTTGTCAATCCAAATTACGATATCGTAGGGAAAAGAAAGATTGCCGGCCTTTTCTCAATGACTCTCATTCTTCTCGGCCTCTTTTCCATCTTTTTCCATAAAGGGCTTCACTACGGAATCGATTTCGAAGGTGGAACCCTGATACAGCTCAAGTTCACCGAACCGACAACAGCCGGTGAACTCCGCAATCTTCTGGTCGACCAGAGCCTGGGTACGCCCGAAATTCAGAACAGCGGCGACAACGAATTCATGATCCGCGTCAAGATCATGGGTGAAGGCAACCAGACCATCGATCTGATTAAAAGCGAACTCAGTTCCAAACACTTTGAAGTCCGCCGCGTCGAAAAAGTCGGGCCCAAAATCGGTAAGGAACTCCGGGAATCGGCGCTCCTTGCCATCTTCGGAGCCCTCTTCCTCATCCTCCTCTACATCAGTGTCCGCTTCGAATTCCGCTTCGCCGTCGGCGCCGTGATCGCCCTCTTCCACGATGTTCTCATCACACTCGGATTCTTCTCCGTCTTCAACTGGGTCATCACCATGCCGGTCATTGCCGCCTTTCTCACCATCGTCGGTTATTCTCTCAATGACACCATTGTCGTGTACGACCGCATCCGTGAGAATCGCTTCGCCATCCGTAACAAATCCATGGCTGAAATCATAAACATCTCCATCAACCAGTCACTCTCCCGAACCTTCATCACCTCTCTGACCACCTTCCTCGTTGTTCTCGTCCTCGTCCTCTTCGGCGGCGAAGTTCTCTTCGGTTTCTCCATGGCCATGCTCATCGGTGTTGTGGTCGGAACCTACTCTTCATCTTTCGTTGCGGCCCCCATCATCATCTGGTGGAATGACCATTACGGAGCAAAAAAGCTCAAGAAGAAGTAAATCGAGCTTTTCGAACTGCCCGGCAGCTGACGGGATAACTATGCAATATCATAAAACAATTATCAAAGCGCCCTTCACGGGGCGCTTTACATTTGTGAGGTGAAAGATGCCGGTCAATGTGGTTCTCGGTGGCCAATGGGGCGACGAAGGCAAAGGAAAAATCGTTGATACACTCTGCGACACGGCTCAGATTGTAGCCCGATTTCAGGGCGGGCCCAATGCCGGCCATACCATCTATCGGGAGGATAGGAAATTTGTCCTTCACCAGCTTCCTTCAGGCATTCTGAAGGATGGGGTTCTCTGCCTGCTCGGCCATGGTATGGTCATCGATCCTGTGGAACTGTCCCAGGAAATCGCCGGCCTGACGGACCAGGGCATCAGGTGCGGCGGCCGGATACGGATTTCACCCTATGCAAATATTATCACACCCTGGCATAAGGAACTGGACCGCCTGCAGGAAGAAAGCAGGAATGACGGCAAACAGATCGGTACGACCCGCAAGGGAATCGGCCCGGCCTACTCCGATCACATCAACCGCCAGGCGATGAAGGCCTGGCAGCTCGCCGATCCCGCCGCGCTCAAATCCATCCTGAAGGATCAGAGTGAACGCGTCCGCCAACTCTTTCCCGGCTCCGAACTGAATTCTGGTCAGCTGCAGGAAGCCGAAACCGCCTTCCTGTCCGCTGCCGCCGAAGCAGCTCCGCTGGTACAGGACTTCAGCGCGGACCTTCGCCAGGCTATCGCGGACCATCAGGAAGTTCTCATTGAAGGCGCCCAGGGACTGCTGCTGGATGTACAGTTCGGCACCTATCCCTTTGTCACCTCGTCCAGTACGGGATCTGCAGGCATTCTGGCCGGCCTGCCTCTGTCCTTCCGGGACATCAATACAGTCAGCGGTATTTTCAAGGCCTATACGACCCGCGTCGGCAATGGCCCCTTCCCGACCGAGCTGCTGGATGAAACCGGCGAGTCCCTCCGGCGTATCGGATCCGAATTCGGGGCCACAACCGGCCGCCCGCGTCGCTGCGGCTGGCTGGATCTGGTCCTGGCCCGCTACGCGATCCGCATCAACGGCATCAACCGCATCATTCTCACAAAAATTGATGTTCTGAGTGAATTCGACTCCATTGATGTGGCCGTGGCCTATGAATATGAGGGGAAAACCTATGATGATGCAGACGGCCTCATCCATCGTCTGGCCGATGTCACACCCGTCTATCGCCGCTTCCCCGGCTGGAACAGTGACATCTCCGCTGTGAAACGTTATCAGGATCTGCCGGTAAATCTCCGCAAATATATTGAATTCATTGAATCCTTCACCGGAACGAGCGTCGGCCTCATTTCCACCGGTACCAGCCGTGACAGCGTGATCATCCGATGAAAACCCGCCCGTCGGCAGGCATTCTGTTTGCCACTTTCATGATGACCGTTCTCATCTGGGGCAGCACCTGGCTATTTATAAAAATTACTCTCGACAAAGGCATCACGCCGCTCTGGGGCACGGCGCTCCGTTTTTTTTTCGCGGCGCTCTTCATGTTCATTATTTCATTCCGGCGTCTCCGGATCCACCCTCCCCGGCGGAGCCAGCTGAAACTGATTGTCGCCCACGGCCTTTTCATGATCGCGGCCTCCAATGCCCTGGTTTTCTGGGGCCAGCAGTTCATTCCCTCCAGCCTGTCCTCCATCCTCTTTGCCGTTTTTCCGCTCATGGTAGCCGTTTATTCCCATTTCAGCCTGGAAAAGGAAAAGCTCAACGGCCTGAAACTGGCAGGCATACTACTCGGATTCGCCGGCATTCTCTTCATCTTCTTTGACCCGGGCAAAATCCACGGATCCGCCTCGGTCTACGCAGGTATGGCAGCCATTATTCTCTCCGTCCTTTTCATCACGGTTCCCACCGTTCTCATCAAACGGGACGGTGACGATCTGGATCCCTTTGTACTCAATACCTGGGGGATTTTCATCGGATTTCTGTCTCTGCTCATTCTGGCGCGATCACTGGAAGGCCCTCTGCCCGCCACCTCAAACCATACAGCCCTGGCAGCCCTCGTCTATCTCGGTATCTTCGGCTCAGGCATCACCTTCGTCGCCTATTTCTGGCTGATGAAATACGTGGATATCACCCGCCTTTCCTTCTCGGCCTACCTTACGCCTCTCGTGACCCTCGCTGCCGCCGGCCTCTTCTATGGCGAGACGGTCAGGCTACAGGATATCGGCGGAATGATTTTCATCTTCTCGGGAATTTTCATCTCCGATTTCAAGTCCTACCGGAATCTTATACAGCACCTGAAAGGAAAATTCTGATGTCTGATCTACTCAGTCTCAGCCACGCGTCCTATAACGGGATGCATCTATATCCGGGAGAGCAGAACGGCTTCCATATTCAAACCGTAGATGAGTCGGGTTTTCTCACCAGCGCCATATCCTGCGGTGTCCATGTGGGTACACATGTGGACCTACCCCGCCACATGAAAGCCGGCACTGATGACACGGCCTCCGCGTCTCCCTCCCAATTTATAGGGTCCGGCGCAAAAATTGAGGTCCGTCCCGACAGCAAAACGGGCCTCATCGAACTCTGCCCCCTGAATCTCTCCGCCCCGGTTGAATTCCTTATCTTTCACACGGCCTGGAGCCGGAACTGGGGTACGGATACCTACTTCAGTCAGTTTCCCTCCTTTTCACCGGACTGGATTCCGGTTCTGCAGGATCTGAAGCTGAAGGGCATCGGTGTGGACACGCCCAGCCTCGATTCTCTCACAGAATTTCCCTTCCATGAAAAGCTGCTTCCGTCCATGGTATTCTATGAAAATCTGGCGGCCTGCGGCCAGCTTCCGGATCGCTTCACCTTTATCGGCATGCCCCTGAAAATGGTGGGCGCCGAGGCGTCGCCTGTTCATTGCATCGCCCTCATCTGACCGCCATTCCGACCCCTGCCGGACGTTGATCCGCCCTTTTCCAGCCTTTATCCCCGATTTTCCGCCATTGATCCCTTTTAAGTTGCTTCACTCTCGTGAATTCCATAGCTTCAAAACAAATGTCAGACTTAATATTAAACAGGAGTGAATGCTATGGCTGATCCCAATGATATCAATGCGATGATCAATTCGCTCAGTATCACGCCCCGGAAGATTATTTCGTTCGTGCTGCTGCTGCTCATCGCAGGCTTTGTCCTCACAACCTGGTTCACCGTCGGGCCTGAAGAAGTGGGAGTCATTCTCCGCTTCGGCAAGTACAACCGCACCGTAGAACCGGGCCTCCATTTCAAAATTCCCTTTGGTGTCGAAGATATTTATAAAGTACCGGTCGAACGCCAGCTCAAGCAGGAATTCGGCTTCCGCACACTGAAAAGCGGTATCAACAGCACCTTCAGCTCAAAATCCTATGAGGAAGAGTCTCTGATGCTGACCGGTGACCTGAATGTCGCCCTGGTGGAATGGATTGTGCAGTACCGCATCAGCGATCCCTATAAATATCTCTTCAAGGTCCGGAATGCAAATCAGACGCTTCGCGACATGACCGAAGCCGTCATGAGGGAGATTGCCGGTGACCGCACGGTGAATGAAGTCCTCACCGTCGGCCGTCAGGAAATTTCCACAGTGGTGGAGGACAAGCTTCAGATGCTCGCCGACCAGTATGAAACCGGTATCCGCATTGATCAGGTCGTGCTGCAGGATGTGAACCCCCCGGATCCGGTCAAACCCAGTTTCAATGCCGTCAATGAGGCTCAGCAGGACCGGGAAAAACTCATCAACGAAGCCCTTTCTCAGTATAATAAAGTCGTTCCGCGCGCCAAGGGTGAAGCGCTGGAAACCATTCAGCAGGCGGAAGGATACAAGCTGGACCGTGTCAACCGGGCTCTCGGTGAAGTTGCCCGCTTCAATGCGCTCTATGCCGAGTACGCGAAGGCCCCGGAGGTCACCCGCCGCCGCATCTACCTGGAAACCATGAACAAGGTCCTCCCTCAGGTTCACAAAAAAATTGTCATGGATGCCAACGCCAAGGGCGTTCTCCCTCTTCTCAATCTAAACACTCAAGCGAAATAAGGAGGTATCATGAAAGCAATTAAAGGATTCGGAATTATTGCCATCCTCCTCCTGATTTTTCTCTTCTTCTCATCCATGTTCATTGTCAACGAAACCGAGCAGGTGATCAAAACCCAGTTCGGTAAACCCATCGGCGAACCGGTCACAGAACCGGGCATCCATTTCAAACTTCCCTTTCTGCAGGTTGCCCATTATTTCGACAAGCGCTTCCTGGAATGGGACGGATATCCCAACCAGATTCCCACGAAGGACAAACGCTTCATCTGGGTGGATACCTATGCCCGCTGGCGCATCGTGGATCCGCTTCTCTTCTATCAGAGACTGAGGGATGAGACCGGAGCCCATTCCCGTCTGGACGATATCGTGGATGGCGAAACCCGCAACAGCATCGCAAATCACAATCTCATCGAAGTGGTGCGGACATCCAACCGCGATGCCGTGCTTGATACCGACGCCACCGAAAGCGAAAGCGATATTCTGAACAAGATCACCTACGGACGCGCAAATATCGCCAAGGAAATTCTCGAGGCGGCCCAGTCCCGCACCCAGGATCTGGGTATCGAAATCCTCGATTTTCAGTTCAAGCGCATCAATTATGTGAAGGAAGTCCAGGTCAAGGTATTTGAACGGATGATCACGGAACGAAACCGCATCGCCGATAAATACCGGTCGGAAGGACAGGGTGAAGCCTCCCGCATCAATGGTGAAAAGGAACGTGAACTCAAACGCATCCAGTCCGAAGCCTTCAAGAAGGCTCAGGAAATTCACGGTGAGGCCGATGCCGAGGCAACCCGCATCTACAATGAATCCTATAATAAAAACGCCCAGACACGGAGCTTCTATGCCTTCATGAAGACGCTGGAAACCTACGAAACCACCGTGGATTCAGGAACCACCCTCATCCTGGGAACTGAGGGCGATTTTTATAATTTCCTGCAGAATTACGAGGGAAAATAAAACCCTGATCAACCTGAATGATCTTTCAGACACCCGGCTTTGTCCGGGTGTTTTTTTTTATTCCGGAAGCTTTCGGGACCGCAATCCGGCGAAATATCCGCAGGAACGCAGCCACCCCGGTTCCATTATTCGGAAGGCCGCTCCCGGCCCCATGGATATTTGACTTTCGCGGATTGACTTTATTCGATACTTGGGGTAAATTTAGCCCTTGTATGTGGAGCGTTCGTGATGACATCAACTAACATACGCAGGCCTAATTATCGCAGCAGGAGACTGAATGTATAAAAGTGTTTCGAGCAAAGTGGATTTTATCGGACTGGAACATGAACAGCTTGATTTCTGGAAGGAAAAGGATATTTTCAACAAGCTGAGAGCCCGCAACAAGGGCAATGAAAAATGGTCCTTCCTCGATGGTCCCATCACCGCCAATAACCCCATGGGTGTTCATCACGCCTGGGGCCGGACCCTCAAGGATATCTTCAACCGTTACCACGGCATGCTCGGACAGGAACTCCGCTACCAGAACGGCTTTGACTGTCAGGGCCTCTGGGTCGAAGTGGAAGTGGAAAAGGAACTGGGTTTCAAATCCAAGACCGATATTGAAGCCTATGGCGTGGAAAAATTCGTTCAGGCCTGCAAGGACAGGGTTGTAAAATATTCCCGCGTTCAGACGGAACAGAGCAAACGGCTCGGCTACTGGATGGACTGGGACAACAGTTACTACACCATGTCCGATGAAAATAATTACACCATCTGGCATTTCCTGAAAAAGGTGCACGAACGCGGCTGGATTTATAAAGGCTTCGATGTCATGCCCTGGTGCACACGCTGCGGATCCGCTCTCTCGGAACATGAAATCGCCACCGAAGGCTACAAGGAAATGACCCATAAAACGGTCTTTGTGAAATTTTATCTGAAGGAAAAGGCCGATACGGCTCTCCTCGTATGGACCACCACTCCCTGGACACTGAGCTCGAATACGGCTGCTGCCGTCAATCCTGATCTGGACTATGTGAAGGTCCGGCAGGAAAATGAATTTTATTATCTCGCAAAGAACCTTACATCCATTCTCACCGGAAAATTCGAAATTGTTGAGGAAATGAAGGGCCGGGATCTTCTCGGACTCGAGTATCACGGGCCTTTCGATGACCTGACCATTCAGGCCGGCGTGAATCACAAGGTCATTCCCTGGGTGGATGTGAGCGAAAGCGACGGAACCGGCATTGTCCATATCGCTCCCGGCTGCGGCAAGGAGGATTTTGCCCTCTCCAAGGAAAACGATATCGCCGTCATCGCGCCGCTCGATGAATTCGGAAATTATCTGGAAAAATTTGATTATCTCACAGGACAGAACGTGGATGACATCAACCCCGTCATCTTCAGCAATCTCAAGGAAAAGGGAATTGTTTACAAAATCGACCAGATCACGCACCGCTATCCGGTCTGCTGGCGTCATGGAACGCCCCTGGTCTTCCGTCTGGTGGACGAATGGTTTATCTCCATGGACGAGCTTCGTCATGAGATCATGAATGTGGTCAAGGACATCAACTGGATTCCGGCCTGGGGCTATGACCGCGAGATGGACTGGCTGAAGAACATGGGCGACTGGATGATCAGCAAGAAACGCTACTGGGGGCTGAGTCTGCCCATCTGGGAGTGTAAGAACTGCGGCAAAATACATGTCATCGGCGGATTCGATGAGCTGAAATCCCGTACCGTAAAGGGCTGGGACCAGTTCGAAGGCCATACGCCTCACAAGCCCTATATCGACAATCTGGAGATCAGCTGTGAAAAATGCGGCGCGCCGGTCAAGCGTATTCCCGACGTGGGAAATCCCTGGCTGGACGCCGGGATCGTTCCCTACAGCACCCTGGGCTACATTTCCGATCATGACTACTGGGAACAGTGGTTTCCGCCCAAATTCATCACCGAAAGCCTCCCGGGCCAGTTCCGAAACTGGTTTTATTCCCTGCTGGCCATGAGTACGGTTCTGGAGAACAAGGCACCGTTTGAAACCATTCTCGGCCATGCTCTGGTAAAGGATGAGAACGGCAACGACATGCACAAGAGCGCCGGAAATGCGATCTGGTTCGACGATGCCGCGGAAAAAATCGGCGTCGATGTCATGCGCTGGATGTACGCCGCCCACAACCCGGAAAACAACCTGAACTTCGGCTATGGCCCGGCCAATGATATCCGAAAAAAAATGCTGACGCTCTGGAACACCTATTCCTTCTTCATCACGTATGCCGATATTGACAATTATAATCCGAATACCCGCCGCATTCCCTATGATGACCTGGCGGATCTGGATAAATGGATGCTGTCCAAGCTCCACCTCTTCCTCCGCGAAGCAAAAGCCGACTATGACGGCTTTCATGTGGAAAAACTCATGCGCCGGATTGAGGAACTGCTGGACAATCTGTCCAACTGGTATGTTCGCCGCAGCCGCCGCCGTTTCTGGAAGAGTGAGAACGACGGGGATAAGATCGCGGCCTATCAGACGCTGTACGACACACTGAAGAATATCATCATCGCCATCGCGCCCGTCATTCCCTTCATGACCGAGGACATGTATCGCAACCTGGTCTGTTCCGTGGATCCGGATGCCCCGGAAAGCGTCCACCTGAACGCCTTCCCGGAAGCGGATGAAGCCATGATCCGGCCTGAACTCAGCGAGGAGATCGACACCATCATCAAGGTCGTCGAGATGGGACGCGCAGCCCGTAACAAGGCGAACCTGCGTGTACGGCAGCCGCTGGCATCCATTATCGTGAAGACGCGCAACCCCCGGGAAAATTCCTATGTGGAAAAATTAAAAGATCAGATTATCGAAGAACTCAACATCAAGCAGGTAGACATCACCGAAGATCTGTCCGGACTCGTGTCCTATTCGGTCAAACCGAATTTCACCCTTCTGGGCAAACGCCTCGGCAAGGATCTTCCGCTGGTTCAGAAGGCTCTCGCCGCCATGGATGCGGCAGAACTCGCGTCAAGAGTCAATGCCGGTGAATCCATAAGTGTTGAGGGATATACACTGGAAAACAGCGATCTCCTCGTCACCATGCAGGAACGGGAAAATCTGGCTGCCATTGAAGATAAGGGCTATTTCGTGGCAGTGGACACCTTCATCAGCGATGAACTCCGGGAGGAGGGACTGGTCCGGGATATCGTCAGAAATATTCAGACACTGAGAAAAGAAGCTGATTTCAAAGTTGACGACCGCATCACCCTGGCTGTGAACGGGGATGAGGAACTCATTAAAGCCGTTATGGCAAACCTGGACTACCTCAAACAGGAAGTACTGGCCGTTGATGTGATTCAGGATATGGCAAATCCTGAAATCGACAAGGATATTACGCTTGGGAAAAAACTGCTATCCGTCCGTATTAGCCGGATATAAAGGAGATGTGGAGATGGGCGAAGAGGGAAAAAAGAAAAAACTGACAAAAAAAGAGCTGGATTATTTCCGGAAAGTCATCAGTGAAAAACGGGAAAAACTCATTAAGAAACTCGAGTATAAACGCGAGGCATATCTGAGTTCATCTCCCGGAAATGAGGCTTCTGTTGATTCCAATTACGCCTATCACATGGCGGATGTGGGAACGGATGCGGCCGAACGGGAAAAAATGTTCATGCATTTCGCCCGGGAGAATAAATTTCTGTCACACCTCAATGAAGCGCTGGAACGAATCGAAACGGATCCAACCTTCGGTTTCTGCATTGAATGCGGCGGCCGAATCCCCGATGCCCGGCTCGAAGAAGTGCCTCATACACGGCACTGCGTCGATTGTAAATCAAAGATCAAATAGCCGTCCCATCCCCGGCTCTACAGATCCAGGGCAGTCAGCTGCAGGATTTATGACTTATATCAAATCCTAATTTCTCTGATAAACGAGAAACACAATATAGCTTTGAATCGTTACAGATATGACATGACCGGGCCGAACCGGCAAATCTGACGAAAGGTGCCGCTCTATGCGCGTCGATGAACTGTTTGAGGAAACCCAGGACCTGCGGGTTTATGAAATCATCGCGCCGCCACAGCACCAGAGCGAGCGTATTGACAAATTCATCGCCCGGTCCATCGCCGGACTGACCCGAACCAAGGCCTGTCAGCTCATAGATCTCGAATATGTCATTCTCAATGATGAAACCGTAAGCCGTCCGTCCGTCAAGATCAAATCCGGCGATATGCTCACCGTCAAGGTTCCCATGCTGCGGCGGTTGAGAGCGGAACCGGAAGCTATTCCTCTGCAGATCCTTTACGAAGATTCACATATGCTGGCCATCGCCAAGCCACCGGGGATGGTCGTCCATCCGGCCGTGGGCAACCGCAGCGGCACGCTCGTGAATGCTCTCGCGAATTACTGCACCAGCCTGAGCACCGTCAATGGTGAATACCGACCCGGCATTGTCCATCGCCTCGATAAGAATACCAGCGGCATCATTATCGCCGCAAAAAATGATGTGGTCCACAATCTCCTGGCCCGGAAATTTGAAAACCGGGAAATGAAGAAAACCTATCTCGCGGTCCTCTGGGGTGAGCAGAAGGAGTCGCAGGGTCAGATCATCAATAATATCGGCCGCCACAAGGGAGACCGGAAGCGCTTCGCGGTTCAGAAGGACGGCAAATATGCCGAAACCCACTTTGAAGTGCTGGAACGCTTCGGCTTCATGTCCTTTGTAAAAATTCGCATTATCACCGGGCGGACTCACCAGATCCGTGTTCATTTTTCTGATCTCGGTCACCCGGTCGTAGGCGATACCGAATACGGCGGCAGAACAAAAAAACTGAAATCCCTGGCCCCGGCTTACCGTAAACCGGCCATTGAAATCCTGGATGCCCTCCACCGGCAGGCCCTCCACAGCTTCCAGCTCACATTCACCCATCCCGTCACGCAGGAGGATATGACCATCCAGGCGCCCCTTCCCGATGACATGCAGAAAACACTTGATATTCTGCGGAAAGTTAAGGAAATATAAGGCATGCTCAGCCGTAACATTGATGATTTCATCCGCTATCTGGATCAGATCCGGCATTACTCTGCCCATACCTGCAAAGCCTATCGCCGCGACCTGGAGGCTTTTCACCGTTTTCTCATCACCTACTTAGGCAGAGACTCGGTTTCGGTCAGGGAAATTGACAAGCTCTGCATCCGCCACTGGCTGGGCAAATTGTCCGAAGACGGAATGAGCGCCCGCAGCATTGCCCGAAAACTGGCCACCCTTAAATCCTTTTTTACCCGCGCCCTGAAGAATGAATGGATTACCGTCAATCCTGTCTACAGCATCCGCACACCCCGCATACCCAAAAGCCTGCCCGCCATCCTGACTCAGGAGGAAGCGCAGCAGCTCACCGAACCCGACAGCGAAGATCCCTTCATCAATGCCCGCGATCTGGCTGTTGTGGAACTGCTCTATGGGACGGGTATCCGGCTTTCCGAACTGATTTCCGCCAATATCGGCGACTGCAATCTTCGGGAAGGCCTCTTGAGAGTCACCGGCAAAGGCAACAAGCAGCGCGTCCTTCCACTGGGAAAAAATGCTTCCCAAAGTATTACGAATTACTTATCATTAAGAAAGGAGATATTCGGCAAAGCACTCTCCGGCGATCCGCTCATCTTATCACGGCGTGGACGCCGCATCAGTCACAGAGCTGTTCAGGACAGAGTGAAGAAAATCCTAACCCGCATCGCACCCGCCATGAAGAAGAAATCCCCCCACATCCTCCGCCACAGCTTCGCAACGCACCTGCTCGACAATGGCGCAGATCTGGAAGCGGTCCGCTCCCTTCTCGGCCATGAGGACCTGTCCACAACCCAGATCTATACGCATGTCCGGACCGACCATCTGAAAAAAATTTACGAACAGGCTCATCCGCGAGCCGGAAAAAAATAATAAAACCGGAGGTCAATTATGTTACTCGAAATTACGGTCAGACATTTTGAAGCATCGGAAAAGCTGAAGAATTACGTGAACCGGGAAGTCGAAAAGATGAAGAAATATTTTGACCGAATTACGGATGTCAAAGTCATCCTCGAAAGCATCGAAGCCGAGCAGTTCAAGATCGAAGTACTGGCCAATGTCCCCGGTAAAAGCCTCACAGCGGAAGCTGTCGACACGGAAGTCACCAAAGCGGTGGATGATGTCGTTACCAAAATGATACGCCAGCTGAAAAAATACAAGGACGGGTTGAAAAATCACTGATGAAGAAATTGACGACAGATCGCTTTTTCCTTGAGATGAAATCACGGCTCGCACTTGAACTGGTGAGCGAAGCTGAAAATCCGGGCATGAACCGGGAAATTGTCAGTTCGAAACTCAACAACCCCGGCCTGGAGCTGGCCGGATTCTGGGAACATTTCGCTCCCGAAGAGATACAGGTCATTTCCAGCAAGGAAATGAATTTTCTCCAGGGAACGTCCGACCGGACCTTCCGGAACATCTTCAAAAAACTCTTCGACTACTCCATTCCCTGTCTCGTATTTGTCGACGACATCGATGTGGACCGACGCATTGTACGCATGGCAAAACTGGCCGAAATTCCCCTCTTCCGCTCCAAACTGGACAGTACCGAATTCATGAAGGAAATCGGCGCTTTTCTCTATAAGGAATTCGCCGCCCGCATCAATATTCACGGAACGCTCATGGACATCTATGGTGTGGGTATCCTGTTCACCGGACGGTCGGGTATCGGCAAGAGCGAGGTCGCCCTTGACCTGGTCGAACGCGGCCATCGCCTCGTTGCGGATGATGTGGTCAATATTGAAAAAGCTTCGGATAATATTCTCATGGGCTACGGCGAAGCGCTGTTGCAGAACACCATCGAGATCCGTGGCGTGGGAATCATTGATATCCGCAAAGCCTTCGGGATTCGTGCCGTCAGAGCCCGGAAACGTGTTGAAGTTCAGATTGAGCTGGCGGAATGGAATGAGGATGAACACTATGAACGCTTCGGGCTGGATCCGGAGCTGCGGAAAGTTCTCGACATTGAAATTCCCTTTATCCGCCTTCCCATTTTTCCGGGAAAAAACATCACCGTCATTACGGAAGTCATAGCCCTCAACCACCTGCTGAAGCTGATCGGAGAAGATCCGGCCAAAGCTCTGCAGGAAAAAATCCGCCGGGAAATACAGATCAAAACACCCGAGATGGACGACAAGCGATTTTCCGGTGATTTTGAGTGAATCCACCATCACGACAACCCTGTTAAACAACGAACCGGGAGGTTTGAATCCATGAAAGCCGTCATCCCTGCAGCCGGAATGGGCAAACGTCTGCTGCCCCACACCCTGGCCCTGCCCAAAGTCATGCTGAATGTGGCCGGAAAACCCATCCTTGCTCATATCGTGGAAGACCTGATCCGGGTCGGATTCACGGAAATATCCATTATTGTCGGATACCGCAAGGACGTCATCATTGAGTATTTTCAGGACCGCTATCCTGTCAAATTCAATTTTCCGGTGCAGACAGAAATGCTCGGACTCGGTCATGCCGTGCGCTACGGACTGGAAGACAGCCGTTCGCCGGTTCTCATCCTCCTGGGCGATACGATCTTCAGAACGGATCTGGCCCGATTCCGCAATCTTGATGTCAATACACTCGGGGTCGCGGAGGTAACAGATCCCCGGCGCTTCGGTATCGTCAGCACAGACTCGGAGCAGCACATCACGGATCTGGTCGAAAAACCCGAGAATCCGCCTTCGAATCTGGCCATTGCCGGCCTCTATTACATCCGGGAGCAGGGACAGCTGCTGCGGGCCATTGACCGCCTCATCCGCGAGGACCGGCGGACACGGGATGAATTTCAGCTCACTGACGCGCTCAAAATCATGATTGATAGCGGGGACGTGTTTCAGGCGGAACACATCGACGGCTGGTATGACTGCGGCAAGAAGGAAACGCTCATTTCCACATCCGGCGCACTGCTGGGAGACCAGAACACGATTCTGGGCCGCAGCGAAGACTGCGTCCTGATTCCTCCTGTACATATCGGTAAGAACGCCTCTGTAAAACGATGCATCCTCGGGCCGAATGTGACCGTTTCCGAAGATTCCATCGTTGAGGATTCCATCGCTCAAAGCTGCATCTTCAATACCGGCAGCCAGATTTTCAACAGCGTCCTTCGTGACAGTATCATCGGCTCCGGCGCTGTAGTGCAGGGCAAACATTCCATCCTGAATCTGAGTGATTTCGGGGAGTTTTCGTTCTGAACCACCCGTCCCCGGACACAGGGAAGCAAAATCATAGCAGCAGACCGAAGCATTAGCAACGCACTGTGATCAGGACAGAAACTTTTTTCTGCCGCTTGATACCGTGCAAAAACAATTGTAATTTCCTGTCATTGCGATGAAAGGGCGTAAATTGAAAATTATTCTGAGTCGGGTAGGGCTGCCGTTTCTGGTATTTTACTTCTTCGTCTCCGGATGCGACTGGGCTCTGCCCACGAAACTGTCGCCTCCCACCTGGAATACGACTCTTACAATTCCGATTTTAGATAAATCCTATCCTCTGGCGGATCTGGCCGGAGGAAATGACTCCATGCTGCAGGTCTCCGGGGACAGTATGTTCGTCACCTTCAGCGACAGCCTGCAGACCGTTACACTGACCCGTGATAATTTCTTCGTTTCAACCGGAGCCCAGCCCCTCGGCCTCAGCCAGTCCATGCCGGGCTTCTCCTTTCCGCCGCTTCAGGCCGGGCCTGACAGCCTCAGCCTGCCCATTCCCTCACAGATCATTATCCCTGACCCGCTCTCTGCTGGCGATTCCATTATCCTCAAGGATGCCTGGAACCTCATGGCTGATACGCTCAGCGTCAACGACAGCAGCAGTATTTCCGTTCCCGCTTCCACAACAGACCAGATATCGGAGTTTTTCTCGGCCTATTCCATCGTCATTGATGACAGCAGTAATTTCGTCACCTCGGTGACCAACGATACGCCGGGTATCATCTCAGAAATCCAGATTGCCCTCATGGTCCGGAATTCCGACGGCAGCAGCTACTTTCTGGCCGACCACAGCACGACAAATCTCCCGGCCGGCAGCAGTTTCAACCAGAATACAGATCTGTCCGGAAAACGGCTGAACAGTCTGAATATCGTTGTGATTACCCGCATCAGCTTCGCCCATGCCGACACAAATCTCATCGTCACGCCCGGATCAAAACGAAAATTGTCCCTGACCAGTTCACTGGATCTCCGCATGTCAGAAATTCACGGGCTCATGAATACGGTTCCGCTCATCGATACAACCAGCAGCATGATACTCCCCACCACCAACGAAACGCAGATCATCTCCGGCTCGCTGGCGGATGCCCAGCCCGATACAAACAGAATGGAAATGGGCTTCACCAACAACTTTCCGCTTGGCATCAACCTGAGCCTGGAATTTCTCAACATTCAGGATTCACTGGGAAATCCTCTGACTATCGATACACTCATCCCGCCTTCCGGCAGCCTGGATCTGACCAAGAATCTCTCCTCCATGACCCTTGCGTCCCTGCAGGCCGGCGAAGTCATGACGGAAATGAGCTACAAGACCCGGGTCAGCATCCCCGCAAGTACGGATACGGCCATTTTCCCCTTTGACGGAACACCCATGGGTGACTTCGGCGCGGATATCATGATCCATGATTTCCAGTTTGCCAGCCTGTCCGGTATTTTCAACCTGCAAATGCCCTCGCCCCCCACATCCATCTCCATTCCCCAGGGTATGACCGGCATCGGTATCGCCGAACCGCAGATGACGCTGACTCTCGATAATGAAATCGGACTGCCCATCGGCCTGGATCTGACCATGACAGCGAAAAAGCAGAATACGTCCCTCGTCATGAAAGTCTCTCCGCTGCTCAATTACCCTCAGAACGGAGCGGACAATGCTGAAACACGGATTATTCTCAATCAGGACGGCATGTTCGTATACTGGGACGACATCCTCGATCCGGCCCAGACCTATGCCGGATCACCCAGCCTGGCAGATCTCATCAACCTCGGCCCTGACAGCTTTACAGTCAAACCGACCGCCTCCATCCGCGGGGAAGGGAATGTGGAAGCCGGAAAAAAGATTCGCGGAAGTTACTCCGTTCTGGCCCTGTTCAAGATTTTACCGGACACTCAGGTTTTCATGCCCAATGAATTCACCGTCATCGAACCCTGGGACAGCAGTCTCGCCGACCAGATCCTCAGCACCGCCGTGGAAGGTGTCCTGAATTCAACCGTCAGGGACCGCTTCCCGCTCCACGGACGCCTTTCCATGCTGCTTTCCGATTCCACCGTATTTCCCGAAAACCGCAAGGCTGAAAATCTGGCTCTCGCGGGCGTCGATTCCATCAGCCACGATACCCTGTACTTTCTGGACGGGAGCACATCCTGGGTCGATACCATGTTCCGCATCTACCTGCCCAAACCCGATATTGACCCGCTCACCGGAGCCGCTCAGGCCATTGTGGACACAAATGTTCTCTCTGTCATGACCTATCAGACCATAGAGAAACTTGCGGAAAATAAAATTCATTACGCCATTCCCAAGATTACACTTTTCGGCAGCGATCAGATGGTCTGGATCCGTACGTCCGATTTTGTTTCCGTCAGCGCCTATATGGGATTTACCATCACATCCGAAGGATTCCTGGGCGGCGGCAGTTCAGACAGCCTGTCCGGAGGCGGGAAATGAAAAAATATGTCCTGATCCTGCTGATCACCGTCAGCACAGCAACCTATGGCCAGATAAAAATGGATGCCCGGACCCTGGGGCTGGCCGGGACAGGCACGACCATCAATCGTGGTATTTATGCCGTGGGCTGGAATCCGGCCAATCTCGGCTTCTACGATCCGAAGGATCCCGTCATGATCTCCCTCGGTACCGTACACCTCAAATTTGACAATTCCTCCCTGAGCCTGACCAATCTGAATAAATTCAACGGCCTGGATCTGGAAGAAATCAATCCCTATACAAATCAGACCTACAAAACGGAATTCATGGATATCTTCCCGGCCACAGGCTGGGACATTTATGCCCATTCAAATATTTCTATGCCAATTGTAAGTATTTCAAATAAAAATATTGCTTATACCAACGATATCGTTTTCATCAGTGATTTCACCATACCGCGGTCTATTTTTGAAATCCTGTTTCAGGGAAATCAAATCAATAAAGATTATGATATGACCTTAAAGGTGGATGTACTGTCTGTCATGATGCATCGTTTTTCCATCGCCTTTCCTTCTGAGCAGGGGAGTTTCGGTGCCACCCTCACCTACCTTCAGGGCCTGACCTATATGGGAATCGATCCCGATTCGTCTTCATCCTATTTCATCACCAATCCCGACAAACTCCAGGCTCACGGCGAATACATCACCCGGCAGACGGTGGGCGGCAACGGCATCGGCCTCGACCTGGGCTATACCACCCGTGAATCGGATGGCTGGCAGTTCAGCATCGCCATCAACAACCTCTTTGCCAATATCGAATGGAACAAGCCGACCTACACCTACAACCTGCTCAGCTCTCTCAAACTGACCAACCGGGACCGGGCCAGCTACCAGCGAAACTGGTACGATATACATGAACTTCGTCCGACGGATCTGCTCGCGACCGGAAACAGTCAGCAGGATTCGACTCAGACACCCGAAATTTTTAGCAGCGGCGATTCGACGATTGATGCCAGTTCACAGGCCTTCGGCATCAAATATCCCGCCGTATTCCGGATGGGGCTGCTGCATCGTCTCAATGAGGATGTGACCTGGGTGCTCGATGTCCGCACCGGATTTGAAGACCGTTTCTTTGCCCTTCCTGTATGGATATGGAGTACAGGCCTGGAGATCGTCCGGACGCCGGCATTTCCTATTCGTGTCGGAACCGCTTTCGGCGGCCGGGGCTATCGCATGATGTCCTTCGGTTTTTCCGTGAGAAAGTCCATTTTCTCCATCGATTTCGGCATGGCCTTTACCGGTGGATTCACAGCAAGCACGGCCAAGGGACTGGAAATGTCCCTGGGTGGCCATATCATACTATAAACTGTTACACAATCAGGAAAGAAAGGGCCCTTATGACACTACGGATTGACGGATACGGAGATGACCTGACCGTTAATGGAATTCGCATCGGCGACCTGACACCCGCACAGCACGCAGCAATTGAAAAGGAAAAAGGCGGCAACAACTATCATCCGCTGGAGAATGTTGTTGTTTCCTCTGTCAGAAATTCCTCAACGCTCATCTGCCGCAAGCCGGATCCGCAGGATGTAAGCCGCTATATCGAATCCGAACTCATCGACGGGCTCTGCTGCTATTCTGCCGTCAATCAGGGCCAGCTGAATCAGACCATCGTCGATGCCGTCATCCATCATCTGGACCATGAGCGCATCGCCACCGTTCCCCGCTCCATCCGTCATAAGTATATGTCCGCATTCCTGCTCGCGGCCACGGCTCTCACAAAAATGGACCGGGTCGTACCCAAGGTCGCCGGCGTGGAAGCTCCCGAACTCATGTTCAAATTGTCAAGGCGCTGGGGATACAAAAGGAAGAATATACCGGAAAATGAAGCGCTCATCGTCGTCGCCAACGAAAATTTTCACGGCCGTTCCATGTTTGCCGTTTCGGCCAGTACGGATCCGGACAGCCGGGATGGCTTCGGCCCCTTCCTGCCCGGCATTGAAAAAGTTCCCTTCAACGATCTCGCGGCTCTGGAATCTCTGTTTCAGGAAAAGGGAGACCGCATCGCATCCTTTATCGTCGAACCTATTCAGGGCGAAGCCGGAGTCATCGTTCCGGATGATTCCTATCTTCCGGATGTAGAGGCGCTCTGCCGGAAACACAACATTCTGCTCTGCGTCGATGAGGTTCAGACCGGCTTCGGCCGAACCGGTGCTGATTTCGCCCATCAGCTCTACAATATACATCCGGACCTCATGGCCTGTGGAAAAGCTGCCGGCGGCGGTATTATTCCCGTGTCCTTTGTCGCGGGGAAATCCGAGGTCATCGATGTGCTCACGCCCGGTTCAGAAGGAAGCACCTTCGGCGGCTATCCGCTGGGAGCCGTCACGTCTGTATTCGCCATGAAAGCCCTGGTTGATGAAAAACTTTCCGAAAAGGCCGCTCGCTCCGGTGAACGGCTTATGAATCATTACCGCAGTATTCAACGTGAATTTCCCGACAAAATCCGTGAGATTCGCGGCAAGGGACTGCTCACCGCCTTCGAAATGTTTGATGAAAAACATCTGGACGGACACCGCGTCTCCGTCGAACTTCTTGCCCGGGGCATCTATGCCAAGGAAACCCATCATTCCATTGTCCGGGTCGCACCGGCACTGACCATCGGAGACACCGAAATCGACCGTCTCGCCGAAGGCATCCACGATGTGGTAAAAATGCTCTGACAGACACGTTTACGCCTTTTTTCATGCCAGTATCAAAAACACTCATAACATCCGAATTTTCACTTACGCAGAGAGTTGGTGACAGATCCGGAGAACAGGAGATAGTATGACATTTAACCTGAACAAGGCTTTTAAGAGCCTCACGCTGCGCGGGGACTGGGTCGGCTGCCGCGAAGTCCGTGAAAAGACCACCTTTCGCATGGCCCGCGACGGCCGGCCGGAAGAAAACCTCATTGATATCACACATGGTGTCATGGTGGAGGTTCTCCACAGGGGACAGATCGGCTATGCCGCCACCAATGACCTGAGCATGACATCCCTGCAGAACGCGGTCGACCGGGCTTACGGCCAGGCCGGGATGATGAGCCGCTTTCCGGTTTATACATTTGATGAGTCCATCCGCCCACGGGCAACCGGAACCTATTCCTCTCCTGTTCAGAAAACCCTCGATACACTCAGCGCCGGAGACATAAACAACCTTCTGCTGCAGACCTGTCAGACCCTCAAAGTCTCGGATAAAATCATTAATACAGTTGCGGCCGCCCGCTTCGTTGAATCCTTCACCCGCTTCGTCAGTTCCAATGGATCCGATGTATATCAGGAATTCAGCATTGTTTCCACCGACTTCAATGCCACGGCACAGGATGGTCCGGAGATTCAGAAACGAAGCGACAACGGCGCCTTTGCCCGCTCAAATCAGGGTGGGGCGGAACTTCTGGATACGGATGCCATTCAGGCCCGGGCCAGAACCGTCGGAGAACAGGCTGTCGAACTTCTGTACGCGTCCAATTGTCCATCCGAAAATACGGATCTGCTGCTGGCACCGGACCAGATGATTCTTCAGATTCACGAAAGCATCGGGCATCCCCTGGAAATCGACCGCATTCTGGGTGATGAACGAAATTATGCCGGGTCCTCCTTTGTGAAACTCAGTGATATCGGCACGCTCCAATACGGCTCTCCGCTCCTGAATATCACCTTTGATCCGACACAGAAAGGACAGATGGCCGATTATATCTATGATGATGCCGGCGTGAAGGCCAGCAGAGAATATATCATCCGCAAGGGAATGCTTGTCCGAGCCGAGGGCAGCAGTGAAAGCCAGCTTCGGTCCGGCGCACCCGGTGTCGCGAATTTCAGAGCGACCTCCTGGAACCGTCAGCCCATCGACAGAATGGGCAATCTCAATCTGGAACCCGGCGAATCCTCCTTCGACGATCTGGTCTCCTCCATCGAACATGGCGTATACATGGAAACAAACCGCAGCTGGTCCATCGACGATTACCGACGGAAATTCCAGTTCGGCTGTGAATATGCCCGGAAAATCGAAAACGGCAAACTGACCGACGTTCTGAAAAATCCCAATTACAAGGCCATAACCATCGAATTCTGGAATAAACTGAAGGGCTTGGGCAACCGGGACACCTTCCGGATTTACGGGACGCCCAACTGCGGAAAGGGAGAACCGAATCAGGTTATTCGTGTAGGCCATGCCACCCCAACCGCACTCTTTTCCGGAGTCGATGTCTTCGGCGGTGCCGAATAACGGCCGCCCGGGTCTTTTCAATTCTGATCAGATAAAGGATGAATATGAAACAGGAAATAATGAATATTTTCAGACAGAATTATATGGAACTCTGCGATACCCTGTTTGCAGCACTGCAGGCCGGTGAATCAGCAGATATCGATTTTTTCGGCGAAGACAGCCAGTTCATGCGATTCAATCACGGCAAAGTGAGACAAAGCGGACTGGTTCATGACGCCTATATCGCACTCACGCTCATGTCCGGTAAAAAACGCGGACAGCTCACCTTCCCCTTCAGCGGCAATCCGGACCAGGATAAGGCGGAAGCCATGCAGCAGCTGGACGCACTACGCAGGGACCTTCCCCTTCTTCCCGACGATCCGTGGATGACGGAAACTGCCGACAACGGAAAATCAGATTCCGTCTTCGATGGCGCTGTTCCGGACAGTGAAAATACCGCGACTGAAATACTCAGCGAGGTTCAGGATATTGATTTCACCGGTATATATGCCGGAGGAAGCGTGATGCGCGCTATGCGGAATTCTGCCGGGACAAACCACTGGTTTTCGACCCGAAACTATTCCGTTGATTTTTCCATGATTACAGAAAACGAAAAAATGGTCAAGGGTACCCTGGCAGGAAATGACTGGAACCGTGAAAATTATCTGCGGGACACTGCGGCCATGAAGGAAAGCCTGGACAGGATGAAAATCCCGTCCCGGACTGTCAAACCCGGCAAATACCGGGTTTATCTGGCGCCGGCCGCGGTGGCAGACCTTCTTCACATGTTCAGCTGGAATGGTATCAGCAGCGCCGCGATTCAGCAGAAGAGTTCCGCGCTTCTCAAACTTGCGGAAGGCCGGCAGGCTCTCTCCGATAAATTCACCCTGAAGGAGAATTTCTCCCACGGCTTCGTTCCCCGCTTCAATGAACGGGGCGAGATGTCGGCGGAGGAACTCCTGCTGATTGACCGGGGAAAACTGGTCAGCGGACTGACCAATGCGAGAACGGCGCGGAAATACGGCCTGCAGTCCAATGCCGCCAATAACGAAGAATCGCTGCGGTCCCCCGAAATCCGTCCCGGCACCGTTGACAGAAGCGATATCCTCTCCACGCTTCAGAACGGCCTGTATATCAATAATCTTCACTATCTGAACTGGAGCGACCTCATGGGCGGCCGGATTACGGGAATGACCCGCTATGCCTGCTTTCTCGTTGAAAACGGAAGCATTGTCGCCCCCATTGAAAATATGCGGTTCGATGATACGCTCTATCACTTCTTCGGTGACAAACTCTCGGCACTGACGAGTTTTCAGGATGTCATACCCGAGACCCACACCTACTTCCGGCGTGAACTGGGGGCATCGCTGGTTCCCGGAATCTTCGTGGACGATTTCACCTTCAATCTCTGATACGTCCCAGGGAAGCCCGTCGGCTTCAGATCGGAAAAGCGAATCAGAACGGGTTTTGTTAGCCGCAGTGAAGAGGTGATCTCATTTTACAGATTATCATCATCAGTATATAGTCGATCCTTATAAAGTACTCACCATCACAGGATGATTCCCAAAGGATTTCAAAAGCACATCCCTCAATATTGATTTTAAAGAGTATTTCCAGCTAGCAAGAAAATAGAATAAAAAATCAG
>JBJKQR010000079.1:0-14434 GCA_046735395.1 Fidelibacterota bacterium | reverse complement strand
AAACAGGGGATTTGCAGTGAGGGAGGCCATTGCTGACACAACGGCACGGGCTGCTCCGCCCGTTCCCAGAACCACAACAGTCGCATCCCGGTAGTCGGGAATGGATTCGGTGAATGCCCGCCGGAAGCCGCTGATATCGGTGTTGTATCCGCAGAGGCGGCCCTTGTCACGGACAACGGTATTACAGGCGCCGGCCCTGCTTACATCCTCATCCTGCTCATCCAGAATCCGGATAATATCCTTCTTATAGGGCATGGTGATATTGAAGCCATCCAGAGAGCGGGCGTGGTGTTCTGCATCCGCGAAGGTGTCGCAGTCATAAATCCCGTATTCGAGATCAAGACTTTTCAACCTGGCGATTTCCCGCTGAATGAGAGGGCTCATGGAATAGGATATCTGTCGGCCCAATATTCCCAGTTTCTTCATTTGCCGGCTCCGATGCGTTCCAGAGTGTCATAAAAACCGGGATAGGAAACCGTCGCGACATCGGGATTCCTGATTTCGACGGGATTTTCGGAAATAAGTCCGGCGATGGCGGCTGTCATGGCGATGCGATGGTCGTCGTGGGTATCGATGCTGCCGCCGCGGATGGTACTCCGTCCGCGGACGGAAAAACCCGCCGGATATTCCTGTGCATTCACTCCGAGTGTATTCAGAGTATTGATAATAGCCTTGATACGGTCGCTTTCCTTGTACCGCAGTTCGCGGATACCGAAAAATTCGCTGTCTTCCGAAGCCTGACTGGCGATGAGAGCCAGAATGGGGTATTCATCAATGACGGAGGCCCGTTCCTCCCGGTTGACGCGAAGGGCCCTGAGACGGGAACTTTGAACTTCAATGTCCCCGATGGGATCAGCCTGGGAAGGCCCGGGGAAAATCCGAATCCGCGCGCCGGCCCGCTTCAGTACTTTCAGAAACGTGATTCGGCCCAGATTCAGTGAAATATTCCGAATGAGCAGCTGTGAACCGGGAATGCAGAGAGCGGCCGCTGTCCAGAAGGCCGCCGAGGACGGATCTCCGGGAATGGTCATGGTAAATCCGCCGGGAATATGCCGCAGCGGTAGAATTTTATGAATCAGTCCGCTGCTGAAGAGCGGCAGTTTCAGGGAATGAAAGAAGCGTTCGGTATGATCCCGTGTCAGGCTTTTTTCACGGATGAGGGTTTTGCCCCGGACACGGAGTGAGGCCAGCATGAGAGCGCTTTTCACCTGGGCCGAAGCGACGGGAAGCTGATAATCAATTCCGGTCAGCGCCTGGCCTTTTATTTTCAGGGGAAGCTTGCCGTTTTCAGATGTGATGACCGCTCCCATTTTTTCCAGAGGGTCAATGACGCGCTCCATGGGACGTGATCTCAGGCTGTCATCGCCGTCCAGTGTGCATCTGAATCCGGGAATACCGGCAAACAGGCCGGTGAGCAGCCGTGTGGTGGTACCGGAATTCATACAGTCAAACACGTGATTTTCCTTCGTGTCCCAGGAGTCCAGGCCGTTGCTGCTGACGATGGCCGTGTCACCCTCCATGGCATAGCGGGTTCCCAGGGCGGAAAAGATCTGACGCGTCGCCAGAACATCCTTGCCTTCATTGAGTCCCTTCAGATGACTGATTCCCCGGACAAGTCCGGCAAACATGACGGCCCGGTGAGAGATGGATTTGTCGCCCGGTACGGTCAGCTCTGCTTCGAGCGGAGTCAGGGCGGTATGTACGGTATATGCGTCCATGCAGTCAGACTTTTCCGATCACGATGAAATCTGTGGGATTATAATCAAGATCCTGTATGCCGCGCTTGACCAGCTGCAGACCGTAGATTTTTGCGCAGGCTTCCGGCGCGATGACGAAGGAATCCTGAGGGAGATCGCCTTCACTGAGCCGTTTTGCGGAGAGCGCCGTGTCGTCTTCCTCGGTGAGCAGGGTGGATGCGTAGAAGGTGTGCAGGTACTTTGCGCATTGTTTCAGGGCCTGGGGATGGGAATGGATGGATGACGGCGTATCGCCCTGAAAATCAGGATGTTTCATGAGGCATTGCACCACCTCGAAGGGATAATATTCCTGAATATTAATCCGGCTGTGGCGGGCCAGGCCTTCGATGGTCTCGAATACCACACCGCCGGCCGCATTCTGAAGCGCCAGAAAACCGAAACGGATCTGTCCGGTGTCCAGAGCCGTCAGTACATTCTCCGCCGTGACCAGAAAATGGATTTTATAGTCCGTGAGTCCCTTTCGGCCCAGCCAGCGCAGGCAGGCTTCATGACTGAAGGAACCCTTCACGCCCATGATGCCGATGTCGGGAGTCTTCATGTCTCTCAGCGCATTCTTTTCCACCCGTTTCAGAACGGCCTGGAAGGATCCGCTGAAATGCTTGATCATATCCCGGGTATGCGGATTGAAGGTGAGCATGTCCTGAAACAGCTGGCCGGTGTCATTCTTGCAGAATTGTTCCACACTCTTCAGCAGTGTGAATCCGAGTGTGGGTGTTTCCTTGCTTTCAATATTCATCTCCGCCAGAATATTTCCGATGAGATGGGTCATGCCCTGACTTTCTGAAATATCGCGGTCATGTTCGTCCGCATCCAGAACCTTGACGTCCATGCCCAGCTTGATCAGCAGGTCCAGCAGCGTTGTTTCCAGTTCCGGATACTGGGCGGACGGGCAGAGGATGACACGGTGTCCGTGCCCCTTTTTATAGCTGTCCGGCCCGAAGAGGGGGTGGATTCCTGCATGAGGCGTACCCGGCAGCAGGCTGTCCATCCACGAAAGCGGCTGGCTCTTTACCGATGCCGTATCCACTACGATGCTGTCAGAACGAAAAATTTCCCGGTTCTCCCGGAGAAAATCCTCCATCCGGGAAATGGGAATGCATAAGAATATGATATCGGATTGAAGCGCATTTTCCAGAGTGGTGAACTGCAGGTGCTTTTCCGAGGGTGCGGAAAAACTGAGGTCGTAAACCCGTACCTGAAATTTTTTCGACAGAATTTCTGCCCAGAGGCGTCCGAAGCGGCCGTAGCCGATGACAGCAGCAGTCTTCATCGCTGGTACATCTCCCTGCCGATGGCTCTGGCAATGGTTTTCAGTTCACCCATCAGCTGGTCGAACTGTTCCGGAAAGAGCGACTGGGGCCCGTCGGAAAGCGCGTTATGCGGGTCATGATGGACTTCCACCATGATGCCGTCCGCACCGGCGGCGATGGCTGCACGGCTCATGGACACGACATAGCTGCGGTTGCCCATGGCATGGCTCGGGTCCACAATGATCGGGAGGTGGCTTTTTTTCTTGATCACCGGAATAGAGCTGAGATCCAGTGTGAACCGGGTTGATTTTTCATAGGTTCGGAAGCCCCGTTCACAGAGAATAACCTGTGAATTTCCGCCGCTCACCAGATATTCGGCCGAATTCAGCCATTCATCGATGGTGGCGGACAAACCCCGTTTCAGGATGATGGGCTTGGGAACCTTGGCCAGCTGTTTCAGCAGGCTGTAATTGTACATGTTGCGGGCGCCCACCTGAAGGATATCCGATCTTTCGATGAATTTATCAATGCTGTCCATATCGGTGATTTCCGATACGATGGGCATATTGTGCCGGGCTGCGGCGGCTGCCAGCAGGTCCAGGCCGAGTTCACCCAGGCCCTGAAAGGTGTAGGGGGATGAACGGGGTTTGAAGGTGCCTCCGCGGTAGATGTGAGCCCCGGCCTGACTGACCTTGTCGGAGAGGAGATTGACCATTTCCTCATTTTCCACGGAACAGGGACCGGCGATCACCACAATTTCCCGTCCGCCGATAGGAATATCCCGAACCGTAATAACCGTATCTGCCGGGTGGAAGGTGCGGGAGCATAATTTATAGGATTCACTGACTCTGAATACGGATGAGACGCCGTCCAGGCCTTCCACGTCCTTTTCATCAAGACGGCTTGTGTCACCAATGATTCCCAGGATCAGATGATTCTCTCCCTGGCTCTCATGAATCTGAAAATGCCGGGTTTCCAGGAAACTGTGAATTTCGTCAAGGTCCTGTTTCTGAATATCCGGCTGTAAGACTATAATCATTTTTTCCTCACTTTTTCACGGGTTTCCACTCAGGTGTCCCGAAATTCAAACAACTAATATATGAAATTCATGTGGATTTGTCGCTATGAAACGGGATCAATGCTGAAAATCCGCTCTGCAGTGATTCCGAAAATGGCGGGTCAGGCGGCGAATTTCAACTTTTCATATTTTTGGCCCGGTAGCCATGCTGACGTCCGACCGAAATAATGGCTTCGAACAGTTGATAGAGTTCCTCGGTACTGATATGCCGGGTCTGCGCTTCACCGAGTTTCCTGCGGATCTGTTTTTCCCGCTCCTCAGCGAAGACTTCCATGTTTTCCCGGGCCTTCAGCAGCCCGATCTCAAAGGCCAGGCCCATTCTCCGGTCGAGCAGCCGCACGATCTCTTCATCAATTTCATCGATATCTTCCCGCAGTTCCCGAATTTTTGCAGTGTTTTCGTTCATTTTTTTTCCAATTCTTTAAGAGCATGGGCCATGACATCCAGGCCTTCCCGGATGGAATTTTCGTCTCCGGTGAATGAAACACGGAGAAATCCCGGCATGGAAAAAGCCTCACCGGGCACGGTTACCACATTATATTCGTTCAGTAAATACATGGCCAGATCCCGGCTGCTGTCTATATTTATAGCGCCGGCCCGGGACGGAATATAGGCCCGGAAATCCGGAAAGAAGTAAAAAGCGCCACGGGGTTCATTCCAGCTCAGTCCCGGGATTTCCGCCAGCTTTTCCCGGCAGGCCGCGCGTCGTGAGCGAAAGGCTTTGCGAATATCGGCGGAATATATTTCACCCCGGCTGAAGGCTTCGACGGCCGCGTACTGGGAGATACTGGACGCATGTCCGCTCACATGATTCTGAATGCGGTTCATGGCCGCACAGAGCTCGCGGCTTCCTGCCGTGATACCGATGCGCCATCCGGTCATGGCAAAACTCTTGCTGACACCATTGATCAGCAGTAATCTGTCTCCGGTTTTTTTCATGACGGCCGCAGCGGAAATGAATTCGTCGTCTGCCGCGGTGATCTCATTATAAATTTCATCGCTGATGACCGCGCAGTTGCTCCGGGACAGGATGCGGTCAAATTCCTCCAGTTCCTTCCGTGAATAGATGACACCGGCCGGATTTGAAGGCTGATTCAGGATGAGCAGCCGGGTCCGGCTGTTCAGAGCCTTTTCCAGATCCGCGCTGCTCATTTTCAGGCCGGCTTCTGTCGGCGGAATGGTAACGGGTGTCCCGCCGCAGAGTCTGATCATTTCTGCATAGGAGGGATAGCTCGGAGCAGGTATGATGACTTCATCACCTTCATCAATGAGGGCGGCCACTGCATTGTAGACACTCTGTTTGGCGCCGTTGCTGATGAGAATCTGCCCGGCTTCGTAGTGACTGTCACAGCGACGGTTCAGATACTCTGCAACAGCGCTCCGCAGTTCTGCTGTTCCTGCATTGGCTGTATAGCGCGTATGATGGGTTTCTATGGCTTCAATTCCCTTGCGGGCAATGCCGGCGGGCGTATCGAATCTGGGTTCGCCGATTCCGAAATCGTGCAGCCTGATACCCTGACTGCGCTTTTCGCTGGCCAGGTCAAAAATTTCCAGCGTGGGGGAGAGGGAGACGGCGAGCGCTCTCCGTGATAATTTCAGATCCATGTTCTATTCTCCGATCACTTTGACCAGGACCCGCTTGGGGCGGCGTCCGTCGAATTCACCGTAAAATATCTGTTCCCAGGGACCCAGATCCAGCCGGCCGCGGGTTACGGCCACCGTAACATCCCGTCCCATGATCTGCCGCTTGTGGTGGGCGTCTCCGTTATCCTCACCGCCGCGATTGTGGTGATAGCGTTCCGGATCCGCATCAAAGGGCGCCAGCCATTCCAGCCAGCGTTTGTAATCTTCATGAAGGCCGGGTTCGTCGTCATTGATGAAGACGGACGCGGTGATATGCATGGCGTTGACCAGGCACAGGCCTTCCTGAATGCCGGATTTGCGAACAATTTCTTCCACAGTCCCGGTGATATTCTGAAAATCCATGCGCCGGGGTATATTGAAGGTCAGATATTCTGTGATCGATTTCATGATTGTCCTTTTATCGTTTTCCGGCACCGAATATATTAACAATTTCTCCCTTCACCAAGACCCAAAGTTGCAGAACCGGGAGAGACAAACGAAGATTTCAGATAAAAACGGATGGAGCTGCGGCAGCAGGATGATGTCTTGTGAAAAATTTCTTAAAAAAATGAAGTCCGGGACTCGGGCTTTTACAGTTTGATCTTGATATCCGCGACGAAATTACTTTATACTATATGCAGGAGATAAAGCATCGACATATGGTAGCACACCATTTTCGATAAATCACAAAATATCAATAGGAGGACAGGATGGACGCTTTGAATCTGATTCAATCATTGCAGTCTTTGAAAACCAATGGCCGTATTGTCACGACCATTTATCTTGATCTGTCCACGACAGACAAGCTGCGAAATGCGGAAACTGTCATCAACAATCTATTCAAGACGAAAAAGGAGAAGACATTCTACAAGAATCTGTCCGAAGCGGAGAAGGAGAGCGTTGGTCAGGATATTGACGGAATTCTCAAATATATCAGTAATCAGTTTACGGTGGAAAAACGGTCACTGATGATCGTATCGTCCCATGACGCCTATATCTGGAAAGTGCTGCATCTGGGAATTCACATTGATAATCTGCTGGTTATTCAGGACCGGCCCTATATCCGGCCGCTTCTGCAGTCATTGAGTGATTCGCGGCATTTCGGAATTGTGCTCGTGGACCAGGGAAAGGCAAAAATCCTGGAAATCCGCCTTGGTTATGTGGATGAATTGTGGAGCACGGTGAATATCCTGCCGGATGAACGCTTTGACGCCGGATTTCAGGGAAATGAGGAACGGAAGAATCTTCGCAAGGCAGAAAGTGCTGTCCTGTCACACTATAAAATCACTGCAGCCAAACTTCGTGAACTTAATTCGGAGCGGAAATTCAACTGGCTGGTGCTGGGAGGCCGGAAGGAATCCGTTTCCGAATTCAGGAAATATCTGCAGCCTGAACTGCAGGCCATGATCTATGACGAGGTGCTGATTGATGCAAATGAAGCACTGGAAAAGATCGTGCGTAAAATTAAGGAAAATTATCATTTATCGAAAACCCGTTACGAAAAGTCCATTCTGGAAAAGATGATGCGGGAATTCCATGACAACCAGAAGGCCGTGCTGGGATTGAAGCATACGGAACATGCTCTGGTGCAGGGGCAGGTGGACACGCTGCTGATCAAGAGCGATTTCCATAAAAAGGGCTGGCTCTGCAAGTGGTGTGATTATATCACGGAGGATGATGAAAGTACCTGTCCCAATTGCCGGCATGAAATGAGCCGGACCGTGGATGTGTCGGATGACCTGGCCTATGCCGCCATCGAAACCAGCGCACACATCGAGTATCTCACTGTGGATATGAAGGAATTTGAACCGATTGGAGCCATTCTTCGATATTCAAAATAACAACTATTTAGGACAATAAGGGATTCATTTAAATTAAAAGTTTAAGCTTTCGGGGATAAGTTACTGGTATTATGATTTTTTCTTGACATTGAGACATGTTGAAAGTAAATTTTTTTAACAGAAAAAACATTGGTGTAAGTATGCTTTTATTCATAAAAAAACGGAGAATGGGAGGCATGCGGGTGGCGCTGTCTCTGAGTATACTGGCTGTTTTACTGGCGTTCAGCGCCTGCGGATCTCTGGGCGGAAAAAAGGACACTCTGGCAGAGAACACGGTGCCGGATGATGAGGCCATGATGGCCAATTCCGCCATTCAGAAGGAGATTCGCAGCCTCTCGACACTTCCGGACAGCCTGCAGAACGGGATCAGTTCCAAGGATTATGCCTTCGTCATCAATGAGCTCACCTACGAAGTGAAGCGTCTGGGCGCGGAGGTGAAGCATCTGACGGCTGAAGTGGATGAGATGAAAACCAAATCGCAGATGCTGGAAAATCCCCTGAAGATTTACAATAAGGAAATTATTCTGAATAATGGTACCTCTGTGTACGGGAAGATCATATTTCAGGACAGCAAATCCATCAAGGTGGAAACGCTCATCGGTTATCTGATCATCGACCGCAAGGATATTGTGAGGATCGTGGAGAATTTTCCGGAAGTTGAGGAAAAGGCAGAACCGGCAGCTGCACAGCCCACCGCTCCACCGGTGGTGGTACAGGAAGCGGTGCCCACGGCGACAGCCTTTTCCGAGGATGCCGTCGTACCACCCACTGCCAATACGGAGCAGGGATCGGCAAACTGTATCCTGGTGGACAATATCCGGGAAGTCACTGATAAGAGCGGCAACCGCACCTTTTCCGGTACCGTCCGGAACATCGGGACCCGCCGGGCTGACTTTGTCAAGATCAATATGGTGTTCCGGACCAATTGGAGCGGCGGAACGAAAACACTGACCGCCTTCGTGAAGGGATCCTATTTCACCTACAGCTCGGGCATTGCCTCCGACAACGCGCTCCTGCCCGGCGCCAGCGGAAAGTTCAATCTGGTCATACCCGGAGCATTTGGTACCTTTATCGGCTACACTTATAATGTTGATTGGGAAACCTATGATTAAACGTTCGACCGGCATCGTGTGTCTTGCACTGGCGGCCCTGCTTGCCAGCGGCTGCTCCTCCTCCAAAAATACTGTTCCCAGGGACCGCTTCGATGAAACTGAATCCACTCTCCAGAAACGGGAAAAGGATCTTCAGGATAAGACCATCGAGATGCTGGATCTGAAGAATCAGATCATTATCCTGCAATCCGAACTTGCGGATCTGAAAGATAATATCATTGACCTGAAGACGAGAAATGACAGTCTGAGTTTTTCACTTGTGCAGGAAAAGAATGAATCCAAGGTCCTCAGTGAGAAACTGGATGAAGTGGATATGGAAAAAACCAAACTTCTCCAGAACAACAGTGCGCTGACAAAAAAGATTGCTGATAATAATGATAGTCTGAAGACAGTGCTGGAGGTGGCAGCCCGGCAGAACTATGAAACGAATATTCTTCAGGCACTGGATGAACCGGCCGAAGCCGGAAAAACCGTCAAAAAGGAAACGGCGGCAGCGGCGAAGCCGACGAACACAGTTGCGCAAGTGAAAAAGCCGGAAGAAAAGAAACTGAAAAAAGAGCTGGATACGGCCATAAAACCGGTTATGAACCTGACGAAGGAAGAATATCAGCAGCGGTATCAGGAAGCTCTGAAGCTGTATTTTGCCAATAATTTCAAGGATGCGATCAAGGAATTCAGTGCCTTGCTGGATATCGACAGAAGCAATGATTACAGTGATAACTGTCAGTACTGGATCGCCGAAAGCTATTACAGCCAGGGACAGTATGAAAAGGCACTGGCCGAATTTAAGAAAGTGCAGACCTACAAGGACAGCAACAAGCTGGATGCAGCGCTGTTCAAAAGCGGCCTCTGCAATATCCGGCTGAACCGGAAGAATGAAGGACTCAGGGATTTTCAGACTCTTATTGAAACCTATCCGAAAAGTACGCTCGTTGCCAAGGTGAAAGATATGCTAAAATCGGGTTCCTTTTGATATGAGCCTCAGGAAAATTGTTATGATGATGTGTCTGACCACAGGATTAGCGATGAGTCAGGTAACCGATCCCATGCTTGACGTGGGATTTCTCTTTTCTGATACCCTGTCTGCCCTGGCTCCGGAAAAATCCGTGGACACGACGGTGAATATGGACGCTTTTCTGAAATTCCGTGAGCAGTACGAAAAGGATATGGCCCGTATGAACCGGGAGCTGACCCGGCTGAGAAACCGGGTTGCACTGCTGGAGGAAGGGCGGACAAGCTCCGGCGATGTGCTGCACACCGATGTGATGGGGGACTATTATACGCAGGCTCTGACCAGTTACAATGAAGGTGCCTACGACAAGGCCGGGGCGCTTTTCAGCCAGATCATGTCGGAAACCACCGATACAGCCATGCGCCTGAACAGCATGTTCTGGGCCGCGGAATGCGCTTTCCGCCAGGGGAATTACAACCGCACCATCATTCTTCTCAATGAGATTATCAGTAATCCTGCCTTTTCCAGACTTGAAGACGGCTATATTCTGCTGGCAGCAGCCTATGAACGTCTTGGTAAGGACTATGAGGCAAAAAAATATTTCATGTCCTATCAGCGTGATTATCCGGACGGCCGTTACGCGCGGCTGGTCAACCGCAAACTGGGGACTCAACAATAAGGGCATAATCAGATGAGAATGAAGAATACGATAAAAGCTGGCCTGACATTTCTTGTTTGCATCGGTGCTGCCCTCGGGAGTTCCCAGGTATCCTTTACCAAGCCGGGACTCATGATGAGAATTCCGACAAGCACGGCGTCCGAGCCCGATTATCTGTTCCGGGCAGGCTTCGGGACAGACCTCTATTCCTTTGATGCATCCACATCGGGCCTGAAACCGGCCAGCGGTGTATTTCTCGATTCGGAAGTAGGCCGCAATTTCAGCCTGGGCTTTTCGGCTGTGCAGCCGGGCAATGATACGTCCTCGGTCGAATTCGGAATCAATCTGGGAAAGACGGTCATGAGCTATGGTGATATCTCGGTGGCAGTCGGGCTGTGGGATTTTGTCATCAGTAATGTGAACGGCAGTACTCAGCTCAAGCCCGATTATGCCTTTTACGGTGTCATCAGCAGCGAAAAACGCCTGAATAATTTCGCTCTGAATTCCTATATGGGCGTGGGAACCGGTTCTCTGAGCCGGACCTCTTCCAGTAATGATACGCTGACGACGCCGGGCGTATTCGCAGGCTTTCTGATGCGGACCAATATCCTGGCGGATAACGGAGGCGTGGACCTGATCGGCGAATATGACGGTCAGGGCCTGAATTTCGGTGTAAGAGTTCCCATCACCAGCGATTATCGTCTGAATCTGGGTATCTCCCAGCTGCAGTATCTGGCGAATTTCGGAAAACCGGAAATGGCCGACCTGCCTTCGATCAGCGTCGGACTGGCCATGTCCATTCCCCGCATACCCTCCGGAATGAAAAAGACACGCGACCGCAGACTTCCTGCTCCCGCCATGAGTTCGGCAACGTCCGAAACATTTCAGGATGAAGCCGACAATCGGGATGAAGGATATTATCACAATGTCCTCGATTCGGTGATTACCGAAGCGGATAAGCAGATTCAGGTGCTCCGTGATTCACTGATGGTCTCCCGTGCTGAAGTGGAGAACCTGAACCATACCGTCGTGTTTCTGAGACAGCAGAAGAGCGTTCTGGAGGACAGCCTGCAGTCCGTCAAACTTCAGAAGCATGTACTGGAACAGAATATAAATCTGGCGCTGAAGCATCTGAGCCGCAGCCTGAGATATTTCTATGCCGGCAATTATGAGGAGGCGCTGAATGAGGCGGATATGGCCATTCAGCTGAACCCGAATTTATCGCTGGCGTATGCACGTCGGGGCTCCATATATTACAAGATGGGAGATCTTGACCGGGCCATGATTAACTGGAATCTGGCATTACGCATCGATCCGGAGTACGACGATGTGAGGAATATTTTAAAAATTATTTCAGAAAACCGCCTGAGGACGACCTCCTTCATGGGTAAATAACAGGAGTCAGAATGGATTTTGCAAGTATTATCGGTATATTCTTAGGAATCGGACTCATCTTTTTCGGTATAGTTCTGCTGACCAGCGATTTCAATATGTTCTGGTCAGGCGCTTCCCTGGCAATCGTTCTCGGTGGATCACTGGCAGCAACTCTCATCGCCTTTCCGCTGAGGGAAGTATTACGAGTCTTCCGGGTTATCGGTATTGTATTTACCAAGCAAAAAGACCGTATGCGGCCGCTGGTCAAGGATATTGTAGGAATCGCCGGTACGGCCCGGAAAGGGTCTCTTGAACTCGAGAAAATTATCAACACCGTCCGGCATCCCTTTCTCAAAGACGGTGTTCAGCTCATCATCGACGGCTACAATGATACGGATATCAGAGATATTCTGATGACGCGAATTGAGAACCGTGAACAGCGGGAACGCAATGAGGCCAATGTGCTGAAGACCATCGGCAAATTTTCCCCGGCCTTCGGTATGGTGGGAACGCTGATCGGTCTCGTGGTGATGCTTTATGGAATGGGATCCGGCGGCACCGAGTCGGAAGATATGGCGAAAAATCTCGGTGTGGGTATGGGGGCGGCCATTGTGACCACCTTCTACGGCTCCGTGCTGGCCAACCTGATCTTCAATCCCATGGCCACGAAGATTGAAATGAGAATCGACAAGGAATCCCTTGAGCAGTACATGATGCTGGAAGGTGTTATTCTGCTTTATAACCGAAAGCATCCGCTCATCGTCCGCGAACGGCTGAATTCCTTCATGCCTCCCCGTGAATGGCTCCGGGAAGACGAACAGTAACAGGACGGACAGTGATGAAAACATATCAGGGATTTATGAAGAAAGGGCCCAAGCCCGATGAGTCGGAAGAGTGGCTTACCACCTATGCCGATATGATGACGCTGCTCATGACCTTTTTCGTGCTGCTGTTCTCCATGTCGACGCTTGATCCCATCAAGATGGAACAGTTCGGGGACGCCATGGGCAAGGCAATGGGGAAACAGAAGATTGAAAAGGCCGGAAAAGTTTCCCTTCTGAAGATAGCCAAGGATGTTCAGAAGATCGTTGAACAGCAGAATATGGAAGACTATGTGGAAGTATCCCATTCCTATCGCGGTGTGACCATCGGTATCAAATCGGATATTCTTTTCGAAAAGGGATCTGCCGTTCTGAATCCCTATATTTTTCCCATTCTGGATAAATTCAAGCCGACCATCATGAATTCCATCTATCAGATTGCGGTGGAGGGGCATACGGACAGTGACCCCATTCATTCGGAAATTTATCCCAGCAACTGGGAACTGTCCACCGCCAGAGCATCCGGAGTCGTCAACTATTATATCCGTACCGGGGTTCCGGCAGACCGCTTCCGGGCCATCGGCTTTGCAGCGACCCGTCCCAAAGTCCCCAATACGACCACTGAAAATAAAAAAGCGAACAGACGAGTCGAGATGACCTTCCTCGCCATTTCATAAGGAGTGAATATTTATGCTGAAAAGAAAACCTGCACAGGCGGTTCTTGCCATCCTCATGATGGGAACGATCGGCCTGGCCGCCGACATTCAGAACGCGAATCAGCTTGCTCAGAAAATGGAGCTGGAAAACGGGATCAAGGATCGCGTCAGCGTGGCGATTGAGCGAGTTCTCGGCCATCAGCAATTCGTCGTAAATGTAAAAGCCGATGTGGATTTTCTTCCCGATCGGAAAATTGAAGAAATATACAAGCCGGGCCAACCCAGCAGCCGTCTCGAAAAAAGGCCCTCGGCCACAGAACGGAATGATCAGGCTGCATCCTCTGCCACGGGAAACAGAGCCTCAGCTGCCGCTTCGGGTTCACTGAGAGAGATTCTGCCCGGCATACCGAGCGAGCTCCCGCCTGACGGAATTTCCATACTGGATGAGGAAGCGGCCATGCCGGCGGACAGCGGCGCAGCTGCGGCAGAATCAACAAGTGATGAAATCGTCGCCCTTCCCGGGATGCAGAGTCCCGAATATGATCTTCAGGATGAGAGCGGTGACATGCTGTATTCCCGGTCTGTTTCTCAAGTACAGTCAAATGTACCGAGAATCCGTCATCTCGATATCAGTATTTTTCTTCCGGAAGGAATCTCTCCTGATCTGCTGGAGTCCGTGCGACAGGTTACGCGCATCGCGTCCCAGTATGATCGCGACCGGGGTGACATTATTAATATCATGACCACGGCCTTCAGGAAACCTCTGGCAGCCGGGGGTGATGCCGGTCCTGTTCCCGTCGTGGATGATGTCCGCTATGCCATGTCCCGGGAGGAAACGGAACAGGCCGATGAAACCCGTAAGATGATTTCGGATATTCAGAAACAGCTGGACAAGCTGGAACAGGATAAGGTGATCAATGCCGGAGGCCGCAGCGCATCCCAGCCCAGCGCCACAGAAAATATGCTGATGAAAATCATCGATAAACTGACGAATAAACAGAATTACGAGGATGATCTCGAAGCCCGCAAGATTATCAGTGAGCAGAATTCCAGAATCCAGATGCTGGCCAAGGATACGGCATCACTGAGCCGTCTGAACCGGGAAATCGCCACTCTGAAGGCACAGATTGCCACCCAGCAGGGACAGGGACAGCTCGGCATGGAAAACGAAGCCGCTACCCGTGCGAAACTCGAAGAGAAACGGATGCTGGAAGATGCCATTGCCGAAAAGATGTCCATGCTGAACAGCAGCCAGCAGGAACTTGCCGGCATGAATAAAAATGCCATTCCGCTCTGGGTATGGATTGTTCTC
>JBJKQR010000078.1:0-77500 GCA_046735395.1 Fidelibacterota bacterium | reverse complement strand
CGGCAATGCCGGCCACATGAGTTCCATGTGTCCGCAGGCTGTAATCCACATTATCATTTGTAGAGGGAAACGGATCCCGGTCTTCAGCATTTCCGTTTGCCCCGCCGAAATCCCAGCCGAAGAGATCATCCTTTTTCCCGTTCCCGTCATCATCAATTCCGTTTATCAGCGGACTGCCATCCGCCAGCAGATCCCGAATATCAACAAATCCATCCTTGTTGACATCCTGACGATATTTCCCGAGCAATTCTCCGGTCGTTATCATCCCGTCGCCATTCAGATCAGCGCCAGTTCGCAGAGCCGCCGGAACCTCGCCCTGATTGACCGCAATATTGTACTGCAGATCCGGATGAGTATAGTCCACGCCCGTATCCACGATAGCAATGGTTACTTTCTTATTCACAGGTAACTGCCCCTTGGGAATATTCCAGTGGTTCCAGGCATCATACACACCGATCTGATCCAGATACCACTGGTAACCCTGAGAAATGGCCGGATCATTGGGTCTGTAGCAGACCTTGTGCCGCGCCGGAATCTCACAGGACAGGACAGACTCCAGACGGCTGAATTTTTCCTTCGCTGCAGCGAGCGAATCCGGGTTCGCGATATCATATATATAGATGTTCTTCAGCAGAACCTCACCCTCACCGTCCGTGGGCCTGGCTTCGGGGAGCCATTGTTTCGGAGGCCGGGCTACATATTTCTGCACCAGCTGATCATACTCTGTCATGGTTTTTGAAGCCGGACCTGCCGACAGCCCCTTTTCCGGCAGAACCCGATCTTTCCGAAAACAGATCCGTAATCGCGCCGGAACAGATGCAGCGGTCAGAAGCGAAGCCATGCTCAGTAAAACAAGTAATCGGATGAAACCTTCGGATGTTTTCAAAATTCAATTTCCTTTATGTTGGGTGAATTTCATGAAAAACCCCGACAGAAAAAAGGAAAAAACAGACGGTCCAACTCCCCGCTCGGCCACGGAGGCAAAAACTGACATTTTTGTGCTATACATATAATAATGATAACAGACCCGAACTTTCTGAAATGAAATTTCCGAAATGCCCGCTATCCCCTTTCAAGTCCCGTCCCGAGCGGTGTGAAAATTCACCTGCAGAATTGTACATTATTAATAGGATATTCCGCTTTCTTTTAATTTGTCTTTCAGCACCATAAACCCTATTTTTAATTTGAACTGTCGAAATAACGAGGAATGTGCTCACTGTCACGACATCATACACTGTAAGTCCCTAAGATTGAGACAAGATAGAATAAAAACTCTAAGCAAGGAGAAGATCAAGATGAAAAGAATTTTAGCGATTGCTCTGTCCGTTTTTATGGTGAGCTTGCTGGCCAGCTGTGGTGCAAGTGAACCCGAACCGACGACCAGTCCCTACAACGAACTCAGCCAGCTGGCAAACCAGATGAGAAAGACCGGCGCCATTACATCCGTGGGACAGGGACAGTCAAAACGTGAAGACATTGCCCGGGAAAAGAGCCAGACCGATGCACGGGCGAAAATGTCCCAGTCCATTGAATCCAAGGTTTCCACACTGAATAAGAATTTTCAGGAAGAAATCGGCAGCAATGAAGATACGGAAATCAATGAGGCCTTCACAAGCGTTCAGAAGGTCGTGTCCCAGTCCGTCATCGCAGGATCCTTCCCTGAAACCGAAAGAATGGTTAAGGCAAAAGACGGCATCATCACCATTTATACACTGATGGTCATTGATCCTGCCACCTTCAATCAGTCTTTTGTCGATGAGATGAAGAACAAGCCGAAAGTGTACGAACGCTTCCGCGCATCTCAGGCCTATGATGAACTTCAGAAGGAAATGGACAATTACGGAAAATAATCCTGACAATCAGACAGGAAACTATTGAGCCGGTGCAATTCCGGCTCAATTTTTATTTATTATGAGATTTTTCATTCTAATATTTATGGTGGCCAGCCTGCTCCCGGCAGCGGTCAGATATCCCATCTGGTTCCTCTATCAGGGGCGCTATCCGGAAATGACTGTCGGATACACGCTGAAAGGTACCGAAGCCATCGTCGATGCTCAGATCCGGTATGTCGTCTATACGGAGACACTGTACCACGGATCGTCCATCCGCTATCAGGATTATGACGAATCACTGAAAGATTATTATTATGATTATGACCCGGCCGAAGTCGAAAAGATTAAGGGTCGGCTGAAACCACTGGCAACCTTTGCCGTGAACCTCATTTCCAATGATTTCATCACCGCCTTCGCGCCGGAGATTCCGGAGTCGCTGGCAACCGACTTTATTTCCATTTACGATATTCCGCGTCCGGAATGGACGCAGCGCGGCCCCATGTACAGAGACGGTGATGATTATTTCGGTGTGGGGATGTATACCTATCAGGCCAATGAAAATGATGCCTGGCAGACGGCGGAGGATAAGGCTGTCTACAATATTATTACGGCTGCGGAAATCCGGGTCAGGAATGTTGTCATCAATGAAAAGTCCGAGCGCGGCGAAAACATTGAAAAAGCCAGTAAAATCACTTTCAAATACCGGATACGGAATATCCGGGTCATGGAAAGGTGGCGGGATCCGGACAACTCCATGGTTTATACGCTGGTTCGCATCCACAGCAGTGATCTGAAAAATTTATTGGAATAAAACGACTTTACACCGCCCGGCCGGGCAGAAGAGATTGCCATGCATAACATTTTGAAAAGCCTGATTCTGCTGATCAGCATTACGACCATATCATCCGCCCAGTCCCGTCCGGTTCAGTTCGACGATCTGAAAGCGGAGACACATTTCATCCTGGTGATGGATCGCAGCGGTTCCATGTCCGGCTCAGCCATCCACGACGCCCGGATTGCGGTGAAGAATTTCGTGGGAGATATGCAGCCTGCCGACAGGGCAGCAATATTGGAATTCGGCTCGGATATTTCCATTCTTCAGAAAATGACATCCTCGAAATCATCCTTGTATACCGCAGCAGACCGGCTGCGGGCATCGGGTGGCACCCGGCTCTATGATGCCATCGGACGGGCTCTCCTGGAGGTAAAGGATGATGAATCTGCGGCGGTTGTTATATTCATGACAGACGGACAGGATGGAAGTTCATCGCTGACCATCTCTGACCTGGCAAACATGTGCCCGAGCCAGGGCGTGCTTGTTTATGGTATCGGACTCGGAGACGCGGACCAGAACTCACTGAGAAAGATTGCCCGGGCCACTGGAGGCGAAATCGAGTACAGTACCAACTCCGCAAATCTGTCGGATATCTATCTGCGGGTGCAGAAAAGCTATTATGAGCGCATTGGGAACCGGCTTCAGACCCTGTCTCAGCTGATTGTCCGCAGTATCCCGCAGGGACAGCCGGTGATCGTGAACGGACAGAAGCGGGGGATGACACCTCTCCTTCTGACTGACCTTCAACCTGGCGATTATGACGTCAATGTAGAATTCAGGGGCGGAACCTGGAAACAGAATTTCACGCTTCCGGTCGGAAAACGAGCTTTTCTGGATGCGCGGGAATCGGATATTCCGAAAAATATCGCCATCCTTTCCACACCCCACAACGGGATGACCTTCATTGACGGCCAGTTTGTCGGGTACACTTCATCCTTCCTCCTGAAAAAGAACAAGACAAAGAAAGGGTTTATTTTCAAGCGCGAAATTGTCCGGGAGGATTTTTCCCGGGAGCTGATCGTACCGGCCGTAGCGCAGGGAAATCATACATTAAAGATAGTGGCCGTCTCCGACGACGGGTTTGAAAATTTCTTCGCGCCGCTCAGCTATACCTTTCATATGGGTGATAAAAATCTGATTATCAATGCAGACTGCCGAACGGGAGAAGTGGAAAGCAGCGAAACGGATGCGGTGCTGAAACCGGGGGGCCGGCAGCCCACCGATCCCTTCAAGGAACTTGACGACGAATTCGGTGACGATTCAGATCCGGATTTTAATTAAAATACTATTTATATCGTTATATATCAGTAATTCGGTTTGGACTTCACAACGGCCACTGCTTCGCGGATGGCCTGAATCAGCTGATCATCGCTCAGCGGTTCCCTCAGCACCATGCCTCCCTGCTGCACGTAACGGGCCGGAAGTATATTCAGAGTCAGCGCGTAGATATCCTGAATATCAATGGTATCCGGGAAGTCCGAAAAACTTTCTCCGATGATGTCGGGCATGAGCCTGATCACCCGCAATTCGTTACGGTTACGAATCTGCGCAAGCGAGACACCGTTTATCATGTATTTTTCATCCGCTTTCATGGGACCTCCGAACTGATTTATTTCTGTGCTTTTAATAACAAAATGATTCCAAAGAATAAAAATAGGAAATTCGGCGCCCACACAGACATGAAGGGACTGAGCTGGCCGGCATATCCCAGCGTTTCACCGAACTTCAGAATCGTAGTATAAATGAATATTATAAACAGGCTGATTCCCACACCGGAGGCGAAATTACCGCCGCGTGACTGATAGCTCACCAGGGGAATTCCGAAGAGAATGACGATGAAGGTCGTGAAATTCATGGCGGTCTTGAAAAAGAGATTCACTTTCCACTTTGTCGTTTCCAGTCCGGATGCACCCAGTTTTTTAATGAAGTGCAGCAGCTGCATGAAACTCATGTTATCAGGGCTGACCTTCCGTTTTTCCAGGTCCTCCGGCTGAAGTTTCCAGGCGAAGGAAAGCGAATCCAGCGTACTGAACTCTTCATGCTGTTCGGGGAAAAAACGTTTTTCAACCTGTTTCACCACCCAGTGATCATGCCGCCAGAATATGGACCGGGCGTCGTAGCGCCCCACCAGCCGCCCCTTTTCCAGAAACTGTATCCCCACACCTTTTCCACGCTGCGTTTCCGTATTGTATTCGTCGATGTGCAGAATATTTCCATCCGGAATACTGATATCTATATTTGAAATAATATCAGCCCGACGGACATGGGTCGGCTGCAGATTTTCCTTTCGGAATTCGGTCAGAATCTGATTGGCCGGCACCACGACCTGATCCTCGAAGACAAAAGAAAACACGCTCACAGCCAGGCCGGTCAGAAGGAACGGTACAACGATCCGGTACAGACTCATCCCGGCGGATTTCATCGCTGTCAGCTCATAACGCTTGTTCATGAGGCCGAAATGAAATACAACCGCCAGCAGCGCTGACATGGGAATGGCGATATGAATGAAAAAGGGGAAGGTATAAAAATAATATATCGCCACGCTTTTCAGCGACAATCCGTTGTCAATGAAGCTGTCAATATGCTCGACCAGATCCACGATAAAGAAAATCACAACAAAAACCAGTACAATGAACAGATACAGTGAGAAAAATCTGGCTAAAAGAAAACGGTCAAGTTTTTTCATACACGGATTCTATGATTTAAGGAAATGAATGCGCAGCAGGTCGACACTCTTTGCTGTCGCTTTCAGTACAGTGAATTCCAGATCATCAATGATGATTTTTTCATTTTTGGCCGGAAAACGGTTGATACGGCTCAGCAGGTACCCGGCCAGTGTTTCATATTCACCCTCGGGCAGCGTGATATTGGCTGTCTCATGCAGGTCATCAATATTGGTTCGGCCCTCGGCCAGAAAATCCCCATTGCTGAGAGGACGTATCCCCTGTGTGTCATCATCGAATTCATCTTCGAAATCGCCGAAGATTTCCTCAACGAGGTCCTCCATGGTCACGATTCCCGATGTTCCGCCGAATTCGTCCACCAGCAGAGCGATGGAAATATTTCTGTCCTGAAAGTCCTTGAGCATTTCAAAGATATTCTTGGACTGGGGATACACACTGATATCCCGGGTCACACTTTTCACGGATTCCGGACTCAGAAAAAGGTCATGCAGCACCACAAAGCCGATGATATCGTCAATGGATTCGCCGTATACCAGAATCTTGGAAAACCCGGACTCACTGAAGGCTTTCTTTGCTTCATCCAGGCTTGCCGTCAGGGCGATGGCCTGTATGTCCGTCCGCGGGGTTTTGATCTCGTCTGCGGTACTGTCCGAAAAATCCATGACATTCCGAATATATTTCTGTTCTTCCACGTCAATGACACCGGATTCATGCCCGCTGTGGAGACTGTCCCTGAATTCATCCCGGCTGAGCACCGCATTGTAATCGGCGCGTTCACTGCCGACCGTCTTCAAGGCAGCCGTCGTCACCATTTTTGCGATCCATGTCATCGGAAACAGGACAAATTCCACAAACCGCATCGTCAGTCCGAAATATCGGGACGCCGTATTAGCCTTGATACGAATCAGGGATTTGGGTATAAGTTCGCCGAGGAGCAGAATGATGAAGGAAACCAGCAGGCTGATGGCCCAGTAGGGAAAGCTGTGAAGCGTCATCAGTACGACCGTGGCAAATGAGGTGGCAAGCATATTGGCAAGCGTATTTCCAACCAGAATCACCGACAGCACGGATTCCTTGTTTTCCAGGTATTTCCGGCTCACAGCCGCTCCCCGAATTTTCTGACTTTCCCAGATCTGCATCTGCAGAGGATTCGCGCTGATGAAGGCGATCTCTGCACCACTGAAATAAGCTGACAGCCCCAGCCCGATTCCTGCTAAGATGATTTCAAGTTCCACAGTCCGTCCCGGTTCCCATAACTTCAGTAGTTTACCGCGATCCGCTGACAAATAAAAGGCTTATTTCAGATGGAATCGGCGGCCGGAAAGCCCGGTTTAACATGTTTCTTATCCGGGTCCGAGGCATTTTAAAAAACTATTCGGAGCTTATCCGCCGGCGTTTTTGTCACGAAGCTGATTTAGCACCTGCAGTCGAAGATAAAATCCCATATATTTAAGTAATTTTTAAAGAGGGATTGTCCCATCATGCACAGCAAACGGGTTCTGATCATTGATGACGACATTGATCTGGTGGAAGCCATGCGGATTACACTGGAAAGTGCCGGCTTTGATGTGGTGGATGCGCAGAACGGCCAGCAGGGGATCAAACGGCTGAAAAGCGAGACACCGGACCTTATTATACTGGATGTCATGATGCAGACACAGGATGAAGGTTTTCACACGGCCTTCGAAATTCGCAGTCTGGAAAATTTCAGTCATATCCCCATTATCATGCTGACGGCCATTACACTCGAAACGGGATTTTCCTTCGACCGGAATGAGGATGAGGAAGCACTTCCGGTCAACGAATTTCTGGAAAAGCCCATCAGTCCGCAGGTATTAATCGAAAAAGTAAAAATACATCTGGGAATGTAAAACTCTTCTCCATGAAAACACGCCTGCCCTTTCTCAATCCTGAATTTCTTAAAAACCGAATCATCTGGTCCATTCATCTGCGCTGGACAGCGATCATCGGTGTGGGCCTTGCTGTCTTTTTCGCTCATTTCGTTTTTCATTTCACCCTGCCCTACGGAAATATTCTTTCCATTTTGGGAACCCTCGTCCTGCTCAATGTTCTGTATGCGCTGAGTTTTCGCAATTCCAGCCATTATTCGCTGCAGGCAGAGATGAGTGTGCTTTTCATTCAGATTGTGGTGGACATAATTCTGCTGACCTTTCTTATTCATTTTTCGGGCGGAGTGGAAAATCCCTTCTATCTGTTTTATATCTTTCATATCCTTATCACGACGATTCTCTTTCCCGCCTGGCTCTCGTTCATTCTCAGCGGGCTGATTGTCATCATGTTCGCCGGCCTGCTGTTTCTGGAAGCCCGCGGCGTCCTGCCCCATTTTCCGCTTTTCGGATTCTACGACTACCGGGATATTCATCACCTGAGTATTCTGTTGAGCATGTTCGGCGTGGGGACCTTTGTCACCACCTACATCGCCGGAACTTTCATCGGCATGTACCGCAGAGTGAAGGCTGAAATTGACGATAAGAATGAAGAACTGGAACTGCGGAATATTGAAAATACAAAATTCTTCAACTTCGCCTCCCACGAACTGAAAAGCCCCATTATCGCCATAAAGAGCACACTGGATGCCATCAGCGCCAATTACGAAAAGGAGCTTCCCGGTCAGGCATTGAATCTCATTGAGCGCAGCAGTGAACGGTCATCACAGATGCTCTCCATGATTACCGAACTGCTGGATATTTCCCGGAAGCAGATCAAGGCGGACAGCGAGGACATCACTCTTTTCAGCCTCAATGAGCTCATCGGCCAGGTTATCCAGCACGCCCAGTCTGTCATCCAGAGTAAAAATCTGAATGTCAGCACCGATCTGGATGAAGAGATTCCCCCGATCCGGGCACCCAAATATGATTTTGTCCAGATTCTGAATAATCTTGTTTTCAATGCTGCCTATTATACAAAAGCAAATGGCGGTGTAAAGATCAGCAGCCGGCTGGACAGGAATCATTCGGAAATTATCATCAGCATTGCCGACAGCGGAATCGGTATAGAATCGGAAGATATGCCGAAAATATTCCAGGAATTTTACCGGGGCGAAAATGCCAAGCAGGAAATGCGTTTCGGAACCGGGCTCGGCCTGAGTCTGGTAAAAAAACTTCTCGAATCCAATGGCGGACGCATCCGTGTGGAAAGCGAAATGGGAAAAGGCAGCACCTTCACGCTCCACCTCCCGCTGCCATCCTCTGCTGACTCCGTCCAGCTTGGCAGCGTATGTGTATTTCGGGCCTGGTTGAACTCCGCGACCTCACTCTTATCACCGTCACATCCCACAGTGATCATGCCGGCCTGGCTGAAAATGTCCTGGGAGAATTTGCAGGAAAACACATAAATCTCGAATATATCACCGAGGGATCCGGCAAGGACGGCAATGTGGTCATGTCCTTCTGCGTGCACAGCCGGGACCGGGATGAAGCGGTCGACGTGCTTCATTCGCTCAGAGACCGAGCCATCATAAATTCCAGCAGCAGCCGCTCAAACGTGTCCTTTATCGGAATCTATGGCCCCCATTTTCGGGAAAAACCGGGACTCGCGCACCGTTTATGCCTCGCGCTCAGCCAGATCGGCATCAATATTCTGGGTATTTCAACCAGCATTTCAACCGTTTCCTGCATTATTCAGGATGAGGATTTTGAAAAAGCGAAACAGGGAATTTGTGAATATTTTGACGTCATATAAGGCGCATTTTTCTGCCCGTGAATGGACAAATATTAGCTTCAAGTGGTTAAATGATTGAAATAAATATTTTTATGTATATAAAATGTTTACGATATTTAAACATTTTTATTTGAACCATACAATTATTTATGTAATATTTGCACAGAGAAACAATAAAGTGAGTAGGCTGCATTATTAAATCACGAACTGCAATACTAATTAGATTGGGTATCGGGAGTTTTCGGCTATTCACAAAAAAGGAGAATCGATGAATATTTATGTTGGAAATCTGTCGTTTCAGATGACTGAAGCAGAACTCAGCACCCTCTTCGGGCAATTCGGCGCCGTTGTCAGCGCAAAAATCATCAGAGACAGGGAAACCGGCAGATCCCGTGGCTTTGGCTTTGTGGAAATGGCTGACAAAGATGCTGGCGACACAGCAATCAAAGAACTGAACGGTGCAGACAATGGTGGACGCACACTGAAAGTTAATGAAGCCAAACCCAGAGAAAATACGCCCCGGCGTTCGGAATATTAAGCTCAGACTTTTTATACAGCCTTTTCACTGATTGGCTTTTCTGGTTTTTGAGTTGTAATGCCTAATCCGCTTGACGGATTTAGTTCTTTGCCTTTATTCCGGATTTTACTAACATTTATACAGAATGTCAGGTAAGTGCTCACACCGGCCGATGCTGGTGTGAGCTTTTGAATAAGGTAGATTAAATTATCATTAAGGCGGATGGTGTGATACGCAGAACCGGATAACCGGCGCTTTTCCCGAATCAGGTTACCTGTAACTGTGCAATTCGGGAAGGGGACTGAAATCTCTCTTTTTAGCGGGGGTTGATGAAATCGGGTATGGAAAGCGGCCAGAGCTTTACTCTTTTGGACGGCGCCCTCGGAACGGAATTGATCCGCAGAGGCTACCGGGAACATCCGCTATTATGGACAGCCCCGGCGGTCTTCAGCCATTCCCGAGAACTTATTGCCCTGCACAGAGAATATCTGGAAGCGGGTGCTGATATTATCACCGCAAATACCTTTCGATCCGGACTCCACAGCTTTTTTAGAGCCGGGATTTCTCAACCGGAAAAAGCGTCAGCCGATCATATCCGTAAAGCCATGGACTGTGCCCATAGCGCCAGAGAGGCGTTTCACGGAGGAAAAATTGCCCTGTCTATAGCGCCTTCAGCTGATTGCTACCTGCCCGGAGATTATCCGGGTGATGCTGCGGCGGCAGAAAATTTTGAACATCTGCTTAAAATCGGCATTGACTGCGCACCGGACCTCATTCTGCTGGAAACCCACAACTCCCTGAATGAACTGACGCTCGCCCTGAAGCTGGCTCAGCACTATGCCCGTCAGCCCATACTGATTTCAGTGATGGCAACTGCTTCCGGAACTCTGATCAATGGGGATGATCTGAATGATTTTCTCGCTCTGGCTGAACAGGATTCTGTTTCCGGACTGCTGCTGAACTGCTCTGCGGTTTCCGTTATAAATCACCTGGTCCCCGCATTTCAACATCTGAAGCGTCCCTTCGGCTTCTATGCCAATCTGGATCATCATGATGGGAATCATGAAGCCTGGTCCCACGCAACGGAATTGCCCGAGTCTCTGTATTCACCCCATGAGTACCGGCTCGCAGCCCAATCCTGGCAAGAACAGGGGGCATCACTACTCGGGGCCTGCTGCGGTAGCAGTCCCGAACATATTTATGAATTGAACAGGTTACGACAATGAACGAAGCAGATATCTACACACTTCCGGCGGAACTGAGCGGACTGCTCATCGGCTGGTATACCCGAAACCGGCGTGATGTGCCCTGGCGGCGCAGCAAAGATCCGTACTTTATCTGGATTTCTGAAGTAATGCTGCAGCAGACGCAGAATAAAACCGTCATTCCCTATTTTGAACGCTGGATACAGACCTTCCCCACTCTCACCGATCTGGCCGGAGCGGATATGGATATCATATTAAAATTATGGGAAGGGCTGGGATATTACAACCGTGCTGCAAATCTGCGAAAGGGTGCGCGCTTCATATTGGAAAATTTTGGTGGAGTCATTCCATCACAGGTTTCCGAGCTCCTGAGCATCCCCGGTATCGGCCCCTACACAGCGGCGGCCATCGCCAGCATAGCCTTCGACCAACGTGAAGGCGTAGTGGACGGTAATACGAAGAGAGTCATGTCCAGATTATTTGAAATTTACACAGATTCCCGAACCCGGGCATTTCATCAGACCTGCAGGACACTCATTGAAAGAAGTTACTTTGATCATGCTCCCTCAGAGATGAACCAGGCCTGGATGGAGCTGGGTGCTCTGGTCTGCAGCAAAGCCCCCAAATGCCATATATGCCCCATCCGGGATTACTGTGAGTCCTATCAGCACAATACGATGGAGGACTTTCCGGTTCGACCTGCGAAAAATGCGGTGCCCCTCCGAAAAGGTGCTATTTTTATTATTGAGGAAAAGGGGAAATATCTGCTGGTTCGCCGTCAGCCCGGGAAAATGCTTCCGGGCTTGTGGGAGTTCCCGAATACCTACTACGATGAAGCACCTCTGGCTGATTTCACACTGGCCAATGATATTGATCTGCTCAGCAACTACCGGGAACATGCGGTTCACCAGTATTCTCATTTCAAGGTTGATTTTCAGGTGTACTCAGCAACCCTCCGAACTCCGTGGTGGAATGCGTATTGGGACAAATTCGAATGGGTAAATCCGGAGGAACTCGAAACCTACGCCCGTCCGCAGGTCCACATCAAAGCAATGAAAATCGCAGGACTTTCGGATCGATGATTTCCCGGTTAATGACAGGGCTGTCGGGCTTGCTTGTATTTTCCATTCTTCAGGCAGGCGGCCTGTTTGATATTCTGGATACGCAGATCCGCATCAATCGTCTGCCGGCAATGCCGGACACCGTCTATATTTTTGTTCAGAATGATCTGGACAGCAGTATTTATCTCATGAAGCCCGCCCAGGACAGCCAGACAGTCCTGCTTCCGTTGTACAGCGATACCCTGCACCTCATCATCGACAGTGCCGACCGTCTCTATGCGGATACGGTTCTGTCAGGTTTTTCCCGCTTCCCTGCCCCCCAACCTTCACCCTTTTTCATCAATGGGCGTGGATTCATTCTGAATACGGACCCACCCAAATCCGCCGCCGAACTGGAAATTCTCACGACTCAGGAGGATGGAACCCTCCTTTCCCAGAAATACATTCCAGCCGGAACCCAGCGCTATAACCTGTCCTCGGTCCCGGACAGTATCAAGCGTATTTACGTTACTCTGCGCTATGTTTCCGCAGTAAAATGGGGTGAGTGGTCGGATCCTCTCTGCTTCGATCTGGATTCACTCAACAAAGGTCCGGTTTTCAGTGATTCGATGCTTTTCCTGCCGCCGGTCTGCAGCGGACATTTCCGGATTCATCTGCCTTCCTTTACCGATCCGGAAAATGATCCGGTGTCCGAAATTATTGTGGACATTCTTCACAGCAGCCGGGAGTTCCGCAGGGAAACGATTTTCGGTAGTACAGATTCCATTTTTCTTGATGATCTGCTTTCTGATTCAACCGAGGATAATCAGAACTGGTCTTTGTCCATCCGGCTCCGTGACAGCAGGGGGAGACCGGGCCCTGCACTTGTCAGCAACACCTTTATATATGACAGAATCAATACCGGGCCGTCAAAGCCCGTATTGATAAAAAATGCGGACCGGATTGTTAAATCCTATCCCTACCGCATCAGCTGGAAAGCCTCCTTTGATTCAGATCCGGACGACAGCGTTTCACGCTATATTTTGAACATTACTCAGGATCCGGAAGGCTTCGTCATCTACCGTCATTTCGTAGCCGCCGCCGGAGACAGCAGTATTCGCTACAGCGGAGGGCCGGAGGAAAACCGGCCGGCATGGGTGCACATCATGGCCGTGGACAGTCATGGCAGCTGGTCGGAGGCAGATACCCTCCGGTTCTTTACGGACACTGTGAATGACGCACCGGAAGAATTCAGCTTCTATATGGTCAGAGATACGGTTAATGCGGCAGATTCCGTGTACTGGACATCCTCCTGGGATATGAATCAGCAGGATACAAGGCTGATTTATCAGGGCGAAGTCCGGGATTTCAACACGGGTGACAGTCTGGAGTTATTTTCACGAAACATCCCCAAATCGGATAAAGGCCGCCACGGAGCTCCGGTCGGCTTACTGCGGAATCACCACGCCTACCGCCTGTCCATGAAGGTCAGCGATGAACGGGGAAAATACAACTCCGGTCGAGGAGAGCGCATCATCCATTTTTCGGATGGCAGCAACCGGCCGCCGTCCATACCTGAAATTATTACACCCTTCTATACTCAGGAGCTGGACAGCAGCGATTATATCCGTTGGAAGGCCGGCAGCGATCCGGATGAGGATTCCCTGCATTACAGCATTGAGTTTTCAGAATCTGAAACCTTCATTCCCCTCATCGGCAGTGTCGAAGCCGGAACGGATACAAGCTTCCGGCTGGGCCGGATTAAAGACTCTTTTCAAGATGACAGCTGGATATTCTGGCGGGTAAAGGCTGTGGATGGCTGGGGCGGTGAATCGGCATTTTCAGAAAAGGCTGATTTTAATTTCAACAAGGAGGAGGATGCTCCCTACTGGATAGCAGAACGGATCACACCCGCTGATGGGATGGTCCTCAGAGACAGCAGCCTGGTCATCAGCTGGAGGGGACTGGTAGACAATGATTTTTCCGACGCTCCGGATTCTCTTCATTACGAAGTGGAATTCCGATCCGATACGTCTGCAATCGCACCGTACTTTTATTATGTGCACAGACCCACCATCGGTGTAGATACGGGACAAATGCAGGAAAACAGCGTTTACTACTACCGTATTCGCGGCGAGGATGACACGGGCCTCTTTTCACCCTGGAGCCGCTGGCATTACTTTTACCTCAATCTGCGCAATGAGGCGCCGACCCGGCCCGAAATATTTTTACCGCCATCCGGAGAGATCCTGCCCATACTCGGACAGATCGGCTGGAAAGCGTCCTTTGACCCGGATCCCTTTGATACACTTTCCTACATCGTCGAATTCTGCCGGGATTCACTCTTCACCAGCCATATCATTCACCTGAGGACAGATGACCATTCCAGGCTTTCCCCCTATGCCGGTACCTATAATCGCATCAGTAACTGGGGGCGTACCGGCGATGTTCAGAAAAACGGAAATTTAATTTACTACCGGAAGGGACTGTTATACGAACTACCGAACGATGACAGCGAAATTCTCATTCAGCTTAATCTCTACCCTGTTTTTCATCGCCTGAGGGAAAATGAAGGATATTATTTCCGGATTTACGCTCAGGATCAGGGCCGGCTCCGTTCCTCTTTTTCCCGAACCGGTTTTTTCCGGCTTAACACCCGAAATGAGGCTCCGGATCCGGTCAGCAGAGTTGTCTTTCCGGCGGACAGCCAGGTCGTCCGCAGCCGGTCCCCCCTCTTTATGTGGAAGAACACCGATGATCCGGACCCGGGCACCCATCCTGAGGATCTGAGTTATGATGCTCAGATTCTGGCCGGCGACAGTGTCATCCAGGAGGTTCACACCGCTCCGGGAATCTGTTCATGGCATATCCGGAACGAACTGGATGAAAACGGGGAATATCACTTCAGGGTGCGTGCCGTGGATAGTTACGGAGAAAAGAGTCCCTGGTCTGCAGACCGGATATTCTGGATTAATTCCATGCGTGAAGCTCCCAGAATCTACGAATCCGCTCTGAATTTCAGTGATACCACCATTTTTCATGATTCCAGGCCGCTGTTTGGCTGGAATGCCATCACCTATTTGGATCCCGGGCCGCTCGATCGGAATCTGGCCGCCGATATCGAAATCACTTTCCCGAAGCACGATGAAACCCGGACCTATCATATCAATGCCGCTCCCTTCGGACGTTTTCAGGATACTCTGTCCTTCTATGACAATTGTTGGGGATATTTTAAAATCAGGCTGGAAACCGCGGATTCCGTCTTTTCAGACTGGACAGGCCCTGTCCGTTTCGGTGTGGATCTTTTTCCCGAGTCGCCCCTTCCCTTCAGTATACTCAAACCGACCAATGATCAGGACACCCTCAGCACCAAACCTCTTTTTACCTGGAAACCCAGCTCGGATCCGGATCTGAATGATGAGTTGCACTATACGATTTTCATCTGTGAAGACAGCCTGTTTACCAAGGACGTGATCGTCATCGATGACATTACGGATACACAATACCGCATTGATGATGATAATGAACTCTACGACAACACACGGTATTTCTGGAAAATCCGGGTCAGTGACAAGATGGGAAATTCGGCCTGGGGCAGCCAGACTGATTATGTACCCTGGGCTTTCAATGTGGGGCATATCGAAAATGATGACGGGCTCGGCCGTCAGGGGTCCGGCCGTGCCTCCCTTGATCCGCTCCAGCCCAATCCGTTTACGACCAAAGTCACCATCAGTTATTCACTCCCCTTCTATTCTCACTGCAAGCTGGAGATTTACAACCTGCGCGGGCAGAGAAGCGCTGTGCTGTTCAGCGAAATGCAAAGCCGGGGAGATCATCAGTTCATCTGGAATCTGGGAAGCAGCGGCTATGGCCATCTGTCCGCCGGTATGTATGTTTTTATCCTCACCGTTGATCAGCAGGTACTGCGCCAGAAGGGCATCCTGATCAAATGACAAATGTACAGACACCACCAAGCAGCTTCGCTGAATATCCTGTAAATAATTCCGGATCCGCTTCGTTTGCAGTGTTGAATCTCCCCGTCTGATTTTTCAGAGGATGACAGCTTCTTTATTCAGGGATTTTTCCTGAAATTTATTCTTGATTCATACGATTAATTTTTCTATAATATCGGGCTTTTTCAAAAGCGGGTGCGTAGCTCAGTTGGTAGAGCAGTGCCCTTTTAAGGCATTGGTCGAAGGTTCGAATCCTTCCGCACTCACAAAAATCCTTCAGCTCTGAAGGATTTTTTTTATTCATTCAATTTTTTATAATCCGGAACCGGCTGCACTCCGCTGATTTTTCAGTTGAGCTTTCCCACGCAATTCTCTAATATCCCCGTTATGGAAACCTCAGACGCAATATCTGATCTGGCCGCAGCACTTGAGGGGCGATTCCGCGGGGAGCTGCAGACGGATGTATTTTCCCGACAATTATATGCCAGCGCCGCCTGTATATTTCAGGAGACACCCCTGGCAGTTCTGTACCCGAGGGATGGGGACGACCTGAAAACTGCCGTCGCGGCCTGCCATTCTCTCCGGATCCCCATGCTGCCGCGGGGAGCCGGATCAAGCCTGACCGGCGGAAGCGTGAATTCCGCCGTTGTCTTCGACCTGAGCAAATACCTGACAGATATTCGTTGGATTGACGACAGATATATCCGGGTGGAAGCAGGCGCCGTATTCCAGGATGTTCAGAAAGTTGCCGCCGAAAAGGGACGCATGATCGGTCCGAATCCGAGCAGCGGAAAATTCTGCACTCTGGGCGGAATGCTGGCGAATAATTCAGGCGGAAGCCGGAGTGTAAAATACGGCAATATCCGGAATTTTGTCCGGTCTGTGGATTTCATCCTTGCCGATGGTGAAGGTATCCACGCCGAGTCGGTTTCCATTACGGAAATGAACAGCAGTGACACCCGCCTCAATAAATTGTCCCGGATTCTGTATGACAGTCTCAATGAATATGCTGATGCCATCCGCGAAGAAAGCCCCGGCAGTACGAAAAACGCCAGTGGCTACCAGGTCTGGAATGTTCTGGAAAACAACCTGCTCCATCTGCCTCAGCTCCTCTGCGGATCTGAAGGAAGCCTGGGAATTTTTCAGTCCGCGGTGCTCGAGACCGTGGCAATACCGGATACAAGAATGGTGCTGTCACTGCAGATCGAGGATCCGGAAGATCTTGGCCCTGTACTGACAGGCCTGCATGAAATGGAACCGGACAGCATCGAATTTGTTGACAGGACTTTTCTTGACCTCGCCAGATCCTTTCGGCCCGAAATCGGACATTTGCTGCCTGACAGCTGTGAAATCGTTCTTTTTGCCGAATACAGCGGACAGAATGAGAGGGACTTGCGGGAAAGTGTGTCCCGCCTCCGGTCCGGTCTTCTGAATATCTCGCCGACCCTGCAGCTGGACAGTGCCTGGGATGAAAGCGATATTGAAGCCATATATGATATTCGTAATTCAGCCACAGCGGTCCTGCACCGCATCCCCGGACCCCGAAAACCGGTGAGTATTATTGAAGACTCAGCAGTCAGCAGACAAAAATTTCCTGATTTTCTCAAAGCTGCACGCTCCCTGCTCGAACGCAGCGGCTTCGATTTTGTCATGTTCGGCCACGCGGGCAGCGCAAATCTTCATATTCGTCCGCTCATGGATCTGCGTGATCCGGATACACTCCGCAGAGCGGGAATACTGGCTGAAGATTTCAGCTCGCTGGTCCGGTCCTTTGGCGGAACACTCAGCGGCGAGCATGGAGACGGCAGGCTTCGCACCCCCTATCTCCCCAAAATGTTCCCCCGGCTCATGCCCCTTTTCGAAGCGATCAAACAGGTTTTTGATCCTGATAATCTGATGAATCCGGGCATCATCGCCGGCCCCGCTGCCCGTCGGATCTGGACTGAACAGCTGCGGCCCGGGCCTCCTGGCCAAGTGTCCGCCACGCAGGATTTTCCCGGCGGCGGATCCTGGCGCAGCATCATTGAATCCTGTCATGGCTGCGGAACCTGCAGAAGCTACTGTCCCTCATTCATTGCCAGCGGTGACGCGCGGGCTGATGGCCGGTCCAAAGCCAATATTCTCAGGGCCGTCCTCCGGGGAGACCTGCCGGATGAAAGCCTCACCGATCAACGCTTTCTGGATATAATGGATTTCTGTCTGAACTGCGGCCTCTGTCTCGACAGCTGTCCCACGGGTGTCGATATTCCCGCTCTTGCCGTCAAGGGACGGGAAGCGGCACGGTCGGCCATTCCCTTCACATTCGGAGAAAAAATCCTTCAGCAGGGTAAAGTCATCAATGAACTGGGAAGCATGACCCTGCCCTTTTCCAACGTGGCTTTACAGAACAGAGGTTTTCGGATTATTCTTGAGAAAAGCGCCGGAATTCACCGTGACCGCACTCTATTCAAATTTGAAAAGAGCCGGGTTGAGGACAGCGTTTTTCGATCGGCGGGAGGAAAAAATCCGGAGAAGCCCCAGGTAGTCCTCTGGTCCGGATGCTCGGCCAATTACCATGACAGCAAGGGAGAACAGGCTCACAGTGAACAGCTGCTGGCCAAGCTGGGGTACGAGGTCATACATCCGCTGTGGCGCTGCTGTAATATCGCCCGCATCAGTCATGGAAATCTACAGGGCTGCGAAGACGATCTGCAGTTCAATATTGAAACCCTGCTTCCTTTTGCCGAAGCCCGGATTCCTATTCTGTTTTCGTCAGCCAGCTGCGGCTACGCCTTCCGCTTTGAATACGAAAAATTCTTTCCCGGTTTCCCCGGACTTCGGACCGTCGTGGCGCAGTGTCAAGATATTCATGATTTCATCGGCCGCCATTTGGATGACCTGCCCGCGAATCTGGCCTTCACGTCCCTGCCCATTGACGTGGTCATCCACGATCCCTGTCACCTGAAAAGCCAGGGAAATACCTTTCAGCCCGCAGACCTGCTGAAGCACATTCCCGGCCTTAATATTCGTCCCATTCAGGACAGCTGCTGCGGGATGGCCGGCACCTATGGAATGAAGACGGAACACTTCGATTTCAGCATGAAAATGGGATCAGATCTCTTCTCGGAAATACGCAGCGCCGCCCCGCGTCTCGTCGTCTCAGGATGCAGTACCTGTCAGCTCCAGATTACCCAGGGCACATCGCTTCCCGTCATCCATCCCATCATCCTTCTCAACCGATCATTGCAGTTTGTTCAATGAGTTAATTTTCTTGTTATCCTGCTTAGCATTCAATAATTTAGGCGATAAAATAAGTATTGGAGAGTTATGAAAAAGTATATTCTGACCGTCTTCGTTGTCTTCATGGCATTTGGCTGTGGAGTTCGGGACCGCGACAGTGTCCGGACGGAGATTGATAATCTGAAATCAAAACATGCACCTGACCGCAGAGTGGCCGTTTATGATATTGATGTATTACAAAAAGGAAAAACGCTTACACTGACCGGAGAGACCAACCTTCCCGGAGTCAGGGAAGAGCTGGAACAGTTCTGTCAGGAACGGGGACTGACGTACGCGGATTCCATTCAGCTGCTCCCGGCTGCGGATATGGGTGAAGATGTGTACGCCGTCGTCAATGTTTCAGCATGCAATTTAAGAGGTGAACCGAAAAATTCGGCCGAACTGGTAACCCAGGGACTTCTGGGCCATCCTCTGAAATTATATAAACACAAACGTTACTGGTACTATGTGCAGACTCCCAACGGCTATCTGGGCTGGATGGACAGCGGCCAGTTCACGGAAATGAACGCAGAGGAGAGCAAAGCCTGGCACGATGCGGACAAAGTCATTTTCACCCGGGAATACGGCCACAGTTTTGCCGAGGCCAATGACAAATCCCGTCACGTATCCGACCTGGTCCTCCATAATATCCTGAAAAAAGTATCAGTAAGCGGCTCCTGGACGCAGGTGGAATATCCTGACGGACGCCAGGCCTACGTGAGATCATCAGACTGCCGTGACTTCAAAGCCTGGCAGGCATCGGTAAAGCCGGACCGGCAGCACATCATAGAAACAGCTTACCGCTTCTTCAGCGTACCCTACATGTGGGGCGGAACCTCTGCCAAGGCGCTCGACTGCAGCGGATTTTCCAGCACGGTATATTTCGAAAACGGTGTCCTGCTTCCCCGTGACGCTTCACAGCAGGTTCTCAAAGGCCGGACCATCACTAGCGATGTGAATGATCTTTCAGGCCTGCAGCCCGGGGATCTCCTTTTCTTCGGTTCCAAAGCCAGTGAAAAGCACAAGGAACGGGTCACGCACGTCGCTATCTATATCGGCAATTCAAAATTTATTCATGAATCCTCGTACATTCACATCCAGAGCCTCAATCCGGAGGATCCGGAATATTCCAAACACCGGCATGACAGTTTTCTGTACGGCAAGGCCATCCTTCCGCTCGAAGGGGACGATGTAAATATGGCGCTGTCAAATATTACCCTATTTTAAAAAAGTGAACAGATTATGAAAAAAATAGTATTAACACTGTTAATTGCGGGAGCTGCAATGCTGTACGGACAGGAATATTTTCAGCACATTGAGAAGGAATTCCGTCGGGGAAATTTCGAAAAGGCGGAAAAACAGATCGATGTCATGTTGCAGAAGCAGGATCTGAGCCAGAAAGACCGCCAGTATCTGGAAGACAAAAAATGCGTCATGAACCGCATCCGCCTGGATTTCGGCAAGACGGAAGACGATATGTACCGGTATCTGAAACCCTATTACCCCGATCTGGACAGTGATCAGCTTCGTGACTGGGAAGACAGTAACTCGCTGGAATGCATGGTCATTGACGGCCGGAAGAGGTATTTCAATAATGCCGGCCCGAATCTGTTCAGAATAAACAAGGAGGCCGGGGAAGTCAAAATCTCGGTAGATGGCCCGGGCAAGAATGTACTGCAGAATTTCCTTAATGGCTACCTGCCGGAAACGGTCAATAAAATTGAGCGCAGCGCTGATGTTTTCGGACCGGTCACGAAAATGAAACTCCATTACACGGTAAGTCTGGATGCAGATGCCATCCCGGCCGGTGAAATGGTATCCGCCTGGCTGCCCTTTCCGAAGGAAAGCCATGCCCGGCAGACCGGGGTTGAACTTCTGAACTGCAGTGAAGAAAACTATGTCATCGCTCCCGACAGTTACGCGCAGAGAAGCATCTATATGCAGAAAGCAGCGGAAGCGGGTAAAAAGACGGAATTCAGCATCACGCTTCAGATTGAGACACGGGCGCAATGGTACGATCTGAAACCGGATATGATCCGGCCCTACGATAAGCGCAGCGCTCTCTACAAGGAATTCACCGGCGAGCGCCAGCACATTCAGTTCAGCGATGATATTCGCAAAATCTCAGAAAAAGTGGTGGGAAACGAAAAAAATCCCTATCTCATCGTTCGCAAAATTTTCAGTTACATTTCTGAGAATTATCCCTGGGCCTCTGCCCGTGAATACAGCACCATTGAAAATATTCCCGAGTACTGCATTGCAAACCACAAGGGTGACTGCGGCCAGGTGACACTTCTGTTCATGACTCTGGCCCGGTATAACGGAATTCCGGCAAAATGGCAGAGCGGGTGGATGCTGCACCCGGGTGATATCAACCTGCACGACTGGTGCGAGGTTTATTTTGAAGGAATCGGATGGGTCCCTGTGGATCAGAGCTTCGGCCTGCAGCCTTCTGATGATGAGCGGGTGAAATATTATTATTCCAATGGCATCGATGCCTACCGCCTCATTGTCAATGATGACTACGGCCAGCCCTTCTTCCCGGCCAAAATCCATCTCCGCAGCGAAACGGTGGATTTTCAGCGGGGAGAACTGGACTGGAGAGGCGGAAATCTGTATTTCAACAAATGGTCCTATCACATGGATGTCGAATATCTCAAATAACCCTTCCTGTAGATAAATTGGAGCCTGTAATATGAAAAAAACTGTATTTGGGGCACTCGCCCTGCTCACCTTTCTGACTTTGATTTCCTGTTCCAGCATGCCCATGCGCGGACGGCAGAAAGCGTATTTCAATTCTCTGAACCACAGGGAAAAACAGCTTTACCGGAAAGCAACCCGCTATCTGGTTACCAGTGAAGCAGGAAAGGGTGCTGTCGAAGTTCCTCCTTTCAGTCGCCTGGATTCACTCAGTATAGACCGGAAACATCACAGTGCCGAGCTGTATCTGAATCGCAGATTTACATCCCGCGCCTATCGTGAAGCGGATATAAAAGCGTTTGATGCGGCCATGAAAAAAGCTCTCGGATGGCGATATTCATCCTGGAATGTGAATCTTTTCGCTGATCACTACCCCATTACCGAACTGGTTCCCAATTATTTCAGATCCGAATTCCCCATCGATTCACTGCGTATGGCCTCATTGCCTGCCAGCGGCAGCCCCTATCCCCTGGTCCGGAATATTGATAAGCCCTTTACCATTGCGGACGGCCTGCAGAACCGGCACATTGCGTTGTGGCACAGCCACGGATGGTATTACAACAATTTACAGGACCGCTGGGAATGGGAACGCCCCCGTCTCTGGCAGACGGCTGAAGATCTGTTTCCCCTGTCCTTTTCAGTTCCCTTCCTGGTTCCCATGCTGGAAAACGCCGGCGCGGTGGTTCTGCTTCCGCGGGAACGGGATCCGCAGATTCACGAATGTGTCGTTGATAATGACACACCGAAACAGGACGGACGGTATCGCATCGTAAATCTGACAACTGAAACGGACAGCCTGCCTGGTTTCCGGGCGCTGGGCCGTCTGGATAGCGAAAACCCCTTCAAACTTGGTACAGCTGTGAGTTTTGCAGCCGTTCCGGAAGAAAGCGGACACGTGGAATGGACCGCCGATATTCCTGAGGACGGCGCTTATGCCGTCTATGTAAGCTACCATCAAGACAGCCTGAATGTGCGCAATGCCCGGTACACGGTGGCCCATGCCGGCGGTGACAGCCACTACTTAGTGAATCAGACCATGGGAGGCGGAACCTGGATTTACCTCGGAACCTTTGATTTTAAAAAGGACAGCCCCGTTTCCGAACGACAGGTTATCCTGTCCAATGCTGCAGACGACAGTCAGCGGAGAATCTCTGCCGATGCCGTACGTTTCGGCGGCGGTATGGGTAATGTCTACCGTGACGGAAAAGTATCCAGACGATCCCGTTTTTATGAAGCATCACGCTACTGGCTCCAGTATGCCGGTATGCCGGATACGCTCGTTTACAGTTTTCATGCGGACACACTCGATTATAATGACGATTACAAATGCCGCGGTGAATGGGTGAATTATCTCATCGGCGGCCCAGACGCACCGAAAAATGGTCTGCCCGAAAACGAAGGGCTTCACGTTCCGGTAGATCTGAGCCTGGCCTTTCATACCGATGCCGGTATCACCCATGATGAATCAGAAATCGGGACCCTGGCTATCTATAATAATATGGGAATGGATACGACGCTCAACTACCCGGACGGACGGCCTCGCATCATGGCCCGCGACTATGCGGATCTGCTTCAGACACAGATCGTCGAGGATCTGCGACAGAACTGGGATCCCAAATGGCCCCGCCGCTCCCTCATGAATTCCTACTACAGTGAATCCAGCCGGCCCAATACCCCGGCTATGATCCTCGAACTGCTGAGCCACCAGAATTTTCAGGATATGAAATTCGGACTGGATCCCCAATTCCGTTTTGATGTTTCCCGCGCCATCTATAAGAGCATGCTGCGCTTCCTCAGTTTTCAGAACAAGGTCCCCTATGTCGTCCAGCCGCTCCCAGTGGATCATCTCTCCACCGAACTTACGGAAGAGGGTGGGATCCGACTGGCCTGGAGGGCTGTAAACGATGCGCTGGAACCGACAGCGGTACCGGATCGGTACTTAGTCTATACTCGGTTCGAAAATGGTGAATTCGACGAAGGTACACTCGTCACCGGAAATGAATACCTGCTTCGGCAGGCAAAACCGGGAACGATTTACAGTTTCAAGGTTATTGCCGTCAATGCCGGCGGAGAGAGCTTTCCCTCTGAAGTTGTATCCGCCTGCCGTGGTAACGCGATGCAGGATACGGCTCTCATCATTTCCGCCTTTGACCGCATTTCCGCCCCCGATTGGGTAAACCGCAAGGAATATGCCGGTTTCGTGAATCTGCGCGACGAAGGCGTGCCCTACATGACCGACTACAGCTTCACCGGAGTTCAGTACGACTTCGATCCGAAATCCTCATGGAAAACAAACGATATGAGCGGATTCGGTGGAAGTTTCTCGAAATATGAAACTACAGCCATCGCCGGAAACAGGTTTGATTACCCTGTCATCCACGGAGATGCGCTGAGATCCGCAGGGTACGCGTTTGTCACGGTCAGTGACGAATGTATCGAGGACAGCCTGGTTTCGGCTGACAGCTACAGCATGATCGATGTGATCGGCGGTGAAGAGAAGACGACACCCCGGCCGGCATCCTCCATGGAAAAATCATTGGGCAGCCGTTTTACATTATTCACGCCCGGATTGAGCCATTGGCTGGAGAATGCCCTGAGTAATGGAAAAATGCTGTTCGTATCCGGTGCATACATTGCTTCGGATCCATATTTATACGGTGCTGCCGAAGATACCTGCGGACGCGATTTTGCCCGCGATTTCCTTAAAATCAAACTGCTTCGGACCCAGGCCTCCACAACACCCGGAATTTTTTCCAATGATACTCTGCTCTGCCCCTACGAAGAGAACCTGGCCTACAATGCCGATTTCCGTGCCGACCTCTACAAGGTTGAATCCCCCGATGAGATCGGTACCGCGGACTCAACCGCCCGGGTCATCCTGAGATTCAGCGAAAATCAATTCGGATGCGGCATTGCAGCGAAGACAGCCGATTATTCAGCAGTCTCCTTTTCAGTACCCTTCGAATCCATTCCGTCCCGGCAGCAGAGACAGGATCTGATGAAAGGCATTCTCCGCATTCTGAAGGAACCGCTTCCCCAGCCTGTGATTGAGGAAATCGCCGAACCCGTTCTCGAACCCATCAGCGAATAATTTATCTGACATAATGAAAAAACCGGCGAACTCATCGCCGGTTTTTTTTTATGTAGCTGTTTTATTATCTCAGAGAAACAAAGCCCGAACATGACGTTCGAACAGATTATCCGTCACGTTCTTTGCAATGATCCGATGATTTTCTTCAATTGCATCAATATAACGGTCGCCCATGGCGGCAGCCAGTTTAAAACTTACATGGAGCAGCTGCCGGAGATCAGAATTGTAATCAGGATGAGTGCCATCATGCCGCAGAGCTGCAGCTATTCGATTTCCATCCCAGGTATGCAGCTCCTCCGGCACAGGCAGGTTCATATCGGAAATATTTACAACGGATGCATAGGGCTTGCACAATTCTTCGCGCCGCTGATAGCCTTCCGCATAAATTTCGCGAACGAGTTCAGCACCTGATTTACCGGATTCGGCCAGGCCGATCAATTCTTCCAGCCAGGTCGTTCCGGCTGTTTTCAGGTGCAGCCCCGCCCCACGCGCTCTGAGTGTAGTGCGGATGAGGGGATACAGGGAAAACTTATCACTGCCGGAATGGACTGACAGTTTCAGATCCTTCGGCAGATCCATACGTTTCACCGCTTCGCCGATCACCAGAACATCCATGTCAAATTCACGCGCAAACCGATCGGTATCTCCCACGTAATTCACACCCTTGTAAAAATATCCCGAGAATCTCGGCGCGATCGTATTGCAGCGAATATCTGCCCGGGATATCATATCCAGAATGAAATAGAGTTCCTCGGGGGACTGAGGGATATCCGTTTCATCCATGGACACTTCAATAACGGGATTATCGCTGCGGTGATCAACGATATATCGGTACACTTCTGCCGCCTTCTCCACCGCCAGGAGATATTTTTCTGCAATTTGACGCAAATTTTCATCCGCCACGGGGCCGCCGGCCCACAGATCAACCGGAACACTCTTCAATCCGGATGCAGCTGCGCTTAGATAGGCATCAATATGATCAGCAGCAGCAGCCTGCCCGATATAATCAGCAACATCAATCGTGAAGAAATTGCAGGATTCAATGAAAAAGGGCACTGTCTTCAGAGTAATGTGATCCGCATCCACAAACCATGGAGCGGCCCATCCCGCCTGTTTCACGGCTTTTTCTGCCGCGAGACGTGTGTTCTCGGGTGATGATCCGATCAGAGTGTGTTCCCGATGGGATTTATTCCAGACGGGCGTAATGTCCACACCGAGTTCCGATGCTTTTCTGACTACTTCGAGCTGGGCATCCGCCTCATGGCCGAAGCGGTCACCCATTCCGAGGGAATATGTATTCAATTTCATAATTCTCCTTTCATATCAATTTTTCCCAATTTTAGCGCGGTTTTGTTTGCGGAAATGATGTGATCGGAATTTCCTGTCTTTCTCATCCGCTCAATCCTGACCGAAAGTTAGTCATTTTTAACCATGATGTTCAAGCAGGCTTTTGGGCCTCGGGGAAATTATACAAATACGGGGTGCAACAGATCAGGGGAAACGGCGTCCTTTCCATGTGACCTTTTTCCCGGATAAAATAGACAGGAACAAAAGAAAGGCATAAACAGCTGAAAATACTTCCCACAGCAGAACGTGGTTCCATCCCGCACGCTTCGGAGCTTTCGTTCGTATAAAGATAAAATCAGCCGAATAAATAATAAGTGCCGGAATGCTAAAACGGATATCAAGGAATGACGCCGGAAGCAAAACAAGAATCAGGATACGGATGAGAAATAAAAGCAACATCGTCGCCCAGGTTCGTACAGGTGCCGTCAGTCCACCCCGCACCCACCGCAGCCGCTGGATCATGAATTCGCCGAAAGATGCTTCCGCTTCTGCCTGTACGCCTTCATCCTGATGCGGAAAAATATATTTAATCTTCCAATGGCTGTGACGGTCCATGGCATCCATCAGTGCAAAATCTTCCGTAATGGAAAAGGGCAGCGCTTCATACCCGCCCACATCTTCGTAGGCCGTACGACGAAAAGCCATGTTATTTCCCAGAATGGTCAGTGGCTTGTTCCGCAGGGCATTTAACCCCGAAACAGTCTGCAGATACAGCATGTCCGTATTCTGCAGCCGGGCTATTCCACCTGCGGATTCTGCTCCGATGTCCGTAAATCCCCCCACCATGCCGGTTTCCTGATCAAATCCTCTTAACAGCCCCTGAATCCAGGAGGCTTCGACACGGCAATCCGCATCTGTAATGAAGATTACTTCACCGCTGCTGTGGTTTATACCCTGCCGCAGCGCTTCCATCTTCCCCTTACCCCCATTCCTCTCATCTGATACCACATCCACAACGCGGATATGAGGGGTTTTCCGGATTAATTCTACAGCAAACTCATGTCCGGAATCTTCGGAGCCATCGTCTATGAGCAGAATGTCCAAACGATCCACGGGATAATCCAGATTCTGCAGGCTTTCGATACAGGCCGGCAGATTTTCTTCTTCATTTCTGAATGCAAGCAGAACAGAAACATTCGGCGTAAAGTCGTTCCGCCCCGGATTCCGCGTTCCCTGCGAAATATATAACAGATAATACATGTAGATAATAATGACCAGGAAACTAATAACCAGCAAACTCATCCACATCCCGCCATCCTATCTGATTTATTTCAGTTCCTGATTTATCTGACATCTCTCATCCGAAATTCTTATACATGATTTAAAAGAAATACTTCGTTTGGATCCGGCCGAAGAAATACCTGATCCTGATATTCCGTATAATGCCTGTCCGTAAGGGTGTGATTGATCAATGTGATCGGCACAATCAGGGGACATTCTTCCGTTGAAAATGATTTAACCGCCCGCTGCAGCTCCTGGAATTCCTGTTCCGTAATCCTCTTTTTTATCTTTCCAAGTAGTCTGTTAAATACTTTGAGAATCTTCGGGATTGTCTGTTTTTTCCTGAGAATGGCCATCATTAACCGTTCATATTCAACATATAATTCGGGACTGTCCTCAAAATGTTTTTCATTCGCCGCAAGAAACCGGGATAAAGCTCTGTATTCTGCAGGAGAATGTGTCAGAAAGAGGAGTTCGTGCTGTTTATGAAAATCCTGCACTGCAGTAAAATCCGGATAATGCTCCCGTATTAACCTCCCAATAGGTGAACAGTCTAATTATGAAATTCTTTCTCACTTCAGGATTACCCAATCGGACCTCATCCACAGTTGGAATTGCGGGAAATTCCTGCTGAATTGCGCCTGCAAAGATTCCCCGCCCATTTCGCTCCCAGACGCCGGAACGTTTGATTTTTACATGATCCAGTCCGCAACTGGGTGATTTTGATTTTAATATGAACCCGCAAAGCTGATCGGTACGGAGATTTGTAACCTTCCTGTCAACCCAGTTGTACATCTGATCACTTTTATCTGTCGCCGAACTATTTGTCACCATGCGTACAGAATCATTTAATTCTTCCAGATGCATCGCCGGTCTGGGAACGGGCATTCCGCATTCAACTTCCGGACAGACCGGAATTACAAGAACATACCTTTCTAGAAAATTGCTTACGAAAAAGTCCGTTTTCATATCCCCGTCATAGCGTACCCGCTGTCCGGCCAGGCATGCCGAAACACCTACTGCAGGCTTACTGACAATTTTATTTTCATCTGTTTTGTTATTATCTAACATCATACCTGGTATTTCACACTGGTCAGAAGGATCTTTCCTATTAAATTCATATCACTGTAAATTTACTTTCAATATCAATAGAGTACCAGTGATTTAAAATAACAGATTATCCATCAAGGTTTCAATTATTTAGCATTTTATTCAGTATAATTAATAATTCAGTATTTAGTTTAAAATAGGAAAGAAAAATAAAAATTACCGAAAAAGAAAAAGGCCGGAAGAACCGGCCTTTTTCAAATGATTTATATGAAAGATTATTTCATGAAAACCATTTTCTGGGTGGACGTATAGTTTCCAGCCTTCATGGTATAGAAATATACACCGGAGGAAACGATATTTCCGGCGGCGTCACGGCCATTCCAGACATAGCTGTGATCACCGGCATCCAGAGTGCTGTTCACCAGAGTGGTGATTTCCTGTCCAAGCATATTGTAGATGGTCAGGCTAACCAGCTCATGAGACGGAATGCTGAAGCTGAGAGTTGTGGTGGGGTTGAAGGGGTTGGGATAGTTTGCATTCAGTCTGTAGGCAGAAGCATTTTCAATGGACTTCACATCGGTAACAACCATGGTCGGAGCTCCGAACCATTCAAGGGTAGCTTCGATCGGGTTACAGACATCTGTCAGCGCCCAGTAGTATTTGCTGGTGGTATCAGCCGGATCATAGTAATCAAGGCTCAGGTAATCAAGAGCCCAGAAAGCTGTCTTCCAGGCATCTGTACCATTGTAAACACCGCAAGCTGCATCTCCGTTATTCGGATCAGTGAAACATACAGTCGCGCTGCTCGTGGGAGTCAGATTGTCGATCCAGTTGTTTGCTCCAATTTCGAAAGCAGGATTATAGAACATCTGGAGGCTGTCACCACAGAAATCGATGAGATCACCAGTCAGAGTTCCAGTAACGGCATTCACTGCGTAGGGAGTCTGATAGGATGCGACAGATCCGTCATAGTTAACATCCTGCGGTCCGAGAGTTTCGATACCGAGATAATCGTATTCGAAAGAACCGGCAGCGAAGGTCGTATCAGCAAATCCTGAAATATATCCATAGTCCTGTCCGGAAATAAGGAGACGACGAGGATTTGCAGCAGTACCGCCTGAAAGCCAGGTTTTGTACACTTCACCAATATTATCGGGCTGGTTGTCGGGACCGTCGCCCATGATATGAATAACCATCTCATAATTCCAGAGAAGTTGATTCGTAACAGGGCCATATGCGCCGTCCCAGATATCGTAATTATTCTGGAAAGTGTCTGCTGTGGCATACATATAATACCAGGCATAAGCACTGGACAATGTGGAATAATCATAAACCAGCAGAATCGGGGCTGTCGCGGCAAAAATGGAATATGTATTCACACTACTGGTAGTAGGAAGACCGCCTACATCCGTAGCAACGGCATAATAGGTGATGTCTGTACCTGGCTGCTGTCCGGGAATTTCACCGCTGAAGTTTTCGCCGGAGCCGGTCATGGCAACAGAAACATAGTCTCCGCCATCAATTGAATAAAACAGATCAACACCGGCAACACCTGCAGCACCGCCACCGGGATTGTCATCGGTAACATTCACACTAACAGTCTGGGCACCCGTGCTCAGAGTAGTAGCAAGTGATGTCATGCTCACAAATTCCGGACCTCTGTCTCCGGTAAGAGTAGCATTGAGTCTCCAATCCCAGACGTAGGTACGAACATACCAGCCGATACCGGCGGGATTACAGTTCGTATTGAAACCGGAAATATCGCTGTAGAACTTAGCACAGGGCTGTTCAACTTCATTAGGCATGGTGATGGAACCACTCCAGAAACCAGCGCGATAGTCAGCGCCGTCACCGTCATTCTCAAATCCAACGATTCTTGCGACGACAACAAAGGTATCTCCTCTGGTGAAATTGAAGGATTCACCAGCAGCAGCATTCAGATCAAAGTTCACAATAATATTGGGAACTGTTGCCCCATCATCTTCAGCAGTAGGAACCATATCCAGTGCACCAGCACCGAAAGTTGGCCAAAGCTGCTCACCCATGGGATCGTATTTTTTGTCGGGATATGCGCCGGGAGCTGAATTGATAGCACCTTTTACCCAATTGGCATCGGGATCTGTTGCATCGTAAGGCGGAGCAACTTCATAACCGGTCGGGTTGTTGTAGTATCCCAGAGATCCGAGAGTACACTGGTTATTTGCCGCATTACCTGTATTGATTTCAGGCCAGGCGTAATTGGCTTTGTAGATCCATACGTTCAATTTTCCACCTGTAGCTTCAGGCAGATCAGAGAAGTTGAAATCAATGCTGTTCAGTGTTCCATCAGCGGAAGGCACAAAATATTCGAAGAAATAATCGTGAGTCCATCCTCCGAAATTGGAAGCGATGGGCAGATTATAATCGGCAAGCCATGACATAACAATGTCAGTGCCTTTCGTATTTGTAGCCTTCACATCATGCTTTGCCGCTACATAGGGCCGGGGTGTTTTGAGCTTGATATTCTCGAGACTGTTCGCATTGGCGCTTCCTGCGTCAACGGCAGCAAACACACTCAGAGAATAAACCAGCACCAAAGCGACGATGGTCAATAACTTAACGTGTTTCATGCGTTTTCTCCTTTTTTGTTAAGGTTTTTTTAAAATCCGATTCTGATGGTCAGCCACTGATTATTCGCAAAGAGTGCCGTTATGCGTGATGAATAATCAAGATAGAGATCTGTACCACCAAATTTTAATTTAAGGCCACCTCCAAATCCGAGACCATAAAGATAGTTTTCAGAATTTGAAAGGAAGGCACCTGTATCAGGATTCTGAGCCAGTGAGTAGGATGCTCTCAGTGCAACCATGTTATAAAGCAGCAATTCGCCACCGAAATTATACTGATCGAAGGCGAAGTTATCATTCAGAAAGGTTGCCCCAACTTCCAGCTGCATATCTTTTGATTCAATCAGCTTGGATGAAACGCCCATTTCCATAAGAGTGGGAAGATCAAAGGCAGAAAGGTGAATCCTAAACGGTTCCTGTCGTGCCCCCGGTTCGGTTCCCGCAGGAACCATGTTCATTTCAAGGTTGGGACCATCGAAGAGCATATCCAGTCCGAAGTTCCGAATCGATAGTCCGATGCTGACCCGTGACATTTCGTACTGGACACCGGCGTTAAAGGCCACGCCTGAGGCAGATGTATTCATAACCGTCTCATTGATGATATTCAATTTCGTACCAACGCTGATCCGGTCGGAAAGTGATTTTGAATACAGAAGCCCGAGTGTGAAGAACCGGGGAGAGTAGGTCTCTCCGGTTCCATCAGTCTGTTCAACGGTTGTGACGGGAATATCACCGAAATTCAGCGTTTTCAAAGTAAAACCACCTACACCGAGAGCGCCGAGCTTGGCAGCCACACCGGCATACATCACGTTGATATCTGCAATATAGCTCAGCTGGGAAAAGATTGCTTCTCCGCTTCCTTCAATCTTTGCCAGCCCGGCAGGATTCCAATAGGCCGCTTCAATACCGTGTATACTGGCATTGAATGATCCGCCGAGCGCAGTTCCCACAGAGCCTACAGGAATAAGTAATTCCTGGGCTCCGGCTGTTCCCTGACGCTCGAAACTTCCTGCAAAACTTACCGATGCAAGCAGTGCAACCACTATAAAAATTGAAAGGAGTCTGTTATGTATCGTTTTCATGTTCATCATGTCACACCTTTTCTTTTAGTAAATATCCAAGCGTTCTTCAGGCAGGAAGACTGCAAGCTTCAGAATTTTCTCTCCCACATTCGGCACAGTGATATGGACGATATACATACCGCTGGCGACAGGGATAGAACTTTCATTCAGCATATCCCACTGATCATTCGTAGTCCCTGCAAAGGGAGTGCTTCCGTGATCAATTTTCTTGACAAGCTGCCCACCCAGAGTGAAGATACGCAATGTACAGGCTCCGACCGGAAGATGTGTGAATCGTACAAATCTTTCCACAGGCTGTGTCTCTTCCACATTAAAGGCAAAATATGGATTTGGAAAGACATTTATGGCATTCAGCTGTTTTTTCTGATCGGCAATACTGACAGCCGTATCCAAAGCTTCAGGAGAGAAGGTATAGAAATCTATTCCCGCACGAACAGGATTAATAAAGGTCATTAATACTGTGTCTCCAATGGAATATTTACTACCTCCACCGAATTGCCAGAGCCAGCCGTGATCAGTGCTGTTTTTAAGCCCCATGAGTGAATCATTGTATGTATCATAGTCCTTATGCATGGAAATGATATAATCAGAGGATTCAAAGGTATTATTCGTTGTATCAACAAATTCACCGTCATGGTTAAAATCGTAAATAGTGACACAAAGCTGTTTATTCCGTTCAACATCCCACAGTTCGAAAGGAATCCAGATCATCGTATCAGCATCCAAGCCTTTCCGAACAAAACTTGCCATCTGGCCTTTTTGTGTAAACCAGAGTTCCAGATCACTCTGCAGAAGCAGCGGATCCTGACATCCACCATTATGCAGAACTCCGCGGGCAAGATCAGTTCCGGATCCACCACCACCGAATTCGGAAATTCGAACGCTGTGAGAGATGAGTTTAGATAAATCGATATAGGTGTCGAATCCTTCCTCTACAATGGTGAAGTTATCATAATAATTCGTACCACCATACAATGTATCCACCTTGGCAATGTGCGGAGCAGCCGGATAATAAAGGAGAGAATCCACACCGCCGGGAGAAACCGCTACAAAACGGTCAACAATGGTCTTGTCAGGAATAGGATTTGATACCTGGTAAGTCGTATCATGCTGATTCGGAGCTTTAAAGCTGACATCAGTCAATTGGAATTGAAAGCCGTCAATGAAATCCGATTTGTAATCCATCAATTCAGAAGATGCAACCAGAGTATCACCCGCATTGATCACACTGTCAGGAAGGCTGAGGCGTCCCATGTACCAGGATCCGGCCATCGCAGTGGAATCAAATTCAAAACCCAGTCTGTAGGTATCGCCTGTTAACTGCAGTGGATCAAGAACGTTAATGGAGAATTTCATTTCTGCTTCACCGACATGGCCAAAATCCACATCCTCTCCACTGTATGAATTCAGAACTTCTCCCACTCCCCGCTGATGCGGTTTCACTTCGTAGTATTTTTTGGACGATTCCACCGTTTTAGGAGCAGCATCATTATTCAATGCATAGGATGTAACCGCAAAATAATATGTACGATCGTTGATCAGACGGGAATTTCCATGTAAGGCATCCAACTTCAGGTCGATCATTCTCTCAAGTCCGGAATCCGTACCATATTGAACCGGTCCTTCCAGAATCAGAGCTGTAGACGGGTCAAAGGACTTGTCAAGGATCAAGGTATTTCCATCGACAATATCATAGGTAGCAAGCCGAGTCCAGGGACCGTTTGCAGATTCGCCCTGATAAACATTATAGCCCTGGAACGTATATCCCAGTTCATCATAACTTTCCACATCATCAGCTTTTTCCATCCATGAAAAAATGATCTCACGGTCAAGTTCGCTGGTCTTTACAATAGGCTGCAGAGGGCTGGCCACGACAAATTGAGCGTCATAGGCTGCCTGCGCATACTGATCAAAAAACTTCATGGCATCAATCGCGTTCAGATTGTTTGTACCCTGGGCAATAATAATGGCCGCCACAATTTCCTGTACACCCGGTTCGCCCACCTGCGGAAAACCGTCGTTGTCCGTATCCTCCCAGCTTTTCATGTTAATCGGTCCGGTACTCATGAGAAAACGATGATCCTGAGGTGTATCATCATCGTATTCAGTCCAGCCCGTTCCCGTAACCGGGTTACCCGGATAGAGAAATTTCGTAACGGCACCGGAAGGGTCATACCAGGGTTCGCCGTCCAGAGTTAAGCCGGACATATAATTATATGCTTCCTCGGCGTTTTCCGGATCACGATAAGTAGGGTTGCTGTTAATATACTTAACAAAGGAGGTCATCGGCAGATTCCTGTAATCGTTAAATTTCTGTCCGGAAACGAGCGCGGTAGATCCTACAGAGGGTACGATCGGCCCCTGAAAGAAATCGTAGCCAACAGCTGGTGGTGTATTTCCATAATCCGTATCCGTCGCATACCCATTATAAAAATAGCCCACACTCAGAGCCGTATCACATCCCACCATATCATCATTGGCATCACCAAGATCAATATCAGCCCAGATGGAGAGAAGCATATCATCGATTTTGTGACCACCCTTGTTAATGATAAGCCATTTTACGAACATAATATCACCCAGAGGATCCGATCTGTCAAATCCGAAGAGTGTAGTCTGAACTTCAATACCAAGGGGCAGGGTATTCCACAGATTTCCGTGTGTATTGACATTCGCGTCATTAATCACAAACCAGTGCATCTGATCACCGGTCATCTGGGGCGGATCTTCACCCGTTACCAATTTCCCATCCGGATAATTGAAAACCCCATCCAGATTAAAGTCCTCGTAGGGCTCGCCATCATCATACACGCCATTCTTATTCACATCCGTGAAGATTTCTCCATCATGAGCCGGGGCTCCGTCAGATGAGGGCCAGGTGGCATACTCACGGTTGAAATTGGGAGAAGCGGGATTTGATGAATCCCCCTTGTTAATGGAGGAGACCTGAAACCGCGTATCGTTCGGGTTATCCGGGACACCGGCAACAGTAGGCGTCAACGGATTATAAATGATGCTTCCCGGATTGAATTCACTCGTGAATTCAGATGCAGCGGAACGAATTTCACCATTTACTTTCCCCGCGGTCCATAAGCCGGAAGCGAATACAGCCGTCAGCCCTGTCCCTTTTTTCCATTCCAAGCCGGCATCACCTGTAGGAATATTACTGACAATCTGTCCGTTATTTCCTACCCATGCCCGGATATCATTCACATCGAATTGAATAAATTCAAGTGTCGAGGTTTTCCCGACTTTATCTCTCGATACACTATCCGTTCTTCCAAAAAGAATACCGGTTGTTGTAAAGAGCAACGATAAACTTAATGAGAAAAGTATCAGTAGATTTTTTCTATTCTTCATTTTACAACCTTTATTTATTTACCGATAAAAAATTCAAGACCCGCCAGAACAGTTCTGGGTGCGTCAAAATAATCCACGTTCTGTACTGCCAGGATATAGAGATCCTTATGAGTGGCGGGATTGGCAAGCCAGTTCAGCCCTTCCAGAGTTTCCAGCCATCCATCATTTGTAGCCATACCTGTCTGAGGGTGAACATTTACAACGTTAACACGGCCCAGAAGATTCTTAACCAGCAAATAGGCATTAAGCTTCACAGGACCGAATTCTATATTCTTGTTCATCTTCATATCCAGATTGTAGGTCCAGGGCATGACACCGGAATTGATACCGGCGGTCGGAACATCACCTGTACTGGAGAATAAATAGGATTTCATCTTGATCGGCGTATAGCGGCGGCCCGAGCCGAAGGAGAAGAGGAAGTTGACACCGGCATTCTTGATCAGATCGCGTTTTGTCGTTCTGAAATCAAGATTGACGGAGCCGGTATGTCTCTGGTCAAAATCCAGCGGAGATGTGAAGGTCGGGAAATTACCGCCCTGCCATGCAACCGTACTGACGGAAGTTCCGCTTGAACCCGTACCGCTAGCATACTGCAGAGTATAGTTCACAAAGGCGCGGACATATCCGACTCGTCTCATGTTGAAGGAAAAACTGAGACCCTTGACCGTACCATAGTCTCCGTTCTGGTAATTTGCATAGACGATCGGGAAGGCGCCGTCAAGATTGCGGATCTGAACATAACCGGTCATCTGCTTATAGAAAATGGTTGCATCCAGACTCATGCTCGTTCCGAACTGTTGTTTGAATCCCATTTCATAGCTGGTAGTCCGAACTGGTTCCAGCTGCGGGTTACCTGAAACGGTATAATTACCCTGCTGCAGATTGGCTGAAAAACGTGTATAACTCAGGAAGAGATTACTGAGACGGGGTTGCTGTACATATTTCCCGTACTGGGCATGAAAAGCTGTTCGGTCCGTCACCGGGAAAGCAAGGCCAAGGCGGGGAGAGAGATAATTCAGCGCGTCTCTCTTCACCAGCTGTTTCCTTCCGACCAGATCAATAGGAGTCTCGCCATCCAGTTCATAGGTAGGAGAATAGCTTTTATATTCGCCTTTTTCATTCTTGTATACATTTTCAGCAATATTGCCAAGACTATCTGTGATAACCGTATAGGGATCACGGAAAACGTAATTATTCGTATTGATGTAATCCCAACGAAGGCCGAGATTCATGATAAGGTCTTTTAATTCAACCTTGTCCTGGAAATAAAGACCTGCGACGATGGGACGACGGGCACTGTTTCGATCCTCGCCCAGAGGTTTGTCAATGGCGGCTCTACCATATATATCATAGCCCATATTCTCTGCATAGGCATACTTATAAGCCTGCTCCCAGTAATTGTTAATATAAGTATTGTACGGAACAGTGGTATCCGTATAATCCGCCGGCGCAACAGGCAGATTACCAAATAATGACGAGGAAAGTCTTTCCGGTGCACCCAAGGCATAATAGCGGATGGTATAGTAACGCATGTCGAGACCGAACTTCATTTCATGATTGCCGACCTGTGCCTTCAGATCACTGTTAATACCGATATAGGCTGTCTCATTTTTCTGAAAAATACCATTCACTGTCCCTGGTGCCAGAAAGTTGGCATATTCCTGTTTTGCGCTGGGATCGGAACCGTTATTTGCCAGCTGAGGAGCAAGGACATAGGCTGCATAAGCCGTATCGTTCTTAGTAACAATACCTCTGCCATAACTTGCTGTATCTGCCAGAATCTTCCGCATCGTGGAAGCTTCATTCTGAAACATCGCATTGAAATCAGCGTCACTCATAGCCGCAAATTTCTTCGCATCTTTGAGGAGCAGATTCTTCGTGCCGTAATACAGATAGTCATCCCAGTAATTGGGATTGGCCCGTTCATAATAATCGCGGAAATAAGAGACCTGTACATTGAACATGGTCTTGGGATTGATGGCCATGGTAACCTTACCATATGCCGCCGTCGTCATGCTTTTCCAGAGATAGATATTCTGAACATCATAAGGCGCAAAGGGCTGACCCCCGTAATTGTAATCATGGAGATTGTCAATGTTGAAATTTCCGCCGACCTTGATTCTCAGTTTTTCCTTTGAAAACAAGATGTTGCCGGTTCCCAGCAGCTTATCTTCCCCATTATTAATCTGAGGACCATAGACGGATTTCACGACATAATCTTCATATGTTGAATAATTCATGCTGTCCGGGTCACCGATATAGGTCGCTTCCGGATGCTTTGCCGATGTCGGCGCATGATCATAGTCATTCTGTTTTTCCAGATTGGCATAGAAGCTCAAATTCGGTGCCAGAGGGCCGCTTACAGCCAGGTTGGCAATCTGCTTGCCGTAGGAATAGGTTCCCAGGATGGCTTTATCGCGTGACAGAAAATCATCGGTTGCCACTTCTCCGGAAATCTGAAAATTGCGGCCGCCGGTCTTGGTGGACATGGCCACGAGGCCGGAGTTTGCAGATCCGTATTCAGCATCGAAACCACCTGCCTGGAAGGAGACTTCCTCCATGGCCTGGGATGAAATTTCTGCTGCATCGGGACGGTTGGCACGGTTAAAATCATTAACCTGATAAACGCCATCGACATAGTATGCAACTTCCTCGGCGCGGCCACCACGGATGTACATCTGATTTCCGACTTTAACAGCGCCGGTCTGGGTGGCAATCATACTCTGAGTATCCCTGACAGGAATATTTTCAATGTCTTCCCGACGAATGATTCGGCGTTCATTGGTCGCTTTCTTTTCAATCAGAGGCCTTTCAGCGACAACTGTAACAGTCTGTCCCTTAATCGCCTCCGTCTCCATTTCAACATCAATGGTAGTGGTAATATCCACCGTAATAAATATATTGGAAACAGTATAGGTTGCATATCCGATATACGAAGCTTCCAGTTCATACAACCCGGGGGGTGTATTCAAAATGTAGTACTGACCATTCTGGTCTGTGGCCGACCCAAGTCCGGTCCCCTTCAGAATCACATTCACACCGGCCAGCGGTTCACCGGTATCCTTGCTCGTAACCGTACCGGCAATTTTTCCAGTTGTACCTGCAAAAAGAATTACCGGCAGGTATAAAATGAAAAACAACTTTAACAACTTTTTTATCATATCCTCCTCCTAGATAAAAATATTTCCTATTTGGCAATGATCAATCAGAGAAACAGGGTTATCCGAGCACCTATAGTTGGGTTGCCTTCACACACTTTTATATTTCTCATTAATCTCTTTATGGCATATTCCCCTTCTTGCCGCAAGAAAGCTAATAAAAAAAACATGGATAGTAAAGTTTTTTTTAGCGAATTTTGCTTAATATTTCCAAAACCAATTCAAATATCATATTATATTATAATTAATTGTTAATATATTAATTATTACTATCATTAATACTTTAATTATTAAATATTTTACCCATATTTCCGATCTAATATTTATCTCACAAATGAAAAGCTTTTTATCAAAAATAATAATCATAATCCAAGCAGAGGATGTACTACCAAATCGGCAATAAAATTACCTATATTTCCAAAAGAAAAAAGAAGGCCGGATTCATGAGTAAAACAAGAATAAGTACAGTAATTTTACTAATTAGCCTTGCTGGAATCCTTTTCAGCCAGACAGTGCAACCTGCCAAGCCATTCGATAGTGATTATGCCGTATTTAAAGCAGATGACGGCCTGAGCAGGCTGGAATTATATCTGCTCATTCCCCGCGCAGACCTGACATGGGAAAAGGATAACAATATCTGGAAAAGCCGTTTCAGCCTGATGATACAGCTTTATTACGACGGCCAGAATATCTTCACGGATTATGATGATCTCAGCGACAGCTGCGCAAACCCCGATTTTCTGAACAGCGGCAGATTCAAGCCCTACCAGGCTAACCTCACACTCGAACCCGGGGACTACCAGATAAAACTGACACTGTTCAATACTAAGAACGTCATCCTCGGAAAAAGCGAACTAAATACGGTTATCCCGGATTTGAGCGGAAATGATCTGCTTCTCAGTTCCCAGGAATTTCTGTCCTTTGTCTACGAGCAGAACCGGCACAGCATTTTCAGCAAGTACGGCAATCTCGATGTGATTCCCAAAGTTAATAATGTATTTGACACAACACCCAATCACCTTCAGCTGCTTCTTGAAATATATAATATTAAAGGAAAGGGCCGTCAGGCTGATTACAGCATAACGCCACGTATTACAAATCTCAATGGTGAACCCATCACAACCTTCGATAAAACCGATTTAACCTCCGAAAATGCCCGCGATGTCTTCCTGAATGAGTATGACATCAGCACCCTGACCAACGGGATCTATCAGTTTGTCGTAAAAGTAACCGATGAATCCGGCCAGGAAGCAGAATCAATAAAGAAATTCTTTGTATCCGGCCACGCCGGCACCCTGAACCCGAAGGACATCATATCTGATGGATATTCCGGATTTACGGAGGAACAACTCGACTCTGTCTTCAAGGATATTTCAGTTCTCATTTCAAAGGAGGATTCCCGAACATATAAGGGCAGCCCTGTTGACGGTAAACGACAGTTTCTGACGATTTTCTGGGAAAAGAAAGCAAATGAGGCCGGAACAAATGCACTCCTTTACCGGAACATGATGGAAAAACGTATTGCCTATGCAAACCGCCACTTCACAACCATGTTCCAGACCGGCTCCATTTCAGATCGCGGCCGTACCCTGATTAAATATGGTTTTCCCAGTGATATACAGTACTACAGCAGTACATCCGAAGGAAAACCCCATGAAATATGGTACTATGATAAACTCGAAGGCGGTGTAAAATTTATATTTGCCGACCTGCAGCAATTAAATAATTTCGAACTGATACACAGCACAAAAAACGGAGAAATTCACAACGAGGACTGGGAGTCCATGCTAACGGACTGAACGGATCAGGACGCTTTTTTATCCTTTTCCTTCCCGCTGCGGATCATGACATAGGCTGCGGGATCTTCAAGAGACTTCGGCGTGATAATGATTTTACTGCAGTTGCGGATTCCGGGCACCGTGTACATGACATCCAGCATCACGGATTCCATGATGGAGCGCAGCCCGCGGGCGCCGGTCTTCCGCTTCAGGGCCAGCTTTACCACAGCCTTCAGCGTCTCCTCTTCAAATTCCAGCTCTATATTTTCTAACTTCAGAATTTTAATATACTGTTTAACCAGCGCATTCTTCGGATCGGTCAGGATGGACAGCATGGCCGCCTCATCCAGTTCCTTCAGCGTGGTGATCACAGGCAGACGGCCGATGAGTTCGGGTATGAATCCGTACTGCAGCAGATCCTCAGGCTGAACCTGTGAAAAGATTTCATCCTTGCTGAGTTTGCGGCTGTTCTGTAGCTTTTCACCGAAACCGATTTCCTTTTTCCCGATACGGCGGGCAATGATTTCCTCGATGCCTTCGAAGGCCCCGCCGACGATGAAGAGAATATTTCGGGTATTGATGTGAACCATATTGGCTTCGGGATGTTTCCGCCCGCCCTTGGGCGGAACCGCAGAGACAGTACCTTCCAGAATTTTCAGAATGGCCTGCTGCACTCCCTCGCCGCTCACATCGCGGGTGATGGACGGATTTCCGGACTTGCGGGAGATTTTGTCAATCTCATCAATATAAATAATGCCCCGTTCGGCGGCTTCCACATTATAATCCGCAGACTGCAGCAGACGGACCAGGATATTTTCCACATCCTCACCCACATATCCGGCCTCGGTGAGAACGGTGGCATCGGCGATGGCAAAGGGAACCTGCAGAAGGCGTGCGAGCGTCTGTGCCAGCAGGGTTTTGCCGGTTCCTGTCGGCCCGATGAACAGAATATTGGATTTTTCTAAGTCTACATCATCTTCCGATTTGTCCATATTTGAAATGCGGCGGTAATGATTATAGACGGCAACCGACATGACTTTTTTCGCCATATCCTGGCCGATGACATATTCATCCAGTTCCGACTTGATTTCCTTGGGCGTCGGCACGCTTCCCAGGTTGGAATTGAATTCCTTCTTCAGGTCCTCCTGCATGATTTCCATGGCAGTCAGCGCGCACTGATCACAGATAAGGGCGCTGTAACCCTGAACAATGGCATTCACTTCCCGCTCAGGCCGACCGCAGAAGGAACAGGTCCGGGAACTTTTATTTTTTGTCGTGCTCATGATTTCCTTTTTTCCAGGATATGATCGATAAGGCCGTAATCCTTAGCCTCCTGACTGTCCAGGAAGAAATTCCGATCCGTATCCTTTTCAATTTTTTTCAGATTCTGCCCGGTGCGTTTGGCCAGGATCCGGTTCAGCTTATCCTTGATGACCAGAATTTCACGGGCATGAATTTCAATATCACTGGCCTGTCCCTGCACACCGCCCAGCGGCTGATGGATCATGATGCGGGAATTAGGCAGAGCAAAACGTTTATTCTCCGCGCCGGCAGCCAGCAGAAAAGCGCCCATGGAGGCCGCCTGTCCGATACAGATCGTGGAGATGTCCGGTTTGATATAATTCATCGTATCATAGATGGCCAGGCCTGCGGTCACCGATCCTCCCGGACTGTTGATATAGAGGGCGATATCCTTTTCCGTGTCATCCGCCTCCAGAAAAAGCAACTGGGCGATAACGACGGAGGCCACATTGTCATCAATGGCCGAACCCAGAAAAATGATCCGTTCCTTGAGCAGACGGGAATAGATATCATAGGCCCGTTCCATCCGGCCTGTCTGCTCAATCACCATGGGTACATACATAGTCAGATTCCCTTTCCGCTGCTATCCGTTGATGCCGCTTTCTTTATAATTTACCGTAATCCGTTCACGAATATGGGCAAAAATCTTGTCATTCTCAACCTGATAGCGAATATTGTCCAGGACATGAGGTGTCTGCAGATAGTAATTGCGGAAATTATCCCGGTTCTGTTCCCCCACCTTCGAAACAATGGATTCCACATGGGCATTGATATCGTCCTCGGTGGCGGAGATCCCGGCTGCTTCCTTGATCTCGTTGGCGATAAACTGCCACTTCAGACGTTTTTCACCTTCCGGATAATTGGCCTCACGGTATTTTTCCGCATCAATATGCGTATTCTGCTCTTTTTCATTGTCGGCCCGAAGATCATCCAGGTAGGAATTCACCATGGATTCCGGCACGGATAGATCGGGGACCAGTCCGACCAGTTTTTCAATTATGGCCATCTGCAGCGCTTTATCGGATTCCGTATTCCAGTAATCCTGCATATCGCTGCGGACTTTTTCCCGGTACTGTTCCAGAGATTCCATATCCGCATCGACGGTCTGAACCAGTTCGTCATTCAGTTCCGGCAGAATATGGCGTTCAATGACGGACGGCGTAATTTTGTAATGCCGTTTATTTCCTTCATCGGATACATCCGTGAGGGTGATTTCCCGGGATTCGCCACAGCTGATACCCACCAGAGCTTCGGCGTTGTCACCATCAATGGGCGCTTCACCCAGTACGATACGGCCCTCGGGTATGGTCCGATCCGGCAGCGCTTCACCGGCATCATCCAGTTCCTCAATTTTTGCAGTGAGATGAGAACCCATCTCCGCGGCCTCAGCAGGCTGAACTTCCGCATGCTGTTTTCTCAGGCCTTCAAGGTATTCATCAATATTTTTATCGTCCACGACAAATTTATCAGACTCCACGACGATGGAGCTATCCAGAGCCGGCATGTTCCAGTCCGGAATAATATCGAATTCCACCGTAAAATCAATTTTTTCGTCGCGCTTCATATCCAGCTTGCTGATGGAGGGATCGCTCACCGGCTTCGCCTTCGTCTCACGAATGGCGTTCCCGTAAAATTCGTAAAATTTATCATTAAAAAATTCCAGCTCAAGTTTCCGTCCATACATTTTTTCCACTCTGGAGACGGGGACCTTTCCTTTGCGGAATCCGGGAATCTGTACATCCCGGGCAAATTTTTTCAGAAATTCGGAAAAATCTCCGGCTATATCGCTCCAGTCAATGACGACCTGTATTTCCTGTCTGGTTTTATCAATGTTCTTTACTTCGGTTTTCAATCTGCGCTCCTTGTTTTTAGCCTGCAAATTTAGATTAAACAGAAACTAAAGTCAAGTTGAGCCTCACAGCCGCGACTCATACACCGGCAATACCCGGAGTCCTGTCAGAAGCTGCGTCTGCACCCTTTCCTGTGCCCTGCATATTTACAAATATTTCAAAATATGAATCGTAACAAAAGATCAATTTTTCAGACTGTGGGCCGGCGGCGGGATACGTCCTCCCCGACGGATAAAGGGTGAAACCGAAAGATTGTGGTAGGGCATGATGGGGGCAGACCCGAGCAGGCCGCCGTAATCCACCATATCGCCCACGACTTTTCCCGGAACCGGGATGATACGGACAGCCGTCGTTTTGTTATTGACCATGCCGATGGCACACTCATCCGCGATGATCGCAGACAGAATCTCTTCGGAAATATCCCCGGGCACGGCCACCATATCCAGGCCCACCGAGCAGACGGAAGTCATGGCCTCCAGCTTGTCGAGGGTGAGATTTCCGTTTTTTACGGCACGGATCATGGCCTGGTCTTCCGACACGGGAATAAACGCTCCGGACAGGCCGCCGGGATTGCGTGCCGCCATCATTCCGCCCTTTTTCACGGCGTCATTGAGCATGGCCAGCGCCGCAGTGGTTCCATGGGCTCCCACATCGGCCAGCCCCATGGCAATAAATATATCACCCACAGAATCTCCGGGCTCCGGCGTGGGCGCCAGGGACAGATCCACGATGCCGAAGTCCACGCCCAGCAGGCTGGCAACCCGCGAACCGATGAGTTCCCCGGTACGTGTGATGCGGAAGGATGTTTTCTTGATAATGTCATACAATTCATTAAAGGACACATCCGGATGCTGGCGCACCATATCCAGAACCACTCCGGGGCCGCTGATACCCACATTAAGCACCACATCCCCCTCGCTCACGCCGTGAAAGGCTCCGGCTACAAAGGGATTATCATCCACCGCATTGGCAAAGACAACCAGTTTGGCGCAGCCCAGGCCATGCTGGTCGGCGGTAAGTTCCGCCGTTTTTTTGATAATATGTCCCATCCTCAGGATCATGTTCATATTCATTCCGGCTTTGGTACTGGCCAGATTTACGGATGAGCAGAGATGCTTGGTCCGGCTGAGTGCGTGAGGAATGGCTTCGATCAGATTCCGGTCGCCGGTGGTGGCGCTTTTCTGAACCAGAGCCGAAAAGCCGGCGATAAAGTCCACGCCCACCGCATCCGCGGCCGCATCCAGCGTCTCACCGATGCGGATCATTTCCTCTGTTCCGAATTTTTCAAAGGCGATGGCAGCCGGTGTGATGGAAATCCGTTTGTTAGCGATGCGGATTCCCAGTTCATTCTCCACTCGCGTTGCCGAGGGAATGAGTTTTTCCGCGTTACGGACGATCCGTTCGTAGGTATTGGCCAGCGTATCTTTCAGCGAATCGGCGGCACAGCCTCGGAGACTGATACCCATTGTCGTCGTCCGGATATCGAGGTGCTCCACCTCCGTCATCCGCAGCGTTTCCAGTATTTCTTCGGAACTCCAGGGCATATCAGTCCTCACAGTCGGTTAACATATCTGAATACATCTTCATTCTGGACATAGACCTTGGCGGTCATTTCCTCCCCGCGCTGGACAAGACGGTTTTTTATTTCCAGAAAATCATGCGGCGAGGGTGCGCCATCCACCACCAGGATCATATAAAAGAGATTTTCCACGAATTTCTGGGATATATCCAGAATATCGCAGTTCATTTCGGCCAGGATCGCTGTGATACCATGCACCATTCCGGGGCGGTTCGCACCAAAAACGGAGACAATGAAGCGTGATGACGACTGGCTGTCCGAATCGGACGGTGTAAAATGTCCATAGTCGCGGGGCGCCTTTTTACCGTTGAGCTGATCGATGACAGTGGCCACGATCGTAACCATCTCGTCCCGGCTGACGTTTCCGCCCTGTCTTTCATTAATGATGGAAACGATTTCCCTGATCAGTTTTTCATCGGGATTTGCCATGAAATCACCTTTTATTTTAGTCTGTTATTTTTTCGTTTCGGATTCGGGCGTTTTCCGGATATCAATCCGGTCCACAATTCCGATAACGGCAGCTTCAATACTCAGCGACGCAGGATTTACGGTTTTTATGGCCTGACGGGCGGCGTGCCCGTAGGCACACATGACGGTCTCCCCCACACCCGCGCCCAGCGTATCGGCCACCACCACCACATTGGTATTGGGCTCCTTGTCGATATTGAGCGGATGAACAACCAGAAAGCGAAGGTTGTCCACCGTGGACACTTTCTTCGTTGCCCAGACGGTTCCCACGACTTTTCCTAAAAACACAGCCTGTGCTCCTTATGGTTTTGAAGCGCAAATTAGCGGTAATCACAGATTTAATCAAGCGGGAATTTGCGCTGGTTTGTTTCGGTGAGAGAAAGGCCCATACCCTGAGTAATTCGGAAAAATTTTCTTTCTGTGTGTTGATAATTGAATAAACTATTTCAGGTATTTAGCTATTCGTTCCGACATAGCGTTAATTTCGCTGTAGATTATTCCCAGGGATTCATGATTTCGACACCGCTCTGTTCAAAATCTGTGATATTTCTCGTTACAAGAACCATCCCGTGAAAAATTGCAATTGAAGCAATTAACCCGTCAATCAGGGATAAGGTTTTTCCCTTCAGTTCAGCTTCTGCCTGTATTTTCCCCCATACCTGAGAAATTTCAGATGTAAAGTCTAAAACTCGGTTTTCAAATCTGTCTGACAATTCTTTATTTACCCAATCTGACAACAGGTTTCGACGACGACCCGGAGGCAGTTTTCCGATACCCTTCGTAATTTCACCAATCGTAAATACACTCAGAAAAAGATCCTCTTCGGATAGCTCAGAGATCCACTTGACCACTCTCTCGGAAGGAAACGCTTTTGTCAGTTCGGAAATGACGCAGGTATCGAGTAAATATTTCACAATTCAATACGTCTCGGTTGTTCGTGTATCCGTTCCATCTCAATATTCAATTCCTTCAGCGGAGACTCCTGAAAGAATTTTGCAATATCCTGCTTCGGCTTCAGCAGTTTTCGATATGCTTTTACAGACAAAACGACCACGCTTTCCCGGCCGTGTTTGGTCACGATTTGCGGCCCGTAATTCTCAGCCATATCAACCACCTGACTGAATTTATTTTTCGCCTCCTGAAGCTGCCAAAACTTGGGTAGACTTTTCATCCGTCCTCCAACTGTCTAGTCTGTCTAGAATATAGAATAAAATAATGAACTATGCTACCCTTTAGAGATAAGCGCTGTTTCCATGCTTGTGAAGAACGCGCTGAGGGTCGGTTCATAAGAAGTATAAACAAATGTCTTTCCTGACGAATCAATGCCCAGCAGGATTTTTTCCGCTATCATACGCCCGAGCAGGCTGTCCCGGCCTATAAACCCCGGAAACTCAGCCCAGGGCAGCTGATCCGTATTTCGGATTTCCAGCTCCCGTTTCAGGGCATTGACCAGCCGGCTGAGACGAAACAGCGTGATCAGCGAGGCTTCACTCCAGCTCGGATCGGAGGGAAAAAAGCGACTGAGACGGGCCTCCTCCGGAACAGAGGGACGGAGAGACGGCTGCAGATCCATCCCGGGAATGTAGTAAAAGGGTGAAATGCCGAGAATGACCGGAAGTTCGGCCAGAAATCGCATACTCTGCAGCACATCGTCCGCATGCGTATCCGGCAGCCCGGCGATAAAATAAGCCACCGTCTTCATGCCGAGCCGGCCGGCCTCATCACAGATCCTGGCAAAATGGTCACTGTCTGCCTGCCGCCGCAGTTCAGGATAGGATGAAGCGCTTTTCAGGGCGATGGACAGATTCAGCATTCTGAACCCGGCACGCTGCATTTTTACCAGAAGCGCGGCATCGAGGGTGGCGGCATCCATCCCATTCATCGCATACAGGTCCAGGTTTTTTTCACCAAAGCCGTTCAGGACAGCATCCAGAAACTCGTGAGCATAGTTCCGGTTGAAGGTAAAATTATCATCTTCGATATCAAAGGCTGTGATCCCCCGCTTCACTTCCCGGTCCATAAAGGCCAGCACTTCCGGCACCGGCAGCCTCCTCTGCACACGGCCGAAGGTTTTCCGAATCGTGCAGAAGCTGCAGGGCATGGGACAGCCCCGGGTGAGAGTCATCATGATCGTATTCCGGCCCGCGACCTGATAGGCATCCGGCGGAAGCAGCCGCGACTCCGGCAGCAGAAAGGGCCGGTCCTGCGGACTTTCAGTTTCTGCCGTCATCCGTATGGGTTTCGAATCCGACCGATGCGGCGCTCCTGTTTTCAGCATCTCCTGCACTATATCCCGAAAGGGCGCTTCGCCCTCTCCTTCCACCAGCACATCAATATCCGGATTGCCGCTGAACAGATTATGAAAGGGCGTAACAGCCTGTCCACCCACCACAATGCAGACATGCGGATGAATTTCCCTCACGAGCCGGACCAGGTCCAGCACGTCGGGAATATAGGTATAGAAATTTGCCGAAATCCCGATCAGATCCGCCTTCTCCGCAGAGAGCTCACGGCGCATATCCTTGTCGGAAGCCCCGAAGCGAAAATAATTATGAAAACTTTTCAAGGGCCCCTTATCGTAAGTCAACAGCGGAGCCAGCGCTTTGAATGCTGTCGGCAGGGGCCGCATTTCCCGGTGAGAGTCGTGGAGAAAATCCAGAATCTTCACGGATACGGGCAGATCCTTCACTGCAGCAGCCAGGGTGAGAAGCCCCAGCGGATAATGCCGTTCCCGGGTCGTATAGAAATCCCGGACCGGTGCCTGAAGAAGCAGAATATTCATCTGATAAATTACGAAATATGGCGGGTAAATGAGAATAAAAGACGCGGATCAGCGTCGTTTGTAGCAATCCTTCGCATCACAGATATTACAGAAATAATCCTGTTTCTGAACGTCTGCTCCGATGCCGATCAGGCCGGATACGGATTTTACCGGATTCATCAGTGCAGAATCCGTGAGGGTCACATCGCTGAAATCGGGAAAAAAGGAAAACAGCGCATGCTGTTCCCGGACCGACCAGCCACAGTAGCCCGGGGAAAACCGGTTCGTGATATGCAGCCCCTGCTCACCGGCTTCCGTCTCAATTTTATCCTGCAGCCAGTCCGCCAGTTTTTCCGCGTATTCGGAGCCGATGGTGTCACCGATATAGGCAGAAAAGGCATCCTCATTATGGTAAAAGCTATGAACCCAGGCATCGAAACTCTTCCCCAGCGAAACGATAAAGAAGGCAAAGGACTCACTCCGGCGGATCTGTGACCAGATAATTTTCTGAATGTCAAAGGGCTTATCCTGAACCGTAATGCGGCCTTTTTCGATATGAATATCCGAGCTATCAAATATTCTGAACACAGCCACCGGTTTCAGATGATTTGCAGCATCAGAAATCAGTTCGGGTGTCAGATCGGTCACCTGCCCGGGAGCCTGTCCATCCTTGTATCCCATAGCTGCATACACATTTTCCGGGGCAAGCTGAAGTTCAGCGGCCTCGGGGTAGAAGAGACGGATGTCTGAAATACCGGTCATAGACCGTAACTTTCAGGCCGGAATTCCGCACTGTAATTTTCAATGAGGTATGCCAGGGCGGAGGATTCGTCTTCCGGAATCTGAGACAGAGCGTCACCGAATTGGCCCAGCCAGCTGAGTTCCTGTTCCCGGATGCGCACCTGTCCCTCTTCGGCGCCTTTCTGCAGCAGGTCAAACCCGGCAGTGAGGATGGCCCGGGTCTGGGCATAGGGATCCGAACCCGCTTCAATTGCGGTCCGGGAAAGAGATATCACATTTTCGGGCGCCAGAACAAATGCCTCCGGCGACAGGGAGACATCAGAGCGGATAAGCAGATCACGGTAATTTTTTGCCTGCTCCGGGCTGGCGCTGTTGTAGAGTCGGCAGTCATAACCGAGAAGCTCAGTAAAAGCTTCCGGCGCAGAACCGCTGAGAAGCCGGATATTCTGCACAGATTCATTGGACCACAGGTCCGCAGCATATCCGGAAATATTTCCGATGGGTGAAAAATGAGCACAGCAGGCAGACCGGCCTTCCATGGAAACCGGCACCCCGGCAATGGCCTTCATGAAGGGACCCTCGTAGGCGCAGTCCTTGGACGGACCCTGGGCACCGGCAGCAAAGGCGATCAGCGAGCGCGGCACCGTTGCGACCCGGTCCAGTGCGGCCAGCACAGACGGAATCATACCCTGACCCGCCAATTGCATGGCAGTATTGGCAAAACCGCAGGCCGTATCGCCTCCGGCAATAATTCCATTCCGTGCAGAAATATCGACAATACGGGACCAGAGCCACTCCATATCCCGGGATGAAAGGATTCCCAGTGCAGCACAGATACCGGGAATATCCGCCTGAAGCAAAGCCTGATCATGGACTTCCTTCCCGCCCACGGATTCGATGGACAGGATATCCGCACCGGCTGCCGCCGTTTTTTCAAAGGATTCCAGCATTTTCTCCGTCAGGCGGCCGCTGCGAAGCAAGGGCGGCCTGTCCCCGTCTCTCAGATCGGTGACGGTTACCCGCAGAGCTGTCGGAATTTTCGTGCTTTCGCTGAATGTATCCAGTCCGTTCCGGAGAAGGGCGGTGATGTCGGCGCCCCACTGCGGACGGTCTGTCATGGGCGGAAGCAACTCGTACTCCATCACGAGACCGGGAATATCCAAAGCCCGGGTACGCCGAAGTATGGATTCCAGCATGTCCCTGTAATGCCGCTCGACAGCAGGCCAGCTTCCTTCCTCTATTTTCATGGGCGGAAGTGTAAAATTGATTTCCGGATAAACGAGTCCGGAGCCGATACGCAGCCCACGGGGACAGCTTACCGGGTGGGGTGCATAGCCGAAGCGGAGGTCGTCAGGATTGCTGATCGCGAGCTGTGAATACTGTTTCATCCTATCTCTCCTGAGCGGTCATCAGCGAATGGTTGATCAGTCATGAAAATATTTTGCAAAACTGTGGGGATCTCTGAAAAATCCGGTGGCCTCAATGCTCTCGGCAAATTCCGCGCTCACCGCCGCGCCGCCGATAAAAATCTTCAGATCCGGATCTTCCTGCCGAAGCAGCTGAATATTGTCCTTCATGTTCAGCATGGTGGTCGTCAGCAGCGCGCTCATGCCCACCACGCAGCCGGGATTTTCCCGGACCGTCTGCAGAAAGGATTCGGCCTTTACATCCACACCCAGATCAATCACATTCCATCCGTCTCCGCTCATGATCATCCGCACCAGATTCTTGCCGATGTCATGCAGATCTCCCTGTACTGTCCCGAGAACCAGCGTACCGCGATTTTGGGCGGAATCCCCTTCGAAAAAGGGTTTGAGGTGAACCATCGCTGCATTCATGGCCTTCGCGGCTATCAGCATATTGGGAATGAAAGCCTCTCCCCGGGCAAATTTTTCCCCGATGGCATTCATACCCGGCATAAGAGCACCCTGAAGAATGGTCACGGCTTCGATTCCCGCATCCAGCGCCTTCCTCGTCAGTTCGTCCGCGCCCTCCTGCCCTTTCAGTTCGGGCGGGTAGGGAGTTGCGGCATTGATCTTGCCGACTTCTACCATATGAGCCAGCTGCTTCAGTATATCTTGCATAATTCTTATCCCTTCCAGGTATTTACGGAATTGACCAGAGTGAGAAAATGTTCATCGGGTATATATTCCGGAATACTGTTTCCGGATCCGAGGCCGTAGCTTCCCGTTTCCCGGGTCATGTCCAGGAGGTGATGACAGCGCTTCTCGATTTCCTCCGGCGACTTCCGCGCCAGAAAATCCATATCCACGCCGCCGACGATCCCGATACGCCGGCCCCAGGTCTCCCAGGCTTCCTCCACCGTGAAGATCTGATCCTCAAAGGAATGCTTCGCATCATAACCCATATCATCGATAATATCATCCATCACAGGCCGTACATTCCCGCAGCTGTGCAGGATGGCGTACTTCCCGTTCCGGTGTACCGCCTCCACCATTTTCTTATGCCAGGGGAATACAAATTTTCGCAGAACCTCCGGCGCAAACATTGTCTGGTTCTTGAAACCCCAGTCATCATTCATGATCAGGGCTCCGATGGTGTCCGCCGAGGATACGATTTCATAAAATTTAACCAGCCGGCTGCCCACGGCATCAAAGATGGCCGTAGCCATGTCTTCCTCCAGCAGAGTCATGAGAGACAGCGTTTCAAAACCGCAGATATCAATGACATTTTCCAGAAGGCCGCCATTGGATGAAGCAATCAGTTTCATCCCCTCCGGCAGCTCTCCCTTCAGATCCTGATAAATATCATAATCTCCCACTTCCGGATTCGGCCAGTCATAGGCCTCATAACTATCCCAGTCCACGATCAGCGATCCGGAGTTCAGAGATCGGCTGTCCTTCCCTTCATCAATATTCTTCGGGAATGAGAAGGTATTGGTTCGCCATGCCGAAATGGTCGCGTAGTCATAACCGCCATTGTGAAAACTGTGAATCAGCCGGCGAAAAGGCTGAATCCGATCATCGGGATCCGGCTTGGGAATTCCGGACAGCCAGGCTGTAATCCGGTCATTCCAGGCAAATTCAAACAGAACCGGCCGGCTGGGCTTATCATGCCGTAGCACCTGAGCCAGTTCCGAAAAATCCGCTGCATATTTTCTCTTTTCCAGCATATCTTCCCCTTTCCCGTGGAAAATTACTCCGGCTATACTTGGGATTCCTCCACAATTTTAACAATAATTTCTACTTTATTGACATATTCCATGTTTTTTCATAGTATTGTGCAAATCATTGAGACAGGAGTTCAGATCGATGAAACTCATACAGGAAACACTTCGACTGCCGGGGCAGCAGAGTTTCAAGGCCGTGAAAGTGACGGTCCCGCATTTTCGAATTCCCTGGCATTATCATCAGGAATATGAATTTGTCCATATTATTCAGGGGCATGGTGTCCGGCATATCGGTGAGACCCGGCTTCCCTTCCATCCCGGAGATACTGTTCTGATCGGGCCGGATCTGCCTCATGTCTGGATCAATGACGGGGAATATTTCAATCCCGAATCGAAGCTGGTCACCGAAGCTCTGGTCCTGCAGTTTCATCCGGATCTGGCCGGTATCCTCAGCCGAGTCCCCGAATTCACGCTGGCTGCCGAACTTCTGAAAAACAGCGGCAGAGGTTTGAATTTTCCCGTCGGATCCGAAATTCCCGCACTCTTTCAAGCCCTACAGGATCAGACTCCCCTGAATCGCTTCACTGCATTTCTTCATTTCCTTCAATACCTTGCCTCCCTCGAAAGTCAGCGAATCTGTGACACGCCGATCCCTGAGGATCCAGGCGGAAGCGGCCCAAAAATGAAAGTGGCCCGGCAGTTTTTTCTCAATAATTATACACGGAAAATCACTCTGGATGAAGCGGCCCGGCAGGTCAGCATGTCTACCGAAGCCTTCTGCCGATTTTATCGGCGGGAGAGCGGGGAGACCATGACCCAGACGCTGAATCGTCTGCGCATCCATTATGCCGCTCAGCTGCTTGATCAGGGCGACCTGTCCATACCGCAATGCGCCTTTGAAGCCGGTTTTGATACGCTGGGGTATTTTTACCGGATTTTCAGAAAGATCAAGGGCGTGACGCCGGGGGAATACCGACAGTCTCCCCATAAACAGTAATCACTGCGTGTTTAACTAATATTCAGAAATTTCCTTCGATTCGGCGAAGCGTCAGGTCTTCAATCACAGCCTGCGGAGGCATGTTCAGAATGCTGTATATCGTCTCGGCTACATGGTCGGCCGGAACCATTGATGTCCGGTCAAAATCCGATCCGTTCCACCAGGGTGTATCTACGGCGCCCGGATAAAGCGAGGTCACGGCAATACGATCCGGACGACATTCCTCCCGCAGGTGATCGGCAAAGCTTTTCAGAGCGGCCTTGCTCACACCGTAGGCAGCTCCCTGCGGAAAGATATCCCTTGCCGCCACCGAATTGACAAAGATAAAATGGCCCTGCCCGATGGTACGGAATAGAGGAATAAAGGTTCTGGCGGCAATAAAGGCCGCGTTCAGATTCACGTTCATCACCCGGGTCCAGTCCCCGGTGGAAAGATGTTCCACCTGGTCAAACACAGCGGTTCCGGCACAATGGACAAACGCGGTGATGTCCGGATGGTCCCTGGCAATCGCAGAAAATATCCTGTCTGCCTGCTGCGGATCTGACAGGTCAGCCGTATAGATCAGATCGGGATCAGCGCCGGGAATATTGCGTTCCATGGCTTCCCGGCGTCGGGAAATCTGTACTACACTGCGGCCGGAATTCAGGAGTTTCCGGACAACAGCCGCTCCGATTCCGCCGGACGCGCCGCTTACACAAATCAGCCCTTTTTCAGTCATCATGCCTCATCCCCGTTTCCTGAGCCGCCCGGAGCGCCTCATTATACACATCCTGTATCGCCGCATCCGTTTCTGCGGCCAGCGCAGCACAGTCATCATATTCCGGAACCCGGCGAAGCACCCGGCCACCTTCGCTGAAAATCTTGATGCGAAGCTGTCCGTATACCGTGTTTACCGTTTCAAAGCTGCGGTCAAGGATCCGCCGGTCCACGCGATAATAGCGGAGTCCGCCCGTTGTCGTTTCCTTCAGGATGATATCCATTAACATATTTTTCTGAACAGGGGGGCTCAGAACCGAAAGCAGCACCGCGGGACGATTCTTCTTCATGTGGATGGGAACCATGAAGACATCCAGAGCGCCTGCAGTAAAAAGCTGGTCCATGATATGGTCATAGAATTCCGGGTTCATATCATCAATATTGCATTCAATCATCCACAGCGATGATTCGCTCTCAGATCGGACGGCATCACCGAGCAGGAGGCGGATGACATTGGGAATGTCTCCATTCCGGGATCCTGCGCCGTATCCGGATTTTCTCAGCACCATCCGGGGAATGTCTCCGAAGGCTTCGGCCAGTCCGGCGGCCAGTGCAGCACCCGTCGGCGTCACCAGTTCAGCATTCTGCGATGAAGGACGAAGCTCTGCCCCCTTCAGCAGACTGATGGTAGCCGGAGCAGGCAGGGGAATGAGCCCGTGATCACTGCGAATCATTCCGCGTCCCATCGGAAGCGGCGAACAGATGACACGATGAATATTCAGATCATGGAGTGCCTGCAGTGTACAGAATACATCCACAAGCGTGTCGACAGCGCCGAGCTCATGAAAATGTACGTCCTGTATCCCGGTCCCGTGAACCGACGCTTCGGCCTCGGCGATCCGATGAAATATTTTCAGGCCCCGTTCCTGAATCTGAGGGGACAGCTTTGACGCCCGGACTAATTTTTCGATCTGATCCAGTGAACGGAACTGCCGTTCGGCCTGTCTGTCATGGACCTGGATATAGCCGGCTGAGACGGCCTGTCTCATCACCTTCTGCAGAGTTATCTGAACATCTGTCAGCCCTAGATCACGGATACAGGCTTCATATTTTTCCACCGGGTAGCCCAGGTCACACAGGGCGCCCAGAAACATGTCTCCGCTCAGGCCATTCACCGCATCGATGTAGAGCAGACCTTCGGTTGTCATTTCATATCACTTTCATGCGCATTAATCATCAACATTTTCAGAGCCGCAGCCGCAGCACCAAACCCATTATCAATATTTACAACCGTCACACCGGTAGCACAGGAGTTCAGCATGGCCAGCAGAGATGCAAGTCCTTCAAAATGGCTTCCATAGCCCACCGAAGTGGGAACGGCAATGACGGGAACCGATACGAGCCCGCCCACCACCGTGGCCAGCGCACCTTCCATACCGGCGATAACGATGACGACGGAGGCACTGCGCAGATCCTCCATATGCATGAGAAGCCGGTGCAGTCCGGCAACGCCCACATCATAGAGACGCCGGGGCCGCTGTCCGAAAAATTCCAGAGTCCGAGCCGCTTCTTCCGCCACGGACATGTCGGAGGTTCCTCCGGTCACGATCAGAACCCCGCTGTCACGGAGCGATTCCGCATCTCCGCTTCCGCCGGTCCGGATCAGTCGCGCCGTTTCATCGAAGCGCAGAACCGGGAAGTCCTGACAGAGAGCCCGGCCTTTTTCCGCATCCACACGCGTACCCAGCACCTTCTGACCTTTATCCAGCAGGGCAGAGAAAATATCCCGCAGCTGGGACAGCGTTTTCCGTTCACAAAAGATCACTTCTCCAAACCCGTTCCGGCTTTCCCTGTCCATATCTAAAACGCTGTGTCCCAATGAGAGCACTGACTGTTTCTTCAGTTCTCCGATGAGTGTGTCTTCGTCAATCATCCCCTGACGAAAATCCCGGAGCAGATCGTGAATTCCGTCAGTTCTCATTCCGCGGCTCCGTCTTCTCCAGCACCAGATTCATGGATCCGGAGCGGAATCCTGCCAGATCCAGTGCGACATATACAAATCCGAGTTTCCTGAAATATTCATCAACTTCAATCCGGGCCTTCATGCAGTCGTCAAAATCCTCCGGCTGAATTTCTATCCTGGCCAGATTCCCGTGGTGCCGAACCCGGCAGGGAGACAATCCCAGACTTTTCAGATAGGCCTCGGCCTCTTCAATCTGTCGGAGTTTTTCAGACGTTACCGAACTTCCGTAGGGAATTCGGGATGCGAGACAGGCGGACGCGGCTTTATTCCAGTTGGCCAGGCCCTGCTCCCGCGCCAGCTGCCGCACAAGGGATTTCCCGATATTCAGATCCTTCAGCGGGGAAAGGACGTCCAGTTCGGAAGCGGCCCGATGTCCCGGACGGTAATCTCCGCTATCATCCGCATTATGGCCATCCACAATCCGTTCAAATCCACCGTCAGCGGCAAAAGTCCGGATCTGGCTGAAATTATGAAATTTACAGTAATAGCAGCGCTGTGGAGAATTTTCCACATAACGCGGATCGCTCATTTCATTGCCATCCAGCACTACATGCCGGATACCCATGCCGGCAGCTACGGAGATTGCCTCTGCCAGTTCCGAAGCCGGCAGGGACGGCGACTTGATCGTCACGGCGACAGCCCGTTCTCCGAGCGCATCGACGGCGGCCCTGGCCAGAAGTGTCGAATCCGTTCCGCCTGAATAGGCAACGGCCACAGTTCCCAGAGCCTTGATATAGTCCAGAATTTCGTTGTATTTATCTGAAAAAGTCTGATTCATTTCCCGTCACAAATTTAGGTTTTGCGGTCCAATAATTTATTTTCTCCGGTAGATACAGAAATCAAAACGGTCATAGGCCCGTTTTTCTTCAAGCCGCCATTGCGTCCGATCCCAGGCGGGAAAAGTGGTATCCCCCTCCGCATCGAAGTGCATTTCGGAGAGATAGAGAGTATGGACGATTTTCAGCGCTTCCGCATAGAGAACAGCGCCACCGATAAAAAACACCCGTTCCGTATCAGCAGGCAGAACCTCGGAAAGCTTCCCGAGATCCGGCAGTACCCACGCGTTTTCCGTTGCCCGCAGCGACCGGCTGATGATAATATTCTGACGTCCCGGCAGCGGGATCTGCCCCATACTTTCCCAGGTTTTCCGGCCCATAACCACCGGATGCCCCATCGTCAGCTCCCTGAAAAGCTTCATGTCCCCGGGAACCTTCCAAGGCAGGGCCATACCCTTCCCGATCACTCCGTTACGCGCGATACCGGCAATAATGATATATTCAGGCCGCAGGACTTTGGAAGGGAAATTCATCAGACCGCCACATCAAATTTCAGAACGGGATGGGACTGATAATCCTTCAATTCCACATCTTCAAACTTCAGATCTTCCAGACGACGGTCCGCAATCTCCAGACTGGGCAGCGGCATGGGAGCGCGTTTCAGCTGCTCCTTCAGTCCGGAAATATGATTTTCATAAATATGCGCATCAATGATGGTGTGGGCAAATTCACCGGGTTCATAGCCGGTCTGTTTCGCAAGCAGAATGGTCAGAAGGCTGTAGCAGGCCAGATTGAAGGGTACACCGAGAGCAATATCACCGCTTCGCTGAGTCAGGTGACAATTCAGTTTGTTTCCATTTACATTGAAGGCGTAGGTATAATGACAGGGCGGCAGTTTGCTCTCCGCCGCATTGCCCGGATGCCATGCCGATACCACCATGCGGCGGCGGTTGGGTGTGGACGGGTTGATTTTAATTTCATTGAGCGTATCAATAACAAAGGCAATCTGGTCAAAAACCAGGCCGCCGGTTTCCGCATCGCGGCGTATCCATTTTTTACCCCAGTTCTCCCCGTCAACCCTGCCATTTTCAGGAACCGGGAAGCGTCTCCAGAAGCGTCCGTACGCCGTTTCCAGCCGGCCATCCTCATCCGCCCAGGCGTCCCAGATCCCGGTATGCTTCCGCAGTTCCCGGATATGAGCGTCACCGCTGAGATACCAGAGCATCTCACGGAGCATGGAATTGAAATACATTTTTTTTGTCGTCAGCAGGGGATATCCGTCCTGAAGATTTACCCGATAGAAATAGGCAAAGCTTGACAGCGTGGCGACGCCGGTACGGTTCACCTGCCTCGTTCCATTCTCCAGAACATAGTTGACGAGATCGAGGTACTGTTTCATTTAACCATCCTCCGAAGGCCGGGCTGTGGGATCCTGCCGATATTTTTTTATTGCCGCACCTGTCATCCGGTCACATCCGGAGCGGCATATACGATTCGACCATCTTTAAAAACCTTATAAACATGATTCATTCCGAACCAATAGGGCACCAGCGAAAAATCGTCCACATCCCAGAGCACAAGATCCGCGCGTTTCCCGGCCTCCACAGAGCCGAGTTCCCTGTCCAGGCCGAGAGAAAGTGCCGCATTGATGGTGGTTGCCTGCAGAACCTCATGGGGCGTCAATCCCATCTGCGTACAGGCGATACTCATGATCATCTGCAGGTTCTGTGTCATGGAGGATCCGGGATTGAAATCGGTAGCCAGCGCAATCCGGACACCGCTGTCAATCAGTTTTCGTCCGGGAGCATAGTCCTTGTGCCCCAGGAAAAAAGCCGTTCCCGGAAGAAGGGTCGCGACCGTTCCCGACTCTGCAAGAGCGCGGATTCCCGCATCGGTGACAGCCAGCAGATGATCTGCCGACGCCGCGCCCATTTCCGCTGCCAGTTCCGTCGCACCGATACTTTCAAATTCATCGGCATGAACCCGCAGCTTCAATCCATACTGCTGCGCCGTCTCAAATATTTTCCGGGTTTCAGCCAACGAAAAAACCGTCGCTTCGGAAAACACATCACAAAAAACGGCCAGATCATTTTCACAAACCTTAGGCAGCATTTCATTACAGATTAAATCAACATATCCGCTGCGATCCTGCTCGTATTCATCCGGAATTTCGTGCGCACCCAGAAAGGTCGCAACCAGATCAATATCCAGAACTTCATTGAGGCGATGAATAACTCTGAGGGACTTCAGCTCATCCTCCGAGCTCAGCCCATACCCGCTTTTTGCTTCGATTGTGGTCGTTCCGAGCGGAATGAAACCCTGCATCCGCGGGAGACAGACATCAAAGAGCCCGTCCTCGGACAGAGCCCGCAGCTCCCGGACAGAATTGCGTATGCCTCCGCCTGCTGCCGCGATCTCCAGATAGGATTTACCCTGAATCCGCATGACAAATTCCTGCTCGCGGGTTCGGGCAAAGATCGGATGGGTATGTGAGTCAATCAATCCTGCCGTCAGGACTTTTCCGCGGCCATCCACCGTAATATCCGTCTTTGCGGTAATTTCTGGAGCGATGACGGAAATGCGGCCATCCTCAATGAGCAGCGACGTATCCGGGATGGATACCATTGAAGCCCGGACCGTATCCCAGGTGAGAATCTGGGAAAGTTGTTCAATTTTCAGTTTCACAGCTTATTTCAGGAAATTTGAATAAGATGCTCAGGATTTCACGACAAGATTTCGAATTCCGTTATTTTCGAATTCATCCGAATAGGTCTGGGAATACTCCGCAATATGCTCCGATTCCTCCACCTCGCTCATCGCCTCCACGGCTTCATCACCAAAACGGTCGAGAATATCCCTGGACGCCAGCCGCTGAATGAGTTCATTCCAGAATATCTGTTCATCGTACTCATCAATCAGTTCGTCCATCACATCTTCCATTTTTTCGGACGGAAGATAATTTTCGTATTTCTTGTCCCATTTGAGCAGCTGGGTTCCACCCTTCAGTTCCCGGGAGGACAGAAATATTTTCTGTTCGAGGTCCAGAAATTCATCAATGGTATCATCCCGCAGACCATTGATCATCCAGTTGCCGGCATAAACCATCTTCACCAGCGTTTCATATTCCTTTTCCGTCAATTCCAGTTTCATCATCCCGTCCTTTCTATGATAGGATCCATTAAATATTTCGGCCCCGCTGTTCATTGATACCGGGAATCAGAACTCCCCGCTCCCTGGCGATCCGGGCTGCCTTTTCATAACCGGCATCTGCGTGGCGGATCACGCCCAGCGCCGGATCATTCGTCAGAACGCGTTTCAGTCTGACTGCCGCGTCATCACTGCCGTCGGCAACAATCACCACACCGGCATGCAGACTGTATCCGATGCCCACGCCACCGCCATGGTGAAAGGAGGTCCAGGTGGCGCCGCTGACTGCGGAAACCAGCGCATTCAGGATAGGCCAGTCGGCGATGGCATCACTTCCGTCCTTCATCGCTTCCGTTTCACGGTAGGGACTGGCCACGGATCCGGCATCCAGATGATCACGTCCGATCACGATCGGAGCTTTCACTTTGCCGCTGCGGACCAGATCATTGAACATGAGGCCCGCCTTATCCCGTTCTCCGTAACCCAGCCAGCAGATACGGGATGGAAGTCCCTGAAATTTCACCTTCTGCTGTGCCTTGGTAATCCAGTTCCGCAGGGACTCATCATGAGGAAAAAGCTTGAGAATTTCTCTGTCTGTCGTATAAATATCTTCCGGATCACCGCTCAGCGCAACCCATCGGAAGGGACCTCTCCCCTCTTCAAACTGCGGACGGATGAAGGCCGGGACAAAGCCGGGAATATCATAGACATTGTCGACGCCTGCTTTGGCTGCCTGTGTCCGGATATTATTTCCGTAATCAAAGACCACCGAGCCGGATTTCTGCATATCCAGCATGGCGGACACATGCCGTCCCATGGAGGCAATGCTTTTCCGCACATATTCATCGGGGTCAGACTTTCGCAGAGCCAGAGCATCCTCATAGGACATGGCCCCGGGAACATAGCCGTTCAGTTCATCGTGGGCTGACGTCTGATCCGTCACGATATCAAACATTATTTTCCGATCAGCAATCTGAGGCAGGATGTCCGAGGCATTCCCCAGCAAGCCCACCGACAGCGCGTCTCCCTTCTCCTTCGCATCGTGAATCCAGGCCAGCGCTGTTTCCAGCTCATCAGTGGATTTATCGAGGTAAGCAGTGCCGATGCGTTTACGGATGCGATCGGCATCCACTTCCACACAGAGAACCGCGGCACCATTGAATACGGCGGCCAGAGGCTGAGCGCCTCCCATCCCTCCCAGGCCGGCTGTCAGAACCGTCCGCCCCTTCAGGGTTCCGCCGAAATACTGTCTGGCAGCTTCGGCAAAGGTTTCATAGGTTCCCTGAAGAATACCCTGGGTTCCGATATATATCCAGGATCCGGCTGTCATCTGGGCATACATGATGAGGCCTTTTTTCTCCAGTTCATTGAAATAGGACCAATTGGCCCAGTTGCCCACGAGATTCGAATTTGCAATAAGCACCCGCGGTGCATCGCTATGGGTTTTCAGGATCCCCACCGCTTTCCCGCTCTGCACAAGCAGAGTCTCGTCAGGTTCCAGATCCTTCAGCATTCGGAGGATGGTATCAAATGCCTCCCAGCTTCTGGCTGCCCGGCCCGTTCCGCCATAGACGATCAGTTCATCCGGGTTTTCCGCATTATCAGGATGAAGATTGTGCTGTATCATGCGGTATGCCGCTTCAATCTGCCAGTTCTTACAGGTGAGAGTTGTCCCGGTGGGTGGTGTGATGATTCGTCTCATAGCATACCTCCGATCAGTTTTTCCATCCGACATAATTTAACTGAATGCGCCGGAATTATAAAGCATTGTTCGGTCGGCCCGTGAAATGTTTAGGAATGAAATAGCCGGGAAGTTTATTTCACTTCCAGCACGTAATCCGGATTATCCAGAAAAGTAGTATACGAGAAATAGGCAATATTCCGAAAACCCATAACGTTGCTGTAGGTGATTTCACGATTCGCCTCAGAGGGCGGAAGTTTCCAGATGCCGATGCCGCAATGAATTTTATCCAGATATTTCTCATCGAAGCTGGTGTAGATAAAATCTATATTTTTCACATAATTATCATAGGTGTTGTAATTCATGATCACAACAAAGTCCACCCAGGATTCATCCAGCCAGTGGCGCCAGTCCTGAAAGAATTCCTCCTTAGCCAGATTCGGCTGCGGTTTTACGGCGGCTGACAGCTGAATGGGTGAAAGCTGACGGTTCAGATACGATTTCACCCGTTTCACCAGGGCATTCACCGCATCCATGCGATAGGTATCATACAACTCGAAGAACATTTCGTCGGGAATTTTTTTTGATACATCCGGATCATCCAGCATGTAAGCCGTCGGATCAATACCGGTCTCATCCCTGAAAGCCCGTCGTCCCGCAGCATTGAAGCCATAATCCCGATTCTGGAACCGGATATAATCCAGGTGGATTCCGTCAATGGGGTAATTATCCACAATCTCACGGATAAGAATGAAGAGATACTGATTTACCTTGGGATGAACCGGCGACAGGTAACAGCCCTCGAAATTCCGGTTTCGGTAGCGATTCAGTGAAAGACTGGAATCGTCAAAGCCATTGATATCCATCGATGTCCATTCGGGAAAGAGGTTGTATACGTGATCATCCGGAGGTGGAATCTGGGTACTGGAATACAGGATATAGGTATTGAACCAGGCGTGAAGTTTCAGATTCCGCTGATGAGCAGCCGTACAGGCATAGGCCAGCGGATCAAAATCCGCATCCTGAATCATGGAGGATTTTGCAATGAAACGGGATTCATAAAAGGCATCGCCCCGGCCCCGGATCTGAAGAAATACATTTTTAATATGATGTTCGGAACAGAAATCCATGACTTCATCGATACGCTGAGCAGAGGTGGCATATTCACGGGTTACCCAGAGCGACGTATCCGCCTTCGCCAGTGAAATAATACCGGGAAAGCAGAACAGGGCAGCGATCAGCACTGCCCTGTTTATCATGAATCTGACATGAATTAAGAAGAAAGGCTTTCGCGGGGCGTCAGTCTTCCTTTTTGTCTTCGGGTTCAACAGCTGTTTCAGAATCGTCCACCGGAGTTTCAGAAGTTTCGGAGACAGTTTCTTCCACCTTTACAGGTTCCTCAGCAGGCGCAGCCGCTTCTTCTTCCGCGGCGGCTTCAGGTTTGGCAGCAGCTTTGGTCGTTTTGGGCTTGGCCTTGCTTTTGGCTTTCGTCGCTTTAGCCGGTTTATCTTCGGAAGCTGCCGTTTCCTTTTCAGCAGTTTCCGTTACCACTTCGGCTGCAGCAGCCTTTGCCTTGGTCTTTTCGGGAGCTGCTTTCTTTTTCGCGGTCTTTTCCGTACCCAGAAAATCAACAAGTTCCAGAAGAACAACTTTGGCTGCATCGTTGGGACGGCGGCCCAGTTTGTAGATCCGGGTATATCCGCCTGCGCGGGTTTTGTATACCGGTGCGATTTCTTCGAAAAGTGCTTTGACAACATCTTTCTGCCGCAGGATGGCGAAAGCAAGCCGACGGCTGTGAGTTGTATCATTCTTGCCGTAGGTAATGAGCCGTTCAATAACGCGGCGTGCTTCCTTCGCCTTGGCTTCTGTCGTTTTGATACGCTTGTGCTGAATCAGTGACGCAGCCATATTGGCAAACATTGCGCGGCGATGACTGGCAGATTTGCCCAGTTTTTTTATTTTTTTTCCGTGTCTCATAGTAAAATCTCTATTTCTTTAGGGAGTCTTTAACGTATTCACTCAGGTCCATTCCGAAACGCAGGCCCAGCTCATCCAGCTTGGCAATCAGCTCATTGAGCGATTTCCGGCCGAAATTCTTGAAGCGCAGCATTTCATTCTCCTCCTTGGAGACCAGATCAGAGATGGTCTTGATCTGAGCAGCCTGCAGGCAATTGTAGGACCGGACTGAAAGTTCCAGTTCATCAATACTGCGTTCCAGCTGCCGTTTGATGCGCATCTTGTCCTCATCCACCTGCAGCTCCGGTTCAATGATATCCGAAGAGAGCAGAGCGACGAAGGGGCGAATGTGATCGGAAAGAAGTTTGGCCGCGTAGGAGATGGAATCATCCGGAGACATGGAACCGTCTGTGTGCACTTCCACTGTCAGTTTCTCCAGGCCTTCCTTCACACCGGACTGAAGCGCCTCGACACTGAAATTCACTTTTTCAATGGGCGAAAAAATGGAATCAATGAAGATGGTGTCCAGCGGTGCATCGGCGGTTTTATTCAGTTCGGCGGAATGGTATCCGCGTCCACGGCCGATCCGGATGTCCATATTGATTTCAATGGCTTCCTCGATACTCATGATGTGAAGATCGGGGTTCATGATCTCAACATTCGGATTTCCCCCGTTGAGAAGGCCGGCAGTAACCTGAATGGGGCCTTTCAGTTTGAGGGAAAGACGGATGGGTTTGGAATCAACCAGGTTAACCTTGACCTGTTTCAGATTGAGAATGATATGCGTTACATCTTCCAGAACACCGGGTACACTGGAAAATTCGTGAAGAATTCCTTCGAAGCGCACAGCCGTGATGGCTGCTCCGGGAATGGAGGACAGCAGGGTCCGGCGCAGGGAAGTTCCCAGTGTTGTCCCGAAACCGCGCTCCAGCGGTTCGATGACAAAACGCCCGTAATTGTCGCTGCTGGAATCAGCATCGATCTGGACTTTATTGGGGATTTGAAAATTTGGCATTAATCCTCACCTCTTATTTTGAGTAAAGCTCGACAACGAGTTGTTCATTGATATCTTCCGGGATCTGTGTCCGTTCCGGAACCTGTTCAAACGTACCAACCAATTTAGCTTTATCAATTTTGAGCCAGGGCAGAATCTGATCGCCCTTGATCTTTTTAATGGAATTCAGGATAAGTTCCATGCGTTTGCTTCTGTCGCGAACCTGGATTTCATCACTGGGTTTGACTGAGAAAGAGGGGATATTGACGTTTTTTCCATTAACCATGATATGACCATGGGATACAAGCTGGCGAGCAGCGCGGCGTGTCGGGGCAAAACCGAGACGGAAGACGACATTGTCCAGTCTTGACTCGAGAGCCTGAAGCAGATTATGTCCGGTGATCCCTTTTTTGTGGTCGGCCTTTTTGAAATAGTTTCTGAACTGTTTTTCCAGAACACCGTACATGTATTTGATTTTCTGTTTTTCCCGCATCTGCAGACCGTAGTCAGAGAGACGGCCTCTGTTCGTCGGGCCATGTTCTCCCGGAGGATAATTTTTCCGGGGGTTGGCGAATTTGGGCGACTCGAAAACAGGAGCATCGAGCCGGCGACACACTTTTCCTCTGGGACCTCTATATCTTGCCATAGTACTCTACTCCTCTTATACTCTGCGCCGTTTCGGCGGTCTGCATCCGTTGTGGGGGATGGGGGTTGTATCTTTGATGGATGTTATCTCGAGACCTGCAATCTGCAGTGAGCGGATCGCCATTTCACGTCCGCCACCCGGGCCGTTCACACGTACTTCAACGCGGGCGAGTCCCACGTCGATAGCTTCCTTTGCCGCAACTTCGGCAGCCTGGCCGGCGGCATAGGGAGTACTCTTTCTTGAGCCCTTGAAGCCGGCTTTTCCGGCAGAAGCCCAGGAAATGGCATTCCCGTAATTGTCAGACAGCGTAATAATCGTATTATTATACGTCGCCTTAATAAAAGCAATCCCTTCCGGGTCTACCTTTACCTTTTTCTTCTTTTTCTTGATCTGTGGTTTCTTAGCCAATGCTATCCTCCTGAAGGAAATCTGTTATTTTTTCTTTTTACCCACGGCGATACGTTTCTTACCTTTCCGGGTGCGGGAATTATTTTTTGTATTCTGTCCGCGCACCGGAAGACCGCGACGATGTCTCAACCCTCTGTAACAGCCGATATCCATGAGACGTTTGATGTTCATGGTCACTTCTGTTCTCAGAGCACCTTCGACCTTTATTTCATCAGAAATAATGTTCCGAAGAACGGTGACTTCCTCGGTTTTAAGGTCCTTTATTCTCGTTTCAGGATCAATATCAGTCTTGCTTAAAATTTTCCTGGCGGTCGACTGGCCGATACCGAAGATATAGGTCAGGCCGATTTTAACTTTTTTGTCACGGGGCAGATCCACCCCAGCTATACGTGCCAAATCATTCCTCCTGTCTTAGCCTTGTCTCTGTTTGTGCTTCTTGTTCTCACAAATCACACGTACAACGCCGTTACGTTTAATAATTTTGCATTTATCGCACATTTTTTTAACGGATGCTCTGACTTTCATTTCAACTATCCTTTTACTTGTATCTGTAAATTATACGTCCACGGGACAGATCATAGGGTGACAGTTCAAGTGTCACTTTATCACCGGGGAGAATCTTGATGAAATGCATTCTCATCTTCCCCGAAATGTGAGCAAGGACTTCATGCCCGTTTTCCAGTTCAACCTTGAATGAAGCATTGGGCAAGGTTTCCTTGATCGTTCCGTCAACTTTTATTGCACTTTGTTTAGCCATAGATCAATGTCCGTCTGTAAGGATTTCAGGGCCGTTTTCGGTAATAGCGATCGTATGTTCGAAATGAGCGGAAGACCGTCTGTCACGGGCAATGATGGTCCAGCCATCTTCGTCCGTAAAGACATCATGATCTCCCATATTGACCATAGGTTCAATCGCGATGACCAATCCGGGCTTCAGTGTGAGGCCGCGGCCGGATTTGCCATAGTTGGGAACCTGCGGTTCTTCGTGCAGATTGCGGCCCACACCATGTCCGACCAGCGAGCGAACCACGCTGAATCCGGCATCTTCGGCCACTTTCTGTACGGCCGCTCCGATATCGCCGAGATGGGCGCCGCTTCGTGCCTGTTCGATTCCGGCATAGAGACTCGCTTCCGTTACGGACAGCAGCTTCAGCGTCTCATCCGAAACTTCGCCAACAGGGAAGCTTCGGGCATGATCGCCCCAATAGCCGTCCAGAACCGTTCCGCAGTCCACACTGACCAGATCACCGTCACGAAGTTCCCGGTCACCGGGAATACCATGGACAACTTCCTCATTTACTGAAACACAGAGGGTGGCGGGAAAACCGCTGTATCCCTTGAAGCCGGGTACTGCGCCCCGGGAACGGATAAAATCTTCCGCAATCTGATCGAGCTTCCGGGTGGTCACACCGGGGCGGATCCACTTTTCGAGCTCGACAAGCGTCTGATTTACAATGCGTCCTGCCATACGAAGTTTTTCAATTTCCTGCTGTGTTTTGTAATAGATCATCATACACCGTTCAGAAACGTCTCCGGCCCCGGATTTTTCCGGATTTCATGAATCCTTCATAATGCCGGGAAATGAGATGGGACTCGATCTGCTGCAGTGTATCAAGGGCAACGCCCACGATAATGAGCAGAGAGGTTCCGCCGAAGAAGCTGGCCAGATCATAATCGATTTTCATCACCTTCATAAGGATATAGGGGATGATGGCGACAATGGCCAGAGCGAAGGATCCGGGCAGCGTAACCCGGGTAAGAATATTGTCGATGTAATCAGCAGTCTTCCTACCGGGCCGGACACCAGGGATAAATCCGCCGTGTTTCTTCATATTGTCGGCCACCTCGACGGGATTGAAGGCGATGGCTGTATAGAAGTACGTGAAGAAAACGATGAGCAGGGAATAGAACAGCCAGTAGACCCATGAATCAATGTTGAACATTCTCATGGCAGACTGGAGCCACTCCACATCTCCGACGAAAGTCGTGATGGTGCTGGGGATGAACATGAGGGACTGGGCAAAGATGATGGGCATGACGCCGGCCGTATTCACTCGAAGAGGAATATTGGTGGACTGGCCGCCGTACACCTTGCGTCCGATCACGCGTTTGGCATACTGAACGGGGATTTTCCGGGTACCCTGGGTCAGATAAATGACGAATCCGATGACAATCACCATCAGGCCGACAAGAATCAATTCACCGAAGACACCTTTCACACCCTGTCCGATAAGGGTCACTTCCTTCATGATAACATTGGGGAAGCGAGCCATGATACCGATCATGATGATGAGGGAAATTCCGTTCCCGATTCCGCGTTCCGTAATCTGCTCACCGAGCCACATAATGAAGATGGTTCCGGCAACCAGAGTCAGCATGGTCAGCAGAATGAAGCCGATACCGGGATGCGGTACGACGGGCAGAGGTGCCCCGGAGCTTCCGGCATTCATATTCTGCAGGAAGATGGCAACGCCATAACCCTGAAGAGCAGAGATACCGACGGTTCCATATCGAGTCAGCTGAGTCAGTTTCTTCTGGCCTTCCTCACCTTCCTTCTGAAGTCTCTGGAAGTAGGGAAATACCGCACCGAGGAGCTGGAAGATAATGCTCGCGCTGATGTAGGGCATAATTCCGAGGGCAAAAACCGTTGCTTTACGGAATGCGCCACCGGCAAACATATCGTACAATCCCAGCAAGGTATTCTGGAAGCTTTTCACCGCAATCCCAAGAGCGTAGCTGTCAATGCCCGGAATGGGAATATGGCCGCCAAGCCTGTAGATGAAGAGAATGAGAACAGTGAAGAGAATGCGTTCCCGAAGTTCGTGAATCTTGAAGATCGAACGAAAGCTCTGTATCATAGTTCAATGGCCTTTCCGCCGGCTTTTTCAATTTTTTCGCGGGCTGACTGGCTGAAAGCATCTGCTGTAACTTCCAGCTTTTTTGTCAATTCTCCGTTTCCGAGAATCTTGACAGGTTCCGTTGCCTTCTTTACCAGACCGTAATGTACGAGGGTCTGGGCAGTAACAACATCTTCTGTGACAATTTCCAGATCAGCCACGTTTACAATCTGAAATTCCTGACGGAAACGGGCGTTTGAAAAACCGCGTTTGGGGACACGTCTCTGCAGCGGCATCTGGCCGCCTTCAAACCAGGGATGGTGCTTCGAACCGGTACGGGAAAAAGCTCCCTTGTTTCCGCGTCCTGCGGTACAACCGTTTCCACTGCCTTCCCCGCGTCCGCGGCGTTTGGTCTTTTTGGTCGAATTGGGAGCCGGACTAAGTGTTGATAAATCCATTACGCATTTACCTCCTCTACCCGAACCAGGTGTTCTACCATACGCAGCATGCCCCGGATCGCAGGATTATCTTGCTGTGTTACTGTCTTTCTGATTTTTCCGAGACCCAGAGCCGCCATCGTCTTTTTAGTCCGTTCCCGGTAGCCGATGGTGCTTTTAATCTGGGTGATCTTGAGTAATGTCTGTTTTTTTGCTGCCATCTTAGTTGAAAACCTCCTTCAGGCTGATATCGCGGCGTCGGGCCGTTGCATAGGCATCTTCCAGCGCTTTCAGGCCTTCCATCGTTGCTTTGACGATGTTATGGGCATTGGTACTGCCGAGGGACTTGGAGAGAATATCATGTACGCCGACCTGTTCCATGATGGCCCGGACAGGGCCGCCGGCGATAATTCCCGTACCCGGGCTGGCAGGTTTCAGAACGACCTTGCCGGCACCATACTTGGCGGTAATACCGAAGGGGATGGTCCCCTTGATAATGGGAACGTGAATAATATTCTTCTTCGCATCTTCCCGGGCCTTGTTGATGGCTGAGGTCACTTCCTTGGCTTTGCCGAGGCCGATACCCACGTGGCCTTTTCCGTCACCTACGACCACAATCGCATTAAAGGAGAAACGCCGTCCACCGGTTGCCGCTTTGGAAACGCGGTTGATCTTTACTACTTTTTCGTCTTTTAATTCTAATTCAGACGGATTTATTGTCTTCAAAATCGTCTCCCTCTATTAGAATATTAATCCGCCTTCGCGACTCGCATCGGCAAAAGCTTTAATTCTTCCGTGATAGATGTATCCGTTCCGGTCAAACACGACTTCCTTGATATTTTTTTCAAGAGCGAGAGCGGCAATACGTTTTCCAACGGCAAGACTTTTTTCGGTTTTGTTCTTATCCCCGATTTCCTTGGCCAGATCCTTGGAGAAGGAATCGGCGGAAACCAGAACCAGATGGGTGGTGTCATCAATAATCTGGGCACTGAAGTGCTTGTTACTGCGATAGACAACCAGTCTGGGCCTTTCCGGTGTTCCGTTGATCTTCTTCCGGATCCGAACCTTTTTCTTCCGGCGGATATCATGCTTTGATAAAAGTTTATTACTCATCTTAGTCAATCCTTATTTCTTAACAGCTTTACCGGCTTTGCGGCGGACAATTTCGTTAGAGTAGCGAACGCCTTTTCCCTTGTAGGGTTCGGGCGGACGCAGTTTACGGATCTGGGCCGCGACGGCGCCGACCTGCTGCTTGTCAATTCCGTTGACGGTGATGATATTTCCCTTACCCACTTCATAGCTGATACCATTGGGTGCATCAAGGAGGATCTGGTGGGAATATCCCAGGCTGAAAAAGAGTTTGTTGCCTCTCATTTCAACCGAGTAGCCGACCCCCTGGATTTCGAGCTGTTTCTTGAAGCCTTCATTACACCCGGTAACCATGTTGGAGATCAGGGAGCGTGTCAGGCCGTGCAGAGCTTTCTGTTCACGGGAATCATCCGCACGGGTCACGACGATGGTCGATCCGTCAACATTGACGGTGATACCTTCGCGGTAGGCCTGTGACAATTCCCCCTTGGGCCCTTTTACGGTAACGACGCTGTCCTTCACGGTGGCGCTGACGCCTTTGGGAAGTTCGATGGGCATTTTTCCTATTCTTGACATATCAGCGCTCCTTTACCATACTTTACACAGATATTCACCGCCGACTTTGCGGGTACGGGCTTCCTTATCCGTAATCACACCCTGAGAGGTGGACAGGATACCGACGCCCAGGCCGTTTCTGACACGGGGAATATTGGTATGGTTAACATAAATTCTGCGTCCGGGAGTGCTGACCCGCTGCAGATCGAGAATTACCGGAGCTCCATCCTTCTGATATTTGAGATAGAGCCGGAGTATTCCCTGTTTGCCGTCATCGATGAGGATAACGTCCTTGATGAATCCTTCCTTTTTCAAAAGGAAAGCCATGCGGGCCTTGAGCTTGGAAGCAGGGACTTCTACCCAGCGGTGGTTGACCCGGCTGGCATTACGAATTCTGGTTAAAAAATCAGCAATTGGATCTGTAATCATAATATTTCCCTCTACCAACTTGCCTTGGTTATTCCGGGAATTTCTCCCCGTAAAGCCAGTTCACGAAAACAAATACGGCACAGGCCGAATTTACGATAGACCGCTTTGGGTCGTCCACAAATCGAACAACGGGTATAAGCCCGGGTTGAAAATTTGGGTTCGCGCTTGGCTTTGGCTATTAACGACTTTTTTGCCATGAGTGGTTTAATCCTTCTTTTTGTCTGCTGCTTTACGGAATGGAAATCCGAAGGCAGCCAGCAATTCATAGGCTTCCTGGTCTGTCTTAGCACTCGTAGTGATTGTGATATTCATTCCCCGGACCTTATCAACCTTATCATAATTGATTTCCGGGAAAATGATTTGCTCTTTCAGACCGAAACTGTAGCTACCTCTCCCATCGAAAGACTTGTTGGACATGCCATTGAAGTCACGAATACGGGGAATTGCCACATTGATCAGTCTGTCCAGAAAATCATACATCATAGCACGGCGGAGGGTAACCCGAACACCAACAGGATCATTTTGTCTGATCTTGAAATTACTGATGGCCTTCTTGGCGCGGGTCACGACCACTTTCTGACCCGTAATCAGCTGAATGTCATTCACGCTGTTTTCAATCTGATTCGGATCTTCCTTTGCGTTTCCCAGGCCGACACTGACAGATATCTTCTGGATCTTGGGCACTTCCATCACGTTATCGTAACCGAAGCGTTCTTTCAGATGAGGAATAACCTCAGCTTTATATTTTTCCGATAATCTGGGTACGTAACTCATGTCGTCTTATTTCCCTTCATCCACAATTTCACCGGTTTTCTTGGCGAAGCGGACCTTTTTGCCGTCGTTCAGAAATCTGATTCCGGTCCGGGTCCCTTCGTTCCCGACGAGCAGCATGACATTGGAAGCATGAATCGGCGCTTCCTTTTCCACAATACCGCCCTGTGGATTTGCTTGGTTTGGTTTCGTATGACGTTTTACAAGGTTAACCCCTTCAATAATGACGCGGTTTGTATTGGGGAAGACCTTGAGAATCTTACCCTGGCGGCCGCGATCTTTTCCGGCGATAACTTTCACGTTGTCATTTTTCTTTACATGCACGGCATCCATCTCCTTATAATACTTCCGGTGCCATTGAGACAATCTTCATGAATTGTTTTTCACGAAGTTCTCTGGCAACGGGACCGAAGATACGGGTTCCCCGCGGTTCGCCCTGCTTGTCAATCAGGACGGCGGCATTTTCATCAAAACGGATATAGGAACCGTCCTTGCGGCCGACTTCCTTCTTGGTTCTGACGACGACAGCATGGGAAACATCGCTCTTTTTTGCTGTACCGCCGGGTATTGCCTGTTTGACAGCGACGACAATGATGTCGCCGACAGAGGCATAACGACGTTTTGACCCGCCAAGTACCTTAATACACTGAACAACTTTTGCTCCGGTATTATCGGCAACCCTTAGTTTAGTTTCGACTTGAATCATTGACTTTTGCCTTTCACAGAATGATTTTAGATAATCTCAACTTTTGAAACGACTTCAACTAAGCGCCATCTTTTCGTTTTACTCAGAGGTCTTGATTCGATGATTTTAACCATATCCCCGACCTGGCATTCGTTATTTTCATCATGTGCGACGAATTTCGCCGATTTGCTGATGTACTTACCATAGGCAGGGTGTTTCAGTCTGCGGTTAATCTGGACAACAATGCTCTTGTCCATGCTATTGCTGACGACCTGACCGATAACTGTCTTACGGTTGCTATAGCTCATTCTAAATCTCCATCACTTTCTCTTACCCAATTCGAGTTCCCGAATCAGGGTTTTAAGCTGTGCGATCTCTCTTTTGACGTTGCGAATTTTCAAGGGATCATCCAACTGCTGAAGCGCGTGCTGAAACCGGAGATTCATGAGAGCATCCCGGCTGTCCTTCAGTTTAATTTCCGCTTCTTCCCTCGTCAATTCCTGCATTTGATTCTTAGACAGCATGATTACCCTCCAAATTCTCTTCTGCTGACGAGCTTCGCTTTAATAGGCAGCTTGTGAGTTGCCAGTCTGAAAGCTTCCTTGGCCATTTCCTCGGTAACGCCCTCCACCTCGAAAAGGATGGTACCGCGTTTCACGACGGCGACCCAGAATTCGGGGCTTCCCTTACCTTTACCCTGGCGGGTTTCGGCAGGTTTTTTGGTCACGGGCTTATGGGGAAAGATACGGATCCACATTTTCCCGTGTTTTCTGACGACTCTGGAAATTGCAATACGGGCAGCTTCAATCTGACGGCTGGTAATCCATGAGGAATCCAGTGCTTTCAGACCATACTGGCCGAAGTCCACTGAATTGCCTCTCATCGCGTTCCCGGACATTCTTCCCCGGTGCTGGCGACGGTACTTTACTTTACGCGGCATTAACATTAGATTTTACTCCACTTTTCTTAATTCGTGTAAACGATGCCGTTACAAAGCCACACTTTGATTCCGATGCATCCGTAGGTGGTGAAAGCGGTAACAGAAGCATAATCGATATCGGATCTGAGGGTATGCAGCGGAACACGGCCTTCGCGATAGGTTTCGCGCCGGGCCATTTCTGCACCGCCCAGTCTTCCGGATACTTGGATTCTGATTCCTTCGGCTCCCATTCTCATGGTGCTCTGAATCGCCCGTTTCACCGCACGGCGGTAGCTGATCTTGCGGACCAGCTGCTGGGCAATATTGTCACCGACAAGATATGCATCCAGTTCAGGTTTTTTAATTTCCGTCACGTTTACCTGCACATCGGCCTGGGTCAGTTTCCTCACCTCTTCACGAAGAAGGTCGACTTCCTTGCCCTTGACTCCGATGACAATACCGGGCCGTGAGGCATGGACCGTGACAGTAATCAGTTTTGTTGTTCTCTGGATATCGATTTTTGAAACGCCGCCCTTTTCAAGACGTTTGCGGATATATTTGCGAAGCATGAGATCTTCGGAAAGTTTTCCGGCAAAATTTCTTTCATCAAACCAGTTAGAAAGCCAACCTTTAGTGATTCCAAGACGAAAGCCGTATGGATGTGTTTTCTGACCCAAAATTTACTCCTTTTCTTTCGTGTCACTGACATTGACTTCCGGAAGAGCCACAACGACGGTGAGGTGGCTGGTCCGTTTTCTAATTCTGTAAGCCCGTCCCATTGACCGGGGCTGTATACGTTTTGCGGTCGGCCCCTGGTTGACAAACACGGTCTTGACATAGAGTTCTTCGGGATTCACTTTCGTTCCCTCATCCGTATTGATGAAATTGGCCACAGCAGACCGAATGGTCATTTCGATAAGTTTGGCCGCTTTTTTGGGCATAAAGTGAAGCGTATTCAGAGCGTAATCGACGCGTTTTCCGCGAACGAGATCAAGCATGGGCTTGATTTTCTTCGCGCTCTGGTGAATGTATTTATTGACTGCTTGTGCTTCCATGTCACCCCTTATCTCTTTTTATCTGCGCCGTGGCCACGGTAGGTCCGGGTCGGAGCGAATTCTCCCAGTTTGTGTCCGACCATGTTTTCGGTTACATAAACAGGGATAAATTTATTTCCGTTGTGCACAGCAAACGTTAATCCGACGAATTCAGGGGGAATCGTGGAATTGCGAGCCCAGGTCTTGAGAACCCGTTTTTTTCCGGATTTGACCAGGACTTCCACCTGTTTCTCGAGATTAGCATCGATGTAAGGGCCTTTTTTAAGTGATCTAGCCATGCTTCATTCCTTACTTTTTACGCCGGCTGACAATAAACTTATCAGACGGATTCTTCTTTTTCCGGGTCTTGTACCCTTTGGTCGGCTTGCCCCAGGGTGTTCTGGGATGGCCGCCACCGGAGGTCTTTCCTTCACCACCGCCCATAGGATGGTCGACGGGATTCATGACCACACCGCGAACCTTGGGACGGCGTCCCAGCCAGCGTGTGCGTCCGGCTTTTCCAAGAGTAACATTCGAATGGTCCTTGTTCCCGATTTCACCCAGCGTAGCATAGCAGTTTTCGAGCACCATCCGCATTTCACCACTCGGCAGCTTCAGGGTCACATAGTTCCCTTCCTTTGCCATGATCTGGGCTTTTGCTCCGGCACCGCGGGCGATCTGGCCGCCCTTTCCGGGTTTCATTTCGATATTATGGACCAGGGCACCGGCAGGAATATTCTTGAGAGGAAGAGCATTTCCGACACGGATTTCCACGTTCTCTCCGGAGACGATGACATCGCCGACTTTCAGTCCGGCGGGAGCCAGGATATACCTTTTTTCACCATCTACATAGAAGAGAAGCGCAATATTGGCAGAGCGGTTGGGATCGTATTCGATGGCAGCCACTTTTGCCGGAATATCAAATTTATTCCGACGAAAATCGATTACACGATATTTCTGTTTGTGTCCGCCGCCGCGTCTGCGCATGGTAATGCGGCCATTGTTATTACGGCCGGCTTTTTTGCTTTTGGACCTCGTCAGTGATTTTTCCGGGTCCTTCCGGGTCAGTTCGCTGAAATCCAGTGTGGTTTTCTCACGAAGTCCCGGAGTGTGCGGTTTGTAGCTTTTGAGGGGCATTCTACATGATTCCTTTTATACTGTTTCGCCTTCGAGCAGATCGATGGCATCCCCGTCCCGCAATGTGACGATAGCTTTCTTCCAGTTCGAGCGTTTTCCCGCCGTCCGGATGACTTTGCCGCCACTACGTACTGTGAGGGACTTTGATTTCCCTTTCTGGCCCAGTGTTGCCACGTTCGTCACTTTCACCTCGAAGCGGTCTTCAACCGCCTTCTTGATTTCAAGTTTATTGGCGTCCTTGGCAACCTGAAAGGCATATTTTCTCTCAGTTTCGCCCAATGCTGTCATCTTTTCGGTGATGATGGGGCGAACAATCACTCGTTTTTCACTTTGTCCCATTCTTCTCTCCTAAATTTCCAGCATGGAGCTCAAGGTTTCGACCGAAGCTGTGTCCATGACGAGAATCTCGCAGTCCATGATGTCATAGGTGGAGGCATACTGTGCTTCCAGAACCCAGACATTGTGGATATTTCTGGAGGCCAGATAGAGCTTTTCGTCGAGCTCATTCACCAGAACGGTGATTTTACGGCCTTCCAGACCCAGATTCTTCAGAATGGATACAAAGTCCTTTGTCTTGCCGTTTTCCACGGCAATCTGATCAACTACAATCAGATTCTGGTTCTGTGCCTTGTAGGCCAGGGCACTTTTACGAGCCAGCTTCTTCACCTTGCGGTTGAGCTTGAGTTTATAGGAGCGGGGAACCGGTCCGAAGACGGCACCACCACCAACCCAGACCGGAGACCTGGAGGAACCGGAGCGAGCCGTTCCACGGCCTTTCTGACGCCAGGGTTTCTTTCCGCCGCCGCTGACTTCGCCCTTGGTCTTTGCCTTGTGCGTTCCCTGGCGGATATTGGCCAGTTCTGCCTTGACAGCCAGAGCAATGCAATGATCATTCGGTTCAATTCCGAAGATCCCCGCGTTCAGCTCGATGGAATTTTCCGCTTTATTACCGTCCATCTGTATTACGTCTATTTTCATCTCAATCCTCTACCTTCACGATGCGGAGTATTCCGTTTCTTGAACCGGGAACTGCTCCCCGGAGCAGAAGCAGATTCTTCTCCTTGTCGACACTGACAACCTGCAGGTTGCGAACAGTAACGGTACGGTTACCCATATGACCGGCCATTCTCAGGCCTTTCCAGACACGGCTGGGGTCGGAACTGGCACCGATGGAACCGGGGGCTCTCAGACGGTCGCTCTGACCATGGGTTTTGGGTCCGCCGGCGAATCCATGGCGCTTTACACCGCCCTGAAATCCTTTACCGATGGATTTGCCCGTTACGGCAACGATATCACCTGCTTTGAATGTGCTGACATCGATCATGTCCCCGACCTTCATTTCCGCAACATCGATGTTTTTAAATTCCTTCAATGTTGACAGCATCTTGCCGGATTTTTTCAGATGTCCCAGTTGGGGTTTGTTGAAAAGGACCTCGCGTTTCTCTTCAAAACCAAGCTGGACAGCTGTGTAGCCGTCCGATTCATCGGTCTTGATCTGAGTTACATAACAGGGTCCGGCTTCAACAACTGTCACCGGGATATTTTCGCCGGATTCATCAAAGATCCGGGTCATACCTATTTTTTTACCTATTATTCCGCTCACGACTTAAACCTTTATTTCTATATCTACGCCTGCTGGAAGATCTAATTTCATTAGTTCATCGATAGTTTTTGTCGTAGTGTTAAGGATTTCAACTATTCTCTTATGCACTTTAATCTGGAACTGCTCCCGCGACTTTTTATTGACGTGGGGCGATCTCAGGACAGTGTAGACGGAGCGTTTGGTAGGCAGCGGGATGGGACCAGAAATAACGGCTCCCGTAGCCTTTGCACGCTGCACGATCTTTTCCGTGGAACTGTCCAGGAGATTATGATCATAGGATTTCAGTGCGATGCGTATTTTTTGTCCAGCCATTGTAATTATAATTCCTTATTCAATGATTTCAGTGACAACACCGGCACCAACGGTACGGCCGCCTTCGCGGATGGCGAAGCGCAGTTCCTTTTCCATGGCGATGGGGGCGATCAGCCCAACCGTGATATTGATATTGTCG
>JBJKQR010000077.1:0-14887 GCA_046735395.1 Fidelibacterota bacterium | reverse complement strand
AGGAAGAAACGAAAATCCGGGAGTGGACTGATGTTTAGCGGTAGTGTTCCGTTTTTTCGTGTTTGTTTTGTGTCATTCGTGGAAAATTCTTCATTCGTGTCCATTCGTGTAATCCGTGGATTCATTATTGTTGGCGGATGTGCGTGTTGGCTGGTGGCTGAGCCTGAGGTCAAGGTTAAGGTTAAGCATTAGGTAGAAACGAGACCAGATTCGTGGTTGGGTAGACGAGTTGACGGGTAGACGAGTTGACAGGTAGACCGGGAAGAAACGAGGATCCGGGAGTAGACTGATGTTTAACGGTGCTGTTCCGTTTTTTCGTGTTGTTTTGTGTTCTTCGTGAAGAATTCTTTGTGTCAATCCGTGAAATTCGTGGAATAATTCTTCATTCGTGTCAATTCGTGAAATTCGTGGATTAATTCTTCATTCGTGTACTTCCGTGTCATTCGTGGAAAATTCTATTATTTTTGTGTTTATTTAAGCCATTCATAAAGGCCCTTATTGCGACTTGGGGCACAAATGCATAACCGCTGATCATTGAAGACCTCCACCTGCCGATTAAATTCTGCAATTGAAGCAGAGTCTGTGGACGGGCTCGCCTTTTTCTGTTGCAAAATCCCTCCGGATGCCTGAAATTCAGAGAGATAACCTGACTTATGGGTAACTTAGAAAAGGAGAACTATGAAAACTGGTGGAAATTTTCTCATTCAGCCGGTAGGGCGGGAGCGGATTTTCACGCGGGAGGATTTCAGTGAAGATCAGCTGGATATTGCGCAGATGGTGCGTGAATTTTCCTCTGAACGGCTGCGTCCGACGCGGGAAGCCGTAGATCTCTACGACCCTGACCTGTCCCGACAGCTCTTCAATGAGTGTGCGGAACTTGGACTTCTCGGTATCGAAACACCCGAGGAGTATGAAGGAATGGATCTGGGAAAAGTTGTTTCGGCCATTGTCGCCGAAGAAATCGGCAGCGGAACCACATCCTTCATCACAACCTTTCTGGCCCATGTGGGCATCGGAACTCTGCCTCTTGTGTGGTGGGGATCGGAACATTTGAAACAGAAGTACCTGAAAAAATTGTCCAGCGGTGAGTGGATGGGGGCCTATGCTCTGACTGAACCCAGCTCAGGCTCCGATGCGCTTTCCGTGAAGACAACAGCTGTTTTAAGTGAGGACGGGACCCATTACATCCTGAACGGCAGTAAGCAGTTTATTACCAATGGTGCCTGGGCACAGATCTACACCGTCTTTGCCAAGATTGACGGTGAAAAGTTCACGGCCTTCATGGTACCGCGGGATTCGGAAGGCCTCTCCATCGGACCCGAGGAAAAGAAAATGGGGATCAAGGGGTCGTCGACTACGATGGTCATTCTCGAGAATGTGCGGGTTCCCGTGGAGAATGTTCTCGGCGATATCGGCAAGGGCCACGAAATTGCCTTCGGTGTGCTCAATGTGGGACGCTTCAAAATGGGTGCGGCCACGCTGGGAGGCGCCAAGGAGGCGGTTCGTGAAGCTCTGCTCTATGCCAAGGAACGGCGGCAGTTCGGTGAACCCATTGCCCATTTCGATGCCATCAAGGCCAAGATCGCCGATATGGTGGTCTCCGTGTATGGCCTGGACTCCATGGTTTACCGCACCGTATTTGATACGGAGGAGGAAACAGCGAAAATTGCCAGGGACGACACCGAATACGGAAAGAAAACGGGACGGGCACTGGAAAAGTATGCCATCGAGGATTCCATCATAAAAATCTTCGGTTCTGAAATGCTGGGCCGAATCGCCGACCAGGGACTTCAGATTCACGGCGGTTACGGTTTCATGGAGGAATATCCCTTTGCTCCCTTTGTCCGGAATACCCGCATTGATCGTATTTACGAAGGGACGAACGAAATTAACCGGCAGATTATCACCGGTTATTTTCTGAAAAAAGCCATCATGGAGGAGCTCCCGGTGCGGGAGGCGGTCAAACAGATCCCGTCCATCCTGGATGAAGTGGATAACTGGTATTACAATGATCCGCTCAGGCCAGAGAAGCGTTCGCTGGTACTCAGCAAATACCTGACTATTCTGGTACTGCACGAGGCTATCAATAAATTCGGCCAGGCCATGCGCACGGAGCATCAGCTCATGGAGATACTCGCTGATATGTTCATCCATATCTATCTCGTGGACAGTACACTGGCCCGGGTCTCCCAGGTCCGTGAGAAGGGCGCGATCAATCCTGTGGTCATGCAGATTGCCCGCATTCTCACCAGCGAAAGCATGTACACCCTGAGTACGCTTGCCATGAAAGGAATTACCAATCTCCTCTACGGTGAAGCCCTCGAGAGCACCCTCGCGCTTGTGGAAAAATATATCCGGAAAATGGTCATTCCCCGTGATCTGTTTTCTCTGAAGCGCGCTGTGGCAGAGGATATCATCGTCAAGGAAAAATACGATTATTAAAAGGAGTTACACTATGTCTGTGAAATCATATATAATTGATGCCGTACGCAGCCCCATCGGCGTGAAGAACGGCAAGCTCATCGGAATCCGTCCTGACGAACTGGCGGCCCAGACCGTCCGTCAGCTTTTAAAACGGAATCCTGACTTTCCCGTGGATGCAGTGGAGGATGTGGTTCTGGGAAATGCCTTTCCCGAAGCCACGCAGGGTATGCTCATGGCCCGGGGCGTATCGATTCTGGCCGGGCTTCCCGTCACCGCCGGTGCCAAGGTGGTGAACCGCTTCTGCGGATCTTCCATGGATGCCGTGCATCAGCTGTCCACGGCCATCGAATCCGGTGATATCGACGTGGGCATCGCCATCGGTGTCGAGGATATGTTCGGCGTTCCCATGGGGGGCTACAATCCGTCCTTTCATCCCAAACTTGCCATGAAAAATTATTACATCGGCATGGGTGAGACGGCCGAAAATCTGGCCAATGAACTGAAAATCAGCCGGGAAGACCAGGAAGCCTTTTCGGTGGCCAGTCACGAAAAAGCTCTGAAAGCCGCCGCAGAAGGCCGCTTTGACAATGAAATTGTTCCAATCGAATATAATGGCGCCAAAGTCGTGCGGGACGAAGGCCCGCGGACACCTGACCTGGAAAAGATGAAGACCCTCAAACCGGCATTTGACGTATCCGGAACCATTACAGCAGCCACCTCATCTCCCATCAGTATCGGAGCCGCAGCCGTCATCGTGGCCAGCGAGACCTTTCTGAAGGAACATAAGCTCAAGGCACGGGCTGTCATCACCGGCCGCAGCATCGCCGGTGTGGAATGGGAACTCATGGGTAAGGGGCCTCTGGTCAGCACGGAAAAACTCATGAATAAAAAAGGCCTCGGCTGGGATGACATTGATGTCATCGAACTGAATGAAGCCTTTGCCGCGCAGAGCCTCTATGTGATCCGAAAGGGGAACTGGCCTGCGGACAAGATTAACCTGAACGGCGGCGCCATTGCCCTCGGGCATCCCCTGGGCTGCAGCGGAGCAAGAATCATTGCAACGCTTCTGAATGTCATGGAACAGACGAAGGCGCACCGTGGCCTGGCTACCATGTGCATCGGAACCGGCCAGGGAATTTCCACCCTCATTGAAAGCGTGTAAAGGGGGCGGATTATGGAAGAAATTAAAAAAGTCGGAATCCTGGGCTCCGGGATTATGGGAGCGCAGATTGCCGCACATTTCGCCAATGTGGGTATTCCCTCCGTTCTGCTGGATCTCAGTGAAGAGATGTCGGCACGGGGCGTTGAAACCGCCTTGAAAACCAAACCAGCGCCGTTTTACAATCCGAAGAAAAGCAGCCTCATCGTGACATCTGATTATGAGAAGGGACTGGAACTTCTGCGGGATGTGGACTGGCTCATCGAAGTGGTGGCCGAGAGACTGGATATCAAGCATGACGTCTTTCGCAAGGTTCAGCCCTTTCTGAAGGACAGCTGCATCCTGTCATCCAATACGTCGGGCCTGCAGCTTTCCGAAATCATGGAGGTCATGGAGGACCGTTTTCGTCAACGCACGCTCATCACCCATTTTTTCAATCCGCCGCGCTATCTCCGGCTTCTCGAACTCATTTATCCGGAAGACATTGACCTGCGGGTACTCCAGACTGTCGAACATTATGGAGATGAAATCCTCGGCAAGGGCATCGTTCATGCCAAGGATACGCCGAATTTCGTGGCCAACCGCATCGGCGTCTTCGGTATGCTCAAAACGCTCGAAGCCGCGTCACGAATGAGTCTGACCGTGGAGGAAGTGGATAAGCTGACCGGACCCATCATCGGCCATCCCAAAAGCGCAACCTACAGGACGGCGGATCTGGTCGGGCTGGATACGCTGCGCCATGTGGCCGCTAATACCTATGAACGCTGTGAAAAGGATGAACAGCGCCAGCTCTTTCACGACCAGCCCATTATCGATAAGCTGATCGAAATGGGGAATCTGGGGCAGAAATCGAAAGCCGGCTTCTACCGGAAGGAAGGAAAAATCATTCAGTCCCTTGATTTTTCAACCATGGCCTATACGGCCCCGCGTCCTGTCCGTTTCGACAGTTACCGGGCAGCTAAAAGCCGGGGCAGCACCGCTGAAAAGCTCAATGTCCTGGCCTGGCATGATGACAAGGCCGGCGCCTTCACCTGGGATACACTCGCGTCCACCTTGCTGTACGCGGCCCATCGCATCCCGGAAATCGCCGATGATATCGTCAACATTGACAATGCCATGAAATGGGGCTTCGGCTGGGAACTGGGACCCTTCGAATGCTGGGATGCCATCGGCCTGGAAAAATCCCTGAAACGGATGCAGCAGGAAAGCCGCGCTGTTCCGGACTGGGTTCTGACCATGGTGAAGAACGGCTTCAGCCGCTTTTATGAACGCATCGGCGGCAAACTCAGTTATTATGATATCCGCAGCGGCAGGATGCAGCCGGTCGAGCTGGGCCCGAATGTGCTGCGCATGGCGGATGCACGGGCACTCAAACCTTCGCTGAAGCGAAACTGGTCTGCCGATATTGTCGATCTGGGCGACGGGGTACTGGGTGTGGAATTTCACTCCGCGCTTCAGCCCACACTCAATCCCATTGACGGAACCGTCCTGGATACGCTTCATGATGTGGTGGACCTGACGCTCCGCGGCGGCTATAAAGGCGTTCTGATCGGACATGACGGGCTGCACTTCAGTGCCGGCGCAAATCTGGCCCAGATCCAGTTCATCATCGAGGAAAAACGCTGGAAGGATCTGGAGTCCATCACCGAATACATGCAGGACGTGATGCAGAAACTTCGATATGCGCCCTTCCCGGTAGTGGCCGCACCCTTCGGGTTTACGCTGGGAGGCGGGTACGAGATTGCCGGAGCGGTGGATCGCATCGTAGCACACGCCGAAACCTATTGCGGGCTTGTGGAAGCGGGCGTGGGGCTTCTTCCCGGAGGCGGAGGAAATCTGCGTCTCCTGTCCCACTGGATGAAGAAGCTGGAACCCCTGCGTTCCGGTCCTTTCCCGCCCGTGCAGAAATGCTTCGAGACCATCGGATTTGCCAAAGTGTCCACGTCTGCGGCGGAAGCCCGGGCACTCGGGTATTTCTCCTCGGATGATATTATTGTCATCAACCGTGATCATCAGCTGCAGACCGCGAAACAGACCGTGCTGGAACTGTCCGAAAATTACCGGCCGCCCGAAGCGGCGGAATTTGTCCTTCCCGGAAATGACGGATATCTGGTGCTTGATTCGGCCATCGCTGACTTTGTCCGCAGGGGCATGATCTCCGAACATGATGCCTTCATCGGGCGTAAAATCGCCTATGTGCTCACCGGAGGTGACCGGGGCGGCGTGACCCGGACTGTTTCTGAACAGTATCTGCTTGATATTGAACGGGAAGCCTTCATCACGCTGGCCGGGACCGAAGCCACTTATCAGCGTATCAAACATATGCTGAAGACCGGTAAACCACTCAGAAACTGATCTTCAGGAAATTCTCCTTACATACACAAACGGCGCAGGAAACTGCGCCGTTTTGCTATCCCGGGATTTGTCTGGAAATATTATTTCAGTTTCACAGCCGTTACGCTGCCGTCCTGGGCGGTAATGATCAATCTGTCATTCCAGACTGCCGGCGTGAAAATGATATTTTTTGAAATCCGTTCGTCCGCCAGTTTTTTACCGCTCTCTTCATCGAAGACCAGCAGATGCCCATACTGGGTTCCCGAATAGACCCTGCCATTTACAGAGAGTGAAGGGGAGGGATTGATATCGTAATGATAGCCGCCCGACGTTGCCCATTTGAGTTTGAGTCCCTTCGGATCCGGTTGGATAGCGATGACCGTATCCATCATGGTGCGGGCAAACAGGGCCGACCCGTCTGCTGCGATACCGAGATTTTCTCTGACTGTATAGCGGCGGCTTCGCCACAGCGTCTTTCCGCTGTTCAGGCTGACCGCTGACAGAAAACGGTCCGGAGCTACGATATAGACTACCGTATCATGGGCAAGCGGCGTACAGGCGGCAGGGGAGTAGAGCATTCCGTGCCGGCCATCACGCCAGGTCCACAATAATTTCCCGCTTCTCATATCCAGTGCCTTCATGGTCTGGTCCCAGGCCGTGAAGATCACTTTGTTGCGTGTAAGCAGTGGCGCAGATTCCACATAGGATGCGGAGACATCGGCCCGCCAGATGACCTTGCCGCTGCGCAGTTTCAAACAGTAAAAGCCGCCGTCGCTGCTTCCGCAGAATACACGTCCCCTGGTGATACGGGGAGACGCAACTACCGCATTGCCGGTTTTGCTGCTCCAAAGCGTGTGTCCGTCCGTCAGCGATAGGCATTGAATCGTGGAATCGACGCGGCCGACAACCACATATTTGCCGCTTACTGCGGGTGCGCCGTTCACACCGGCTCCCCGTTGTTCCCAGAGTATTTTTCCGCTTTGCGGATCAAGTCGCAGAATTTTTCCTGCGGCAGTGACAACGATGAGTGCGTTGCCGTCTACAACCGCTTCTGCCGTGATCAGCTCACCGGTCTGAATACGCCAGAGCGGATCGGACATAATGGATCCGCCCACGAGGCCGGTCAGACTGTCCGGTTTATGAAATACCTTTGCATTGGCGCTGATGGCGCACCAGGGATCCTTGAGCGGAGTTCCGGGATTTTTTTCCGCGAAATACAGGCTGTCATTGTCCCTGATGGTGACCACATTATAACCGGCCCGATGTGGACGGGAGAGGGAAGAACGAACCATCACGCCCGGGATGCCGAAATAATCTGACAGGCGGTTGTGGTGGCCATGGCCGTGAATGGTGGCTACGATCGGGTGGCCGTCCAGACTGTCCAGAACCTGACCGATATCCGTGATGGTCTCATCCAGCGGATAATGCATGACGAGGATGACGGGCTCACCGGCTGCTTGGGCTTTATCCAGCTCCCCTTTCAGCCAGGTAATATCTTCCGGTGACACGAAGCCTTCGCCCATCCTCAGAATGGGACCCTGATGAAAACCCAGGAAACGATAGGAATCAGCGGCAAAGGAAAAACGGTCACTGCCGAAAAGTTTAACAAATTTTTCGCCGGCAGACCCGCTCCATTTCAGCTCATGATTTCCGGGAATGGCATACCACGGCACTCTGAGACGTCCCAGAATCAGCCGTGCCGAGTCCAGAAGATTTCCCATATCATATTCCGTCAGATCACCGGTCACCAGAACAAAATCCGGCACAGGCGACAGGGAATTGATATCCTGCACACAGGAATCCAGATCCCGGCTGCCCGTGGAGGTTCCCACATGCAGATCGGTCAGCACCGCAAAACGGCCTTCTCCGGGCAACGTAGCCGCCAGGCTCATGATCACAGCCCCAAGTGCCGGTATTAGTCGTAATCCTTTCCATTTTCCTTGCATCACACTCATCCTTTATAAAATTTCAATTTTAAGGAAATTAGAATAACCGACGCCGAAGCGCAAGGAGATAGTTCACCCGGCAGACTTACATGCTCCGTTTTTACTCGTAATTCTTTGCAAATAGTCTGAGCATTCTGATTTGAAATTCAAAATATACATTCTACGTTTGTCTCAATATTATTGCACCGTAACGAAATGGACACTTATTTTAGGTAATGAAATTAGTTGTTGACGGTTTTAAATTCAGCCATGATAGAAATTATTGAAAAAAAAGTCTCCCGTGATCGCCTGCTTCAGTTTGCGGAAGCACATTTCAAAACGATGATAAAATATGTGGCAGATATTGAGCTGGGTATAATCGCAGCAGGTGGGGAACTCCAGGCTGATGCAGAGAAGCTACTGCTTGAACACGGTTCGTCACAGGAAAATCTGTGGGGTGCGAATCTATATCCCTTTAAAGATGCGGATGAGAGGCATGAGTACACCTCTTTTATTAACATTCGTCCGTCTCAGGAAAATTATTCCATGGAGATTGAGGGTGAATTAATTCGAAATTCAGTGAAACAGCTCGCAGAGTCATTACTCTTGGGTTCTGATGAAATCATCGTCCGAATATGACAATATATCATAAAAACTTAGCCGACCGCTATCGGGATTTTTCGCCGGAACAGCAGATTCTGATGGTCTGTAACGAATTGAACCGGGCTAAAAAATTATATAGAGATGAGGAAGAATTCAGAACTACCCTGTATCGGGCGCTTGAGTTACTTGATTTTACGCGCCTTGCACCGGCATGGATCCGCTCTGGCCGGGAAATTCATATTGCCCGTGAATATCTTGCTTATCTGACTACAGTGGAAGAACCGCCTCTGCAGCAGCTTGAAATGCTGATGTCCACGCTAATCGCATTGTCCCCGGCATCGTTCCGCATGCTGAATAAATAAGTTCTGTGTACGGCAATTCCCAATCCCGTTTGTGCGGGTCTCTGATGAGTGGCCCGGCTATTGTGCGCCATGTTTTGAGGCACTTGTCTGACTCATTGACTTTATCTGTGAATTCCCGTACTTTTCACGAATATGGGATGGATGATCCGGCGACTGGCTAAACTGGTCAATTCGAACATTGTCTTTATTTTCAGTGGAATCTTCACGATTGCTTTTTTAGGCAGTATTATTGTATATCTGCTGGAACCGGGGAATTTCACATCGGTGACGGACGCCTTCTGGTGGGCCATCGTGACCATTACGACGGTGGGATACGGAGATATTGTACCCCACAGTCCTCTGGCCCGTCTGGTCGCCTTAGTGGTTATGCTGTCCGGGATCGGTTTCATGTCGCTGTTCACGGCAACCATCTCCTCGGCGTATATTACCCGAAAAATCAGGGAGGGTAAGGGATTGGAGAAAATCACATTCAAAGATCATGTGGTCATCTGTGGCTGGAATGAGAACTGTCAGAATCTGCTGGACAGTCTGTGCAGCATGTCGGCAGCCGATGAAAAGATCCGTGTGACCCTTGTCAATTATGCCTCTGAGGATGAGATCGATAATATTGTCACCAAGTACGAACAGCTGATGATCCGCTTTGTAAAAGGTGACTTTACGAAGACCCATATCCTGGAAAAGGCAAATGTGAAAGGGGCGCGGGCCGTCATTATCCTGCCGAATGAAAGCGCGGATAAATCGGATCCGGATGATAAGACCATCATGTCCACGCTCAGTGTCAAATCCATCAATCCGGATACACCGGTCATCGCATTTATTCAGCATATCGAAAACCGTCCCCACCTGAAGCGGGCGCGGGCGGATGAGATATACGTACGTGATGAATTCAGCGGCTATCTGCTCGCCACCCACATCCTCCAGCCGGGCATCGGCCAGGCCTACTACAATCTCATGAGCAATAAGATTCACCCCTCCATGTCCCGCCAGCCTGTGCCCCGGGATTTTGTAGGAAAGAATTACCGGGAGTATTTCGATCATGTCAGGAGTTCGCAGAAAGCCCTGCTGCTCGGTTTCATGCAGGAAATCGAACGCGCCGGCCTCAAGGACATCCTCAGTTCGGATATTTCCCAGCTGGATGCCTTTATTGAACGGAAGCTCCGCATGGCCGGCCAGCTCAATGAAAAGGGCCGTCTCGACATCAATCTCAATCCCGATGACAGTTACGTGATTCAGGAAAAAGACGTAGCCATTATCATCATCTGAGCGGGAAAGGGGACGACATGGCAAGGGAAATCATTCGCGATCTGGGAAAATTCTCCATTTTTCAGGGTCTGAAGGATAAGGATCTGGCGAAATTTGAAGACCTGCTGGAATTGAAGACTTTCGAGGCAGACAGAATCATTATCAGGGAAAATGCCGAAGGCTCCTTCATCTTTCTCCTGCTGGAAGGTGAGGTGGAAATTTCCCAGGCTCTCACCCTGTCCATGGATAACAGTGAGGATGGCCCGGATACGAGAGAGAAGGCCTTCATCAAACTTGATGCCGGCATGGCGCCCTTCATGGGTGAGATGTCTCTCTTCGATCAGAGCCAGAAACGCAGCGCAACCATCATTGCCCTGTCCCGCTGCCGTATCGCCGTGCTCAGTAATGAGAATCTGCTGCGTGTCTGCGCCGAAACGCCGCATATCGGTTACATAGTCATGCGTAATATTGCCGCCAAACTGACCGGGGACCTCAAACTGGCAAATCAGAATATTCTCAAACTCACAACAGCGCTTAATTTTGTATTGGAATAAAAAGGAACACACTCAATGAAAGAACTCTCCAGGACTTACGAACCGGCAGCGGTCGAATCCAGACACTACCAGAACTGGCTTGATAAAGGCTATTTTCATTCTGAACCCAAACCCGGCAAAACACCCTTTACGGTCATGATTCCTCCGCCCAATGTGACGGGAATGCTGACCATGGGGCATGTCCTCAATAATACACTGCAGGATGTCCTGGTGCGCAAGGCCCGGATGGAGGGCCACGAAACACTCTGGCTGCCCGGAACGGATCACGCCGGTATTGCCACCCAGACGGCCGTGGAGAAGAATCTTCGCAAGGATAACATCACCCGCCATGATCTGGGCCGTGAAACCTTCATCGGAAAAGTCTGGGAATGGAAACACAAATACGGCGGTATTATCATTGAACAGCTGAAACGCCTCGGTGTGAGCTGCGACTGGGAACGGGAGCGCTTCACCATGGACGAGGGCCTGAGCCAGGCTGTCCGGGAAGTCTTTGTTCGTCTGTATGATAAAAAACTGATTTACCGGGGTCTACGTATCATCAACTGGTGTCCCGTATCCCTTACGGCGCTCTCTGATGAGGAGGTCATCTACCGTGAAAGCCAGGGACATCTCTGGTACCTGCGCTATCCTCTGGCTGACGGATCGGGGAATTATCTGGTGGTGGCCACGACCCGCCCCGAGACAATGCTCGGCGATACGGGTATTGCCGTCAATCCGGACGATGAACGGTATCGGGACCTTATCGGAAAAACCGTGAAACTTCCGCTCACCGACCGGGAAATCCCCATCTTTGCAGATGAATATGTGGATAAGGAATTCGGAACCGGTGCGGTCAAGGTGACGCCGGCACATGATCCCAATGACTACGAAATGGGCCTGCGCCACAAACTGGAAATTATTGACATCATGAATCCCGACGCGACGCTCAATGACAGGGCAGGAGCGGAATATTCGGGCCTGGACCGCTACGAGGCGCGGAAAAAAGTCGTGGCCGAGTTTGAAAAGCTTGGTTTGCTGGAAAAGATTGAAAATTACACCCACAGCGTGGGATACAGCGAGCGTGCCGGAGTGGTGATCGAGCCACGGCTCTCCGAACAGTGGTTCGTGAAAATGAAGGAGCTGGCCGAACCGGCGCTGAAGGTCGTCAATGAAGGCCGCATCAGTTTTACACCGGATCGCTGGCTCAAAACCTACAATCACTGGCTGGAGAATGTCCGTGACTGGTGTATCAGCCGTCAGCTCTGGTGGGGACATCGTATCCCCGTCTTCCACTGCGATGCCTGTGGCTGGGAAGCGGCTCTCACCGAGGATCCCACATCCTGTCCCAAGTGTAGCGGCGATAAAGTCCGCCAGGAAGAGGATGTTCTCGATACCTGGTTCTCTTCATGGCTCTGGCCCTTCAGTACGCTTGACTGGCCCAACGCCGGGAAGGATCTGGAATATTATTATCCGACCAATGATCTGGTGACGGCGCCTGATATTATTTTCTTCTGGGTCGCCCGGATGATCATGGCCGGACTTGAATTCATGGGCGATATTCCCTTTCGCAATGTCTATTTCACCGGCCTCATCCGTGATGCTCAGGGCCGGAAAATGAGCAAGAGCCTGGGAAACAGTCCCGATCCGCTTCATATCATCGACAAGTTCGGCGCTGATGCGCTGCGCTTCGGTATTCTGCTCATCGCACCTCAGGGACAGGATATACTCTTCGATGAAAACCGTATCGAGACGGGACGGAATTTCATGAACAAACTCTGGAATGCGGCCCGCTTCATTCTCATGAATAATGATAAGGGAATCACCGGAGAGGATCTGCCTGTTGAAAAGGACATGGAAACGGCCGATCTCTGGATTCTGGATTCGCTTCAGGATACGATCAACCGCTTTCATTCCGACATGGAAAAATACCGTTTCAATGATGCTGCCCGTACGATTTACGAATTCACCTGGAATTACTTCTGTGACTGGTATATTGAACTTGCGAAAATCCGTTTTTACGGCGATGACAGCCAGGCGAAAGACACGTCTCTGAAGGTGGCGGTGTACGTGCTGAGGACCATTCTCAAGCTTCTGCACCCTTTTGCGCCATTTATTACTGAAGATATCTGGCAGAGCCTGAAAGCCGATGAAGAGCCGGATCTCATCGTGGCTTCCTTTCCCGGGAAGAGGGAGTTCGAACCTCATCGTGAAGCGGTGGGGGCGATGGATCTGCTCATGCAGATCATCACGGCTGCCCGGACCATCCGCAGCGAAATGACCGTACCCCCTGCAAAGAAAGCCACCCTTCTCATATCCGGTCCGGATGATGCCCAGACGGCCATTCTCGAGTCCGGGCACGGCTATATCGAAAACCTCGTGCGCTGCGAAAAACTCAGCTGGGGGCCGAATCTGGAAAAACCGGCACTGTCGGCTTCCGCGGTCGTTGGCGGACTTCAGCTGTATATGCCGCTGGTGGGGCTCATTGACCTGGAAAAGGAACGACAGCGCCTTCTGAAGGAAATCGATGCTTTCGAGAGCCGGCTCAAGGGCGTACGGGCGAAACTGGGCAATCACAATTTTACGCTCAATGCCCCGAAGGACGTCGTGGAGAAGGAACGGGACAAGGAAAAATCCTATACGGAAAGCCTGGCCCTTCTGAAGGAGAACCTCAGTCAACTTACGGAGTAAGTCATGAAGAAATTTGCAGTGTTACTGTGTGCCGTCAGCATCATGGCCGCCGATGATATTCATCTTCTGGTAAGCCAGAATTCCGGTGTCTGGTTCAGTGTCATGAGTCAGAAACAGATTCCGGAGAATTCAGAACAGGAATGGGTGGCTCTGAAGGATTTTGGGTTTGCCGTCAGGCCGGGATCATCCTGGATTGTTGCCGATTCGTGTAATGCACTCATTCGCGGCCTTAACTCTGATCCGTCGGCCTGGTCGTCCCTCCTCAATGCCGAATCCGTTCAGATTATCAGTGAAGGCGGCCGCACTCAGGGAAAGCTGGTGGATGTCACACCGGAATTTTTTGTGATTCTCAGTGGAGACCGGGAAAAATACATCGCCCGGCGCAGTGTGGAGGAGATCAGTATCACCGATGGCCAGTTTGCCCGTCTCCAGGCCCGCTTTCCCGGCGCTTCGCAGGAGTCTGTTGATGTGACGTACGGCTTCTCTTCGGAAGATCTGTCCTGGGACGCCGAGTATGATCTGCTGCGGAAGGATGAAGACCATGCTCTGCTCTCCAGTTTTTTCCGGATCAGCAATGCGGGCAGGGGCGCCGCAGCGGATGCGCAGCTTTCACTGATTGCCGGAGATCCGGCACCTGTGGCATCCATGAGGAAAGGCCCGTCCGTCATGGCCCGCTTCGGTGCGGAGATGATGGCTGACAAAAGCCTGCCCCAGGCGGGTGAAAAATTTGATTATTACATATACGCCCTGCCGGAGCATGTCGATATCAGGCCTGCCGGGGATGAACGCTTTCCTCTCTATGCTCAGCGGGAGCTGAAAACGGACATTACATACATTATCCAGGGCATGGACGCGACTCCATCTGAGGGAGCCGCCGCTATTGAGCTGAGTTTTATGAACGGCCGCACCGATTCTGTCCTGCCCGCCGGAACCGTAACAGTATTTGATCAGGATCATACCCGTTATGCCACGGCATCCATTCGCCAGTTCGCTTCGGGTGAAAAGGTGAGCTTTCCGGCCGGTTATGACCGGGATCTGCATTATAAAAGACTGATTACAAACCGGAAGCGGATGAAGAATTATGAAGATGTGGATATTCAGTACCGCCTTTACAATAATGGTAAAACGGTCCGCAATATCCGTGTCCGCGAGAGGGTGTTCGGCAACCGCACCATCGGCCACAGTTCACATGAGTACAGGGAAATTGATGCGGAGACTTTCGAATATACTCTGTCGCTCCCGCCCGGAAGCGAAACCGAATTATCCTATTCCTATTCAAAGGTATTCTGAAGCCTGAATACTTATACTCACTTTGGGTGTTGTTATAAAATTGGCATTCTCTCTGCATTCTGCTAAATTATGACCAAATTCGTACGGTATGAGTTTCACCGTGCAGAGAACAATCAAACCGGAGGACACTATGAAGTCGCCCCTTAATAATCACATAACATATTGATAATAATAGATATATCTTAATAATTATCTTGGTATTTTATCCGAGAATGTGTTAAATTCATTAAAAACATGGCAATACGAAAGGATAAAATGAAAGGTCATCAATCCTCCCAATCTCAAGGAACCCTGTTTGAAATCACTTTGGATAAAATGATTGATCCC
>JBJKQR010000076.1:0-9794 GCA_046735395.1 Fidelibacterota bacterium | reverse complement strand
GCAGTAATGCAAAGCCGGTTGAGTACATCATCCCGGCCGGAATCCTCAGTGCCGGGGAAAATGACATCACCCTGCGAATCATCGCCAATCGAACGAACGGCGGAATCCGGGGGCTTGCGGAAGACCGTTTTCTGACAGATAATGCGGACACCCTCTCACTCTGCGGTGACTGGTTCTGCCGGGCCTCCGTGGATTTCAGCGATTTTCCACACGCTCCCGCTGCCCTGAATTACAAGCATCGTCCTTCCGTGAATTTCAATGCCTTGGTTCATCCGCTGATTCCCTTTGCCCTGAAGGGCGTTATCTGGTATCAGGGTGAAAGCAACAGCAAAAATGCTGCAGAGTACGGAGACTATTTCAAATCCATGATTCTGGACTGGAGACGGCGCTGGAATGAGGAACTTCCCTTCTATTTTGTTCAGATCGCAAATTACAAAGCCAGACATGCAGACCCGCAGACGGCCAGCACCTGGGCACAGATACGGAATTCTCAGGCTGAAGCCCTGACGCTTCCCGGAACGGGGATGGTGGTGACGCTGGATATCGGTGAAAGGGATGACATTCATCCCAAGAATAAACAGTCCGTGGGCAAACGGCTGGCGGACATTGCTCTGAATCAGCTTTACGGATTTCATACACCGGTTTCCGGGCCGGAATTTCAGAACGTTTCTCGTAAAAACGGCAAAACAGTCCTGGAATTCAGAACGGATGGCGCGCTCCGAACGACCGACGGGAAAGAGGTCAAAGGCTTTCAGGCAGGAAATCTGAATTCGGGATATTCCCGTATCGCTGCGGAAATTGCCGGCAACACCCTTCTTCTGGATCTTCCCGATTCTGTCCGAAATGTGGAAATCCGCTATGCCTGCGAGGATAATCCGGATGTAAATCTCAGCGATGCCAGTCTGCTTCCGGCTCCTCCCTTCAAAATTTCCGCGGACAGAATCTCCGGAAAGAATCAAAAGCCGCTCAGTCCCGAATCCGGTCTGCTTTTCCTTTCCTCATCCACGCTGAAGGCAAACAAGGCTGAACTCGATAATGGGGATGCTGAATTTCAGAAGGCCTATGCTGCTCTGGTCCGGACAGCGGATGACCTGCTGAAATGTCCTTGTTATTCGGTAATGGATAAAAAGCGTGTCCCGCCCTCCGGTGACCGTCATGATTATACATCTCTCAGTCCCTACTGGTGGCCGGATCCGTCAAAACCTGACGGGCTCCCCTATATTCGCCATGACGGAAAGCGAAATCCGGAAGCGGAACGATATGATAAAGTTCCCGGGCATAATATGGCCGAAGCCGTGCAGATGCTCACGCTGGCGGCATTCTACAGCGGAAATGAAAAGTATGCACGAAAAGCAGCAGCTCTGCTGAGAACCTGGTTTCTTGATCCGGAAACCCGGATGAATCCCAACATGAATTATGCCCAGTTTATTCCCGGAAGGACGGAAGGCAGGAATTTCGGCATCATTGAGTCGAGAAATTTTGCATTTCTTCTCGATGACATAATCCTGCTACATGATTCGGGTGCACTCAGCGATACTGATTATCTCGGTCTCAGAAACTGGTATGGAGCATTCCTGGACTGGCTGCTGACAGATCCCCTTGGCATTGTGGAAGGAACACGGGATAATAACCACGGATCCTGGTATGAAACGCAGGTGATGGGTATCGCTCTCTTTCTCGGCCAGAAGGACCTTGTCCGAAACGCATTTTACGCAAATGCGGAAAAAGCAGCACATCAGGTAAAACCGGACGGATCCCAGCCTCTTGAACTTGCCCGTACGAAATCCTTTTCCTATTCCGTGTTTAATCTTTCAGCTCATATTCAGACACTCTACTTAGGAAGATTGGTGAACCAACTTGATCTTAATTTGAAAAAACAATACATTCAGACTATTGAAAATGCAGCAGAATTTCTGTTACCCTACCTTGACGGAGAGCTGGCATGGCCGTATCAGCAGTTGACCGAAGCAGTGGAAACCCGGATCAGCGCTGCATTCATGATGAAGATTTTCATGGAAATTGATAACAAATCTGCTCTGTCTGACGAGATGAAAACATTGAAAAAAATGATGAACACACAGCAGTCCATTCTGCTCTATGGTAAATTTGAATAATTCGGAGGTCCTCTTATGTTTACCAAAGTTGGAAACCAGAAGACTCTCAGTCATACGGTTCAGGATCAGATTGTCTCGGCAATTCTCGCCAAGAAACTGAATCCCGGGGACAAACTCCCCACGGAAAAGGAACTCTGCGATCTTTTCGGCGTGTCACGAACTGCCGTCCGGGAAGCGATTCAGAAACTCAATGCCCAGGGCCTGGTCAGAGTGAAGAAGGGCAGCGGAACCTATGTGACCGACTATACGCCCGGATCTGCCGTCAAACCCCTCAGCATGTACCTGGAAATGAATCTGAGCAAGGACCTCATCAATGACGTGATAGCGGTACGGAAATTGATGGAACCGCAGGTTGCCGCCATGGCCGCCGCAAACCATAACGAAGAAGATCTGAAAGCCATTGCGAAGACCATTGAGGATTTACGCAAGACATCGAATTATGTTCGCCAGGGCGAAATCGATCATGATTTTCATATGGCCATTGCCAATGCGGCCCATAACCAGGTTCTCGTCATGATGTTCAATCCCATTCTGAAGCTCATGCCCAAGATACGGTCTGTGGTGTATAAGGTGGTTGACACGGCCATGAGTGACGCACTGATCTATCATATCGAAATTTATGAACTCATTAAAAAACGTGATGAAGACGGTGCTCGCCGGGCCATGGAAGGCCATCTCAAGGTGGCGGAGGAGCATTCAAATAAAATACTCGGAAATCTTAATATCGCCTGAAGGAAGCGGATTGGAAGAAAGGGTATAAATAGTGAGATTGGCCGTTGAATATTTGTATGACATATTATATATTTTGAAATAATTAGGAGGCTATTATGAATATTGATTTAAGCGGAAAAACGGCATTGGTTACAGGTTCCATACAGGGGATCGGATTTGCGGTGGCGAAGACCCTGGCCCTGGCCGGAGCTCATGTCGTCATAAACAATCATACAGACGCTGATACATTGGAAAAGAGAGCTGAGGAGATTCGGGCTGACGGCGGCAAATGCAGGGCTGTGGTTGCGGATCTGACAAAACGTTCAGACGTACATAATCTGGTTGCCGCAGCCGTGGAATTCGGCGGTGGCCTCAATATACTGGTCAATAATGCCGGCGGGCTTATCAAGCGGGTTCCGGTAGCAGATTTTGATGAAGACCATTTTCAGACGGTTATGGATGTGAATCTGAAGACCGCCTTTATGACGGTGAGTGAAGCGACGCCCTATCTGAGAAAAGATGGCTGGGGACGTGTGGTGAATTTTGCCTCACAGGCCGGCCATGACGGCGGCGGGCCCGGGGCCGCAGCCTATGCCGCATCAAAAGGTGCCATCTGGACTTTCACGAAGGGCATCGTGAAGGAATTATCTCCCTACGGCGTGACCGTAAATGCCGTTTCACCGGGTTTTATCGCCGGTACCGCTTTTCATAATACCTTTACATCACCGGAAGTCCATGAGAAGGTGAAGAATTCCATTCCCCTCGGACGTCTCGGTGAAGCCCAGGATGTCGCGAATGTGGTGCTCTTCCTCGTTTCTGATCTGGGAGCCTATATCAACGGACAGAGCATCGAGGTCAATGGCGGCCTCTACATGCCCTGATGGGGAGAAAATTTATATGAAAAAAGTCCTGTTGCTGTCATCTGTCCTGTTTCTGATGTTCGCCTGTGCCGGGAACAGAACATCGGAAGGGCCTGAGTTTTCCGGACATCCTGCTCTGACCTTTTCCCGTCAGGAAGCGGAAACAGTCCGTGAAATGCTGGGCGTGAATCCCTATGTGACAAAAGCTGTAAATGACATGAAAAGCCGCATTGAGCAGAGTATGAAGGACGGCATTGACGTGCCTCAGCCTGGCGAAGCCGGCGGTTATGCTCATGAAAAGCACAAGCAGAATTACCGGGATATGAAAATGGCCGGCCTTCTCTATGTCATTGACGGAAATGTGAAGTATGCCGAATTCATCAAGCAGATGCTGAACCAGTATGCAGAGCTCTATCCGACACTCGGGGCACATCCCCTGTCTCACGGACAGCGTCCGGGAAAGCTCTTTCACCAGATGCTGAATGAAACGGTGTGGCTCCTGAACACATCCCAGGCCTATGACTATATCTATGATTATCTCACGCCGGATGAACGGAAACGCTATGAGGAAAATATCTTCAATCCCATGGCCGACTGGTTCACGAAGGATCATCCGGAGGAATTCAACCGGATACATAATCACGGGATGTGGGCTGCCGCATCGGTGGGAATGTACGGGCTCGTTTCCGGACAGGATGATTACGTGCAGATGGCCCTCTACGGCACGGAAAAGGACGGTAACGGCGGGTTCATGGCACAGGTGGATAAGCTGTTCTCACCGGATGGTTACTACATGGAAGGCGCGTATTACGTTCGTTATGCGCTGCGGCCGCTTCTCTTCTTTTCTGAAGCGCTGGAGCGGAAACGTCCGGACCTGAAGATTTACGAATTCAAGGATCACATCATTAAAAAGGCCTTCTATGCCGCCATACAGATGACCTATCCGAACGGCGTGTTCATACCCATCAATGACGCGTCACTGACTATGAATATTGACGCTCCGGGAGTCATATTCGGTGTGGCAACGATTTTCGACCGCTATGGGATGGACGAAAACCTGCTTGGCCTGGCTAAACTGCAGAACAGCATTTATCTGAATCGGGGCGGGCTGGCCATCGCGAAGAAATTCGCCGACACTTACGATGCGATTCACGTTCCGTCCTGGCCCAGCATCGAGTTTACGGATGGAAATGACGGTCTGCAGGGCGGATTCGGTATTCTGAGAAGCGAGAAGGAGGGCCGACAGGCCATGCTGGCCATGAAGTACGGAGTTCACGGACTGGGCCACGGACATTTCGATGAGCTGAACTTCATGTATTTTTACGATGACAGGGACATTCTTCCGGACTACGGATATTCACGCTGGATCAATGTGGAACCCAAATTCGGCGGACGCTATCTGCCGGAGAACAAGACCTGGGCAAAGCAGACTCTGGCTCACAACACCGTCGTGGTGGATGAGCGCTGCCAGAATGACGCGAAGCAGGCGGATGCAGATGAAATGCACGGAGACCGGCACTTTTTCGACGCTTCAAATCCTGAAATTCAGATCATGAGCGCGAAAGCTGACAATTATTATCCCGGTGTCGAGATGCAGCGGACGATGCTGCTGCTGACTCCCGATTCACTTCCGCATCCGGTGATCGTTGACATTTACAGGCTGAAAAGCAACAAATCGCATACCTACGACTATCCGCTGCATTTCCGCGGGCAGATCATGAATACTACCCTGAAATATGAAGCCAATACCCGCAGTATGACGGCCATGGGCGCAGCTAACGGCTATGAACATCTCTGGAAAACGGCGGAAGCGCCGGTCAGTGATGACTTTTCCTTTACCTGGCTGGACGGACAGCGCTTTACGTCATTTATCACGGATGTGGATGCTCCCGGTACGGTCTATTTTACGCGGATCGGGGCGGATGATCCGAATTACAATCTGCGTTCCGAACCTGCACTGATCTACCGGAGAAAAGCTTCCACAACCGTATTCGCGTCGGTCATTGAAACGCACGGAGAGTTCCTTGAAGCCTCAGAATATACCCGTGATCCTTATCCGCGCTTCACATCCGTGGATGTGCTCGGACAGAATGATGAGGCGACCCTCATACGGATCCGGGGTGAAAAGGGCATTGACTGGGAGATCGCTGTCAATAACGGCCCGTCTACAGATGCAGTGCATACGGTATCCTGCGGCGGCAACGAGATTACTCTGAACGGGAACTACACATTCATTCGGAAATAATGGAGGAAAGACAATGAAAATAAAGGGACTGCGCTGGTGGATCATCGGGCTCATTGCTCTGGCCACGGTCATCAATTACATAGACCGCTCAGCTCTTGGTGTGATGTGGTGGGCTGAAGGAAAATGTATCGCCAAGGATCTGGGATATATGACCCCGGATGTGGCCAAGGCAAAATACGCCATCATTCTCAATATATTCATGGTGTTCTACGCCATCGGTCAGTCTCTGACAGGCCGCATCTTTGACAAAGTGGGAACGCGCATCGGATTTGTGCTGTCCATTATCCTCTGGTCCTTTTCGACCATGTTTCATGCCATCGCCCGCGGTGTTCTCTCATTCAGCATATTCCGCGGCAGCCTGGCTGTCGGTGAATCAGGAAACTGGCCCGGCGCTGTTAAATCCAACGCTGAATGGTTTCCTCAGAAGGAGAGAGCCGTTGCACAGGGGATCTTCAACGCGGGCGCATCCATCGGTTCGGTGATCTCACCGCCGCTGATCGCCATCCTGTTCGTCAGCTTCGGATGGAAAATGACCTTTGTCTTCGTGGGACTTCTGGGACTGCTCTGGATCATTCCCTGGATATTTGTCAACAAGAGCGGCCCGGATAAACACCCGTGGCTCACTGAAGCAGAACGCTTATATATCCTTCAGGGACAGAAGGAAAATTCAGATTCAAAAGGCGAGGCAGAGGACAAGGCCATGTCTCTGGGAAAAATTGTCTCCTTCCGGGAATCATGGTCTGTCCTGATCGCCCGCTTCTTTCATGAACCGATCTGGTGGCTTTTCGTGGGCTGGATGCCGATTTATCTCGCGGCAACCTATGGCTTCAATGTGAAGGAAATCGGCGCCTTTGCCTGGTTTCCCTACGTGGGAGCAGCGCTGGGTTCGGTCGCAGGCGGCTGGGCAGCCGGACGGTTCATCGGTTCCGGAAAAAGCATTGCCTATGCGCGGAAAGCGACGATTGTACTTGGTTCATCTCTCATGTTTCTGGGAATGCTGGCGACCATATTCATTGCGAATTCGCCTGAAAAATTCGTCGGAATCGTGGCGATTGTCCTCTTCGGATTTCAATTTTCCATCGGAAATGTGCAGACTATTCCTTCGGATATTCTCAAGGGATCGTCCGTTGCCTCTCTCGCCGGCCTGGGCGGGACGGTCGGTGTCTTTTCCGTCATTGTCATGAATTTTCTCATTCCCGTCATGACTAAAGTATCTTTCATTCCCGCCTTTGTCATCATTGCCGTGTTTGTGCCGCTGGGCGCAGTTGCTGTCTTTGTCTTCGGCGGGAAATTGCTTCCGGTTCAACAAAAGTAAGGAGTCAGTATGTCAGCATTTAAAACCACCACAACGGTTGAGCTGGAAAAAGCGGGTGAGGGGATGACACGACAGATTATGGGATATACCGATCATCTGATGCTAGTCCGGGTCTTCTTCAAAGAGGGCGCCATCGGTTACACCCATACCCATCCTCATGAACAGGTGTCCATCGTGGAAAAGGGCCGTTTTGAAGTGACGGTGGACGGAAAATCGCAGATTCTGGAAAAGGGTGATGCCTTTACGGTGACTCCCGGACTGGAACACGGAGCGGTCTGTCTCGAAGAAGGAATTCTTATTGATACCTTCTCGCCGATGCGGGAAGATTTTCTGCCGGAAAGGTAAAACGATGTCCACGCGAAAACAAATAATTGAATCCATTGAAAAGTCCCGGATTGTAGCGGTGGTACGCCTGAAGGCGCCGGAGAAGGCCGCGGCCATGACTGAGGCGCTGCTCCGCGGCGGTGTGTCCGCTGTGGAGATAACCCTCACATCCGATAGGGCCATTGAGTTGATCCACGATCTGAGTCAGCGCTTTTCAGGTGACGCGCTGATCGGAGTGGGGTCCGTGACGGACATAAAATCAGCCGAAGCGGCCGCAGAAGCCGGTGCAGCTTTTGTTGTATCCCCGGTGACCCGCACGGAAATTATTGCTGTCGCTCACCGTTTTGACCGGCCGGCGATTATCGGCGCCTATACACCCACGGAAATTCTTGAGGCCTGGGAGGCGGGGGCTGATCTGGTGAAAGTCTTTCCTGCGTCCAGCCTGGGGCCGACCTATTTCAGGGATATCCACGGGCCGCTTCCGCATGTACGGCTTACGCCGACCGGAGGAATCGATCTGGAAAATGCCCGGGATTTTATCAAAGCAGGAGCGATCTGTCTCGGTGTGGGATCCTCGCTTGTCCGGAAGGATTATATAGAAAATAATGACTGGTCCGGCCTGACAGAGCTGGCGGCACGGTTTGTTTCAGTAGTAAATCAGGAATAATTTTATGAATCAGGGTGTAGTAACCTTCGGCGAAGTCATGCTCAGGCTGGCGCCGTATCATTACGAATCCTTTCTGCAGGCTGAAAAGCTTCAGATGACCTTCGGCGGAGCAGAATCCAATGTAGCGGTGTCTCTGGCCCGCTACGGCCATGATGTGACGTTTGTGTCGGCGGTACCGGATAATCTCATGGGCGAAGCCGCCCTGAACTCACTGCGGAAGTTCGGTGTGGATACACGCCATGTACTGCGCAGCGGTGACCGGCTGGGCATCTATTTTCTGGAGCATGGCGCGTCCATCCGTCCTTCCAGGGTTATTTACGACCGGAGCGGATCCGCAGTCTCTGCCATAGATCCGAAACAGCTGGACTGGCCGCTTCTGCTGAGGGGAAAACGCTGGTTTCACACCACCGGAATTACGGCGGCACTCTCACAGGCCAGCGCTGAAGCTGCGTTACAGGCTGTCAGGACCGCGAAGGAAATGGGACTCTCGGTTTCCTGCGACCTGAACTACCGGAAGAAACTCTGGTCCCGACAGGATGCGCGGATCGTCATGTCCGAACTGGTTCGGTATGTCGATGTGGTAATTGCCAACGAAGAGGACTGTGCGGATGTTTTCGGGATTGAAGCGGATAAAACGGATGTGACGACCGGAAAACTGGATCCTGAACATTATAAATCCGTGGCTGCACAGGTCCGCGAATTATCCGGAGCGAAATTTGTAGCGATCACGCTCCGGGAAAGTCTGTCAGCTTCCGACAATAACTGGTCCGCCATGATTGATGACGGAACGCAGAGCCTGTTTTCCCGAAAGTATCCGGTGCATATAGTGGATCGCGTCGGCGGGGGTGATTCCTTCGGTGCAGGGCTTATTCATGGTTTTCTCTCCAACTGGGACAGTCAAAAGACGCTTGATTTTGCAGTGGCTGCCTCAGCCCTGAAACAGACACTTCCCGGGGACGTGAATCTCGTATCCGAAAATGACGTTCTGAATGTGATGAAAGGCGATATTTCGGGCAGGGTTCAGAGGTAGGAAACCGGGAGTTTATTCCCACTTATTTTATCCAAATTATTCACCATATTTACGGGAATTCTCACTTTTAATGAAATTCGTAAATATCGACAGATCAGGCAGATACACTACTGACTTAAAGATTGGTAATGCCTCCGCCGGTCTTTCGGTTTCCATGACTTTTCTGCCTGAATATGCCCACACGTCGGAAGCCTGTTAATGAAAATATTCAGTAAAATATTCCTTCAGTCTTTTATACTCTTTTTGTTTGCCTCCTGTTTTCGTCAGGCTGCAGATATTCCATTGTATTCGTTACCGGTGGGACTGAATCATTCACCCCGTTTTGATACGAAGGAATTACTGGATGATCTGAAATCGGGGCTTCCGGAACTCAACAGGGTTTATGATTTCAGAGACAAGGGTGACTATGACCGGGCGATGAGGGCGCTTGCAGGATATTTCAGGGAAAAGGGCCGGGAACGGTATTATTTCGACTGGAAGGATTTCCCGCGCCTGTTTAAGCAATATCAGGAATTATATCCGACTGCT
>JBJKQR010000075.1:0-3208 GCA_046735395.1 Fidelibacterota bacterium | reverse complement strand
GAAAGGATCCGTCCCCGGCGATCTGATTCGGCAGCAGAACGTTTTTAAAACGGTCTGTCAGAACATTCAGAAGCGAATCATTTCCGGTAAGCCGGGAAAACTCCGCGGCCTGCATCACCCAGCAGCTGCCGTGATTATTTTTCCGCTTCATTTCGTCTATGCCGTATTCATGCCTCGTCATAAATAACAAAAAATCACTGAACCAGGTTCGCACACCATTCCAGGTGCTGTCATCCACCACGCCAGCCTGTCTCAGTTTTATGAGCGCCTGCACCGGTTCCACGAAATGGATTCCGTCGATGAGCCCCACGCCCCGGCCCGTCACACGCCCGAAAATCGCCTGGGCATAGCTCATGTCCGGGTTCATGCGGGTATCCGGATCCATGAACCAGGCACGATAGTGATCCAGCGCTTTTTCCGCATAGCGGGCGTCTTTTGTAATCAGATATGCGGAGGCCAGAGCTGAAGTCTGAAAACTCATACGCCTCATGGCATTCCGATGAGCCGTGAAATTCTCCGGATTCGTCTCTCCATCTCTGCGGATATAGGGCCCGCCCGGATTTTCCGGATCCGGCCACCAGTAATCCCCTTCGCTGTAAAAGTCGTGAAGGCCCCCCGCGCTGCGCGGACAGGTATAGGCTGTAAGGGTCACTGGCTCCTGTCCCAGGTAGACCTGTGCAGAATCCAGAATCCATGGCGCATCCAGAGAAACGGTCATGCGAAAGCGAAGCTCCTCCCTGCTGCTGCAGGAAAAGAGTAAGATGAAGATGCTCAGAAAGCCATAGGCCATGATTCCGTGGAATTTGGATTTCATCTTTACTTCCTCCAGTCCAGCACAAGGTAATCGCCCTTGAAATCCTGCGTCCGCGCCTCGAAGACGGCCCGTTTTCCCGCTTCGGGAATGATTTCGATAGCCGCCTTGCCGCTTGCGAATTCGATAATATCACTTCCGGTGGGTGTCCCCATATATTTCACGAGCTGCCCGCCGCCATTCAGGTCGAAATATACGCGACGATTGAAATCATAGCAGACCTGCCCGTCCTTGTCCACGACAGTTGCCTTTACCAGCTGGTGCCCGTTGGACAGGGATTCCGCTTTCAGGTCGATATGATCGGGCTGTCCGGGTCTGACGGTCGTATAATGAAAGGAAACCTGATGACGGGCGCATTCCGCTCCGTCCTTATATCCCACCGCTTCAGCCACGTTATTCCCAACAGGAATCTGTGACGTCCAGGACAATCCGGCGGCAGGAAACACTTCGGGCTGGCGTGGTTTACGGCCCAGGCTTTTGCCGTTCAGAAAGAGTTCCACTTCCGGCGCATTGGAATAGACGCGGATTTCCTTTTCCTCACCGGGCCGGCCGTAACGTTCTGTCCAGGTCGGTGATTCGATATAGCAGAAGAGCGGATCGGTGGTCCAGCGGGATTTGAAGACATAATAGGCGTCTTTCGGATGCCCTGCCCTGTCCACCAGGCCTTTCTGGTTTATCCAGGGAATGGCATTTTCCGGGCGCAGCGGCGTTGAAAAATCCTTGAAGGCCCACTGGGCGGCACCGGTAAACCAGTCCAGCTTATCCATGACCGTCAGATGCCAGTCAAAGAGATCCACGATATAATTTTCACTCCAGTCGCCCTGTTCGGAAATCCGGGTCACATTGATCATGTTCGGCTTTTCATCCCATTCGTTTTCATTCACCAGCCCCTGTCCGTCAATGGGATGTTCATTATGCCGGCCCACATGAGAGGCTCCGCCGTATTCGATATGGAGCAGGCGCGGGTATTTTTTCCGTGCTTTTTCAATGGCCTTCTGATAAGTCATATAGACGCCCGAATACCACCCGGCCCAGATAGACGGCGAAAAGACGTCCGTGATTCCGGCTCCGTCATAATATTTCCGCATGGATGTGAGCCGTGTAGGATCCAGCGCGTTGGCCAGTGAATCGAGCGACCTGAGCATGGCATTCAGAGAATCCACATTGTCGCCGCCGGGAAAATCCGGCAGCCAGTACAGTTCATTGCCGAGGGACCAGAGAATAATGCTCGGATGGTTCATATTCTGATGAATCTGTTCGGTGAGAAGCCGCCGTGTAGTGTCCTTCCATTCCTTACCGCCCATACCGCCGCGGCACCAGGGCAGTTCATCCCAGACCAGCAGTCCCAGTTCATCGCAGGCGCGGTATACTTCCGGATCCTGGGGATAATGAGCCAGGCGCACGAAATTTGCCCCCATTTCCCGGATCATGACCATATCCTTGCGGTGAAGCGAATCGGGCATGGCATTTCCGTAGCCGGCCCACTCTTCGTGCCGATGAGTTCCCCTCAGCAGCAGACGTTTACCGTTCAGCAGGAAAGGCCCGCCTTCCTTAAACTCATAATAGCGGTATCCGGTCACTGTTTCGCTATGATCGCTGCAGGTTCCGGATTCAAGTTCTGCCGTCACCCGGTACAGCACAGGATGATCCGGCGACCAGAGCTGCGGAGCAGTCACCGCCGGCAGATCAAATTGCTTCGTAGTCCGGCCCGCTTCGAGTGTGACAGACTCTGACAGGGTGGAAACCGCCTTCCCGTCCGGATCGTAAATATTGAACGTCATTTTCGCATTACAGGCTTGGAGATGATTCTCAAAATCCACCTCAAGGTGATTCGTGGCGGATGAATCCGATACATAGGGATGAATGATCCGGAAACCGGACAGCGCGACGTCGGGAACCTTCGTCAGATACACATCGCGGGGTATGCCGCCGTAAATGACGAAATCCGATTTCTGGGACGGAATGACATTGGGATTGATACTGTTATCAGCGTGAACCAGAATGGTATTTTTCCCTTTGTGCAGATAATCCGTAATATCGATCTGAAAGCCCACATAGCCGCCGACGTGCCCGCCGGCACGTTTTCCATTCACATAAATATCTGAGGTAATATTGACGCCTTCAAAAACGAGCAGCCAGCGGACAGCTGAATAGCGCGGTAATATCAGAGTTTTCCGGTACCAGGACGCATCCCGGCGATAACCCGGGTTATGATCCGTGGGATCCAGCGCATTCCAGGTATGGGGCAGATTCACGGATGTCCAGGGACTGTCTGATTTTTTCAGCAATTCCGGATTCGCCGAATTATCTTCACAATACTGCCAGCCCGCGTTCAGCAGCCAGGACTCCCGCTGATTCCCATTCAGGGTCGGCTTATCCTGCCATGGCCGCAGAGTC
>JBJKQR010000074.1:0-35326 GCA_046735395.1 Fidelibacterota bacterium | reverse complement strand
GATTCCGTCTTCTCCGATGTGACGGATATGGAGGCGCTGGCTGAAAATATCAGAGTTTCACAGGGGCTTGGCTTCGATGGAATGGGCTGTATCCATCCCCGGCAGATAGACGTGATTCATGAGGGATATGCTCCCGGCCAGAAGGAAATAGACAAGGCACTGGCTATTTGCGGGGCTTTCATGGAGGCGGAGAAAAAAGGCCTGGGCGTTGTGAGCCTGGGATCAAAAATGATTGACGCGCCGGTGGTGAAACGGGCTTTTCATACGATGGACCTGGCTGTGAGATCGGGGAAGATCCGCGCAGACTGGAAGGAGGAACTGCATGACTGACTGGGTTACAAATGCCGCAGGCCGTAAAATTCCGGCTGTGATAAACGGGAAGGAAATCATCCCCTATAAAGGCGTGGGCAAACATCGGCCGGAAGGCCGGCGCTACGGACCGCCGCTGGTGAGCTGCGCCGATTATCCCGCTGACGGAAACAAGCAGCTTGCAGATCTGAAAAGTGCGCTGGTGAAGGCCGGGCTGAAGAACGGCATGACTATTTCCACCCACCATCATTTCCGGAACGGCGATCTGATCGCCAATCAGATTTTTGATATTGCGGCTGAGCTGGGAGTGCGGGATCTGGTCTGGTATCCCTCCGCATCCTTTCCCTGTCATGAACCGATCATTGATCATCTGAAAAGCGGGGTTGTTCATCATATCGAGGGCAGCATGAACGGGCCCCTGGGCAAATATGTTTCCGAAGGAAAGATGGACGGTGCCGCCATTCTCCGCTCACACGGAGGCCGGTACCAGGCGGTGCAGGACGGGGAAGTGGTCATTGATATCGCCGTGATTGCCGCACCCAGCGCCGACATGTTCGGGAATGCGAACGGTGTCCGCGGTGATTCCGCATGCGGCCTGCTCGGCTTTGCGCTGGCCGACTCCCAGTATGCCCATAATGTCATTGTGGTGACGGACAATCTGGTCCCCTTTCCCTGTGTGCCCTGGCAGATTCAGGGAAATTATGTGGATTCGGTGGTTGTGACGGACAAAATCGGAATTCCCGAACGGATTGTATCGGGAACGACACAGATCACCAAGAGTCCGGACCGTCTGCATATCGCTGAGCTTACCGCCAGATTCTGTGATGAGGCGGGAATTATCCGGGACGGATTTTCCTTTCAGGCCGGTGCCGGCGGTACGGCGCTCAGCATCGGTAATTATTTCGGTGATATCATGCGGGAACGGGGAATCCGTGCCGCATTTGCCCGGGGCGGATCGAACAAATATCTCGTGGATATGCTGAATGAAGGGCTGATCGGATATATTCTGGACGGACAGACCTTTGACCTGGATGGGGTGGCGTCCATGCGGGACAATTCACACCATCAGGATACATCTCCCTTCACGTCCTATAACTACCACGGCAAGGGAAATTTTGCCAATCTGGTGGATGTGGTGATACTGGGCGCAACCGAAGTGGATGTGGATTTCAATGCCAATGTGGTGACACACAGCGACGGCTATCTGCTGCACGGAATCGGCGGCTGGCAGAACTGTCTCTTTTCAAAGACCGTGATTCTGCCCATCCCTCTGTTTCGAAACCGCATTCCCGTCATCCGGGACGAGGTGACGACGCTCTGCGGCCCGGGTGAACTGATCGACGTCATCGTAACCGAACGGGGTATTGCCATCAATCCGCGTCGCCCGGATCTGATCGAAAAAACCAAAGATTCGGGCCTGCCCATCCGGACGATTCAGGATCTGAAGGATGAGGCCGAATCCATCTGCGGCATTCCCGAGCAGCCCCGGACCGGGGATAAGGTCGTGGCCGCCATAAAATGGGTGGACGGAACCATCATTGACGTGGTCCGGAATGTGCTGCCCTGATCGGGAAAACGGGGTCCGAACCCACCGCTATTCATAATACCCATCTCTTCCGATGCCGTCGGAAGGCAATAATGACCTTGATGTTTTGGTCGCGGGTGGGTAAATTTCCAGCCAATATGAAACGACACACTCTTTTTCTTTTCACCCTGTTTTTTTTCGTAACTGCGGGCCTGGACGCCTATATCTGGCCGACCAATGCGCCGCAGCTGCTGTCCGGTACCTTCGGTGAGCGGCGGGCCGGACATTTTCACAGCGGAATTGACATCAAGACCTGGGCCCGGCCCGGCTATGATTGTTATGCCGTCGGTGATGGCTATATCGCCCGGGTTTCGGAACATCCCAACGGATACGGGAAAGTTCTCTATCTGAAGCTTGATAATGGCCAGACGGCGGTCTATGCGCACCTGCTGAAATTTACCGGGAAGCTGGAAATGACGGTATACAGTCTGAAGGAACGGAATAAGACGAATATCGTCGACAAGAGTTTCGCGCCCAATGAAATCCGGGTTCGCGAGGGTACGCTGATTGCCTACAGCGGCGGAAGCGGAACCCAGTATCCCCATCTCCATTTTGAGCTGAGGGACCGGCAGGACCGGCCGTTGAATCCGCTGAAAAACGGATTTGATGTTGAAGACAAGGTCGCGCCCAAACCCCTGCAGCTGGCTCTGACTCCCGCTGATATTCAGTCCGAGGTACAGGGAGAAAATACCTACGGTGTCTTTCCGCTGGAATATTTCCGAAATGATATTTACGTCTGCAGGGACACGATACAGGCGAAAGGGCGGATTCTGGTAAGCCTTCAGGCCTATGACCAGAGCGCCAGCGGAAACAGCAACGGCGTGTACCAGAGCGTTCTGTATTATCAGGGGAAAAAGAAATTCGTCAAGCAGTTTGATAAATTTTCCTTCGATGAGACCGGCCTGATCGTTCTTGACCGGGACTACAGGCTTGCAGATCATGGGTTCGGAGATTTTCATGCCCTGTATTCGAAAGATGCAAACCGGACCTTTTCCGCCTATGATTCGACACTGAACGGTGTCATTGATGTTCTGCCCGGATACCAGACCCTGGTCATTCAGCTGAGAGATACGCACGGGAACCGGAGTTCGGTGAAATTTGTCGTTTACGGCGGCGCCTATCCTCAGGCCAGATTTGCCACGGACCTTTCTGACAATTTCTTTACCATTGTCTGCGACAGCCTTATCCGGAACCATTCCGCCCGGGAATTCATTCTCGATAAGTACAATCCCTACGGCTATCTCACGGACAGAAAAATTCTCCTGCCGCAGGATTTGCAGAATGGCCGGCTGGTGATGTCCCGCCGTGAAACGAGTAATTCCGTTATGACCCTGCAGGTCCGGGACAGCCTGAATTTTCTCAGCGAGCCGCAGTTTTTCTATTTTAATCAGACAACGCAGCCGGCGGAGGGAAAACTCTCTCTGCGGAGTCATCAGTTCGGTGACCGCATCCTCTTCGAATTATATTCAGACCGGCCGCTGAGCCATGAACTTCTTCTGGCCGTGGAGAAAAAGGGTTATGAATCATTGCCCCTGCATCGCCGATCCATGTTTTCGGCAATGTCCGATCCCATCCCGTTGAAGGCGATGTCCGATCTCAGATCCATTTCGGTCTACGAGGAAGGAAATCTGGAATGGGTCTACAAGATGGATATCACGGCACTGTTCGCGGCCCGGGATGAAAAACGGGAATGGATGAGTGCGGACAGCAGCCTGGCCTTGATCATCCCCCGGAATTGTTTTTATTCTGATGCGGTAGTATGGTTTAAACCGTTTACATATAAGGATGAGATTCCCGGTGGTAAACTGCTGAGTTCAGTCTGGCAATTTTATCCGGAGGATATTCCGACGCGGCGCGGACTGTCTCTGGCCTTTCGTTTCAAGGATTCCTTTCCTCTCAGTCAGAAAATGGGAATATACAGTCTGGATACAGAGAAGGGACTCTGGAAGCCGCTGGCTGTCGGTGCCGTGGAACCTGAACGGCCCTACATAGATGTAAAGGGTGTGGGCGGCGGCATACTTGCAGTACTGGAAGATATACAGGCGCCGGAGATACTGAACAGCATGCCCGGAAACGGGGGCACTTACCGTGCTCGTGATCTCAAGCAGATCTGGGCGGAAATCGGGGACAATCTCAGCGGATTCGGCAATGGACAGGGTATAAAAATTCACATTGATGGAGCGTGGAAAGTTTTTTATTATAACTCTGTGACAAAAGTGGTGACAATTGACGATCCGGGCCTGAAGCCCGGCATACACAGTATGGAGTGGGAACTTACGGATGTTGCGGGCAATGTCATGACAAAGAAGTTCCGTTTTAGAATCATTCAGTAATCAGGAGACAGCATGTCCGGCGATAAAACAGTGATAACGAAGGCTGTGGAGGCCCGAAAAAACAGTTATTCACCCTATTCCGGCTTCAGGGTGGGCGCTGCCCTCAGGAGCCGAAACGGCGAGATTTATATCGGAACGAATGTAGAAAGCAGTTCCTACGGCCTGACAGTCTGTGCCGAACGCAATGCCATTGCATCGGCGCTGGTTCAGGGCGAGCGTGAATTCGATCTGTTGATCGTGAGCAGTGAAAAGGGGGTCGCACCCTGCGGGGCCTGCCGGCAGGTCATCAGCGATGTCTGCGGTGATATTGAAATCCTTTTAGTGGATGAAACGGGTACGGTCCGGACACAGACCCGGACGTCGGAACTTCTGCCCCTGGCCTTCGGCCACGAGGATCTGAACAAATGAATCATTCCATTGTCATTGGTATTGCCGGTGGTACCGGTTCGGGAAAAACCTCGGTCGCCAAGTCGCTGGTCAAGGATTTCAGCGAGGGACAGACGGTGATTATTGAACAGGACTGGTATTATAAAAATCTGCCGTCCTATGATCCGGAATCAATCCGGAACTGGAATTTTGACCATCCGGATGCCATCGAGTTTGATTTACTCATCAGCCAGCTTCGGGCCCTGAAAGACGGGCAGAGCATCGAGGTCCCACAGTATGATTATTCGACCCACAGCCGGAAACTCAATACGCGGGTGATCCGTCCGCACCGGGTCATCATCATTGAAGGGATCCTGATCATGAACGAGATGGACGTGCGCGATCTGATGGATATCAAGGTCTTTGTGGACACGGAGGCGGACATCCGTTTCATCCGGCGCCTGAAGCGGGATATCCGGGACCGGAAGCGGAGCCTGGATACGGTCATTGATCAATATTACCGAACGGTACGTCCCATGCACGAAAGTTTTGTGGAGACGTCCAAACGCTACGCTGATATCATTATCCCCCGGGGTGCACACAACAAGGTGGCCGTGGATCTTCTCGAAACGAAGATCCGGACACTCCTGCAGCAATAGAGCAAAAAGAAACGAGGTACAATGGTTGGCATTGAAGGACATCCGCGGACCGGCTGGGTGGAAATCATTACCGGTTCAATGTTCAGCGGAAAGACCGAGGAACTGATCCGGCGGCTGAAACGGGCACAGATCGCCAAACAGAAAGTTACCATTTTCAAACCGCGAATCGACAATCGCTATGACGAGACCAAGATCGTCAGCCACAGCCAGAATGAGATACAGAGCATAGTCATTGAGCATCCGCGGGAGATTCTCGAACATGCCATCTTTGCGCAGGTCATCGGAATCGATGAAGCACAGTTTTTTCCGGATGAAATCGTGGAAATCGTGGATAAGCTGGCGGACAGCGGGAAGCGGGTTGTCATCGCCGGGCTTGACAAGGATTACCGGGCCGTTCCCTTCGGCCCCATGCCCGCGCTGATGGCCAAGGCTGAATATGTGTCAAAGATGCTTGCCATCTGTGTGCGCTGCGGAGCTCCGGCCAATTATACGCAGCGGATGATAGCCAGCAACGACCAGGTCGTCATCGGGGCGATGGAAAGCTACGAAGCCCGGTGCCGTCACTGTTTTGAAGCGCCTGAAGAAGAAAAGGAAAAATCATGAGAATCATGTCTTTAGCCGGTTTGCTTGTCTTGCTGGGCATCGCCTGGGCCATGTCCTACCATCGCAAAGAGATTAAAATGCGCACTGTCCTGTGGGGTCTGGCCCTTCAGTTTGATTTTGCCCTGATTATCCTGCAGAAGAATTTCTGGTCCTTCGTGGGAATGGGAATCCTCTCCCTGCTTCTCGTTCTGTATATCTTCAGCTCGGATGCCAAAAGGGCGGCTTTTCACTTCCGGGATCAGCTGCAGCCGGCGCTTTTTGCACTGGTCGGCGGGCTGGCCGCGTGGGGCCTGATGCGGGTTCTTCCCTATTCCTGGTTTCTGATTGCCCTCATACTGGCCTGGGCTGTGAACCGTTTTTATCTCAAACAGGCCATTACGGGAAAATTTCTGGCATCGGCTCTTGTCCTCGTGACCCTGGGTTTTATGATCAGCCACCAGATCTATGGCCAGACCATCTTCAGAAAATTTTCGGACAGTATCGCCTATTTTCTGTCCCTGTCCGATTATGGTGCCCAGTTTCTCTTCGGGAATCTGGCCATCTCGCAATATTACTATCCCGGGGTGGATACCTGGCCCGGATTCGGATATCAGTTTGCCTTCAAGGTGCTCCCCACCATTATCTTTTTCGGCGCCTTCATGAGCATTCTCTACTATTTCGGTATCATGCAGCGCATCATTCTGGCTATGGCCCGGTTCATGCGCTGGACCATGGGTACCAGCGGCGCTGAGACCATGAGCTGTTCCGCAAATATTTTTGTCGGCCAGACCGAAGCACCGCTGCTGATCAAACCCTTTCTGAAGGAAATGACGGAATCCGAACTGCTGACCGTGATGGTAGGCGGGTTTGCGACCATTGCCGGGGGTGTTCTGGCCGGTTATATCGCCATGGGCGTGGACGCCGGGCATCTGGTTGCGGCATCGGTCATGTCCGCGCCGGCGGCCCTCGTTGTGGCGAAAATCATTTTTCCGGAAAAGGAACACAGCGCCACAGCCGGAGATATGGATCTTCCGAACATATCCACATCCGAAAATCTCATTGATGCGGCCTCCTCCGGTATCAGCGACGGGTTGAAGCTGGCGGTGAACGTGGGCGCCATGCTGGTCGGATTTATCGCACTCATCGCCGTGCTGGACATGGTGCTGAGCTGGATGGACTTTCTGATTGACGGGAAACTGCTTCACGGCGGATTCGTGGAATATGCCGTTCAAAGCGGCTTGTCTCCCGTGCACGGCGAGTACGCGGGGATTTTCCCGGGCTCTCTCAAAACATTCTTCGGAACTGTGCTGCGTCCCCTGGCTTTTCTCATGGGTGTTCCCTGGGAAAATGCGGACGAGGTGGGAAATCTGCTGGGCATGAAACTGTCCCTGAATGAATTCGTCGCCTACGGCACCCTGGCCACCTATCTGCACAACGGGGTTCTCGGGATTCGCGCCGAAGTCATTTCAATTTATGCCCTCTGTGGTTTTGCCAATTTCTCATCCATCGGAATTCAGGTCGGCGGTATCGGAGCACTGGCTCCCGAGCGCCGGTCGGCTCTGACTAAAGTAGCCCTGAAGGCAATGTTCGGAGGCGCCATCGCGTCCTGGACTACGGCCACCATTGCCGGGATGCTGCTGTAAACAGGCTTGGTTATCTATGACTTTTCGGGACTTTATACGCGCGGCTGATGGCCGGACCTTTAAAATCTTTGCCGAATCCTGCAAAGATGTGGATTTATCCCGACTCATGGATGCGGTGAATGAGCAGGGAATGGATTATTTCTCCTGGAACAAGCCGGAACAGAACTTTCGTTTTCTGGCCATCGGCAGACGGCAGGATATTTATGCGGACGGCAAGGAACGGGCGGATCTCTGCGACAGGATGACGCGTCCGCTGCTGACAGATCTGTACACGAATGCCGGTGAACTGCTTCCCGATCCGCCTCCGGCGATTCTGGGCGGAATGACCTTCTCCTACGGCCAATCCAATCATCTGTGGGAAAACTTCCACGATGCAGACTGGTTTATTCCCCGATGGCTCATTCTGGATACAAACGGGACACAGGTTCTGCTCAGTTATTTTCTCGATGAAAATGATGAGGATATGATCCGGCTCCGGGACGAGGGACTGGCTGTCCTGAAACTTGAATCTTCAGCGCTTCCGGAACTTCCCCGGATCGAGTCGCCGGAGCTCGAACCCTATGATGCCTGGGCGGCCAAGGTCGATCAGCTTCTGGATCAGATTCGCGCAGCCGAAGTGAGCAAGGTGGTTCTGTCCCGGTATGTCCGCTATTCACTCTCCGATCATCCCTCTCCGGCCGTTTTAACCGACCGGCTCGCGGCAAAATTCTCCGGATGCTATATTTTTGCCCTGAAAAAGGGCGACAGTCTGTTTTTCGGGGCTTCTCCGGAAAAGCTGGCCACACTGCATGGCGGACGCATCGAGGCCGATGCCCTGGCCGGATCCATTCCGCGGGGAAAAGATCCTGAACAGGACGAAGTTCTGGGAAATGAGCTGCTGTCCTCGGAAAAAAATCTGGCAGAGCAGCAGGCAGTGGTGGATTTCATTGCCCATTCCTTCGAAGGTTTCACCTGTGATCTGGATTATTCGGAACGGCCTGTCCTGCGAAAATTACCTAATATTCAACATCTGTGGACGCCCATTTCCGGGCAGCTCTGTGAAGGGAGTTCGGTTCTCCAGATCCTGAAGCAGATTCATCCCACACCGGCCATCTGCGGTGTTCCCTGGAAGCGCGCCAGAAAGCGCATTATCGCCATCGAAGGCTACAAGCGCGGATTATATACCGGACTGCTGGGATGGTTCGGTCCCGGCCGGGAAGGAGATTTTGCCGTCTCCATCCGCAGCGCGCTTGTCCGGGATAAGACCCTGTGGGCCTTTGCCGGCTGCGGCATCGTCCGCGGGAGCGATCCCGAAGGGGAATACCGCGAATCGGAGCTGAAGCTTCAACCGATCATTTCACTGTTCGGATAGACCCATGCAGGTCAACAGACACTTTATTCAGGCTCAGTTTTTTACCAGATTTCTTGAAAAGGCGGGCGTGCAGCATGCCTGCCTCTCTCCCGGATCCCGGAATACACCTCTGATCTTTGCCTTTCATGAATCAGCCATCCGGACGACGGTTCACCTTGATGAGCGCAGCTCGGGATTTTATGCGCTGGGTATGGCCAAATTCACCGGTCGCCCTGTGGCGGTCGTAACCACCTCCGGCACTGCCGCTGCCGAGCTCTATCCGGCCATCGTGGAAGCAAGAATGAGCCGAACGCCCCTTCTCATCTGTACGGCGGACCGGCCGGCGGAGCTGCGGGGAAGCGGAGCCAACCAGACCATATTTCAGGATCACATGTATGCCAGCCATACTGTGCATTTTTTTGACTGCGGCGCGGCGCTTCCTGACCGGGCCAATTTTCTGCGTCTGAATGAGGCCTTCAATCAGGCGCTGGATGCCTGCCGTCAGGGGCCGGTGCATCTGAATTTCCCTTTTGAAAAACCTTTTGAACCGGATACGTTTACAGATACGATTGATGAAAATGAAATTCCCGAAGCTCAGCGGCATCCCGTTGAGATCGTGTCGAATCCGACGGATTCTCCACCGCTTCTGCCGAAGACTGTCCGGCGGGGACTGATATTCTGCGGCTGGGGGCGCTATTCGGGTGAGGATGTGGCCGCGATCCGGAATTATTCAGAGCGCCGGGGTTTTCCGATTATTGCGGACGGAGCCTCTGCGATCCGGGGACTGGATCTGCCCACCAGCCTGCATCACGCGGCACTGTACCTGCAGGATAAGGAATTCGCGAAAAATGCCGATCCGGATGTTATCCTTCTTTTCGGCGGCCTGCCTGTGTCCGCAGCCCTGCTGGCCTTTCTGGAAAAAAGCCATGCGGAAATACTCTGCGTCCATCCCTATGATTACAATGATCCCTGGCGAAAATCACGGCATATCCCCCTGACTCCCGCACAGGCTCTTGCGCCGGATGACGGTGAGATCGATACGCCGGAAGGCCGGGAAATCAACAGTCTGTCCGCTCTTGAAAACCGGACGGCGGCGCTGCTGCCCGAACTCCTGAAAAACTTTGCCTGGAACATGGAGTCCGCACTGTATTACACACTGTCCCGGCTGCTTCCGGACCGTTGTGTGATTATTCCGGGAAATTCCAGCATCATCCGTGATTTCGACGCGTTTTATGCCAGACGATCCGCTGCAAATGAACAGAGAATTCTGGTTAACCGGGGCGCCAGCGGAATTGACGGGATGATCTCCGGAGCTCTCGGGGTTGCGTCATTATCAGACGATCCGGTCTATCTGATCAGCGGTGATCTGAGCTTCATCTATGATGCGTCGGCCCTGTTCCGTGATAATATCCGGGATCTGCCGCTGTGCATCATTATTCTGAATAACCGGGGCGGAGGGATCTTTCGGCGACTGCCGGTGGCGTCGCATCCGGAGGTTCTGGAAGACTATTTCCTGACACCGCAGAATGTGAATCTGTCCGGTATCAGCGCCGTGAATAAAATTCCGCATTTCAACTGTAAAAGTGCCGATGATTTTGCGCTGCGGCTGAAAGCATTCGAAAGGTCTCCGTCTCTGACCATCCTTGAGGTCGAGACTGACAGTCAACAGAGCCGGGAAGATCAGAAAACACTGGTTCGGACATTGATTCATGAGCTTAAACATTCAGAATCTTGACTTTGAAATTAAGGGAAATCCCGGCCGTCTGCTGACCTGTAACGGGCGTGGTGACGGGCAGACAGCCCTGCTGTTCATCCATGGATTCATGGGGCAGGCTGAAGACTGGCTGCCGATATTTCCCCTGCTTTCCGAATCTCTTCGTCCCTATGCCCTGACTCTTCCGGGACACGGGGATCTTTCCATGCGGAAAGAATTTCTCTCTGATCCGCAGGTGCTCCGCCAATGGTTTGATGGTATGCTCAGCCATATACCGGAAACCCGGATTATTCCTGTCGCATATTCGATGGGGGGGCGTGTGCTGCTGCATACACTGAGTGAAAATATGGACCGTTACGCCGCACTGATCCTGGAATCGGTTTCGCCGGGAATAGAAGATCCTGATGAACGGATGCACCGTGCGGAAGATGACCGGAATCTGGCCCGCTTTCTGACGGACAGAGGGATGACGGAATTTCTGGAGCGCTGGTATGGCCTTTCTTTGTTTTCCGGGCTCGAGAAGGCAAATCCGCAGGAATTTCAGGAGCAGAAAAGCCGGCGGCTCCGCTTGAATCCGGACATCCTGCAGTTCTGGCTCAGAGATTTTTCCCCGGGACGGATCCCGGCGCAATGGTCACGGCTGACTCAGTTTCAGGCGCCGGTTCTGTATATTGCAGGCATGAATGATAAAAAATATTTGGAGATCGGAGAACGCATCGGCCAGAAGTTTCCGCAGACGCAGATCCGGAATCTCCCGGATTGCGGGCACAACTGTCATCTGGAAAATCCGACGCTTTTTATTGAGTCGGTAAATAAATTTATTCGTGAGGCCGGCCTGTGATCCTCCGAATGAAGCGACAGCCCTACAGCCTGGAATTTTCCCGGCCCTTTCACTTCGGCGGGCAGACGCTGACGGAACGCCGGGGCTTTCATATTATTCTGGAGGGGACGAAGGGAAGTGCTGTGGGGGACTGTGCCCCCTTTCCTGAAATTGGAACAGAAGACGCAAATAACGCTCTTCAGGCACTGGATACATGGGCGGAAAAAAATCTGCCCTGCCCGGCTCCTTCGACGGATCAGGAGACGGATCTGCTGCTTGAAACTCTTGATGAAACACCTGCTGCCCGTTTTGCTCTCGAACAGGCCCTTTCTCAATTTCAGAACCGCTCCTTGAATATATCGGATGATCCACAAACGGTAAGGACGAATGCCCTGATCGGTGAACTGCCCGAGGCGGAGGGATTTGAGGCGCTCGAACAATGTTATCGCCGTGGATTCAGTCACGTAAAAATGAAAGTGACACCGGATTCTGCGGAGATGATACCGGGCCTGCTGCAGAAAATGAAAGACCAGGGACATGATCTTTCGGGCCTGCGACTGGATGCGAACGGTTCTTTTTCACCCGGTGACGCAGCTCTCTTTCTGGAGAGCATAGATGATTTTTCCATTGACTATGTGGAAGATATTACAGAAAATCCCGAACAGATGGCCAGACTGAGCAGACATCATCGGGTGAAACTTGCCATGGACCGCTATGCGGGAAGCAGGCAGGGCAGGGACGCGCTGCAGAAGGAAAACCGGCTGGCGGCTCTCATACTCAAGCCCCTGCAGCTCGGGGGAATCCGGCCGCTTCAATCCTATATTGATGAGTACGGTGATTCGATGAAAATGATTATTTCTTCCGCGTTCGAATCTTCCATCGGGCTGTCCTATCTGTATCTGGCCGCGGTCCGAACCCGTCTGGCCGGGCCGCATGGACTGGGGGTCGCGTCGCTGTTCCGCGGAGGATTTCCGGATCTTCCGTCAGGGCCGGAATTTGTCTGGTCCACAGGCCATTATATGAATTTCTGCGAATCCTTTTTGAAAAAGTGAGGGGCAAAGATGGATTCCAATAAAATATTCATGAAGATTGCCGTCTTGTTTGTCTGGCTCGGAGGGATCTGTATCCTTGCCATCAAAGGCTGGCAGCATGTCAGGATTCTGATCAATAACGGCACGGAAATCGGGATGATGGTCCTGGGACTGGCGATTGCGCTCATTCTGGGTGCGATCGTGGGGACCCGGTTTTTTCGCCCGGTCTGCCGTCAGAATCTGCAGCGAATTGATGAACTGGAAAATCCGCCGCTATGGCGGGCGTTTCAGCACCTGTTTTTTGCCTATCTGGCTCTCATCATGATTGCGGGCATCCTTCTGTCTCATCTGGCCCGGCTTCACGGGGAGGCTCAGTTTTTCATGATGGTGTTTGATCTCTTCATCGCAGTCTGTCTACTTGTTTCCAGTGTGGAATTTATTTTCAATATAAAACCGGAGGAGCCCAAATCATGAGGCGTTCAGTATTTCCCATCTTGTTTGTTGTTGTTATGTTTTTCGCGAATTCCTGTGTTCCCAGAGCCGGAAATGATTCGCCGTCCCCTCTGGCTTCATCCTCTCAGTGTCTTCTGGTGATCGCGGATACGGATACCACGGTTCATGCCGTCATGCGGCTTTACCTGCGGAATGATGCGGGTGCCTGGGTACAGGACGGAGAATCCTTCGGCGTCTCTCTGGGCCGCAATGGACTGGCCTGGGGACGCGGACTGCATACGGAAGCGGACAGCAGCGGCGTATTCAAGCATGAAGGGGACGGAAAGAGTCCCGCCGGTATTTTTGAATTGGGAAAAATTATGGGATATGCGCCGGCCTCTGAGACAGGGGATCTGCGGATGCCTTATGAACGGATCACGGACAGTACCGAGTGTGTGGATGATGGCGTTTCGCCCTATTACAACCGCATTGTCCGCAATGATACCACCTCCGGAACCTGGACATCTTCGGAAAAAATGTGGAAATTCGCCGGCTGGTATGACTGGCTGGTCGTGATAAACCATAACACAGATCCCATTGAAGTCGGTTGCGGATCCTGTGTTTTTATCCATTTCCGGAAAAATCCGACGGATCATACGGCCGGCTGTACGGCTCTGGATTCGGATCCGATGCTGCATCTGCTGGGTTGGCTCGACAGCTCTAAGACCCCGCGCCTGGTACAGTTGACGCAGGCCGAGTATGACAAATATTCAAAAAAATGGGATTTACCCGAAATTCAATAGTTTCGATTTACATTCAGAATGAAAATGAAAAAGCCTGAGACCGGACCGGCTTCAGGCTTCTTTTTTTAAATGCGGTTAACGATAATCAGATAATCAGAGCTTGGCCGCCACGGCGTTGGCCACATCGAGGGACGTATTGTTTCCGCCCATGTCATAGGTACGGACGCTGCCTTCGGCAATAACCTCTGCAATGGCGCTTTCGAGCCGGGAAGCCATCTGCTCCTCTTCCAGCCAGTCCAGCATCATTTTGGCCGTCAGAAGCATGGCCATGGGATTGACCTTGTACAGGCCGTGATATTTTGGTGCCGAGCCGTGCGTGGGTTCAAATACGGCAAACTTGTCCCCGATATTTCCGCTGGACGCAAAACCCAGGCCGCCGACCAGCTGTGCCGCTAGGTCGCTGAGAATATCTCCGAACATGTTTTCGGCCACAAGAACAGAATATTTGTCCGGATTTTTCACCAGCCACATGCACTGAGCGTCGATGTTTGTTTCCTCGAGATAAATTTCCGGGTAGTCCTTCGCGACTTCCCGGGCGGTGCGGATCATGAGGCCGCCTGTTTCCCGAAGTACATTGGGCTTGTCGACGACGGTAACCGTTTTACGGCCAGTCTGCCGGGCATACTCAAAGGCATTCTTCACGATGCGCCGACAGGCTTCCCGGGTCATGATGCGGGTCGACATGGCAATGTTGTCCAGACCGGCGGCTTCGAATTTTTTCATCTTGGGCTGATGTTTTGCCAGGGAATCGAAAACGTCCTGCGGCATGGGATGGAATTCCACTCCGCCGTACATTCCCTCCGTGTTTTCCCGGAAGATGGTGATGTCGATACCTTCCTTATAGTTGAGCGGATTGCCCGGATAGGCCTTGCAGGGCCGCATATTGGTGTGAAGATTGAAAAGCTGGCGCAGCTTCACGATGGGAGAGAAATATACGAGTCCCTTGTCCCGGAGCGGTTCGTCCAGCTCCTCCAGCGCCTCTTCCTTGGGTTTGGACGTGATGGCTCCGAACAGAGCACAGTCGACCGTTTTCAGCATATCCACGGTTCTCTGAGGCAGGGCCTCTCCCTCGGATTTCCAGAATTCCCAGCCGATATCGCCATGAATGTATTCGGCATCCAGCCCAAGCTTATCAAGAACGATTTTCGCTGCATCCATGACATCATTGCCGACTCCGTCTCCCGGCAGCCAGCCAATGCGGTACTTTGCCATTTTATTCTCCTTGTAGTTTGAAAATAGGTGTGATGGTTATTTTAACTTTAAAATCGGGGTATTTACCGTTCACATGGTCAATGATATCCTGCTTCACTTCCTCTACTTCCGGCGCATCCGGATCAATGGTGGTGACCATATCAAAGAGGATGAAATGAAATTCGTCCGTATCAAGGATGCGAACATCGTGGAAACTTTTAAAAAACTCGTGAGTGTTCCGCAGTGTTTTTAAATATTCATTCAGCTCCAGAACCCGTTCATCCGAAATCTGAATAGGATCATAATGAACCGTACAATGGGCTCCCAGTTCGCGATGAATGAGTATTTCCACCTCCTCCGTAATATCATGCGCCTCGAGAGGCGGGATTTCGGAGTCGATTTCAATATGCATCCCGATGAAGCAGTTCTGTCCGTAGGAATGAACGATGATATCGTGGGCATCGAGGACACCGTTAACGGTTTTTGCAGTTTCCCGTATTTTCTGTGTATAGGCGCGGTCCGGCGGCTGCCCCAGCAGGGAATCGGCCGCATCCCGGGCCAGGTCGTAGCCGGCATAGAAAAGCATGAGCGATACGAGCATGGCTGCCACGCCGTCAGTCCAGGGGTAGCCGAGGGGCGTGGAAATCATGGCGATGATGACAAAGACGGAGGAAATGGCATCAGTCCGGTGATGCCAGAAATCCGCTTCCAGCGTTTTGGAATCGATGGCGATACCCAGATGTCGCGAAAATTGTCCCAGGCCTTCCTTCATGATGATGGTGATGAAGATAATGAAGACCATATCCCAGGACAGCGTGAAGGGTTCGGGATTCATAAGCCTGCCGATACCGCTGCGGAAAAATTCAATACCCGTAACGATAAGCAGGATCGCGATTACCAGCGTCGCGATGTATTCGGCGCGGCCATGGCCGTAGGGGTGATCTTCGTCTGCCGGTTTCTGACTGATTTTGAAGGAAATGATGACAATCGCTGAAGTGAGGGTGTCGGACAGAGTGTGAACAGCATCAGCCATGATGGAAATGGAATTCAGCATAAGGCCGATCGCCAGCTTGATAAAGAAGAGAACCGTATTCACAAAAACGGAAGCCCAGCCTTCCAGTACGCCGTAGGCCGCTCTCACCCGGGCATCTCTTACATTTTCAGAGTCCCTGACGAATTTTCGAGCCATCCAGAGCGAAAATGTTTTCATCATAAGATTTCCAGTTTTACAGATTTATCCACCGGCGGACAGACGTGAGTGACGTGCAGATCCCGGTTACTGTCCGGATGCGGGATTAATTTTTAACAAGTTCAAAATCTATGAAGTCGGCATGGTGAAAAATGATGGATTCGGGAGAGCGTTTTTCGCCGCCGCCTTCCTTGCTGTGTGTCGCGATGACGTGCATGACCTCTTCGGGCAGATTATGCTTGAAGGCCAGTCCGACACCGCTGAAAGGATGGCGCAGGTAGCGTCCGAAGGAGGATTTGACAGATTTTCCGTCCACAATTTCATACTCAAGGAGTTTCCCGACATCCGCGAGCAGCGCCCCGGCGATGAGAACATCCCGGTTCACAGGTGTTTTGCGTTCGCCATGAATGGCGGTCATGGCTTCATCTGCCGCCATACACATACGGCATACTGCGCGTACATGGTCGATAAAGGGGATACTGACATTTTCGGCCAGCAATGTGAAGGGGATTGCCCGGAGAAGCTCTTCCGTCCAGCCGCGGTAGGCGATGGCTTCCTGCCATACGTCACGAACCTTCTGCCGGAGTTCGGAGTCCTGAATCATGTCCACTTCCGGGAATACGTTTGAGATATCCATGGTGTTTCCTTCTGTTAGTGAGTTTGAGCCGGAACCAGTATCTGACTATGAGACGGTGTCAAAGACCAGATCGTGAAATTCCACATCGAAAAAATCATTGAAAAGTTCCAAGTCATGGCTGTTCGGCCAGGATGCCGGGTCTTCCGTCCAGGATGTGAATTCATTCTCCATGAGAACATGAAAATTAGTCTCAATCCAGGCCTGCGGATCGTCCAGATCCTCGGGGAGGAGCAGATAAACGGCCTTGTTCTGATTAAGATAGTCCAATGAAATATCATCAAAGCCGTCATCATTACCCAGGCTGAGAACCCATTCCAGAAACAGTTTCTTTGCCCTGAGAGTCAATGCAGACCGTTCCATTAGCATAAATGCCTCCTTCGTTCAAAAAGAAATTACGGATTCACAGGCATATTTCCTTAAAAAAAACCACAGAGAATGGTAAAAAAGCAGGGAGGCTGCGGCATATTGTGATCGCGGCGGCAAGTACAGAATATGATAACAGAATAAGCGGGAAGAATCGATTTGCATTCCGCGGCAGAAGTCCGGAGATTCTGAGGAATGATTTACCATAATTGGAAGGGACGCAGCGGAATGAAAGGGAATATGGAAAGAAGGGCAGAGACGGCTTCAATGACTGAAGTGCTGGAATCGCTTCGGAATGATGAACAGGCGAGGCAATTGCAGAGATTTTTCAAGACCAAACCGGGAGAATACGGTGAAGGGGACATTTTTCTGGGAATCCGGGTTCCCGTTCTGCGCGGCCTTGTTCGTCAATTCCGGTCAATGGCTCTGAAAGATCTGGAAAGGACTCTGCAGTCACCGTTTCATGAAATGAGATTACTGACACTTTTTGTTCTGGTGGTCCGCAGTCAGCATCCCCTGGAAGCGGGTGAAGACGAAACAATTTTCAGAATGTACCTTCGAAATACGGAGTATATTAACAATTGGGATCTGGTGGATTCATCGGCGGAACACATAGTGGGGCGCTACCTTGAAAACAGGGAACGGTCGCCTCTGAACCGCCTGGCGAAATCCACAAGTCTCTGGGAGCGGCGGATTGCTGCTATTGCCTGTTTTTATTTTATTAAACGAAATGATTTCACGGACATTCTGCGTATATCTGAATTACTGCTAACGGACAGGGAGGACCTGATCCACAAGGCGGTGGGCTGGATGCTGCGCGAGGCCGGCAACCGGAATCAAAAGGCGGAAACGGATTTTCTGGACCGTTTTTGCAGGAATATGCCGCGGACCATGCTGAGGTACGCTATTGAAAAATTTCCGGAGGAAATGCGGCAGTATTATTTGAATTGTGGCAAAAAACCGGACGTCCGGTAAGAGTCAGGGTCCCTTTTGAATCGGATCAGTCGAGCAAATGAACCAGCAGCCCGCTGCGAAGTTTGGGTTCGAACCACGTTGATTTGGGCGGCATGATCAAGCCGGCATCGGCGATGGCCATGAGTTCATGAATGGAGGTGGGCCAGAGAGCGAAGGCAATTGACATCTCACCCGAATCCACACGTTTTTCCAGTTCTTCCAGCCCTCTGATACCGCCCACGAAATCAATCCGTTCATCATTGCGGATATCGCCGATACCCAGAATATCCGTCAGAACATGACGCTGGAGGATGGAAACGTCGAGGTTTTCAACCGGATCGTCAGAGTTAGCCACGTTTAGGGCTGACAGTCGGTACCATTGTTTTTCGAGATACATGGCAAAATCCCCTTTTTCCGCAGGTTTTGCCTCCTTGCCGTTTTCACAGGGCTGAATGGAAAATACCGTTTCCAGTTTCCCGAACAGAGCAGCCTTGCTGAGGCCGTTCAGATCCTTTACAACGCGATTGTAATCCAGAATTTTCAGCTGATTATCGGGAAACAGCACGGACAGGAACCAGTTGTATTCCTCGCTGCCGTTGTGGTCGGGATTCTGTTCCCGGCGCATTTTACCCACCATGGCCGCGCTTTTGCTGCGGTGATGGCCGTCGGCGACATAGGTGGCCGGCAGAGCTGCGAAGGCCTGGGTCAGAAAGGATTGCAGCGCTTCATCCCGCAGTACCCACACCGTGTGCCGGATTCCGTCATCGGCCGTAAAATCATAGTCAGGATCGGCCTTGGCCGCGTCCGCCAGTTTCCTGTCAATGTCCGCCTTTGCGGGGTAGGTCAGGAAAACCGGGCCGGTGTTGGCATTGACAATGTCTACATGGTTGATGCGGTCCTGTTCCTTGACCGCCCGCGTCAGTTCATGAATTTTTATTTTTCCCTGCAGATAATCGTCCACCGCGGATGATACGACCAATCCGTACTGCTCATGATCTCCCATGATCTGACGATAGAGATACATGGCGTCTGAATTTTCCCGGATCATCCAGCCTTCTTCGGCCATTTTCTGAAGATTGTCCGCGGCCTTCTCGTAGACGATACTGTCGTAATGTCCGGTATCGCCTGGAAGATCGATTTCGGATTTGACGACGTGGAGAAAGGACCAGGGATTTCCCCGTGCTTCAAGCCGTGCTTCATCGCTGTTCAGGACGTCGTAGGGCCGGGAGGCGATTTTTCGGGCGAGGTCGGGCCGGGGGCGTAAGGCTCTGAATCCTTTTATCTGTACCATGGTTTATCCTTTCAGCGTATTTACCAGTTTCCGGGCGATATCGGTTCCCACCCGATTCTGTGCTTCAATTGTGGAGGCTCCGATATGAGGCGTGACGGAGACATTCGGCAGAGAAAGCAATTCGGATTCTGCCGGCGGTTCCTTTTCAAATACGTCCAGGCCGGCTCCGGCGAGGTGGCCGGATTTCAGGGCTTCATACAGCGCCTTTTCATCGACGACGCCTCCCCGTGCGCAGTTGATCAGAATGGCGCCTTTTTTCATCTTAGCCAGTTCATCTGTGCCGATAAGGGGCTGGGCGAGTTTGGGAACATGGAGAGACATGACATCCGATTCGGAGATGATGGTGGCCAGGTCAACAATTCGGACATCAAGATCGGATTTTTGGGGCATGACATCGTAGGCGAGGACGTTCATCCCCAGGCCCAAGGCCTTTTCCGCGAGAATCTGACCGATCTTTCCGAAGCCTACAATACCCAGAGTCTTCCCTGCAATTTCATTTCCTTTGTACGTTTTCTTTTCCCAGCGTCCTGCACGGATACTGGCGTTTGACTGGGGAATGGAGCGGGAAAGGGCAAACAGATGGGCGAGCACGAGTTCAGCCACCGACGCGGAATTTGCTCCCGGTGTGTTCAGCACCGGAATGCCCTTTTCCTTTGCATAGACGTGATCAATATTGTCGATTCCGGCGCCGCCGCGGGCAATGGCCTTCAGGTTCCGCCCGGCATCGATGATTTCCCGGGTCACAAGGGTGGCGGACCGGACCAGGATGGCATCATAGTCTCCGATGACTCGCTTCAGGTCTTCCGCTTCATAATGTTCGATATGAAAATCAATGCCGTTGTCAGCCAGGATCTGCTGACCGTCTTGACTCAGGCCGTCGGAAATTAATATTTTCATAATGACTCCTCCTCTTTTCAACGTATGTAAAATATAGGGAAAATCCGGGAAATTTGTCAGAGGCAAATTCCCTGATCCCGCTTGCTTCAGATTCAGAATTTATTGCTCAGCAGGGATGTTGCCCTCAGGGACCGGGCCTGTCAGACCGGAAACGAAATCATCCATTGTCCGGACCATCTGAGCCGAATGCGTGCCTGTATTCGTCTCCATATCCACCATATCCACATTCCTGAGAAGATCATACATTCGGTTGATGTTCTGCGGCTCATGCAGATTATCCTTCCCGGCATTGATGAGCAGAACCGGTATATCAATGTGGGGAAGCCGTTCCCATACCTGATAGGTCGAGAGCGATAGCGCGGATTTCTTCAGTTTGTAGGGATCGGCGATATCCAGTGCGACCGCATATTTATCGTACTGCGCCTGGTCATGGCGGACATTCAGGCGAAAGGTTTTCAGGTACCATTTGATGAAGATCTTGAAAATTTCATAAAAGCGTGGCGGAAAGAGCCGAATGACGGCTTTTCCCCAGATCGGGACGCGGAACACGGCATTGGGTCCGATGAGAATCAGGGCGGCGGGGGTTTCCTGAATATCCGGCGCGGCCTGCAGAATGGCCGTGGCGCCGAGTGAAGATCCGAAGAGCAGATACTGATTCCGCTTGAAATGATTCTGATGAATGTAATCACAGATGTCTCCGGCGATGGCTTCCACCGACTGGTCGGCGTCCGGCGGAGTGAGGGAGGAGATTTTTTCCCGCGTTTCGAGATAATGGACAACCCGGGTTGCCGTCATTTCCCGGAGAATTATTTTCCAGCCGGCCATCCGTGATATCCAGCCGGGAACGAATACAACCGGTAATTTCCCTTCATCACGCGCCGGTGTAAAGGTTATGAGTTTCAGTTTTACACCGCTTGATGTGTCGAAAAGAGATTCATGTACAGCCGCTCCGGGAGCGCAGAATTCTTTCAGATCAATTGTTTCCATATCAGATCACCACTTTTATGCATTGGGGAATCACCTCATAGCGGGCCGGCCCGCTGCCTGCCGTCTCGCCATCCGTTTCAACCTCTGATTTTCGTCCCGGTGTAATGCTGAAGGCGCGGTCCTCAAAATAGCTGACATCTGATCGTCGCGTAATGCGGCCCATATACAGCGCCGGAATCAGAGCCAGGAGTCCCGGTTTTGACAGAGGGCCGACAATGGCGATGCCGAAGTTTCCCGATTGCCGTCCCGGATCCACCCCATAATTCATGCCGCCGCCGAAATAGGGATTTTTAAATACGGTCACGTTGCTGATTTTCAGATTCTGCTCCGGGAGAGACGGACTGGAACAGACAGCGGACAGATCCTGAAAATGCCTGATGGCATCCAGGCCCGCCAGGATGGCTCCCGCGTCCACACTGAACTGTTTGATTCGCCGCGTCAGCCCTCGGGCCGAATTGAATACTTCATTGGCTTCGCTGATGATTCCGATGCTTGAGTTATTGATAAAATACCGGACAGCAGGACTTCCGTCCTCCTTGTTACATGACACCTTGCCGATATCAATGGGTATGACATCCGTCGAGCGGACCCTCTCAACGTAATCCTCATGTTTCATGATCAGTTTCTCAAAATCGCAGCTGCTGCCGGCGGGAATGAAAAGGAGTTCAAGCTCCGGGGCTTTGTTCTCGTCATTTCTTATCAGGCCGTTGATGACTTCATTGAGCGTTCCGTCGCCCCCGAATACCAGCAGCCGTTCCGTGCCCTGAGTGCTTTCTGCGATGGTCGCGGCAAGTTCACTCGCGTGGCCCCGATACCGGGTAAAGGCTGTATCGAATTCGATTCCGGCCGCGGCCATCCGGGCGCTGAATCGTTTCCACCGCGTTTTTGCCAGTCCTTCGCCGGCCGTCAGATTACAGATTGCCTTCACTCTGAACCTCTTTATTGATCGTGTGCCTGTTTAGGTTTCGCAACCGGTTGTTTTCTGTAATGATTAAGTAATAATACGTCCGCATATGGCAATCCTGCCCGGCCATCATTTTGTCCTGAAATATAGTCCAATCCTGATACGGTGACAATTATTAAATATTTCGGGAAGGAAGGGCGTCGACAGTGAAATCATTCATAAACGGTAAATGAGTTCCGGAAGATATGAAGCCTGTTCCGAGTATCGCGCACTTTTACCAGCCCGAGGTAAAGACCGACAGGCAGAAAATCTCCGTGCGGATCCCGGCAGTTCCAGGAGAGCTGGCTGCGCCCCCCATCCGACCAGATTGTGCCGGTATTGAATATGAGGCGCCCGCGCAGGTCAAAAATGTACAGCTCCGCCGACTGAAGCCCGGAGGAACAGATAATGGTGAACAGGGCGCCGGATGTATTTTGCCGGCTGCTGAGATGGGCCGGAAAGATACTCAGGCTGTTTTTCTCCGAGGCGGTTAAAACCGCGCGTGAATTGGGACGGCCCGCGCTGTGGCCGGTTGACGAAAGGCTGCGTCCCCAGGCTGATGGCGGTGCGAAGCGGCTTGCGTCAGAATTTTTTTCAAGGGAAATTCCGGGCATGATTTCGGAATGATTTCGAAGATCTGCAGAATCCATGATGACACCTGCCGGATCCAGCAGCCGCAGGATATCCCCGCTGTTTTTCAGGACCGGAAAGCGGCCGAGGGGCGGATAGAGGGTGGATTGGGCTGCGAAGGCGGAGTCGGAAGCGGTGAGAATACGGTGAGTGCGTCCCTTTCCGGGAGGCAGCTGCAGGGATGAATTAGAGGTGAGAACGGACCATCCATTCAGATCGAGCAGGCTGTCGCTGCTGGCGATTTCAATAAATTCGGGTAGCGGGTTTGATTCGGAAAAGACAAACAGGACTTCATTGATTCCGGCCGGACTGTGATCGAAGCTGCGAAAATACAGGGATGTGTCGCTATAGGTGATATCCTGAGACATGCAGAATATCCTTATGACTCCGGGGCCTTCGGGCAGGGCCGGGCCGCAGGGATGGGAGATGCGGAGCGTGTCGCCCACAGGGAAGATCTGCAGATGAAGTTCGAGAAAAAGCCGATCTTCAAAAGATAATTTCACTGATATATTCTCAATATTCCGGTATCCGTTATTGAGGATGAACAGTCGGATGGAATCGCCGCGGCTGCAGAGATTGCTGGGGCCGTGCAGAAGCTCCAGGTGGTAGTTCCAGGCTTCACGGCTGTTGATGCGTCCGGGTGTGGCGCCCAGGGGGTCCATGCTGTTCATCCAGCCGCTGTCCGTTCCGAATTCCAGGGAAATTCCATGCTCGGGTGCGGGAAGCGGCCCATAGGAAAGAGAATCGACCGGCGAGCCGGAGGGTGTAAGGAGCACGAGATGATCGGTGGAGTTATTCAGGCCGGGAATGGCTGAGGGGATGAACAGGCATTGGTCGGGAACGGGAAAATTATATAGCGGATCTTCCCGGGGACAGATAAGAATAAAATCACCGGGTGCGGCCGGCAGACTGATCCGGGGGAGGGCACAGGAGTCGCGGGCATCGTGGATGATCCAGCCCATGAGGTTCAGGGTGTCATTGCCCGTATTCACCAGTTCGATCCACTCCTGACCTCCGGCCTCAGGTATGGGCATGAGCTCATTGATGCGGATCCGGGGCTGGTCATAATTCGTAATTACCGTATCGGATCGGATATTCCCCAGATTGTCCCGGAAAATCAGCGGGAGAATTCCCGGAACCGGAGAACCGAAGGAAAGCGTGGTCCGGAGTGTATCACCGACAGAAAGGGACGCAGGTAAACGGGAGACGGCAAGCTCCTCCTGCTGCTGGCAGAGGCCGTCAAAGTTCCTGTCACCGTACAAGCTGAAGAGCAGATTTTCCAGAGGACGGAATCCCGTATTGCGGGCTGACAGGGTTAGTGTGAAAGGCTTTTCGTTCCCGGTATTCAGAATTCGGAAGTCAAAATACGTCAGCTGCTGAAGGCCGGCGGTGAGATGATTCTTTGATCCGGGACTTCCGGAGGCATTGGCTGCCCAGTTCTGCGGATCCTTTGCGGGCAGCAGTACATTGATGCGTTCGAGGGCGAATCCGTCCCGTATGTCCCAGTCCGAATCATATTCCAGCTCATCAATAATGGATGCGTTGGGCCCGAGTAATTGAATGAGGTCGGAACTGTTGTTCTGGCTGGGCCAGAGGCTCAGCCGCCATATGGGTGAGCCGGGCTGGCTGTTCAGCTGAGCGCCGGCCGGTGCCAGTACGGAAAAGGTGCCGGGTTCAGCAAGCCCGGCCTGTGACAGCGGGATGGCCCGTGTACGGTCTGCGAGACGACAGCTTCGGAGGTTCACGGGCAATGTCCCCTGATTGAATAATTCCACATATTCCGCCGTGATGTCATCTCCCGGGATGGGACAGAATTCGTTAATGGCGAGGGAGGACGGTTCCGGAAGCAGAAAGAGGGAATCGCAGTCCGGGTTATTCTCATCAGCGGGGAAATCTGCCAGGAAGTAATTCATTCCCGTCCAGCCGGCGTCAAGGTCCGATTCCAGGGAGAGGCTGTCACCAGGGAACAGGCTGTCATTCAGGGTGACTGACCGGGTGATCAGGGGCTCTTGATTATAACTTTCCGGAGAGATGGAACAGCGGATCCGGACTGAGCTGCAGAAAGTAGTCAGCCGGCCGGTATTTCGGATGGCCAGGGCAATGTGAAGCCGCGTCTCCGTCGCGGACAGGCCGCAGATGCTGATCTGCAGACGCTGATCCGGAATTTTGTTGATATTGGGGAGCCCCGGGCTGCCGCCGCGTTGTTCTGCCCAGTTTTCCGCCAGTTCTGCAGATTTTTCCGTATCGACCCGTTCCATAGCCACATCTTTTTCTGATGCGGTTCCGGATGTGTATCGCAATTTTTCACAGGTGATAAAGCCGGGCCCGGTGATTCTCAGGCTGTCGCCATCATTATTCAGAGACGGCCAGAATTCAGGAGTCAGACACAGAGAATCGGGAAGGCCGGGAAAGGCATTTGTATTTTCACAGAGCAGGATGAACCGTTGCGGCCGTAAATAGACCGGCCGAGGAGTGATCCGTGCCAGGCGGCTGTCATCACCCACATAAAAATCCTGCAGATTGACGGGCAGATCACCCGTATTGAGGAGCTCCACATATTCGGAGGTCAGCACCTCGCCGGGCAGATAGAGATACTCGTTGATTTTCAGATTTCCGCCGGGATGCGTAAAGACCGAATCGGTATGACAAAAAGGGCCGGCAGCTTCTCGGATATACAGATACCATGAAAAATGATGCCACCCTGAAGACAGGATGGACAGAGGGATGCGGGTGAGCCGCAGTGTGTCGCCGCGTCCGATTTGCTCTGCGTTCAGCGAAATCACCTGCGCTTCCGCGGACAATGGAAAGGAGGCTGCGATCTTTACGCTGTCCGGCTGCCAGGGCCGGGTTCCGGTATTGATAATCTGAAGCTGCAGGCGGGATGAATCCGGCGTGAAACCTGCTATCCGCAGATCTGCATCATAGTCGCCGGGGCAGATGCTGTTTCTCCGGCCGGGCGTGCCGCCGACGGCAACTGACACTTTCCATGTCGACGAAGAGGTATCCTGCCGTTCATAGGATACTCCTTCCGGAAGATTGGCGGGAATACACAGGCTGTCCAGAATGAATCCGGAACTGTCGCTCAGGAAATACCATTTTTCCGAACTGTTACTCAGGCCGTAGCCTCCGAAGCGGCTGTCACCGATGGTGACGGTGACCAGCGTGTCGGGCAGCAGTGAATCAAAGGATCCTTCATAGTCCGGATCCAGAATCAGCAGAATTCCCCCCGGCTCCACCCGGCTCCGCTCACTGGTGACCATCAGTTCATCCATGTCCCCTGCATCTCCGATGAACAGGCCGGCCGGTGACCGGGACAGGGGCGAGGTATTGATCAGTTCAATGAATTCATCCGTGTTTTCGGATCCTTCCGGATTTACCATGAATTCATTCAGAATCCATGATCCCTGCAACAGGATCGGAATCAGCACTCCGATGCAGCCTTTCATGTTTCACTCCGCTTTTAATTCAGATAAAATCAGTATAGAGCCTTTCGGACGGAATTGCCACGAAAAATTTACGAATGTTTCCTGAACAGCCGCGGATCTAGTTTATATCGTGAATGATGTTCGGATATTTTTCCCCGGAAATTGTAATAATTCCCTAAATTGTGGAAAGAATTAATAAAGGAATCGTCATGCTGGAATCCATTAATCCCTACACTCTGGAGAAAATCCGGAACTACAGTGAACATTCAGAGGCTGACCTGGTCAAGATAACAGACAGGTCCGACAAGGCGTACCGGTCCTGGCGGGACAGGCCATTTTCGGATCGACGGACCCTGATGCACCGGGCCGCGGATGTGCTGCGGAAAAATCGTGATCGCTATGCGGAAACCATTACGCTGGAAATGGGAAAATTGATCGGGGAGTCTGAGGCGGAAGTGGAAAAATGCGCCTGGGTCTGTGATTATTATGCCGATCATGCGGAGGCCTTTCTTGCCGATGAACGTATTGCCACCGATGCTCAGAAAAGCCTGGTTGCCTTTGAGCCGCTCGGGACAATCCTGGCCGTCATGCCCTGGAATTTTCCCTTCTGGCAGGTACTGCGCTTTGCCGCGCCGACGATCATGGCCGGGAATGCAGCGCTGCTGAAACATGCGTCAAATGTTTCGGGGTCGGCGCTTCATATTGAAGAGCTGTTCCGGGAAGCAGGATTTCCCGAAGATCTGTTCCGGACCCTGCTCATTTCATCCGGGAAGGTGGAACAGGTGCTGCGGCATCCGGCGGTGAAGGCGGTTACACTCACCGGCAGTGAGGCGGCAGGAAGCAGCGTGGCATCGCTGGCGGGATCACTTATCAAGAAATCCGTACTGGAACTGGGCGGATCGGATCCCTTCATTGTTCTGGAGGATGCGGATATTCCCGGCTGTGTGCTCACCTCCGCCCGGGCGCGGATGCTCAATACGGGACAGACCTGTATTGCCGCCAAACGCTTTATTGTGGTGGATAGCCGTGTGGAGGAATTTGAGACCATGCAGACTCAGATCATGCAGGGTATGACCATGGGAGACCCGATGGACCGGGCTACGAAATTCGGGCCCATGGCCCGTCCGGATCTGGTGGACGAGCTCCATGATCAGGTGACAAAATCAGTGGATATGGGAGCCAGAGTGCTCTGCGGCGGCCGGAAGGCCGACAGGACGGGCGCGTTTTACGAAGCCACCGTTCTGACCGATGTGAAACCCGGGATGCCGGTGTACAGCGAAGAAACCTTCGGGCCTGTATCTGCCATTATACCTGTCCGGGACGCGGAGGAAGCCATCGCCGTGGCGAATGACAGTGAATTCGGACTCGGTGCCAGCCTCTGGACGCAGGATCTGAAAAAGGGAGAGGCGCTGGCCCGTCGCATCGAAAGCGGAAGTGTATTTGTCAATGAAATGACCAAATCCGATCCGCGGCTCCCCTTCGGCGGCATCAGGAAAAGTGGTTACGGCCGTGAACTTTCAGTGCAGGGGATCCGGGAATTTGTGAATACCAAAACTATTTATATAAAATAATACCCGGTTCTGTAATGTCATGAAACTCCGTGGTCATGGATCACATAAGGCGCCCCGGGCCGTAAAATATTTAGGTTTCCGCTCATCATGATCATAAATTAATCGAAAACCGAATGAAAGGGTGTGATGCAGAAGACGATCGATCACATTTTGTCGGCACTTGATGCCGGCGACCGTGACACGGTCAATGAACACATCCGTATATTGAAAGAACAGGTCGGTGAAACCCAGAACCGTGAAAAGACCTTTCTTGCCCTCTTCAATTCCATGACGGAAATGGTGGTTCTTCATGAGATGATTTATGATGATGAGGGAAGGGCTGTCGATTACACCATTCTGGACTGTAACCCGAAATTTACGGAACTTACCGGTATTACCCGGGAAAGGGCTGCGGGAAAACGGGCAAGCGAACTCTATGGCCGGTCCCTGCCCCGTTTTCTGGATGTGTATGCAGAAGTGCTCCGGACCGGTGAACCCAAAACCTATACATCCTATTTTGAAGAGATAGACCGGCATTTCAAGATTTCCGTCGTATCACCGTCCCCGGGGCGCTTTGCGACCATCGCATCCGAAATAACGGAAATCAAACAGATCGAAAAGGAACTGTCGGTTAAGAACGGGGAACTGGAGAATTATCTGTATATCGCCTCCCACGACCTTCGTTCGCCGCTGATCAATATTCAGGGCTTTGCCCGCCGTCTGGAGGGGCAGATGGAAAAGGCCGATGCCATGCTGTCGCCGCTGATGAAAGGACGGGATGACGCGGCCGAATTTGATACATTGTGGAATCACGATATTCCCTCGTCGCTGAAGACCATCCACGCAAATGTGGATAAAATAGAATCGCTGCTCAACGGGCTTCTGCAGATTTCCCGGACCGGCCGTGAAACCATGAATGCGAAGACAGTGGATATGAATGGCCTGTTGAAGCAGGTGACGGATAATTTAAAATTTGAAATGACACAGGTGACCGTAGATGTAAAAATTGCGGAGCTTCCGCCCTGTTTCGGGGATGAATCCCTGCTTGAAAGAGTATTTCACAATCTGCTCAGCAATGCCCTGAAGTATCGGAAGCAGGGTCGTCCGCTGGAGATAAAGATTCAGGGACAGAAGCAGTACAACCGAATTCGATACAGTGTGGAAGACAATGGCCGAGGGATCTCTCCGCGACATCTGGGAAAAATCTGGGATGTATTTTACCGGGTTGATTCCCGGGCTGCCGAAAGCGGTGAGGGTATTGGCCTGAGTATTGTCAAACAAATTACAGAGATGCACAGGGGCCGGGTCGCGGTGGAATCAGAAGAAGGTGCGGGAACGAAATTTATAATCGAGCTGCCTTCCGTGAAATAGGTGGACAGCAGGAGCGGAGTGTATGGAAAAATACAGAGAGATGGTCATTCTGATCGCGGAGGATGATGACGGACATGCCGAGCTGATTCAGGACGGACTGCGCAGCGCGGGCGTATGCAATGAGATTCGACGCTTTGTGGATGGGCAGGAACTGTGGGATTTTCTCAGCGGGGAAATGAAATCCGGGATCTCATCCCGCTCCTATCTGGTACTGCTGGACATCAATATGCCCAGAATGGACGGAATTGAAGTCCTGAGCCGGATGAAGGAAGCAGAGGGAATCCGGGATATCCCCGTCATGATGCTGACCACAACCGATGATCCGCGGGAGGTGGAACAATGCTACCGGCTGGGCTGCAGCGTCTACATTACGAAACCGGTGGATTTTCAGAAATTTGCGGAAACACTGCGCCGTCTCGGACTCTTTGTTCAGGTGGTGAAAATATAGGACTGGCCAGACGTGACGGCTGATGATAAATTAAAAATACTGATTATAGAAGACGATCCCGGGCTTTGTGTCCTGATAGCCGAAGCATTGGAAAAAGAAGGATTGTCCTGCAGGACCGCAACAGATGGGGAAAAAGCCGGTCAGGTACTCAGGGAACAGCGTTTCGATCTGATCCTGCTTGACTACCGGCTGCCCGATATGACGGGACTGGAATTAATTGACTCCATTCGTTCGGGACCGGTTGCCTGTCCGCCTTTTATTATGGCTACCGGCCGTGGTGATGAAAAAACGGCGATTGAGGTCATGAAGCGGGGCGCCCGGGACTATATTATCAAGGACACCCGTTTCCTGGATCTTCTGCCGAAAACAGTGCTTCGCGTGCTGCGGGAAGTCCGGAATGAAGCGGAACTGGAAGCAACCCGCGAGGAGCTGAAACGGGCCGGAGAACTGTACAAGACGATTTTTGAACGGTCCAGCGATGCCATCTTTCTGGTTGACCGGAGCAGTGGGACCTTTCTGGATGCTAACCGGGCAGCGGAAGCCATGGCCGGATACACGGTGGAGGACATCCGGGCCGGCGCTGCGCCGGAATTGCGGTTTGCCGGATCAGATAAACAACTGGAAAATCCTGAGGACATCCTGACATTGACGGATCCGGGTGAACTTATTTTTATCCGTCCCGACGGCAGTGAGCGGCATGGCATTGTTACCGTCGTGTCTCACGGTCAGGATCTGCTTGTGGGAATTGTCCATGACATTACAGAATATAAACAGGCCGAGGCGGCGCTGAAGGAATCGCTGAACGTCTCGCAGGTTCTGAATGATATTCTGCAGCTTGTCAATTCCTCACGTACACTAAAGGAATTGTATTCCGCCGTACATCGCTCCATCTCGCCGGTGCTGGATACGACGAATTTTTTCATTTCGCTGTATGACCGGGAGGAAAAGCGAATTTCCTTTCCCTATTTTACGGATGAGAAGGACACTGTGAGTGATATTATCCGGGAATTAAATGTCGATGACAAAAATTTGATTACAGCGATGATAATTGCATCGGGGAAATCGGTGCTTTACCGGGAGGCGGATCTGGTCCGGCGATACAGGGAGCTGGGGAAAAGCCAGCCGGGAACCATGGCCCGTATTTTTCTGGGTGTGCCGTTGAAGATCCGTGATGAGGTGATCGGAACGATTGCTGTTCAGAGCTACAGTGATCCCCACCTCTATTCGGAAAAGGATCTTCATTTTCTGGAAACGGTGTCCGAGGCCATTGCGCCTGCATTTGAACGCATGATGACCGAGGCGCGGCTGGCTGAGGCAGAGTTGGTAAACCGAAAACTTTCAGTCGCCATTGAGCAGAGTCCGGTATCGGTGATCATTACGAATGCGGAGGGAATTATTGAATATGTGAATCCCTGCTTTTCACGGGTATCCGGGTACAGCCGGGAGGACGTGCTGGGGCAGAATCCGAGAATTTTAAAATCGGGACGGCAGACTCCGGATTATTACAAAAAGATGTGGGGCGAAATCACGAAGGGAAATGTCTGGGTCGGCGAATTTCAGAACAAGGCGAAGGACGGACATCTTTTCTGGGAACGGGCTACCATCGGGCCGGTTCTGGACCCGCAGGGTCAGCTTACACATTTCATCGGGATAAAGGAAGATATCACCGGAATCCGGGATGCTCAGGAGAAACTGCGGTATACGCATGATTTGTACCGGCATGCCATTCGGAACAGCCGGGGCGTGGTGTATATTCATGATATTGAGGCGGACCGTTTCGAATATATCGACGACCTTGCCCGTGAATTTTTCAACCTGGGCGAGACGGCGCTGACGCCCCGACAGATGCGGTCCTGGGTGGTAGAAGCGAGGATGACGGATCCGGAATACAGTCTCATGTCCTTCAAGGATTATACGGATGCCATCAGCACCGGCCACATTACCCAGTATAATGCGGATCTCCATCTTCAATTTCCGGACGGACGGGAAAAGTGGGTATTTGACTGTTCGCTGCCGCTTGAAAAAGACAGTCAGGGCAAGGTAATCAAGAGCCTGGGCATTCTGCAGGATATCACGGACCGGGTCAATGCGGAAGAAGCCCGGCAATTGCTGGAGGATCAGCTGAGACAGTCCCAGAAACTGGAAGGCATCGGCCAGCTGGCCGGAGGCATCGCTCATGATTTCAATAATATTCTCACCGCATCCTTCGGCTTTACCGAAATGATTCTGACAAATGCCGAAGACGGCAGCATGACGCAGATGGCCGCCACTCAGCTGCAAAAGACAAATGAGCGGGCGCGGAACCTGGTTCGCCAGCTGCTGGCCTTTTCCCGCAAGGAAGTGTATTCCCCGGTCAGCCTGAATGTGGATGAACTTCTGCACGACCTGACGAAAATGCTGCATCGCCTGATCGGAGAGGACATTGAAATTAAAATGGACCTGAAATCGGCGGATGTTCATGTCATGGCGGATCCGTCACAGATCGAACAGATTGTCATGAATTTATGTGTGAACAGCCGGGACGCCATCCGCATGCGCGAAGAAGAACCTCATGACAAGCACATCTACATTCGCACGGAATTTCAGGAACATTCGGAATCCATCAATATTGATGGCGTGGACGTCGCTCCCGGCATGTATGTACGTCTTTCCGTCGAAGATACGGGCGCCGGAATGGACAAGAAAACGCTGTCGCGGATATTCGATCCCTTTTTCACGACTAAGGACGTGGGTAAGGGAACCGGACTCGGACTCTCCACCGTGTACGGCATTGTGAAACAGAACAAGGGGTATATCAAGGCAGGCAGTCAGCCCGGACAGGGAACCCGGATCAATATATACTGGCCGGCAGTCAATACAACCAAACCCAGGAAGCTTGAATCCGATTCGGGTGAGGATCGTGTCTCCTCCGGGCATGAACACATTCTGATTGCCGAGGATGATGAAATGGTCCGAGAAATCACGGCCCAGTCGCTGAAGGAACTGGGGTATCGGGTGAGTGAAGCCCGGAATGGTGTGGAGGCGCTTGAGAAGGCCGCCAATCCTGACTACGGAATTGATCTGCTGCTGTCCGACCTGACCATGCCCAAAATGGGCGGCCGGGTCCTGGCCGAAACCATACTGAAAATCAGGCCGGGCCTGAAAGTCATATTCTGTTCCGGATATAATGAGGAAATCGCTTCGAATGAAGGCTGGAATAAAAAAGGGATTCCGCTGCTGAGCAAACCCTTTTCCATGGCGGAATTATCCAACACAATAAGGAAAACGCTGGATGCAAAACACGACAAGACAAAAGGTGGTTCTGTTCGTTGAAGATGACGAGCAGATACGGCTGATTACCAGTCAGATGCTTGAGAACGCCGGATATCGGGTGCTATCAGCCGAAAACGGCGAACTGGGCTACAATATGGGGCTTCAGCATCTCGACGAGGTCGATATTCTGCTGACCGATTTGCATATGCCGAAAATCAAGGGCAAGGACCTGATCGAGCTGCTTCTGGCGGAGAAACCGGAGCTCAAGGTTCTCATCAGTTCGGGATATATCCGGGACAAGGAACAGACCATTGAAATACAGGGCCGGGTGATTCCCTATCTGATCAAGCCTTATTCGAGAAATACATTATTGGAAACAATGGAGGCGATCTGAGACATGAATGAGGAACGTACAGTTCGTGTGCGGGTTCTGAAGGACAAGCATCTCGTCTGGTACACGGTGGTAGGAGCTGTCAGTGATGCCGATGTCATTGAAGCTTACGGGCGGGCCGTCGCGTCTACGGATTATCAGCAGGATATGAACCGTCTCTGGGATTTTCGCCGTGCGGCGGCAGAGGCCGACGTGAATATCGGTAATATTGTTGAAAAAATTTCCCAGAACAGCGGAAGCGATGTGCATTACATTAATTCTCTGCTGGTGTCCGGTTCGTTCGAATTCGGCGTTGCCCGTATGTATCAGAGCATGTCGGGAAGTATTCCGGCGGATGTCCTTCTTACCCGTGACCCCGTTGCCGCTTTTGAAAAGGTGGGGCTGGTGTATGATCCGGAACAGGATGATTGACGGGGCTTTGCCGCTGCAGCGCGGATTTGAATGAAAACAGATGTTGCCATCATCGGAGCGGGCGCTGCCGGACTCTACGCAGCGGACCGGCTCTTCGAACTCAGTGATGCGTCCGTGCTTGTTCTGAACAACTCGGAACGGCCGGGAAAAAAGATTCTCATCAGCGGCGGGAACCGCTGTAATTTTACAAACACCCTCATCAGTACCGATCAGTATTTCAGTTCGGACACCTCCGTCCTGCGCCGGGTGTTGAAATCATTCGGTCGTGACAGGGCTCTGAACTATTTCAGCTCAAAAGGCCTGGCTTTTGAAATGGAGGATAGTACGGGAAAATTTTTTCCCGCCTCCAACCGGGCTGCCGATGTGCTGGCCTGTCTGATGCAGCATGCCGGTTCGCCGAGACTGACGATCCGGAACCGGAGCCGTATCCTTGAAATAAACCCCGATTCTGACCGTGTAAATATTCGATGTGAGGAGGAGATGGTGGAGGCAAAGGCCCTGCTGATTGCGGCCGGAGGCCGGTCCTTTCCCCGAACCGGTTCGGACGGATCCATACACCCATTGCTTCACAATCTGGGACATACGCTGCGTCCCTGTCATCCGGCGCTGGTGCCTCTTCACAGCCCGGACGCGGACCTGCAGGCTCTCAGCGGCATTGCGCTTCCTGTGGCTGCAAGTGTCAAAGCCGGCGGGACATCCCATGTCAGCCGAGATATGCTGCTCTTTACCCATCAGGGCCTGTCCGGGCCAGCGGTTATGAATCTGAGCCGCAGCATCACCGAGCCCGGCTCGAAGGCCGTCCTTTCCCTGTCCTTTTTACCGGAGAGGAAGGAAGAAGAATTTTTCGCGGAGCTGCTTCGTCTGAAGGAAACCCATCCGGCAAAAAATCTGGAAAATGCGCTGGGAAATTTCCTGCCGCAGCGACTGGCGGCCTATCTGGCCGGGAAGGCGGGAGGATCGGGACTGCGGCTGCGAGACTGCAGCCATAAGATTCTGCATCGACTGACCGAAATGATTTTTCATTTTCGTCCGGAGCTTTCCGGCAACGGAGGCTGGGAAAAGGCGGAAGCTACTGCAGGAGGAATTCCCCTCGCGGAGGTGACGGTACCGGGCCTGCGCAGCCGGTTTCATGAACGTATTTATTTTGCCGGCGAAGTCCTGGATGTGGACGGCCGAATCGGCGGTTACAATTTTCACTGGGCCTGGGCCTCGGCCGAATCGGCCGTTCAGGCTATGCTTGCGTCTTTGCGAACCTGAGCTCGTCTTCGTTTCGCTTCGCTCAGCTACGACGCGGCAGGCCCGTCTTCGTACTCCTTCGCCGCCCGTCAGCGGCTGAGTGGTATCGTTCGGTGACTGAGTGGTATCACCTGGTGGCTGAGCGGAGCCGAAGCCAGCTGTCATTGCGGACTGTCACTGCGGACCTGATCCGCAGCGCAATCTGATTTACGTGTTGCGAAGATGCCGATAAAATCAAGAATGAATGATAGTTTACCGCCCTATAAAACGTGTACAGACGTTGCATGCAACGTCTCTACCGAAATTCTATAGACACGGTGAATTCCGTTTCTTCCGCTTTAACGTTCCATCACTATTAATTCCCTTTTCTTTCTCTGACTGGCCAGAGAAAGAAACAAAGAGAGTCCATCCGTCTTCGTCCGCGCATTGGCGGTCTACGACGCGACAGGGGAGCTGAAGAAAAACAGGGACAGGGTCTCCGTTCCGCCTGAATCTCTCGATGCCTGCAAAGCCAGGCCGAATAGATTCTTAACGGCTGCACTGCGACCCTGTT
>JBJKQR010000073.1:0-12818 GCA_046735395.1 Fidelibacterota bacterium | reverse complement strand
CCGTGTTCAGGAAAAGGTGGTGGGGCGTAATGCCGCAGCTTATCCTGAGCTGTGAATGCTGTTTATGATGGAGAATGAGATCAACGGATTCGGGGACGGAAACATGGGCAATGTGCAGCGTTCCCCTGAAACATGCGAGAGAGGCAACTTCGAGCAGATCGGAGACGGAGGCGCTTTCCGCCAGAGGAGGCCGGGCCAGATTATGTGTCCAGGGCTCAGCCGGATTCCAGCCGGCAGGATTGAAAAGTTCTTCCTTTTCCGCGTGAATCGCCAGCAGGCCGTTATATTTTTCCCGGGCCAGAATTCGAAATACATTCTGCTGATCTACCCCATCCGGGACGGAGAGATTTCCGGTGGACTGTCCGGCGAAGAGTTTCAGGCCGATGACGCGCGGAAATAATTTTCGCCAGGCCGTGACGGCGGAAACGATCTGTTTTTCATCCGCCGTGAGTCCCAGATAAAGGGCGTGGAACACATCGCCCCGGACAGCATCGGCGTCACGGATCCGTTTTTCGGCCGTTGTCCTGTCCAGAATGGCCGGCTGGGTATTGGGCATTTCAAAAACCGCATCAATTCCTGCTTCATGGGCGACCCGGAAGCCATGTGACAGTGTTTCGGACTCCGACTGGGCCCAGTCGCGAAGATGTACGTGCGGATCAATCATAATTGAATATACGGAATGCTGAAACAGGCGGCGAGAATTTTCGGAGGGAAGAAACCGGCATATGCCACAGACCGGCATTAAGAAATATTTAAAACAGATAACTGATGACGACTCGTCCCTGCTGAAGGACCTGCTGGTGGCTGCCGGCGCTCCGCAGATCTTCAATGCTGTACTGGGCCTGGACAAAGCGGCGCCAGTGCAGTCCGAAGCTTGATCCGATGCGGAGCGGATCCAGAATCACCTGCGAATCCGATCCGGAATAGCGGGTATCCTTCCGGTAACTGCTGTAAGGAATAATTTCCAGATATGTATCGGGGCCAGTGCTGTATCGGAGGGTCGCCGCAACGCGGGTGTAGGTTCTATTGACCGTCTTCTGCTGCAGAAAATTGTCCCAGTCAATCAATCCGTCCTCCTCAAAACGCCATTCACCACTGAATCCGGTTATGAAACGGGAGGACAGATGGATCCAGACGCTCTCATAGAGTCTGAGACCCCGGAAAATCATGGAGGTGAAACTGATGGGGAAGAGTTTTTCGTAGTCATAAATATAATAATTGGCAAAAATCCGCTGACTTCCGGAAAAGCGCAGCCGTGAATTCAGGCGAAGGTTTTGCGAACATTCCAGACTGTAGATGCGGTTGATGTTATTCTGGGCACTGCGTCGGGAGGAGAGATACATGAGGTGCCGTGTATTCATCTGAGCGGAAATTCCCACATTCATCTGCGGACTGATGCTCCGGTGAAGCGAGAGAGTCAGAAGATACCGCAGTTCATCCCGGTCATCATAATTCAGTGTGTCCGGCGTGGTGAACTGGTTCAGTGCGGCCTGCCAGGAAATGGCCAGGCTGTCAGGGTTCTGCAGCGGCAGCAACAGGCGATACTGAATATTCTTTCTCAGTACCGAGTAGTCCGTCGGGGTGGTGATCTCCTCCCGGTTGCTTGAATATTGATTCTGCTCCTGAACCAGGCCGAGAATCGTTCGAAACTCCAGGGGCCCCAGGCCTTTGGAAATCTGCAGCTGGTTGTCCATCTGGAAATAATTCTGATTCCGCTTACCGCCGCTGAGTTTTTGATCATAAATCAGTTGTTCGAGATCGCTGCGGTAGCGGATCCGGTGGCCCAGGCCCCAGTGCCCCGGCAGGGAGAGCGCGATTCGATTATCCAGGAGGCGGTTGATATTCAGACGCTGTTCCCGCATTCCGTCCGGACTGATGTAATAATCCCGTCCGAGCTCGTTATAGGAGGCAGAAAATTGATTTGTGCCCAGAGTGCCGAGTTTGCCCAGAGCGTTGACGGCGAAGTTATAATTCGTGTTTTCGCGGTTCCCGTAGCGTTCGTAGCGCAGATCGGCCCGGGGCCGGAAGCTGCGGTTCTTTCCAGGAGTCCAGCCGGCATTCATATACCAGCCGGATTCGCTGATGGTCTGCCGGATTTCGCGGCTGAGTCCGCCGGCCACTTCGTAATGATTCTGTCTGAGAAGATACAGGCCGCCGTTATTTTTACTGTAATCGTTGCTGATGCCGGAGAGCTGATCCTTCAGGGAAAAATACCAGTACTGAATGCCCATGTCCCCGTTCTTCATCGGCCGGGCAACGCGTGACATGAGGTGATCCTCCGATTTTGACCGTCCCTGCTGCGAGCTGCCTGCATCATAGCGGAGATAGGAGGATCCTTCGATTTCATAGCGGACACCCTGGAGAAGGGCAGAAATATGCTGAAGCGCGTTCAGCTGGAAATAATCATTCAGCTGAGTGAGAATGACACGGGTCGTGTCCGAGACCTGGGCCTGGACAGATTGGGGAAAAAGGCTGTGAATAAAAAAAACACCGGCGATGAGGGCGATCCGGTGAAGAGGATGGGTCGAATGACTTGTTAATTTATTTTTTGGATGCAGTGTTGTCTCGTTCCGGGCTTCGGATGATCCGGGTGAGTTTTTCTCCCTTTTCCGTCATCTTGTATTTTTCCCGGGCCAGTTTTTCAATGTATTCATCATCATGTTTCAGACGTTCCCGTTCGGCCTCGAGGATGACTTTCTGGTCCTTGAGCTCCTGAGTGTGGGTCTCGGCCTGCCGGATATCATGCTTCAGACGGACATAGGTAATAATACTGTAGTCTCCCCGGAAAAAGGAGACTACAGCAAGGAATATGACGGCTGCAAGAACACCGAGAAAATATTTTTTCCAGGTCTTTGCAACTGTATTTGATTTGGTTGACATCATCAGCGGACGATGGCTTTGACTCCCATAAAGCGTGCGGAATCATCCAGTTCCTCTTCGATGCGGAGAAGCTGGTTGTATTTTGCAATACGGTCGCTTCGTGAGGCGGATCCGGTTTTGATCTGCGCGACACCGGTCGCCACGGCCAGGTCGGCAATGAAGGTGTCTTCCGTTTCACCGCTGCGGTGGGAAATGACGCAATGATAGCCATTCTGTTTGGCCAGCTCGATGGTATCCAGAGTCTCGGTAACGGTACCGATCTGATTGAGTTTGATCAGGATGGCGTTGGCCGCATTCCCGTCGATGGCCATCTGGAGCCGCTTCGGATTTGTGACGAGAAGGTCGTCTCCGACGAGCTGAACCTTCGACCCGAGCCGTTCGTTCATTTTTTTCCAGCCGTCCCAGTCGTTTTCGTCCAGTCCGTCTTCAATCGAAATGATGAAGGGATACTTTTTCAGCCAGCCTTCGTAGAGGGAAATCATATCATCGGCGGACATCATCCGGTTTTCGGAAGCCAGGTTGTACATTTTCTTGTCTTTGTCATAAAACTCGGACGAGGCCACATCCATGGCGATGAAAAGATCTTCACCCAGTTTATAGGGGGTTTTGGATGCAGCTTCGACGATGACTTCGATGGCCTGTTCATTGCTGCCGAGATTCGGCGCAAAACCGCCTTCGTCGCCGACGGCCGTATTGAGGCCCTTGCTCTTGAGCACCTTTTTCAGATTATGAAAGACTTCGGCGCCCATCTGCAGGGCTTCGGAAAAATTGCGGGCACCGGCGGGGTAGATCATGAATTCCTGAAGATCCACATTGTTGTCGGCATGGGAACCGCCATTGAGAATATTCATCATGGGAGCGGGCAGAATGCGGGCGTTTGCGCCGCCGAGATAGCGGTAGAGGGGCAGATCCAGAAATGCTGCGGCTGCGCGGGCCACGGCCATGGATACGCCGAGCATGGCATTTGCGCCCAGTTTGCTCTTGGTTTCGGTTCCGTCCAGCTCAAGCAGCAGTCCGTCAATGTAGGCCTGATCCAGAGCATCTTCCCCTTCCAGTTCGGGGGCAATGATTTCGTTTACATTCTGAACTGCTTTCAGAACACCTTTTCCCATGTAGCGGTCACCGCCGTCACGAAGTTCCAGTGCTTCGTGTTCACCGGTTGATGCGCCGGACGGGACGGCTGCCCGGCCCCAGCTTCCATCCTCGAGGATCACTTCCACTTCAACAGTCGGATTACCTCTCGAGTCCAGAATTTCACGGGCGAAGACTTCAGTTATTAATGACATATTTTCCTCCAATTCGTATTAATTCGAGCGAATTTATGGAAAATGGCCATCTATGTCAATTGAAGAGGAATGAATTCTGAACGATCTCCGGCCACAGCCGGAAGGATATGATCCGGTTATTAATGAAGTGGATATCTTCAGCTTATTGTTCGCGCCGGCGGATCAGGGGAATCGGGAGCCAGACAAGGAAGAAAATCAGGGCGCCCAGACCGATCATTCCCAGCAGATACACAGGCCAGGGGCCCATGAAATCCAGGACGGACGGTGTGTCAGGTTTATGGGAAATGAAGAAATAATTAGAGCCCAGAATCCAGTTGATGAGTCCGATGGGAACCATGAGGGCCACGGTGACGAAAAAGGCCTTCACGCCGGAGCGCAGGGTCGGCCGGAATCCGAAGACGACTGTCGCGTAAATGACGGCGAGGATGATGAGCCCGTGCGAGGTGAAGAACTGGAAGTAGAGAAAACGGGGAAAGGTCACGACCAGGTCGGGCGTGAGCAGGGCCTGTGTGGCGCCGCCCAGTCCCCAGAAATACACCAGTTCATAGAGCGCATAATTCTTGTAATACAGCATGATGGGTAGAACGACCACGGACATGCCGCAGAGATGGAGCGCCAGGCTGGTCTGGGCATTCCATGTGTTGGTGGAGATGCGGTAGATGTTCAGAGTGATTTCCTGAAGCCAGATGGCGGCTGCGAGCCCCAGGCGGAAGCGCCATTCAATGGTGCTGCCCTGGTAGCGCTTCATGATCTGTGGAATCACGATGCTGGCAACGATAATGACTCCCAATGCGGCCAGATGGTATTTCCCGAAAAGTATGAAACCGGACGACATATTCCCTCCTGTCGGTATTTCGGCTATAAATATATGATGTGATCACCGGCAGGGGAAGCGCTTTTTCCGATGGGGGTCCATCGATTATAAGTATCGAAGAAAATTAATGCTGAAAATTCACAGCGAGCTGCAGGGCCAGAGATTGTTTGCTGTAGGTGAAATAGGCATCATTGGAACTGTTGGACTGAAGATCGTACAGAAGGCGCAGAGACAGGCCGTTGCTGCTTTTGAAGAGAGAGCTCAGCTGCCAGCTGCAGGCCGCGCTGATGCCATAGCCCCGATCCTGTCGGCTGAGGCCGCTGGGAATATAGTATCCGTCGCTGTCGAGCAGAAACTGCTGCTGGTCGAAATCGTAGAGATAGACCGGGCGGTTTTTATAGGATCGGGAATAGGTGTCGGCCGTCGTGCTCAGGGAGAGTGAGGGAAGGATGCGGTATTTTACACTGATTTTCCAGGAGCTTTCGCTGTATCCGAAATAATCATCGATAGGGCTGAAACTCATGATTTCCGGTTCGTAGGGATTGGATCTGGAAGGGTTGTAGCGGTAGAGAAATTCACTGTAGGCCCCGATCTGCTGAGAAATGGACTGGGCAACGCGCAGAGTGGCCACGGCCTGGTACAGCGAGGGTAATTCTCCCGAATATCTTACGTTGTCGACCACCGCGTTATAGGGCAGGAAATCCCGCACAATTCCCTGAATGCCGGCGCGCAGAGTGGTGCCCGTGGAAAGAAACAGATTCTGCTGGGCATAGAGATCCAGTTCATTATAATCCCAGGACAGATTCCAGGACACATCATCCGGGAAGCGGCGAGCCTTGAAGGATGCGGAAAAGCGGGTCAGGGTATTCATGAACGGGTACATTTTCGCGGAGGCGTAGGTTTTGAATTCCGAATAATTCCGGTAATGGTAGTCCGGGTCATTCTGGCGGATTCCGCCGGCGGCGCCCAGGATCAGGCGGTTCGGTGACCCCTTCAGAAGCGGAAAAAATTCAACACCGGCCTCATGATCTGCGGAATTGTAGCGCGTATTTTGGGTCATCCGGATAAAACTGCCGTCATAAAACCATTCGCTGTTTTCCTGAATATTGCTGAGATGCAGAGCCGGTATGAAATAGATGTCGCCGTCATTTTTATAATTGGAAAAGATGTTATTGTCGTAAACGGAATAGCTGGAGATATCCGCCAGCCATTGCGCGTTCAGGTTCAGACTGCCCAGCAGAAGGAGCAGAAAAAATTTTGATCTATGCATGAAAATATCTTTCAGGGTTTGTTGTGCATCATGCCGCCGCGCATTTTGCGGTGGCGGTTGAAGGAGCGTCCGTCCGAGACGCCGTCACCATCGCGGTCAATGAAGCAGTCCCGCGCCGGACCTTTGGCCCGAACCGGCCCGGTAAGTGATGATCTGTTCTTCATCTCGTCTGCGGAGAGCCGCAGCTGCGATTCCTCCAGTATAAATCCGAAACGATCCCCCCCGTATTCACGGCGGTTGTAAACCTCTCCCGTGATATCATTGACCCAGTTCCGGTCCACATCAATAACCCGGATAAAGGGCCGGGATTCCAGCTCGCTGTCCGGCGGGCGGGAAATGAGGTCATTCACCCCGTCACCGTCCGCGTCCTGGAAGGTGTCATTTTTCCCGTCACCGTTCAGATCGTAATATTCGAAGTCATGAGGATAGGCTTTTCCGTCCACATCATTGATGCCGTCACCATTGACGTCACAGAACAGGTCGTTGACGCCGTTTCCATCCACATCCGGAAAGCCGGCTGCGATTTGGGATTTCGCCGGCTGTGCCGTGAAAATGAGTAAGAGTCCGGCACTGATCAGGGTAAAAATGGAGGTACTGGTTTTCATGATTTTCACCGGCGGGCAGGACGGATCCTGCCCGCAAGAGTTTAAGTGTTCAATCAGGGATTGGTGCTGCCGCCACGATGGCCGTGTCCGCCCCGCATCCCGGGCATGCCGGTTCCCGTGGGAACATAATCCTCATCCTGGCAATTGGGAACGCCGTCTCCGTCCGCATCAACGCGGTCATTGATACCGTCACCATTTGCATCGACATAGCCTCTGCCCATGCCGCCGCGCATCATCGGACCGCTATAGTCTTCATCCTGATAATTAGGGATTCCGTCACCGTCTGCGTCAATGCGGTCATTGATGCCATCGCCATTTTCATCGATGAAGCCCCGTCCCCGTCCGGACATGGAGCCCGTGTAATCTTCATCATAGCAGTTGGGGATGCCGTCGCCATCGGCGTCAGGCGCATTGTCATTGAATCCGTCGCCGTTCTCGTCCACGAAGGAAACAGCATGGCGGCCATGCATCATTCCACCGGTAAAATCTTCGTCCTGGCCGTTGGGAATGCCGTCGCCGTCGGAGTCGGGAGCGTTGTCATTGTATCCGTCACCGTTTTCATCGACGAAATTCGGTCCGTGCACAACCGGCAGCACTTCCTGGGCGGGAGCTGACGTGAAGCCCATGAGCAGCGCAAGGCTCAGTGTCATAAACAGGGTTCGTTTCATTTTTTGTCTCCTTTTGTTTTCGAAGAAAAGGGCTTCAATCCCTGTGCCAAATATTAAGCTGTTGTTTTTGTGATGTTTGGAAATTTTTGCCATACTCGTTTCGACGAATTTGTCGGATTTTTCGACCATTTTACCGGTTTCGGCGATCTATGTGATATTTCTGCATTTTGTAACGGAGGTTCCGTTCCGTGATTCCCAGCTGGTCGGCGGCGCGGGTCTGAATGCCGGCGCAGTCGTTCAGGGCCCGGACAATGAGCCGCTGTTCCAGAGCTTCGATCTGTTCCGGCAGTGATCCGGTACCGGGTGCATCCGCTGCCGGTTCCGCTGCGATGGGCTGAAGGAGAAAGTCACCGGGGAGAAGATATTCATTCCGGGTGAGAATGACGGCCCGTTCCACCATGTTTTCAAGCTCCCGTACGTTACCCGGGAAATCGTAGGTCATCAGGGCGGCGGTGGCTTCCGGCGAAAGGCCTCTAACCGGCCGGCGGTTCCGCTCGGCGTGCTTGCCCACGAAATAGCCGGCGAGGATGGGAATATCATCCCGGCGGTTTCGCAGTGCCGGCAGATCTATGGATACGACATTCAGCCTGTAATAGAGATCTGCACGAAAAAGCCCGTCGCGGATCTGGGCGGCCACATCCTTGTTGGTTGCGGAAATAACGCGAACATTTGCCTGCAGGGTCTGGGCACTGCCGAGACGCTGATAGTCGCCGTTCTGCAGCACTCTCAGAAGTTTGACCTGAAAAGTGGGCGGGATGTCCGCCACCTCGTCCAGAAAGAGGGTTCCGCCCGAAGCAAGTTCGATGCGCCCTGTTTTCCGTTCGTTTGCCCCGGTGAATGCGCCCTTTTCATGGCCGAAGAATTCACTTTCAAACAGGGTTTCGGGAATGGCGGCACAATTGACGGCCACAAAATTTCCCCTGCTGCGATCCGAGGCCTGATGAATGGCCTGGGCGATCATTTCCTTGCCGGTGCCGCTTTCGCCCTGAATGAGGATGGAGGCCTGACTTTCGCTCACGCGGGCCACCAGATTCAGCACTTCTTCCATTTCTGTGCTCTTATAAATGATTCTGGAATTGTCCGTCCGGCTCTGAAGCTGCTCTTTCAGCAACCTGTTTTCGGCGAGGAGAAGGCGGTGTTCAAATATTTTTTCCAGCCGCAGATCCAGCTCATCCAGATCAATCGGCTTGGTGAGGAAATCCTCCGCTCCGTCTCTCATGGCCCGGACCGCATCCTCCACGGACCCGAAGGCCGTAACCAGGATCACGGCGATATCCGGATTCAGGGCCTTTACTTCCTTCAGCAGCTCCAGGCCGCTCATCTCCGGCATTTTCAGGTCGCTGATGATCAGGTCGGCATAGTGTTTCTGCAGATGGCGGAGACAGGCCGGTCCGGAATTGAAGGTGACCGTTTCAAAACCGGCATCATTGAGGTAGGCGGAAAGCTGACGCGCCTGTCCGCTTTCATCGTCGATGACACAGATACGATAATTTGCCATAGCGTCTCCTTTCAGGCCGGCAGATCCAGGGTAAAGACGGTTCCGGATCCCTCGCGGCTTTCAACCTGAATATGGCCCTGATGCTCGCTGATGATACGCTGGACTTCCGGAAGTCCCAGGCCGTTTCCGGTTGATTTTGTGGTAAAATACAGATTAAAGATTTTGGGAAGAATGTCCGCCGGAATTCCCCGGCCGGAATCGGACAGGGTCAGGGTCAGGCGTGTGCCCGTGCTGCGGACGTCTATGCTGATTGTGCCGTTATTCTCCATGGCCTGCAGCGAATTTTCCAGAAGATTCACGAGGACCTGGCGGATTTTATCCGGATCCAGCCCGGCCACTATCGACTCCGGGCAGGAAATATTCAGGCGGATCTGCCGGCTCTCCATTTTCGCGGCATACAGATCCTTTACAGAATTGATGAGGGAGAGCAGACGGGTTGGTTGGGGATTCAGCGGAGCCGGACGGGCAAAGTCCAGAAACTGGCGGATGATGGTATCCAGCCGGCGAATTTCCTGCCGCATGCTGAGTACCAGCGTCTTTTCCGTTTCATTTTGGTCTGCATTTAGTCGTTTCAGCAGACGCTGGGCCGCGAGGCTCATGGCGTTCAGCGGGTTGCGGATTTCGTGGGCGACACCGGCCGCAAGCTCTCCCATTGCCGAGAGTTTTTCCCGGCGTCTCAGATCTTCCTGAAGCGTAAATACTTCCCGGGTCATGCGGTCTTTTTCGTGGGAGAGAAGGCGGTGATTCTGGATGAGCACGGAATAAGCGATGAGGATGAAGGATATTATCAGAATCAGGCCGAAGCGGAAGAGGGCATTGCGCAGCGCTGCCCGGCTGATTTCCCGGATGGGGCCGGCGTCCAGGCCGATCCGGATAAGTCCATAGGGCGTATTCTGAACCGTAAAGGGCATGACGCCTTCGTACACGGGCTGTGACTGAAAGCTGGTGAGCCGGTAGGAAAAAATCCCGCTGTTCAGGACATTTTTCAGAAAGGGATCCGTTGCCAGGGAGGACAGTTCGTTCACATTGTGGCTGGCGGCAATGATGCCCAGGCTGTCCTGAATGGCGATATAGGTGATGGAGCTGTCCCGGATGACCGAATTCAGCAGGGAGGCAATGCCCCGGTCCTTCTGAATGCGGGACAGTTCAGCGGCGTCAATGCGTGCTTCCAGAATCCCTCCGGATTTCCGGCCCAGGGCCAGGATATATCTGCGTCCCCGGTCTCCCTCCGGCTGACGGATGTCCGGAACGGCCCATTCTCCGGGCGAGGACGCCAGATAGAATAAATCCGGTGACACGAGGAGCGGGGGCAGCGTGTCGTTGCTGCCGGCCAGACAGTTTCCCTGCCGGTTATAGACGAGAATGCTCAGGAGTCCGTTTTCCCGGCAGATCGTCCGCAATTTGCCGGGATCCGGCGTTTCCCGGTCCGCCCTGCGCAGCGCGGCCAGCATTCTCAGTTCCGTTTCCTCCAGCACTTTGTCGTAGAGCAGAATCGTGCTTTCTGTTCCCTGGCGAATGCTGATGGACAGCGAATGGCTCATGTGGGACATCATCTGCAGGGCAGAATCCCGGCGGAACTGGTATTCGTTGACGCCGGTCAGAAGCATGACGGCCGACAGGAGAATAAAGAGCAGCAGCAGAAAAGGCCGCCGCAATGTCATCATTTCCTTCACTTTCTCATTCATGCTGTTCTGAATATAGGATGATTCATTCAGCGGAGAAAGGAGGAAATGCGGTGAATTCCCGATGGACGGACGCGGTGGATGCCAAGTTTTCCGCTGATAAATCCCGGTTACTGCTGTATATTTAGACAAATACATAAACAGGAGTCGGGGATGAAAAAAATCGTGTCAGGCCTGGTCATTCTGCTGGTAGCGGTCAGCCTTTTCGGCCAGTCAAATCCCATTGATACAGACCGCCTGCCCATCGGGGATGCGGCGAAGAAATTCGATTACGTGAAGGTGGGCCTCGGGAAAATTCTGGATACGGACCGCAATGCCAACCTGAACCGGGATGAACTGATCCGGGCGCTGCTGGAGCAGCGGGTTGTCATGATCGGTGAAACGCACACAAACCTGCGGCATCATGAACTGCAGCTCGATGTGATCAGGGGTCTGACCGAGGCCGGAAAACCGGTTGTTCTCGCTCTGGAATTCTTTACTCCGGCTCAGGACAGCGTCCTTCAGCTGTGGTCCGATGGCAGACTGTCCCAGGATGAATTCATGAGGGCATCGGGATATTTTGATACCTGGGGCCATAACTATCGCTACTACGCGCCGATATTTAATTACTGCCGGGACCATGCCATCCCCATGAAGGGTGTGAATGTTCCCTCCGAGTATCCGTCCAAAGTGAACCGCGTGGGACTGGCCGGCCTCAGTGAGGAGGACCGCCTGGCTCTTCCGGATGTGCATCTGAGCAGCGAGGAGCATCGTTTTTTCTTCAAATCCGCCACCCAGGGCATGGACGCGACCATGCCGGCTTTTTTCGAAAATATGTATGAAGCCCAGAGCCTCTGGGATACGGCCATGGGAGAAGGCGCCATCACCTGCGCGAAAGACTATCCGGATGCCATAGTGGTGGTTCTGGCCGGCAGCGGGCATGTTGCCTACAATCTGGGAATCGGCCGCATCCTCGCGGATCGCTCCGATCTGCCCTTTGCCTCCGTGATGCCGGTGGATGTGAGCCCGGAGACGGAGGAATTCGCAATGGTACAGATGCGCCGGGACGGCGACGCGCAGGCAAAGCAAAAAACAGGAACTGTCCGTGGAAAGGGCTTTTTCAAACGCATTTTCCGCAAAAAGGGGAAGACCGTTCATCCTCCCGTGAAGTCCGAAGCCATGGCAAAGGATCCGGCGGCCGCATCCATGACGAAAAAGGCCAATCCTCATATGCCGGACATGTCGGAAGGCCCCTATAAAGTGGTTATCCGTAGCCTCGGCGATTATCTCTGCGGTGAACCGGAGATGCAGCAGGAAGCTTATCCCAGCTTCGGTTTTTCCTTCCGGATGGCCGGGGATTCTCTCGTGATCAGCCGGGTTTATCCCGGAACCCTCGCCTGGGATAAGGGACTGCGAAAGGGCGATGTCATTCGCCGTATCGACGGCAAAATTTTCACAGATGCGACCGAAATGAAAATATACCTGCAGACGAAAAACTGGGATGACGCCATTTCCTTTGATCTGATCCGGGACGGAGAGGACAGGACCCAGGCCTTTACCATTACGCGCCCGGAGTAGGGCGGTCATGGGTGTAGAAGTTGAGAAGTTAAGAGGTTAAGAGGTTGAGAGGTTGTCGGCGGAGGGAAAAAAATCATGTTTGGTTCATCAATATATCCCATGACAACCGCGCAGCCGCAGCCGCATTCATCGTAGAGACGCATTTCAGTAGAGATGCATTCATTGTTGCGATGCATTCATTGTTGCGATGCATTCATTGTAGCGACGCAAGATCTTGCGTCGCTACATAAAAACAACCGACCCCGTTCCCTGGTAATAAATCTGTGTTTCCCGCGGAGGGAGAAGGTCATGTGTGAAAGGAATTCAGGGGAGTGGTGGTGTAATTGATTTTGGACAGTGTCCCGGGTAATACGGTGAGGCAGACCAAAAGATTGTTGGGGTAGGATTAACGTGATTTAAAACAAATTGATCAATATATCACAATGTGTTATATTGAAATATGAAAAAGCTGGTGACAAAATGGTTCAGTAAATGGTACAAAAATGAAAACATTGCTGAAAGTGAATTATTGATGGCGATTTCAGATCTGGAAAAGCAGCTGTCCACGTCAAGCCTGGG
>JBJKQR010000072.1:0-65641 GCA_046735395.1 Fidelibacterota bacterium | reverse complement strand
TTCTTGCGTTCGATGAAACGTTCGGTCTGCTGGATTTTTTCCTTCAGGCCGGAGGGGGTGAGGAGATAGCGGTACTGTTTTTTGGATTTGGCGCTGGAAAAATGTTCCACCTTGATCAGGCCCTTTTCCACCAGGGCCTTGAGGATATAATTTATTTTCCCGACAGACATGCCCAGTTCGGAAGCCAGGTCCGACTGTTTGTCCGTCGTATCAATTTTGCGGAGAATATTTAATTCGTTTTCGTTCATATGATAGTTACGAGTAGCGAGTAACGAGTAGCGAGTCTGGCGTGGCAAATCACACTTTTTTGAGGGATCGTATTAGACCGCCAATTATTTTACTGATTTCAGCACTTTGTGCTGACAAATTTCCGAATTCATTGTCGGTAATGTAATTCAAGTCTTTAGCCAGATACAACATTGACAACACTTCTGATGAAGAGCCTTTTGCGATAAATAAATAACGTCTAAATTCAGCATTTGTCTCTCTGTCAAAACCTTCAGCAATATTATTCATTATTGAAACGGCGGCTCTTTGTATTTGATCTCTGAAACCATAATCATGTATATCTTTAAATTTTCCATATATTTCAAAGGCAAGTTTCCTGCTTTTCTGCCACGCAATGATATCTTCAAATGATTTCATTCTTTACTTCTTCTCTCGTTACTCGCTCCTCGCTCCTCGCTACTCTCATCAGGCTCCGCCTGATGAGGCTCCGCCCTGATCAGTCCCATTCAGGATCTGGCCCAGGGCAGAAAAGCGGAGGTTCGAAGCAGTTTCAGTAAAGGCTTGAAACAGAAACTATAATACTATGACCTTTCATCAAATCGCTCTTCATTTGCGGGTTAATTTACGCATCGACAGGATATATTCAAATAATGAATTTCCGTTTCGAAGGCGGCCGGGAACGAATGTGAGCGCGGACACAGGGAGAGAGGTTGAGAGGTTGAGAGGTTGAGAAGTTCAGAAGTTCAGAGGTTGATTCGTTAGAAGTGCGGAAGAAAATTTCTCGCCCCGCTTAAAACAGCGGGGTTAACGCCGACCGCAAAGATCGCGAAGGAAGGTTAAAGTTAAGGTTAAGTTTGAGGTTGAGGCTGAGGAAGAAACGAAACTCCGCCCTGCTGTGAAAGCCGGCGATCCCGGGAATATCAACGTGTAATCCTGCGGGGCTGTTTCAGGAGCCGGAAACCGGCGACGCAAGCTTCCAGCTTCCAGATTCCAGCTTCATGCAAGCTGAGCGAAGGAAGGTTAAGTTTGAGGTTAAGGTTAAGGTTGAGGCCGGGGAAGAAACGAAACTCCGCCGTGCTGTGAAAGACGGTGATCCCGGGAATATCAACGTGTAATCCTGCGGGGCTGTTTCAGGAGCCGGTCCCCCGGCGACGCAAGCTTCCAGCTTCCAGATTCCAGCTTCATGCAAGCTGAGCGAAGCGGATCTTCTTCGCATCTGATCCATTCATCACTGCGGCTTTGCGTCGGCGATTATCCCGCAAAAGGCGGGGCATTAAAATACTCTTCAGGCTTATCGCAATGCAGTCAGGCTCAGTCCCGAAAACCGGCAATGAGTTCACAGATTTCGTGGATGCTGTCGGTCTCCAGATGCGGATACAGGGGCAGACAGATGACTCTTTCTGCAACATCCTTCGCAACAGGGAGCTTTCCTGCTCCGGCGCTGGGCAGTCCGCGGTACATGGGAAAATCGCTGATCAGCGGGTAAAAATAGCGGCGTCCGAAGATCTCATTCTGCTTCAGAAATTCATAGAGGTCATCCCGGCTTCGGCCATAAACGCTGCGGTCAATGAAAATGGGGAAATAGGCATAGTTGGGACGGATATCCGGCAGGTCCTGCGGAAACGAAATCCCCGGCAGGCCGGCGAGACGGGACCGGTATTCGCGAACCACATCAGCTCTCTGACGGATATATTCATCAATATGCTTCAGCTGCAACAAGCCGGTAATCGACTGTATTTCATTCATTTTGGCATTGATTCCCGGTTCGATGACCGTTGTCTCATTGGCAAATCCGAAATTTTTCAGGTAATCGATATGTTTCTTGGTTTTTTCATCATGGCAGACGATGGCACCGCCTTCGAAGGTATTGAAGACTTTCGTGGCATGAAAACTGAGAACGGACAGATCTCCGAAATTCAGGACCGACTGTCCCTTCAGTGTCACGCCGAAAGCATGAGCCGCATCATAGATGAGCCGCAGTCCGTACGTATCCGCCAGATTCTGAAAGGCATCCACAACACAGGGTGTTCCGTAGACGTGAACCGGCATGATGGCAGTAGTCCGGGGCGTGATGGCCGCCTCCGCCTTTTCCGGAGACAGATTGAAGGTCACAGGATCAATATCGGCAAACACCGGCGTGATATTATTCCACCAGAGCGAATGAGTCGTTGCCACAAAACTGTAGGGTGTCGTAATCACTTCCCCGCTGATGCGCAGCGCCTGCAGCGCCGTCATGAGAGCGAGTGTCCCGTTGGAAAAAAGGGATATATGGCGGACTCCCAGATATTCCGCAACCGCGGCTTCAAACTGCCGGTGAAAGGGGCCGTTATTGGTCAGGACCTTTGAGTCCCACACCTGCTTCAGCATGTCCGTGAAATCTTCAAAGGGAGGCAGGGCCGGTTGGGTTACATACACAGGTTTTTTCATGATTTTGCCTATCAGTTATTTGGATTCCCGGCCCGGACAGGGCCTGATGTCTGATTCTATTCTGAATGCGGAGAGCCGCCGCAGGTCAGCTGATATCACGGTTTCCGGAATGTTTTCAGTTTATCTGTAGCCGTCTGTTTCAGGAAACGGTAATCACGCAGTTTCAGCAGCTCGCCTGCCAGCAGGACAAAGGCAAATCCGGCCAGGATCATGATGACCAGATTCAGTGCCGGAGTGAAGGACAGAATCCGTCCGAGGGCGGAAACGCCGATTCCCATCACAGCGGCAAGCAGCAGGGACGGCAGAATGTCCAGAATCTGGGCGGCCATGGAATACCCGATTTTTTTCCCGCTCCAGTACGAATTCAGATAATATGCGATGATTGAATTGATGATCATGCCCCAGATCATGACTTTTATACCCCATATCACACCCAGTATAATGGTGGGCACAGCCAGGATCTTCTTTATGATTTCCAGATTCAGAAACAGATCTGAGCGGCCCTGAACCATGAGCATGTTCAGATTAATCGCATTAAGGGGAAACAGCATTCCGGCAAAGCACAAAAGCTGCAGATAAGGAACGGAGGGAAGCCATTTTTCTCCGATCAGAGCCAGGACGAAAGGCCGGGCTACAGCGGCCAGTCCTATCATGAGACTGAACGCGATGAACATGGTGCTGCGAATAATGGTGGTATAGTAATTTTTCAACCTCTCCACATCGTTCTGAACCGACGACAGAACCGGGAAAGTCACCCGCTGAATCACAGTCGTGATATTTCGGGACGCAAAATTCCGGAACTGATCAGCACGGGTGTAGTAGCCCAGCTCCGCAGCTGCAAAATATTTACCAATCACAATATAGTAAATATGCTGATAGGCCGTATCAATGAGGCTGGTCAGCATCAGCCGGCTGCCGAAGCCAAAAAGTTCCCGGAAGGACTGGCGGCTGAATACGAGGGAAGGATGCCAGGTATTCCATACCCATAGCAGAATGGAAACCAGAACCTGTCTGCTCAGCTGCTGAAAAACCAGGCTCCAGACACCGAAGCCCCGGTAGGCCAGCCCGATGGCAAGCAGTCCGGAGAGGGTCGATGATATCACCGATATCCGGGCCTGCAGACGAAAATCAATCCGGATAATGAGATGGGTGCGATGTACAATGGACAGGGCATTGACGATCAGCACAATGGACAGAACGCGGAGAATGCGTATCAATTCCTCTTCATGGAAAAAACGGCTTACAGCCGGTGCTGCAAACCACAACAGAAGCATCATCAGTATCCCGGCCAGCAGATTGTAATAAAAAACTGTGGAATAATCCTCCTGGCTACACGCGTGCTTCTTAATAAGTGCATTGCTGAAACCACTGTTCATAATGGCCTGAGACAGGGCAATGAATATGAGAATCATTCCCAGCAGGCCATATTCCCTGGGGGTCAGAAGACGGGCAAGGATTATACCGACAACGAACTGGATTCCATAGGTGGCATAATTATCCACGACACTCCAGAAGAGCCCGTTGACGGTGAGGTTTTTTAAGGATGATTCAGACATTATCTGTGTCCGTTTTAGGGTTGGAGGGTTGGGGGCTGGCGTGTTGATGCGGAAGAAAATTTCTCGCCCCGCTTAAAACAGCGGGGTTAACGCCGACCGCAAAGTTCGCGAAGGAAGATTAAAATTAAGGTTAAGGTTGAGGTTGAGGTTGAGGTTGAGGTTGAGGTTGAGGAAGAAACGAAAAACTACCGTGCTATGAAAGGAAGTCCTCGGTTTCATAACACGCGACTGATTTTGCGTAGGCGAGGAAGAAACTATGGATTATAACTGCAAATGAAAACCGATCTTCTTGATATTTTTCTTATGCCTTTGTCCTTGCGCCTTATGCCTTTCTTGCCACGTCGAAGTGAAACGAAGACGGGCAACTAGTCTGCCGGCGAATTTCCGGGGCAGGTATCATAGTTTATCAATACACTTCTGTACTGCTTCCGGCAAATTATCTCGTATCGTATTGAATTGTAATTCTGGATTTTCTGGTTCGTCATAACTCATATCAATACCCGGAAGCAATCGCACCAGTCCTTTATCCGCCTTTTCATACAATCCGCCCGGATCGTGTTTGCGGCAATGGTCCAGGCTGGCCTCAGTATAAATTTCCAAAAACCGGTCCCGGCCGATAATATCCTTCATCTGCTGCCGGATAATCCGCTGAGGTGAAATAAAAGCGGCAATCACGATGATGTTATGATCATTCAGGATCTTGGCGGTTTCGGCCACCCGGCGCAGATTTTCGGCCCGGTCCTCCGGCGTAAAATCCAGTTCCCGGGAGAGGCCGCTGCGGATACTCTGGCCATCCAGAACTACCACCGTCTTCCCCTGTTCAAACAATTCCCGTTCCAGAGCATAGGCCAGATCCACCTTTCCGCTGCCGTGGAGACCGGTGATCCAGATAGTTTTTGCTGTCTGATCCATTGCATTGATTCTCTCCTCAAGAGAAATCCTTCCTCTCGCAAAGGGCGCAAAGTTAAGATTTTTATTATTTTCTTTCTCTGCGAGCTCTGCGTGCTTTGCGAGAGAATTTTCTTTACCTGTAATCCGTACTGGAAGCTCCTCGGCGGAGACACGGTCCAGGATCATGCCGACGGCGGATGTATTGTGGGTGATGGGATCAATCAGAATAAAGGAACCTGTGGCCTTATTCTTCTCATAGGGATCAAAAAACAAGGGGCGTGCTGTCGTAATGACACAGCGGGAGATGGAGTTTAAGTTTAAGGTTAAGGTTGAGGTTGAGGTTGAGGTTGAGGTTGAGGTTGAGCTCGGGTCCGGCTTATCCTCAATCTTTGTTTTTCTCAGCGTATTCACATCGACGAAGTAGCGGATGGTATCAATTTTCGCCTTGCTGCTGTTTGTGGTATGTTTGATGAAGAAGTGCGTATTCACATCGCAGGGCTGCTCGTCCATCCAGAGGACCATGGCTTCGAAGCGACGCTCGGTGTGGGGAATATTATTGGGATGTACGATCATCTCCCCACGGGAGATATCAATTTCATCTTCCAATGTGACGGTTATTGCCTGAGGCGGAAACGCATAAGAATTACTTCTCGCAAAGCCCGCGGAGACCGCAAAGTTATTTTTTTCATTATTTTCTATCTTTGCGATCTTGGCGAGAGGCTGGCTTTCATCTGTATGGATAATGGAGGTCACCTTGGATGTTTTTCTGGATGGCAGAGCCATGATTTCATCACCGACCCGCAGTATACCGCTGGCCAGGGTTCCGGCAAATCCCCGGAAGTCCCGGTCTGGCCGATTGACATATTGCACGGGGAAGCGCATATCCACGAAATTCCGGTCACTGGTGATGGGAATATTCTCCAGATACTTCAACAAACTGGGGCCGTCATACCAGGGCGTCCGCACACTTTTATCCACCACATTGTCACCCTTCAGGGCCGACAGGGGGATGAAATGCACATCCGGGATATTCAGACGGGTGATGAACTGCTTGTATTCCTCCACGATCTCATCGAACCCGTTTTCACTGAAATCGACCAGATCCATTTTGTTCACCGCCAGGACAATATGTTTTATCCCGAGCAGCGAAGCGATGAAAGTATGGCGTTTGGTCTGAACCAGCACGCCCTGGGTTGCATCAGTGAGAATAATGGCCAGATTCGCGGTGGATCCGCCGGTCGCCATATTCCGCGTGTACTGTTCATGCCCGGGCGTATCCGCGATGATGAATTTCCGCTTATTGGTGGAAAAATACCGGTAGGCCACATCAATGGTGATCCCCTGCTCCCGCTCAGCTTTCAGGCCATCCAGCAGCAGGGCATAATCAATTTCCTCTCCTGCATGCCCCATTCGCTTGCTGTCGCGTTCCAGGGAAGACAGCTGATCTTCATACAGCATCTTCGAATCGTAGAGCAGCCGGCCTATAAGCGTGGATTTTCCATCATCCACCGAGCCGGCAGTTAATAATCTGAGGAGATCTTTCTTCTCATCCCTGGCTAAAAAACTCTTTATATCCAATTTTTCCTCTCGCAAAGCTCGCTAAGAGCGCAAAGCTTTTTCATAAATTATTTACTATTCTTGTAATACCATTTTTTAACAGTTTTTCATTAAAATTAATGAGAAGACCTAGTTTAACTCCCGATAATTTCAAATATGTCAGTAATTGCTTTTTATGTATATCTACTACTTTTTCAACTGATTTCAATTCAATTATTACTTTGTTATCGACAATAATATCTGCTATCAGACCACCTTCGATAGTAATATCTCCATATTTAATATCAATTTTTACCTGTTTATCATATGGGATCTTATTTTTATGTAATTCATATGACAAAGCTTTTTCATAAACGCTTTCCAATAATCCGGGTCCAAGCGTATCGTGTACTTTAATCGCCAAGCCAATAATCATATTACTTAATTCATTTTCATTCATTGTATTTTCTTTCTCTGCGATCTTTGCGTCCTCTGCCAGAGATCTAATGAATACACCTCTCGCTGAGCTCGCTAAGTGCGCAAAGTCTCTTTATGCATTTTATTATCTATTCTTTTTCTCTTCTTTCTCTGCGATCTTTGCGTCCTTTGCGAGAGTTCCTAAAAATACCCTTCTCTTTTCTTCTGCTCCATGCTGGCATCCTGATCAAAGTCGATGACGCGTGTCGTTCTTTCCGACTTTGTCGTGGTCATCATCTCTTCGACGATCTTTTCGAGCGTATCCGCCTCGCTCTCCACGGCTCCGGTCAGGGGCCAGCAACCCAGAGTGCGGAAGCGGACCAGCCGGTTCTCAACCTTATCCCGGTATTCTTCCGGCAGGCGGTCATCATCATGCATGATCCAGGTGCCGTGCATTTTCAGCACTGGTCTTACCTTGGCATAATACAGCGGGACGATGGGAATATTTTCCAGGCGGATATACTGCCAGATATCCAGTTCCGTCCAGTTACTCAGGGGAAAGACACGGATGGATTCTCCCTTATTGATGCGTGCATTATAGATATTCCATAACTCTGGGCGCTGATTTTTCGGATCCCACTGATGAAAACTGTCGCGGAAGGAATAGATCCGTTCCTTGGCCCGGGATTTCTCCTCATCACGCCGGGCTCCGCCGAAGGCCGCGTCAAACCCGTATTTATTCAGTCCCTGCAGCAGAGCCTGAGTCTTCATCACATCCGTGTGAACCTTGGACCCGTGGGTAAACGGGCCGATTCCTTTTTTGAAACCGTCTTCATTGTAATGGACAATGAGATCGAGATTATTTTCCCTGCAGAAAGAATCCCGAAATTCCGTCATTTCCCGGAATTTCCATTTACTGTCGATGTGCATCAGGGGAAACGGCACTTTCCCGGGAGCAAAGGCTTTCTGCGCCAGTCTCACCATCACTGAGCTGTCCTTCCCGATACTGTACAGCATCACCGGATTCTCGAATTCCGCCGCCACCTCCCGGATGATATGTATCGATTCCGCTTCCAGTTCACGGAGATGAGTCAAATTATAATTTTCCATTTAAAACCTTTTTATTTTCTCTCGCAGAGCTCGCTAAGTGCGCAAAGCTATTTCATAAATTATTTACTATTCTTGTAATACCATTTTTTAACAGTTTTTCATTAAAATTAATGAGAAGGCCAAGTTTAACTCCCGATAATTTCAAATATGTCAGTAATTGATTTTTATGAATATCCATTATTTTTTCAACTGATTTCAATTCAATTATCACTTTGTTATCGACAATGGTATCTGCTATCAGACCACCTTCGATAGTAAGATCTTCATAATTAATATCAATTTTTACCTGTCTATCATATGGGATCTTATTTTTTGTAATTCATATGACAACGCTTTTTCATAAACGCTTTCCAATAATCCGGGTCCAAGGGTATCGTGTACTTTAATCGCCAAGCCAATAATCGTATTACTTAATTCATTTTCATTCATTGTATTTTCTTTCTCTGCGTTCTTCGCGTGCTCTGCGAGAAAAAACTCTTCTTCCTTTGCGTCCTGGCGGCTTTGCGTTGAATTATTCATTCATCCTCTGCGTTCTTCGCGTGCTCTGCGAGAAAATTCTTCATATCCTCTTTAAAATATCATTATAGATTTTCTTTGCTGCGGACTTCGGATCGGTCTCGGCAATATTAAAGATGAATTCCGGATTATCCGGTTCTTCATAATCTCCGGTGACACCGGGAAAATGTTCCACCTCGCCTCTGCGGGCTTTTTCAAATATCCCCGTCTCGTCCCGGCGTTCGCAGACTTCCACAGGCGTACTGACCCAGATTTCATTGAAATTATTTGTCAGGCTTCGAACAATATCCCGCGACTCCCGGTAGGGCGAGAGAAAGGAGGCAATGACAAACACGCCCTGATCTTCCAGCTTTCTGGCCAGATAACCGACCCGTTCGATATGAAGATTCACCGCTTCGCGTTCAAATCCTGTCTGGGGAAAGAGTTCCCGGATACTGTGTCCGTCAATGAATTCGGTCTTGAATCCCTTTTTTCTCAACAATGTCTGCAGCTCAAGTGCAATGGCCTTCTTCCCGCTCTTTGCCAGTCCTGTAAACCAGATCACCGCCGGATTCACTTCGCGCCGGCCGAAGCGGATCTTTTCCCAGCCCCGTTCATGCAGAAAATAGATCAGCATTTTCAGGAATACTTCGATACCGCCCACGGACAGGGCAATTTTCGTATCACCGATGAAAATATACACCAGTACAATCGTCGTCAGCGTAGCGAGAATGCGCCAGCTGACGGACTTGATGATGGAACGGGTCTTTGTTTCGATATACATATGTTCAGAGGTTGAGAAGTTTATTATTGATGTTGAATTTGGCCGTTACTGTGTAAAATAAGCGAGTTTCAATGGTTGACCGGAAGCAGCAGATATAGTTGATATAGCGCCAGCGTTGCCAGCAGAGATGCCATCGTCCCGATGATAAAATACTCCGAAAGTCTCATTTTAACCGTATTTTCACCCTGAATATCTCCAAAACGATAAATAGCCTTGATGGTGAGAATAAAACCGACAAAGGAAATTTGATTTAGAAGCAGGAAACTCAGATACAGAGACCGCTCAAGATAACCAATCCATTTACCGGCTGAAGCCAGCCCCTGTGGCAGATCTGCGGAATCAAAACGTCGTAAAAATATACCCAGAACAGCACCGATTCCCCATGTCCCCAGGACATAGAGGAGTAACAGAAAAGTGCTGTACTGCAGGATTTCCAACATTAATTCTCTTTCAATTATCTATTCCTGTCGTCAATTATGTCAACCTTTTTGGTTGATTTATTAAAATGTCAACCTTTTTGGTTGATTTGGTCACTTCGGTTTTGATACTGATCCAGACTTGAAATCAGTTGCCGGAAACCGGCGTTATGAATCATTTTATTGACAGCTTCAGGTGAAATCATTTCGATCTGAGCAACTTTATGAATAGTTCGCATTTCTTCGTAGAGAAAAAATCGGCGCCAGTGTTTATCAGTCCATTTCAGAGTAATATAGGAGAACAGTTCGCCCATCGTGTTCAATTCCCTGTCCGGAAATATCTGACGGGATTGAAAGACGGCCAGTATATTCCCAGAATCGGCGGTTTCGAGCGCTTTCCTTGCGAGGATAAATGCATCACCATTATTTTGAGCTAATTGGTTGCGCAAGGGAAAATCAACATGTCCGATACCGAAACCAAAACGGAATTTCATTGGAAATAGCAGCTTGACACACTGATAGAAGACAAGCCATGGATGTGCGGCCTCACTGGCTTTCAGCAATATCTGAATTTCATCCCCGGCGTATATTTCCGATGGCAGCACCGTATCCAATGCCTTGTCTATCTTCTGCAGTCGGCCGGGAAGTTCAGCTTTTATATTCATATCAGCATCCCGGCTTTGTATCATATCAGCGGTGATGACAATATAGACCGGTATAGATTTGTTCAAGGAAGGTATCCTGTTTTATTGGAATTTATAGGGAAGAAAGTCAAGCGTCAAGGTTTAAAACAGCCCTTCAAGTGCCTCAATAATTTTCAGCGCATTCTCACGGACGGTCCGGCTATTGTCATTTTGAATCGTCAGCTCCGGATGAAGCGGCTTTTCGTAGGGCGAATCAATCCCTGTAAAATCTTTAATTCCCCCGGCCCGGGCCATTTTATATAAGCCCTTGGGATCACGTGACTCACAAGTTGCCAGGTCAACATCTACAAATATTTCTACGAATTGTTTAGTGGAAGTTGAATCTTGGAGGTCGGAAGATAGCGTCACGTCGCTGCTGATTTTAGTCTGATCCATACCAGAAATATCATCAATGATTTCCCTGGCTTTGTCTCTGTCCTCCCGGAAGGGTGAAACAAACGCGGTGAGGACAACAATCCCCGCGTCCACGAATAATTTGGCGACTTCAGCTATCCGGCGGATATTTTCCGTCCGATCCTCATCGCTAAAACCCAGATTTGAATTCAGGCCGTGACGAATATTATCGCCATCCAGCAGGTAGCTGTGAATTCCCCGCCCATTCAGAAGGGTTTCCACTTCATTGGCCAGGGTGCTTTTCCCGCTGCCGGACAAACCGGTAAACCACAGGCAACACCCCTTGTGGCCGTTCAGTCTTTCACGGTCCTGCCGGCCGACTGTTGCCGGGTGCCACTTTATATTATCAGATTTATTCATTTTGGTTTGGTTTTAAAAAGTTTAAAAGTTTAAAAGTTCAGATGTTTAAAGGTTGAATTTCGTTGTTTCTGTTGTTCATTGTGGAGATGTTAAAGTCTGTCATCAGCCAGAATCGCGGAGACAAGGTTGTGGGCTTTTTCTATAATATCCGGCGGAGCCTTGTGAATGAATCGAATATTTCTGGCATTGAAATCCAGGCTTTTGATCTGTTCAGTCATAATCACACCTGATAAGGGAATATGTTCCGGGATGGGAATATGCAGAGAGTGTTTCACTGTATTATTTGTGATCGGACAGAGAAAAGCAAGTCCAGTGGCTTTGTTAAAAGTCTTGTTTGAAAGTACCAGTGCCGGCCGCCAGCCAGCCTGTTCATGTCCTGCCTGAGGATTAAAGGTGAGCTTAACAAGATCCCCCCTGTCGGGAATGTAGTCTTTTACCATATTTCCTTACCCTGGGGTTCACCACTTTCCGATTCCGAGGGTTCATAATCAGCAGGCATTTCCTGCACGAGGTCATGGATACTCAACTTCTCAGGTCCCATAACGGGTGCCAGAATAATTTTACCGTCCCTTATTTCAGCCTTTAACTCAGACCCAATTTTCATATTCAGCAGTTCCATGAACAGCTTCGGAAGACGAATTCCCTGACTGTTTCCCCACCTGTTGATAACTAATTGCATGGGCGCCCTCCTTCTTCAGAGTATATACATTATATATACATGAAGCAAGAAATTAAAATTCTGAATCCGTAAACCACAGGCAACAGCCCCTGTGACCGTTCAGTCTTTCACGGTCCTGCCAGCTGACTGTTGCTGGGTGCCTAAGGGTGTTGGAAATCTTTTTAGGTTAAGGTTAAGGTTAAGGTTGAGGTTGAGAGTCATTTAAGCTTTTCATAAGCGTGTTAAGTTCTTTAATAATATTGTCGAGATCTTTAAAAATTGAATTTGTGGTTTCAGTAGTAAAATATTCGACTGCGTTGCCATAGAGCAGATGATTTTGAGTTTCGAATGCTGATCCTCGAGCAATTGTATAGAAATTGTTTTTATCTTTTATTGTTTTTCTTCCAAATCCTTCAGCAATATTCCCCGCGATACTATTTGCCGATCTTCTAATCTGCGAAGTTAAACCATAATCTTCAGATTTCGGAAGTTTTATCGTGATTTCGAATACTCTTATCGATATTTCGTGAGCTCTTTGCCATACAGGCATTTCCTTAAATGAAGAGTATGTCATTTAATCTGCGACTCCAAATGCTTATCCTTATCCTCAACCTTAATCTATCTCAAACGCCGCCGCAATAAAGCCCGGATTCAGCAACTCCTTTTTATTGTATTGAAAAGTCTCACTATTTTTCTGAGTAAAATATCCTCCGGCCCCAAGCAGAATAGCATGCCCAGCAGCCGTATCCCACTCCATGGTCGGCCCGCTGCGGAAATACAATTCGGCCTTTCCTTCGGCTATCATGCAGATTTTTAAGGATGAGCCTCGGGAGAGTCGGTCCCTGATGGTGTAGCCTCCGTAAAATATATTTTCTTCTTCACCGGAATGTGAACGGCTCTGCACCACGGTCAGAGGTTCATTCGGGCCAAGGTCAGAAACTTTAATCGGGTTCCTTTCACCCTTGGCATTGATCAGAAATGTGTCCGAGCCTGCACCTCCTGCATAGGTTTCACCCGTAACCGGAACATGGATCACGCCCAGTATGGGCTGATTTTTTTCCATCAATGCAATATTAACCGTGAATTCCCCATTCCGTCTGACAAATTCCTTCGTTCCGTCCAGCGGATCCACCAGCCAGAATCGGGTCCACTTGCTGCGTTCGCTGTAATCCGGGTGGTCCGCCTCCTCCGAAATGATGGGAATGTCCGGCCAATTGGCTTTCAAACCCGCCACGATGACTTTATGCGAGGCTTTATCCGCCTCGGTCAGAGGGCTGTGATCATCCTTGAACTCAACCTCAAAATCCTTTGTATAAATTTTCAGTATCTCGTTCCCGGCGGATTTAACTATATTAATTAGTATTTCAAGTATTTGGTTCATTTGCGTTAAAATGATATTGGAGTTCTTCGGATTACGAAATCAGGAGAAAGGAGAAAGCGACAAGGAGAAAGGAAGAATTTATTATCTGAGGTTTTTCATCAAGCCATAGAGCATGGATGATATTTCTTTTGTCTCTTTGATCCAATTATTTCCAATATTTTCTTCTATGTATGAAATTTTCTTTCCTATAATTATCTGAGTGCGTAACTCCCCGGCAGAACCTTTGGCAAAGGAATAAAATTGATGCTTTTCTTTGGATGAATATCTTTCATAACCTTCTGAAATATTGCTGGGGATGGATAAACTGGATCTCGTTATCTGATCCTTAAATCCAAAATCCTTGCAGTCCTTAAAATATTTATAAATCTCACTCGATAATTCAACACTGCGTTTCCAGACATCTAAGTTCTCAAATCCAAGGTCAACCATTCTTCCCTTGTCCCTTTCGTCTTGTAGCTTGCGCCTTATTGCTTGTCCCTTTCGTCTTTCTCCTTGTAACTTGCCCCTTATTGCTTGTCGCTTGCGCCTTGTCCTTTTATCCTCCCAACCTTCGGTCAGGCGGGGCTCCGCCCCACTGAGTCCCATTGCGGGATCGCTCAGTAAGGCCTACGGCAACTTGAAATTCAGATCCGGCGCGGGACCTTTCCCGCTACGAATCAGCTCTGAATACGGGTTTTGCCGTATGCAGCGAATGTAATATAATCAGGGGATAATTCAAAGTCTGAATATCTTCTGCAAAGCCTGTCTGGAAGAGTGTTCAGGCCCATATCAGAACAGAGTCTGCACAAGCATTGCGGCACCGAGTATCAGAGTTACGATAGCAATGATAATTGTGAAGCGTCGGGGATGAATTCTGCGGACGAACCAGGCTGAGGGCAGCACAGACAAAACCGCTCCTCCGGTCAGCCAGGGTGCCAGACTCCAGTCCACGGCAGACCGGGTCACTCCATATATCAGCACGCCGACCAGGCAGGTCAGGCCCTCTGCCAGTGAGGTGATTGCCACCGCGTTCTTTCCATTCACGCCGGAGAGCAGCTGGCCACTGGTGACCACCGGACCGTATCCGCCGCCGCTCATCCCCTTGTTGAAGGAAGCCAGAAGCCCCAGGCCCATAACCTTTCGCCAGGAAAAGGCATATTGCCTGTTCAGCGTGAGCAGCACGGCCATCCCGACGCTGAAAACCAGAATCCCGATATAAAGTTTGATATAGAACCTGGGCAGATTGACGGCTATCAGTACGGCCGCAACAGTTCCCAATATACTGCAGCTGGCAATAAGCAAAGCCACTTTGAGATTCATCGGCAGCCCTCTGCGCCACGAATTCACGATACCCATCTCATGAAAAGCACTCCATATACGCCACAGACTCATCGTTCTCGGCCGAAAATCCGCATTCCCCAGCGCATGGTGCGTGAAGCCCGCAAGCAGCCCTGTCACCAGTTCCGATAAGAGAATAGCCGGAACAACCTGAAGAGGTTCAAACCCGGCAATCAGGAGGACCGGCGTCAGGGTCGTTCCATAGCCCATTCCCAGTGATGAATCCACAAACTCCGCCATAAAGGCCACAATGACAATCAGAATACCGATTTGCCAGGCTAATTCAGTCATATTTCACCTCATTTTCATTATGTATATATTCTCTATCTATTTTGTCGTCTTTATGGTTAAAATTTTTTATAACAAATCAGCAATCATGGTATTTTCCATTTTTTCCGCAATAAAATCACGGATTTCGCGGAAAACCCCCACCAGTCGGGAATTCTGTTCAATGGGAGTTGCTTCATAAAAATAGACGGATACCGATTCCACCGGTGCCAGGGCACCATCCATGAGCCGGATGATTTCCGCCAGGTTGATCTTATCCGCGCTCCGTCCGAGGCGATACCCGCCATCAGGGCCACGCCTGCTTTTCACGTAACCGCTCCGCTTGAGGATCAGCAGTATCTGTTCCAGATACTTTTTTGGAATGGATTTACGCTGCGCCGTTTCCTCAATCTTCTGCAGCTCTCCTCCCTCCCGCTCAGCCAAATCAATGAGAGCCAGGATCGCATATTCACTTTTTACCGATAATTTCATATTCTCGACTTCTCCTGTAGTAATTGTAGCATTTTACAGAATCATCCGCAAGTGGTATTTCAACCTGATGAACTCGCGGGAACAACGCGACGCAGATATCAAGGGGGATGCTGCCGTAATCCGGCATCCCCGCGACTCGTAAACCAGATTGCGGATCAGGTCCGCAATGATAGACGGGACGCAAATTTTGAAACTCCTCTTTGTTTTGGAGCATAAGAAAAACAGGATTTTAGAGCAGAAGCGTTTATGAATTAAAACAGGGTCGTAGTGCAGCCGTTAAGAATCTATTCAGCCTGGTTTTGCAGGCATTGAGAGATTCAGGCGGAACGGAGGCCCTGTCCCTGTTTTTCTTCAGCTCCTGATTCTTTTTGTTTCTTTTTCTGATCAAGCAGAAAAAGAAAGAGGGGATTAATATTGATGAAGCGTTGGCAAGTTTGCGGGTTGGCGGGTTGATGCGAAAGAAAATTTCTCGCAAAGATCGCGAAGGAAGGTTAAGGTCGAGGTCGAGGAAGAAACAAAATTCACCGCGTCTATAGAATTTCGGTAGAGACGTTGCATGCAACGTCTGTACCCGTTTTAAAGGGCAGTAAACTGTCACTCATGTCTTGATTTTATCGGCTTGTCTCGCAACTCGTAAACCAGATTGCGGATCAGGTCCGCAATGACATAGGCTTCGGCTCCGCTCAGCCACCGTGTGATACCGCTCAGCCACCGGGTGATACCACTCAGTCACCGGGTGATACCACTCAGTCACCGAATGATACCACTCAGCCACCGTCGGCTTCGTTCCAGCCAAAGTTTCACCTTTCATCCCGACTCGATACTCGCTACTCGCCTGCCGCGTCGTAGCTGAGCGAAGCGAAACGAAGACGGGCTACTGGCGACGGGCCTGCCGCGTCAGTTCTCCATTCAACAATTTTCTTTATATTGCCAATGACATATACTATCTTTAGGAAAATCAGGATGGCCGGACCTATTTTTCAGCATAAATCACATATTCGAAATCTTGGGGAAACATGGTGAACGACAGGGACACGCTTCAGAAATCCAATATGGAAATGCAGCAGGAAATTTCCCGGCTGCAGAAAAATACGGAGTATTTAAGCCTGATGGTGGACACGGCACGGCTCCTTGCCTCCTCAAAGGACCTTTCTCTGATCCTGCAGAGTCTGTCCGATGTATCCGAACAGATCATCGGTTTCGGTACAGCCGCGGTCTATATCCGCTATGGGGACCGGATTATTCTGGAAGCCACCACGCCTCCCCTGCCTCCCGATCTGCCCGTCGATCTGCGCTCAGCGGACCTGAAGGATCACCTGCATATCAAGCGCGTCATTGATGAAAAAACAACCGTTGTGGTTCCCGATGCCGAAGTGGAAGACTTTACCGAAGCAGAACGGATCGTGGCAGAGAACAGGAATCTGAACACGATTGTCTATTTCCCGCTCATCGGCCGGCGGGGCTGCATCGGTACCTTCATCGTTTCCTCCACGAAAAAGAATCAGGTGATCTCGGATGTTCAGAACGGGTATTGTGAGATGCTCGGCAAACAGGCTGCCATCGCCATTGAAAATACGCGCCTTTTCAATTCACTGGAAAGCGAGCTGGAGAACCGCCGGAAGAGTGAAAAGGAGCGGGAGGAGATCCTGAAACAGCTGTATCAGGCTCAGAAAATGGAATCGGTCGGCAGGCTGGCCGGAGGTGTTGCCCACGATTTTAATAATATGCTTCAGGGCATACTGGGATATACGGAAATCACCGCGTCCCTGATCGATGATGAGGAAGCCCTGGAAAATCTGAAGGAAATCGATCGCATCGCCAGTCGCTCTGCAAATCTGGCCAAACAGCTTCTGGGCTATGCCCGTAAACAGAGCGTCACGCGTGGAAATCTCGATATCAATCACGAAATTTCCCAGATTCTGCGGATGCTGCGGCGTGTCATCGGTGAAAACATCAGACTGCTGTGGAAACCGGAAGTGCTGGACGCCACCGTTTTCATGGATCCGTCCCAGCTGGAACAGATTATTACAAATCTGGTTGTGAACGCCAGAGACGCCATCGGGGAAACGGGAACGATTGATATTTCCACATCAGGAATTACTCTGGATGAGGAGGAAGATAATTTTAAGGCCATGGATGTTCTGCCCGGCAATTATATCATGATACAGGTTTATGACAGCGGCTGCGGGATGTCCCGGGAAACCCTGCAGAAAATTTTTGAACCCTTTTACACCACCAAGGAGGTGGGCAAGGGAACAGGCCTGGGACTCGCGACCGTTTACGGAATCGTAAAGCAGAATAACGGCGCAATTTATGCTTACAGCGAACCCGGGAACGGCAGCATATTCAAAATTTATCTTCCCTGCAGTCCGGACCAGGAAACGGATTCAGCGCCTGCCGAAACGGATTCGAAAACAGCGCCGGCCGGATCTGAGCGGATACTGTTTGTGGAGGACGAGGAGGCCATTCTGAAAACGAATTCCTTCCTGCTGGAAAAACAGGGATACAAGGTCGTGCAGGCCACTCTTCCCTCCCAGGCTCTTGCGGCCTATGAAGAGAATATGGGTGAATTTGACCTGATCATCTCAGACCTCATCATGCCGGAAATGACCGGCCTGGAACTGGTCGAAAAAATCAAGGTTCATAACGCCCGTATCAAATATATTTTCATCAGCGGATATTCCACAGAAATCCTGAAAGTGCAGCATTGCCACGATGAGGACTGTCACTTCATATCAAAACCTTTCCGCTTCCGGGACCTGTCTGAAAAAATCCGGGAAGTTCTGGATATATCGATGTAAAAGCCTTTCTGCACCGGGTTCATAATATCCTGTCCATATCATGATTTCGTACCAGAACCGCGTCCGGCTGTCAGCGGTCGAAGCTGAATATTCAGGTATATGATATCGTTATGAAGCTTAAAATGAATCGGGCGACCTGGCTATCCCATCATATCTTCGATTTCCATCCAGCGAATAAGGCGGCTTTCGAAGGGTTTCATGAGGTCGGGATTATAGGGACGAACACGGATGCCATACTGATAGGATCCGGCCTTGGGCAGTTCCACGGTTCCGCTGTATATAAAGCGATCCTTGGTTTTCGTGCTGTGCATGGCCAGTTCCTGAAGAGCGACCGGGCCGTGGCCGTTGGGGCCGTCCCTGATGACATAGACTTCGACCTTTACATCTTCGGGCTTAAGTTTATCCAGCTGAATTTCAGCCTTCAGGTTGAGGACGACATCGTTGATGAATTCGTCGACAGGCGTCATTTCCGTGACCCACACCCGATCCCAGGACTTTTCGATGCGCTGCTTCCAGTGAACCAGATCAATGGCGCTGCGGTTGTTTGAGGAGGTCATTTTCTGATTGTAGGTAAACGTCGGAATATACAGCTTATTGACATAATCCTTGACCATCCGGGCCGTGGAATAGACGGGCAGAACGGACTTGATGCTTTCCTTCATCCGCTGAATCCAGGCTTCGGGAATATTTTCCTCATTCCGGTCATAATACTCGGGCAGAATCATTTTTTCCATGGTGTAATACAGGGAGGCGCTGTCTTCATTGTCCTGAATTTCCAGATTTGCATAATCCTTTGATTCACCGATGGTCCAGCCGTTCCGTTTGTTGTAGCCTTCCACCCACCAGCCGTCGAGAACGGAAAAATTGATGCCGCCGTTAATGGGCACCTTTTCCCCGCTGGTTCCGCTCGCTTCCCGGGGACGTCTCGGATTATTCAGCCAGATATCCACACCGGACACAAGATAACGCGCCAGGCTCATATTGTAATTTTCCAGGAGAATGACCTTGCCGATAAAATCTTCCGAATAGCTGAGCTTGTAGATTTCCTTGATGAATTCCTGACCGGGGCGATCGGCAGGATGGGCCTTGCCGGCAAAGAACAGGACCACGGGCTGATTCGCATTGCCCAGGATTTTTTTCAGCCGTTCCAGATCATGAAAGATCAGCGTGGCACGCTTGTAGGTAGCGAAACGGCGGGCAAATCCGATGAAGAGCGCATCCGGCGAAAGATGTTTGCACATGGCTTCAGTGATATGGGGCGCGATGCCGTTCCGGTGATTCCGCTCTTCCAGTCGGGCCCGCACCGTATCGGCCAGCCGCTGTTTGCGGTGCTGATGCGTTTCCCAGAGCCGCTTAGCCGGAATGACGTCAATGCCTTCCCACATGTCCGTGTCGTCTATGCGGTCCAGCCAGTCCTCATCCATATATTCGTCGTAGAGGTTCCGGAATTCACGGCTCATCCAGGTCTCGGTATGGACACCATTGGTGATGGCGGTGATGGGAATTTCATCCGTGGGAATATCCTTCCACACATCCTTCCACATTTCCCGGCTCACCTGGCCATGGAGCCGGCTCACGCCGTTGATATTCTTCGCCATGGTCATGGCCAGAATGGTCATGCTGAAATTTCCGTCGATATCCTTGCCCAGATTGAAAAAATTCTTCCATTCCAGAGCGTACTTATGATAGCATTCCTCAAAATATTTCTGCATCAGGTCTTCATCAAAGGCATCATGTCCGGCAGCCACCGGGGTATGGGTAGTAAAGATGGAGGACGAGCTGACCAGTTCCCGGGCAATGTCGAAGCTGTAGCCCTCGTCAATGAATTCCTTAATCCGCTCCAGCACCATGAAGGCGCTGTGTCCTTCATTCATATGCCAGACTGACGGCTTATAACCGAGGGCGCGGATGGCGCGAACACCGCCGATGCCAAGAAGCAGCTCCTGGGTAATGCGCATCTCATGATCACCGCCGTAGAGCTGGGATGTGAGGATACGGTCTTCGGGCAGGTTTTCCTGAATATCGGTGTCCAGCAGATAGATATTTGTCCGGCCGGCGCTCATCTGCCAGACCTGGGCATAAACACGCCGTCCCGGCAGGCTGATATTAACCTTCACCGGCAGATCATCGTCATTTTTCACCAGGGTAATGGGAATCTCACCGAAATCGTAAATGGGATAGATATTTTCCTGCCGCCCTTCCGCATCCAGACGCTGAATAAAGTAGCCCTGCTTGTACATCATCCCGATGCCGATCAGCGGTACACCCAGATCTGAAGCGGATTTGCAGTGGTCTCCGGCCAGGACACCCAGGCCTCCCGAATATACCGGAACCGTCTCGTGAATCCCGAATTCGGCTGAAAAATACGCCACCATAAAATCCTGTTTATCCGGATAATTCTTATGAAACCAGGTATCTTCCCGGTTCATATATTCCTTGAATTCCTCCATAACCTGTGTGAGCAGCGAATTGAATTCCGGATCATTATTCTTGTCATTGAGCTGGGACTGGCTGATGTATTTGAACATTTTCAGGGGGTTATGCTCGACTTCATACCATAATTCCTCGTCAAGTTCCTGAAACAGTTTATGCGCCCGGGGACGCCAGCTCCACCACAGATTATAGCTGAAATCCTGCAGCTGCTTCAGTTCCTCCGGAAAAAAACTCTGTACGGTAATACGCTTGAAATGTTTCATTTTCCCCTTCCTGCCTTGTCTCTCATGATACTAATATTTGTCTGTCTTGATTGATGGTCGTCTTTTCATGTCTGTACAGGAAATTATTCTTATTCCGGGGAGGGAATCAAGTAAAAAATTGTATTTTTTCGGTAATTTTTGAGTGACTATTTGAGAAGTGCTGATTATAGAAGGATTTTTCTAATCAACAGCGGCATCGAAGAGTTTTGTGCTCAGGTATTTTTCACCCCGGTCCGGAAAAATTACAACAATATTTCCCCGGTCAATATCTGCGGCCAGCTTCAGAGCGGCAGCCATGGCTGCGCCTGAACTCATTCCGACGAATATGCCCTCCCTGCGGACAATTTCCCGGGCCATTGCCCAGGCTTCCTCTGTTTCCACCATGATGGTCCGGTCAATTTCCTTCGGATCGTAAATGGCGGGAACAACGGCCTCTTCCATATTCTTCAGTCCCTGAATATAGTGGCCCTTCACGGGATGGGCTTCCACGATCTGGATAGCCGGATCATGCTCCTTCAGCGCTTTTCCCACACCCATGATCGTGCCGCTGGTACCGATGGATGAGACGAAATAATCAATTTTACCATTCATCTGCTTATAGATCTCTTCAGCCGTCGTCTTGTAATGGGCGAGTTTATTGTAGGTATTCCGGAACTGATCCGGATTGAAATATTTATCGGGATTGTCCCGGACCAGTTCACGGGCACGAAAAATCGCCGCATCCGTTCCTTCCGCAGCGGAGGTCAGAATGATCTTTGCGCCGAAAGCCTGAATCATTTTGCGCCGCTCGATGCTCACTCTCTCGCTCATGACGATTTCCACATTGAAACCCATCACGGCGCCGATCATGGCCAGGCCGATACCCGTATTCCCTGAAGTGGCTTCGATAATGGTCTTGTCCGGCGTCAGCTCACCGCTGACAATGGCCTGACGAACCATTTTTATGGCGATGCGGTCCTTGATGCTTCCGGTCGGGTTGAAGCCCTCGATCTTGGCGCAGATCTGCACTCCGGGATTGGGGTTCAAATGATTGATCCGCACGATGGGTGTGTCCCCGATGGTCTGCAGTATATCTTCATATATCACGGTTCTGTTCTCCAGCTATGTTTTCGGGTCAAAGTTATGAGGAAGCGCAATACGGCGCAAGCCTTTTCCGGCATTGAAAATATTAAAATATCAGGTCTGTGAGCGGGCAACCGCGTCCGGATCAGGCCGGTTTGCGGAAAATATTAAAACTCTGATCGTTGTAGACGTTATGCGTACTGACATGATCATACCCGGCATTTTTCATCATTTCCACAATCGTCTCCGGTGCGGACCAGTGTCTGAGAAGCTGCCGTAAACTGAAGCGTCCGGGCTTGTAGTCAATAATGACAATCCGGCCACCCGGTTTCAGCACCGGCAGCAGTTTCCGGAAATATCCTTCCGGCTCGCGGATGTGATGAAAAGCGTTCCGGTTGAAGAACATATCCACCGAATCCCTGGCAAGGGGGATACTGTCCACCGGTGACAGCAGTGTATCCATATTGCTGATTTCATAGCGGGATATGAGCTTGTCGATATGCTTCAGATTCCGAGCATTTACATCAATGGCATGGACAAAGCCGAGCGGACCGATGCGCCGGGCAAATTCCATGGCAAAATAGCCTCCGCCCGAACCGATATCCCCGATAATTTTCCCGCGGATGTCGCCGATAATCTGGAACAGTATTTCCGGTGAAAGCGCTTCCGCCTGTGCGTTCAGCTTTTCCGGCCGTGTAATGAATGTTATCATCCAATTTTTCCTTGTATGTCCTTTGTGACAAATTCTGTGAATAAGATACAAAATTAATTTGATCCGTGATGTTATTCAGGTCACAGAGTGACAAAAAGGATGATAAAAAACGTAAAATTTTCAGATAATGCGGGCTGCTGAAGTGAATCAGGAAAGGGCCGGACTTACAATTTCAGCAATCCGCAATTCAGACAGGGGTTGGACAGTCGAACCTTACCCTCAGTCAGGGCACCAACGATTTTTCGGTCACCCTCGAGAAAATCGAAATCATTCAGCTGCTCCAGCCGGACCCAGCGAATGGATTCAAAAACATGATTTCTGGCACGTCCCACAAAATCACTGATCCGGAAAAAATGCAGATGAACTGTTCGTCCCGGGTAGGACGTTTCATAGTTCATCACCTCCTCCATCTCCATGACCTGAACACCCAGCTCCTCGTTCAGCTCACGGATCAGGGCATCCTCCGGGCTTTCATTCTCCAGCTGTTTTCCCCCGGGAAATTCCCACTTCAGCGGATGATTCCCGTCCTCAGCACTGCGCTGACAGATCAGGATTTTATCATCCAGAGACAGAATTCCCGCAGCGACGGAAAGGATCATGATTTCTTCCGGAAAATCATCGCTTTTTCAAAACGGTTTTCTGTTCCGCTCCGAAGCCGTTTAATGTTGCTCCGATGGGTAAACATGATAAAAAATGGAATAATGATACTGAAAATATACAGGCCCGTATCAATGTTCCGGTCCAGGACAAACATCATGACGGACATTACAATGGGAAGTGTAATGGCGGCCAGGATGGATCCGAGGCTCACAATGCCTGTGAACAGCAGCGTCAGAATGAATACGGCCAGGCAGAAGGGAATGGCCACGGGAAAAAGTGCGATGAGCATTCCCGCTGCGGTGCCCACACCTTTCCCGCCTTTGAAGCCGGCAAAAACAGTGTAGGTATGGCCCAGAATGGCTGCGATACCAGCCGCCAGCATGACAGACGCCGGTGTGCCGGGATAAAGCCGTGAAATCCAGAAGGTTGCCGCAAATCCCTTGAATACATCCACAAGCATGGTGACCACGCCGGCCTTCCAGCCCAGCACCCGCAGGGCATTCGTTCCCCCGGCATTTCCGCTGCCGTGTTCGCGGATATCGATGCCTTTCAGCAGCTTGCCCATAATAATGGATGTGGGAACGGATCCGGCCAGATAACTGAGAATGATGACAATTGCTAATTCCATATAAACCTCACGGTGTGGTTATGAGAGAAAATATCCCAGCCCGACAGTTCCGGGCCCTGCATGGACTCCGAGAGCCGGCCCCAGTTCCGACAGGATGACAGGTACGCCGGGGAATTCTTTTTCAAGCTCGGCGGAAATTGCCTGTGCCTTTTCAGGGGCATTGGCATGGATGACTGCCAGATGCTCCGGGCGGGTATTTTTCAATTGATTTTTCATTTTGATAATGACTTTTTTAAAATTGTCAGGAGCGTTTTTTATGAATCCGTCCTTCCCGAGCTTACCCTGCGGATCAAAATAGATGAGCGGCAGCAGTCCCAGAAATTTCAGAAACTTTCCGATATTCTTGTTCAGTCGTCCCCCTTTGATGACAAAGTCCAGTCCTCCGAACACAATATACAGGCGGCTTCTTTCAATATAGATCCGGAGGGCATCGAGGATCTCATCCATGCTTTTCTTCTGGCGAATGAGTTCACCTGCCTTCATGGCGGTGAGTCCCAGGCCCAGGCTGGTCAGTTTTGAATCAAAGAAATGGATATTTGCTCCGCTCACTTCCTCCCCGGCCGCCTTGGCAGTCTGATACGTCCCGCTGAGCGCGCTGGTGACATGGATACTGAGGATCTGTTCATAATGGCTGGACAGATAGCGGTACATATTAACGAAATCACGGGGCGACGGCTGGCTGGTCTTGGGATGATGCGGCCCTTCCACCAGTTTCCGGTAGAAGGTGGCATTGTCAATGGTGACCTTGTCGATGAATTCCTTCCCGCCGAAACTGACACGGACAGGGACAACATTGATGTTGTATTCACTGAGCAGGTCCTCCGGCAGATCGGCCGTGCTGTCCACAACCAGCGCAATGCTCTTTTCCTTCTGGCTGCGCAGCTCAACCTGCTTTTTCATGTCATCGGCTTTTTTCCGGCGGACGCTCCCGTACTCTTCCAGAATACTGAAGACTTCCTCGGGTGTATCGGTATGAATATGAAGCTTGAGACGGGTCTGGGTTCCGGCGAGAATCATGGAGTTACCGAGCGGTCCCAGACGTTTGCGGATCGCATCGCGATCAATTGAATCCGCATCCATGAGGCACTCGGTACAGTACCGGTATTTGACTTCCGGATCAAAGGCGATACTTTCGCTGTCAGTCTGAAAGGGGGCTGCGATTTCCTTCAGTTCCTCCCAGATTTCACGAATTTTTCCACCACGGATAAAATCCCGGATCCCTTCCAGCATATGAACAAAGCCCTGGGCACCCGCATCCACGACATTGGAATTCCGCAGGACTTTCAGCTTTTTAGGTGATTGCTCCAGCTCCTTCCGGCTGCGATCCAGAGCCAGATCGAGAATCTCGGAAAAGTCATCACATTCGGGCGCCAGTTCACGCCAGGCTTCTGCCCAGATCCGTATCACCGACAGGATGGTCCCCTCCTGGGGATTTTCCATGGCGGTATAGCTCTGGGACGCCGCCTGTTCCGCCGCGTAACTGAAGTCCAGCGTACTCACATGACGCTTATTCTCCAGCTGAAGGGCCAGGCCGTAGAAAAACTGGGCCAGAATCACACCGCTGTTTCCACGGGCTCCTTCAAATGCGGACTCGCTGATCTCGGAACTCATGCTGTCAATGGCAGCATGACTGGTATTCCTCAGGGCAATGATAATGGTGTGCAATGTGCTCGCCATATTGGTGCCCGTATCCCCGTCGGGAACCGGGAATACATTGATCTTGTTCAGGTAATCCTGGTTTGCGATCAGCCGTTTGGCCGCGACAATGACAGCCAGCCGGAAACGATGCCCGTCCACATAGCGGATCTTGACAAGTTGTCTGGTCAGCTCCGAACCGATTCGTTCAAGGCTGTCGCTGAGATTTTCCTGAAGTGTATTCAGGATCGGTGTTCTGTTCTTCATTCCTTCCGGACCCTCTCCCCATGAACCGGGTTAATATACGCAAATCGCACCACGTTTTGCTAAGATATGTCAATAGGTCCGCAGCGAAATGCGGACGACTGCTTCGTTTTCAGATTTTATCCTGACTGGAAAAATAATCCCTGGTCAGACGTACAACCACCGGCGACAGAAAGATAAGCGCGATGAGATTGGGAATGGCCATGAGGCCGAGTGCGATGTCGCCGAATCCCCAGACAATTTCCAGAGACACAATGGACCCGATGAAATTGACCAGGACATACACCAGTTTATAATGTCTGATGCTTTTGTGTCCGAAGAGATATTCCATGGCTCTGTCACCATAATAGGACCAGGAGATGGCCGTGCTGACAGCAAACAGAAAGACAGACAGTGTGATGATTTTGTCTCCCCAGGGAAAAAGAGGAGCCAGTCCGGCCTTGAAGGCCTGGGCTGTCAGCGGAGATCCGTTCAGGTCTGACATGAGATAGGCTCCGGTGGAGACGATAACCAGACCGGTCATACTGCAGATAATGAGTGTATCCACCAGCGGGCCGAGCATGGCGACGGCGCCTTCACGGGCAGCTTCCTTCGTCTTGGCCGCAGCATGGGCAATGGGTGCAGATCCCTGCCCGGCCTCATTGGAAAAGAGTCCGCGCTTCACACCCCATATCATGGTATTGAGAAAAATCAGGAATCCTCCGCCAGCCACGCCTGAGAACTGGGCCCTGGGAGCAAAAGCTTCCCTGAAGATGATTCCGAAGGTCGGAAGGATCCGGTCAAAATGAATAATTATGATCAGCAGAGCTGAAACAACATAGATCAGCGCCATGGTCGGGGCCAGTTTGGCGGCCACATGACCGATGCGCTTGATACCGCCGATGATGACAAATGCCAGCAAAGCCGCCACGATCAGACCGGTGATGATACGGGCCGGTTCCACCATGATTCCCATAAAATTTACCGGAACAACGAGCCAGTTGCCGGGCGCCAGCGCCAGCTTGAATTCACTGAGGAACTGGTCCGAGACCGTGAAAGCCTGGATACTGTTTCCGGTACCGAAGCTGGCCAGAACGGTAAAGGTTCCGAAGGCCAGAGCGAGCGGTTTCCATTTCGGGCCCAGGCCTTTTTCAATATAATACATGGGACCGCCGCTGGCCGATCCGTCCGCATTGATCTGACGGTATTCGACAGCCAGGGTCGCTTCCGCATATTTGAGGCTCATGCCGAAAATGGCGGTAATCCACATCCAGAACAGAGCCCCGGGTCCGCCGTAATGGATGGCAGTGGCGACACCGGCGATATTGCCGATACCGACTGTGGCAGACAGAGCAGCACTCAGCGCCTGGAAATGATTGATATCCCCGTCATCCTCCGGATTGTCATATTTCCCTCTGATAACCTGCAGGGCATGCTTCGTACGAAACAGCTGTATCCAGTTGAGTCTGAAGGTGATGAAAATACCGGTTCCCAGCAGGATGATAACCATAATTGGCATCAGCGTGGGCCATCCCCAGATGATTCCGGAAATTGAATCGATTACAGTCTGAATCCGCTCCATAATATCCTTTCCTTACAGTTTTAAGTGCAAATATCGGAAAATCAGAACGCTATTGCAAGGGAGCGATTCGAATGTTTGATTTTTAATGTTGAATTTTGAATAAAGAACCGGAGAATGTGGAGTTGGAGGGTTTGTGCGTTGATGAGTAAAAGGGTAGACGGGTAGACGAGGAAGAAACGGAACATGTAGAGCGGTAGAGTAGTAAAGTGGTAGAGTTGGGAAGAAACGGAATCGTTGGCAAGTTTGCATATTTACTGGTTCATCGTGGAAAACCCAATCCTACAATATTATGAAACTGTCATTCCGGACAACCACGTCCGAGTGAAACGAAGACGGGCGTGATCCGGAATCTCCCAATTTTGAAATGCTTGGTATTATATTTTTTCTGCACCTCTTCCCTCGCAACTCGTAAAACCAGATTGCGGGTCAAGCCCGCAATGACAGATTGGGCGGTCCGCAGTGACAGCCCGCAATGACACGTAGGCGGGGATTTCGTACCTCTTCTTCGTTTTGGAGCATAAGAAAAACAGGATTTTAGAGAAGGAGCGTTTATGAATTTCAACAGGGGTGCAGTGCAGCCGTTAGAATCTATTCAGCCTGGCTTTGCAGGCATTGAGAGATTCAGGCGGAACGGAGACCCTGTCCCTGTTTTTCTTCAGCTCCAGGACTCTCTTTGTTTCTTTCTCTGGTCAGTCAGAGAAAGAAAAAGGGAATTAATATTGATGAAGCGTTAAAGCGGAAGAAACGGAACATGTAGAGCGGTAGAGTAGTAAAGTGGTAGAGTTGGGAAGAAACGGAATCGTTGGCAAGTTTGCGTGTTTACTGGTTCATCGTGGAAAACCCAATCCTACATTATTATGAAACTGTCATTCCGGACAGCCACGTCCGAGTGAAACGAAGACGGGCGTGATCCGGAATCTCCCAATTTTGAAATGCTTGGTATTATATTTTTTCTGCACCTCTTCCCTCGCAACTCGTAAACCAGATTGCGGATCAGGTCCGCAATGACATAGGCTTCGGCTCCGCTCAGCCACCGGGTGATACCACTCAGTCACCGAATGATACCACTCAGCCACTGTCGGTTTCGTTCCAGCCAAAGTTTCACCTTTCATCCCGACTCGATACTCGCTACTCGCCTGCCTCGTCGAAGCTGAGCGAAGCGAAACGAAGACGGGCTACTCGTTACTCGCTACTGGCGCAGCTTCAGCGTAGACGGGTAGACGAGGAAGAAACAAAATACACCGCGCCTATCGTATTTCGGCAGAGACGTTGCATGCAACGTCTGTACCCGTTTTATCCGCTTGTAAACTTATCAACCTGTCAACTCGTAAACCTGGCAAACTTGTTACGCCCTCACGCCAGCGCCTTACTCACGATTTTTTCCGTATCAATGGCAATCACAAGTTCTTCATTGGTGGGAATCACAGCGATTTTCGCTTTGGAATCGTCTGTGGAAACAAAGCCTTCACTGCCATGGGGAAAATCCCGGTTTTTGGCTGCATCCAGAGAGATACCCATAAAATCCAGACCTTCGGTTGCCTTCTCCCGGACCAGTGCGGAATTTTCTCCGATACCGCCGGTGAAGACGAGACCATCCACGCCACCCATGGCGCCGGCATAGGCGGAAATATATTTTTTTACGCGGTAGGTAAAAATATTGAAAGCCAGCTCGGCACGCTTATTTCCCTCGGCGATGGCATCCTCGATTTCACGCATATCGCTGGACAGGCCGGACACGCCCACCAGTCCGCTGTGCTTATTCAGCATGGCTGAGATCTCCCGGATTTCCAGCTCTTCCTTAGCCATGATATGCGAAATGATTCCCGGATCCATGTCTCCGGAGCGGGTACCCATGAGCAGGCCCTCCAGTGGTGTGAAGCCCATGCTGGTATCGACCGAATAGCCGCCGTGAATAGCCGCAACCGATCCTCCGTTTCCCAGATGGCAGGTGATAATCTTCAGATCCTTTATATCCCCGGACACCATATCCCGGAAACGGCGCGATACATAATAATGGGAGGTGCCGTGAAATCCGTAGCGGCGGATTCCATGCCGCTTGTACAGCACGTAGGGAATGCCGTAAATATAGGAATAGTCCGGCATCTTGGAATGAAATGCCGTATCGAAAACCCCCACCATGGGCACGTTGGGCAGATGAAAACGGGCAGCCAGAATCCCCTTTATATTCGGAGGATTGTGCAGTGGCGCCAGATCAATGCACTCATTGAGGACATCCATCACTTCTTCCGTGATGAGAACCGAATCCTTGAAATGTTCGCCACCGTGTACAAGGCGATGCCCGACTGAATCAATTTCATCGAGGGAGCGGATCACACCGTGATTGGTGCTCACCAGCCCGGCCAGAACATATTCCAGAGCCATCTGATGATCAATGATGTCACCGCTCAGGTGAATCTTGTGCCCGTCATGACGTTCCTGTCTGAGGGAGGAACCCTGCAGGCCGATGCGGTCCACCAGGCCCTTTGCAATATACTTGCGCGTTTCCGTATCGATGAACTGATATTTGACAGATGAGCTGCCGCTGTTTATGACCAGTACTCTCATGATTCTCCCGTCTAATACTTGTTTTCACCGACCAGGCGGCCCAGTTCGTCATAGATGAAAAAGCCCTTGCGGGTCTTTTTTCCCAGGTGTCCGGCCCGGACCAGTTTCTTCAGAATGGGACAGGGACGGTATTTCAGGTCTCCCAGTTCCTTGAAGAGCTCGCTCATCCAGTTCAGAACTTCGTCCAGTCCCATTGTATCCGCAAGCCGCAGCGGCCCGATATTCAGATTATAGCCGAGACGCATGGCCGTATCCACACCGGTCGGACTGGCGACGCCCTCCATCACCACATTCATGGCCTCATTCAGCATGGGCAGAATAACCCGGGTAGTCACAAATCCCGGATACTCAAACACTTCGACTGAGGTTTTTCCGATCTGTGTGACAAATTCCTGAATACGCTTGAAAGTCTCGTTGCTGGTATGCAGCCCGCGCACGACTTCCGCCAGGGAAATCTTTGGAACGGGATTGAGAAAATGCAGGCCCAGAAAGAGCTCAGGCCTCTGTGTGGCGTTGGCCAGCTCAGTGATGGACAGCGTGGACGTATTGGTCGCAAAAATGACCTGCGGCTCAAACATGGCATCCAGCTTTTTGAAGAGACTGATTTTTTTATCCAGATCTTCGGGAATGCATTCCAGAACCATATCACAGGGCCCCATATCCTCCAGGTCGCTGATAAAATTTGTCCGTGAGAGAATGGCGCGCTTTTCACTTTTTGTCAGGCCCCAGCGCTGGATTTCCATGTCCATTTCCTCATCCAGCAGCTGCTGTACCTTCGCGGCGTCCTCTTCCGTCCGTTCCACGCAGGTTACGGTCACGCCCTTCGAGGCAATGGCCCAGGCCAGGCCACGCCCCATGGTCCCCATGCCGAAAATAGCCACATTGTTGATTCCGCTGCCGGATGCTTTGCTGCCGATATCCGCCAATCGGTTTTCATTCATCAGTTCGTCAAGTTTTCCGCTCACACTACCTCCCTACGGTTCGCCTCCCTGACAACAAATTTCGAGCCACAGTTTCATCTCTGATTATATTAATAATAACAAATACTTGCGCTGTAATGGCCAAGACCTGCCTCACCTGGATTTATCAACAATGAGAGTGGACTCTTCAGGACGGGAATGAAAATCCTGCCAGAGCCGGTAAAACCGGGTGATGGGAAATCCCACCACATTGAAATAACAGCCGGAAATCCCTTCTGTCAACGCGGCGCCCACATCCTGAATACCGTAGGCTCCGGCCTTGTCCAGCGGCTGATATGTCCGGACATATTCCCGGATCTCCCCGTCACTCAGTTTTCTGAACAACACATCCGTACTTTCCAGGCCGCTTTCGCGGCGTCCGTCCCGGGCCCGGATCAATGCCAGGGCCGTGACCACACGATGATGCCGGCCGGACAGGCGTGTCAGCATCCTTACGGCGTCCTTTTCATCTGCAGGTTTGCCCAGAATGCGGTCTTCCTGCACAACTATGGTATCGGCGGCAATCACCAGATTTTCGGGAAAACAGGCGGCGACATCCATCCCCTTCATTTCAGCCAGATGGAGGGCAAGCTCTTCCGGAGTGCTGAAATTATCCGGGTTAACGGATTGTTCATCAAAATTTGAAGGAATGACGCGGAAAGTGAGTCCCATTTCCGACAGCAGCTGTTGCCGGCGCGGAGAGGCTGATGCCAGTATACAGGGTTCGATCACATCCTGATGGATCATGGCAGCTTCACACAGGTTCCGGTCACATCAAACCGCCTGCCGGATTCGGTCGTGAAGGTCAGTGTGTAGAGATAAGGCCCGGCGGCAATCTTCTGGCCGAAGTTGTCCTCTCCGTCCCAGTCAATATAATTGAATCCCTGACTGACGCTTCGCTCCGGGAGATTCAGTATTTTTCGTCCGCCGGCCGTATAGACGGAAATTTTTACACTTCCGTCCAAACCTGTTTTAAAAGTAAAAGCTGTTCCGGATTGAAAAGGATTGGGAAAGTTCACAATCTCCGTCAGGGGAGCTTCACCCACTGTAAGTACAGTTATATCACCTTCAATGCTGGCAAAATTATTATAATTATCAAATGCGGATATCTGAAAGTGATTCCGGCCGTTTTCAAAATAGTCCCCCGCCCGGATCAGAACACTTCCGTCAGACCATGAATCCCTGTCATATTTGAAATCTGAAGTGATATCATAGGACTGACCGCCATCCAGAACCAGATTGATACCATGGCCCGTAGATCCGGTAATATTGATACCACCCGGATCGCTGATCAGGATCTGAACCCGACTGGAATCATCCAGCAGATCGTCATCAGACAGCTCCTGTCCCTTCCCGTTCATCAGCCGAATAGACGGTCCCTGAAAATCTGTCTGAACACTGTCGCTGCTGCCCTGAATAATGAGATTATTTCTGGCAAACATCCCTTCCTCTGCACTGTTTTCCGGACTCCAGTACTGCAGCCGCAGGATCCCGCTGTTTCCCTGGTAGGAAATATCCTTGGGAATAATGAACCGGCCGGTAAATGCCGCGTCAGACACAGACACGGGCCCGGTAAACAGCCGATTCCCGCCAAGTGTGTAATTGACGGTTCCCGTTTGATAGCTTCCGCCGCTCAGATACCGGTACTCCCGGATCACCCGCTTGCCGCTGTCAAACAGCTGCAGTTCTGCCTGAATACCCGAAGTGCTTCCTCCGGCGATGGTACCCTCCACATGTACCAATTCAAGTGCCTTCAGTGTATCATCACTGATTGACGTAAACTCTCCGCTCTGCCCCGGTATGGTGAGATACAGGGAGGGATCACCAATCAGCAAAAACTTGGATGCATTGATTATGGAGTTTCCGGTCGTCGCATTTGAGGCAAGTAATTGTTTGGCAATCATGAGGCCTTCCCCGATTGAGACCGGGTTTGTCGGTGACGCTGAATCCGTAAAAACAGTTCCATAGAATTTCCTGACGAGCGCCACATTATCCGAATTGTAGACAGGCCGGGTGGCCGCAATGGCAGCGATGGCACCGCCGTCCTCCAGTGTGACAATATCTTCCGCTGCACTCTGGGAGCTGGTATAGTCGGAACGCCCCCAATCGCAGGTGGCTGCCACAACCAGCGGGTATTTTCCCGTATTCTTGAGCAAGGGAAGATCCCGGTCCTTGACAAATACATATTCCTGGGCCCAGACGGTCGGCGATCCGTGGCCGATAAAGTTGACAATGGCAGATCCATTATTGAATGCTGAAATAATGGCATCTCTGGCACCGACCCGACCCATGGCCCGGATGGTCGGATCATAGAGCTCCGGGAATTCCGTCAGATACAGTTTATTCCGGATTACGCCCTGCGGAAAAAGCGGCGCGATTTTATTTTCAGTATCCAAAATAAAATCCGTGTTATTCACGTCCGGATCCGTAGGATCATCCGCAACCAGAGTCACCCGTGCCTGCCAGTCTCCCTGCTGAGTCCGCGTTTCATAACTGATGATCTTGTCTACGACGTCGGCAGCCTCCTTCGCTGAATTGACGGGCAGCCGGCCCAGCGGATAATCCACCGTGTTGGTTGTATTACTGCTCAGATAGACAAAGGGATCTTCCGAATTACGCGTATCATTGATATCCCAGGCCGAAATTTCGAACTGGGGAATGTAATTTTGCGCTTTACCGCTGATATTCCGATAATCATAGGATCCGTCTCCGAACAGCAGGACATAGCGCAGCGGAACGGTTCCGTTGTGCAGCTTCAGATCCAGAAGAAAATTGCGGATGGCCCGGGGATCTGTCTGTCCGCCGCTGTAGCGGTTATAGACATCACTCATGTCTGCAACCAGCACCTTCAGCGGATCCACGGCCCGGACAGCCTTATGCTCAGCCAGACGCTCAGCTTCATCGATAAAGTTGGTATGACTGATAATGACCATGTCATAATTCCCGCTGAGCCAGGCGCTGCGGTCTGGATTGAATGTACTGCTCAGAGTGAAGGAAGCAGGACTTCTGAACGCCGATTCCGTCGCAATGTAGTAGCGGCTTGATACACGAGTGCCATCATCATTGATCCAGGCTCCGGCATCAGCCACTACGGAACAGACCGGATCCGTTGACCGGGTAACATCAAAAACATAGGCTGGATACGTGCCGAATCCTCCGGCCTGGAAGGAAAAGGGAGCGCTTATGCCCATAAAGCGGGGTGTCAGCACATCTGTTGTTGTCTGCAGATCTGAGGGATAGATGATATCCACATAATCCATATAGGCAACATTCAGATCCGTATTCCCCGTATAGGAGACTGAAAGTGTATTGTTCCGGTTCAGAAGTGAGGACAGGATGGTCAGATCCTTTCGTTGTGCTCTGTAATCTGACATGGTGAGAGAGGTCTGCAGCTTCAATCCGTTCAGTGAAAAGCTGAAAGAGTGGCTGTGGGATGAATTACCAGACGTGGATCCCCCGGCAGCGGCAAGACGGATCATGGCATCCTTTGATCCGGAAGCGGGAGCCGTGGGCAGATCCAGCTCAATGGATTCCTGCCAGGATCGGCCGCTGAAGCTCTCACCGTACCAGTCCGTTCCGCCCTGCTGAGGATTCTGCTCCTCTTTTTCATGATGCAGGCAATCCCAGCTCCAATCCCTTTGTTCACCATGTGAAGCACCTGTAATATCGGCAAAGCGTATCCGTTTTCCATCGATAGCTGAGCTCATATCATCGGGAATGAAAAGCCAGAGACGCTGCACTGTATCAAAAGGATTGATTCTGTACTGAAGTTCCTGAGGCTGGGTCACGTCCGAAACCAGCCACTGTCCGGGGCCCGGTGCATAAAAAGCGGCCATATCTTCCGTATCCCAGACATCGCCCGAACCATCAATGAAAAGAAGGGGAATCTCGGTAAACAGGGAATCAGGATCGGGCAAATCCGCCGTATAGGGCAGCCCGAATCGTGAATCTGAAAATAAGCGGATTTTATCTTTTATCAGCGTTCCAGGATCAATCCCGGCATTACTCAGGTCGGAAGCCCGGATGCGGTAAATACCCTCCTCCGCGACCGTGATGCCAATCCATCGGCCCTTTTCTGTAAAGGGTGCCGCCGCCTTGCGCAAAATCGCTGACGGAGCTCTGCGCGCATCCTCCGCATTGACAACCAGCCGGTTCAGAATCCTTTTCTGTGGGCCCGAAACAGGAATTCCGGCGCCCGGCCGCTGCAGCTGAACACGCACCTGCGCGGAAGCAAAAGCCTGGCCATTTCTGTAAAATGGAAAAACAGATACGATCCGGTATTTGATGCCCTGATAATTTCTCAGTTCGGAAACAGTCAGGTTTTGATAATCCCCCGGCAGCTTCACACCGCTAAAATCTGGAGACCTTACTTCAGACGAATAGGTACAGGTCACGGGCGGCAGAGCATCGTCCTGCACCACCACCGCAAAACTCAGTCCTTCCACACTCAGTTTATCATAATACGAAGTTACCGTCGAATTTTTTGCTTTGTACACAGTTACTATATCGGCTGTTTCCTGACGATATGTTTTAGAGAACGTCCCGAAATCCAGATCCGCAGTGAGCACTCCGTTTTCCGATTCGGATACGCGGATGTATTCTCCCTGCGGAGCAGCCGTCACGCCGGCAGCCACTGCCAGTACTGCAGCAATCGTTTTCAGCTTGAATAAGTGTTTCTGTACCACGCGATGAATTGGTCCAATCCTTCCTTCAGATGTGTTTTGGGGTCATACGCCAGATCCCTGCGGCTCTTTGTGATATCCGCAAAGGTTTTGTAGACGTCACCTGCCTGCATGGGCGCCCAGCGAATCTCCGCCTTCCGCCCCAGAGCTTCCTCAAGAATAGTCAGCATTTCCAAAATCGTATAGACCCGGTGATTCCCCAGATTGTAGATCTCATGTCCGTCCGAAGCTCTGTCATGAGCAGCCAGTATCCCGGATACAATGTCATCAATATAGGTATAATCCCGCTGCAGCTGTCCCTTATCAAAGACCGTAATCGGCTTTCCGCCCATGATTTTCTGCGTAAAGCTGAAATAGGCCATATCCGGGCGGCCCCAGGGCCCGTAAACCGTAAAAAAGCGCAGGCCCGTGCATTTCAGTCCGTACTGATGCGTATAGACCGCTGCCGTATGTTCGTTATAGCGTTTGGTGGCGGCATAAAAGCTCACCGGGTGTTCGGGCGCATTATCTTCACGATAGGGAACATCCGGGCTGTTGCCGTACACGGAGGAGCTGGAGGCGTACAGAAAATGCTGCACATTATGACGCCGCGCAGCTTCAATCATCGTCAGGAAACCGAGTCCGTTCGATGCTTCATAGCTGAAGGGATTTTCTGTAGAATACCTCACTCCCGCCTGAGCTGCCAGATGGATGATGTGTGTGGGGCGAAAATCATTGAAAACCGTTTCCATCGATTTGGAATCACTGATGTCCGCTTTTACAAATCTGAAATTTGGCTGATCCTGCAAAGTTGCCAGCCGGCCTTTCTTCTTCAGACTGACATCGTAATACTCATTCAGATTATCAACTCCGAGAATCTCCCCATCCCGGCCGGCAAGCGTCCGGGCCACATGACTGCCGATAAAACCGGCGGCACCTGTCAGGAGTAGTCGTTCTGTCATCTACTGATCTTCATATTCAATGATATCATTTTCGTCGATTTCAACAGACAGCACTTTCCCGAAATGCTCAATTTCCATAAAAACCAGCGTATTGTTCTTTACCTGAGCGATGGTTCCGGACAGTCCGGCGATGGGCCCCTTCACAATCCGTGCCTTTTTCCCGATCAGATGCATTCTGTCATGGACCTGCAGAGATTCGGGCTTTTCCAGCATGAGACGGATTCCCTCGATCTGCTCCTCAGGAATACAGGCCATATCATTGTTGAAATAAATAAAGGATTGGGCGCCGACCACATCCAGAATATCATACTTCCTGTTTTTCGGAATATGAACAAACAGATAACCGGGAAAGAGGATTTTTTCCACGACCTTCCATCTGTCGCTCCAGCGATGCCGTTCCCTCAGAAAGGGAAGATAATATGTAATGCCCATATCCGTCAGCATTTTCGCCACGCTTCGCTCCCGCCGTCCCCGGACCCGAAGCGGATACCATCGTGGCAGGCTTTCTCCGTATAATGCTGTATCTGTTTCCATCTGTTCCATAATCGATGAAAATTACCATTTTTCACATGGAAAACAAAGCATCAAGCACACTATTACCTGAAATTGGATACCCGGTTGGAATCCGGAAAACGCCCTGTAGCCCGGACTTATCCGCCATTTACCGGTGAGAAACGGATAATCCTTGAAAATAAATTGTAAAAGGTGTTCAGCCTTAATACTTTACCCCCATGATTCAGCAGAATAAAAAGCCGACGAGCTTTTTCAGAGAATTATGGGAACGGCGGGTATTTCAGTTCCTCGGTGTCTATCTGGGCGCAGGCTGGGGCGTACTTGAGTTCACAGGCAGCCTGCTCGTGGACCGTTTTCATTACGACCCGGAACTGATTAATATTTCCTTTACCATCATTGCCTCACTCCTGCCGTCCATTCTGCTCATTGCCTGGTTTCACGGGCGGCCCGGACCGGACAAGTGGCACAAGGTGGAAAAAATCGCCATTCCCATCAATCTCATTCTAACCGTCTTCCTGGTCATCTGGATCCTGCCGGGCCATGATCTGGACGCAGGCACCGCCTCACAGCCAACCCGGACCTCCGCAGTAAGCACTACGGAGGAGACACCCGCTCCTGCCGTCCGGAACCGCATCACCCTCTGGAATTTTCAGGGCAGATCGGATCGGAAAGATGCGGACTGGCTCCATTTCGGCATCCCGCAGATGCTCAGCTATACCCTGGGCCAGAATATGTATAATTCCATCCGTACTCAGTATCAGTACCAGCAGGAAATACAGGATACTCAGAATGACCCCCGCAGTGTCCTGCCCCAATCCCTGATCCGCAATCTGACTCAGAATGATAATTTTCAGTATTTCGTCACCGGCACATACATCGACTCGGCAGGCCTCTATACCGCCGGAATTGAGGTTTACGAAGCGGTGACCTACAAGCTTCTGAAACGCTATCAGACCCGCAGCAGCAGCCTGACCACCCTGATTGACAGCCTGAGTTCCGCCATCGGACGAAATACCGATACCGGTAACGCATCCGAAACCACGGAAATCATACCGACCCGGGAGCTTCTCAGTCATAACGACCCGGCCCTGGCGGCATTTTTCACCGGCCGGGATGAGCTCATGACCCATAACGATCATGCCGCGGCTCTCAGGTATTACAAGGAAGCTGCAGCACTGGATAACAGTTTTTCCTACGTCTATTTTGAACTTTTAATACTCTACTCGAATACGAACCAGAAACGGGAGGCAAATGAAGTTCTGGGTCCGCTTATGGAGAAACTCTACAAACTGCCCGAACAGGACCGATATTTTGTCCGCTACTACTACTATATCTATCGGAATGAACTTGATAAGGCTGTCGCACTTCTGGACATGTGGAGCAAGCTTTTCCCGGAAGATGTACGCCCCCTGTACCGGCTGGCGCGGAATCACTACATGAACCAGGGCCGCTATGCCCTCGCGATTCAGGAATATGAAAAAATCCTCACGATCGAACCGCAGGCCGATGAATTGATTCTGAATCTGGGCGCTCTGTACAGCCAGATCCGGGACTTTGACATGAGCCGTAAATATTATAACGATTATATCCGCAGGCATCCGGATCAGATTCGCGGTTATCTGGCTCTGGCCGATCTGGAGAAGGATACGGGAAATTTTCAGGCGGCTAAGGATATCTACGATAAGATTCTCATTATGGATGATAATAACCCCGGCGCCCTGACCGGCCTCGCTGAAATGTCAATCAATCATGCTGATTTCAATCAGGCAGAAGCCCTCATTGCCAAGGCTCTGAATTTCAGCCGCTCTGCCGCCGACAGTCTGGCCTGTCTCACCCTGCTCTCCGACAAATATTATTTCAGGGCGGATTTCATCAATGCTCTCCGCTACCGCATCCTTGCTGACAATCTTTCCCGATCCATTAATTCCCCCGTCAATATCCTCGTCAACAAAATCAACGACATCGACATGTTTCTGGACATGGGTGAAAACAGCGTTGCCGATGATATCATCGAGGAAATCCGGAAACTTGCGCCGCCCTTCAATGAAATATATTTACTGGGCAATCTGGACAGAGCGATGTATCAGAAGAATAAAAATGATATTGAACTGTGTATTGTCTGTGTGGATACCTCCGCTATCCGAAATCTGCTGGGAAATCGTGCAGACGTTGAAATACTCAGGGCGAAGGCGGTACTGGCAGAAATGGACGGCCACTACAATGATGCAGTGAAAGACTATGATGAAGCGATGCAGCTTCTGCCCGAAAGCCGGCTGCAGTGCATCATTCCCAAAGCGCGCTGTCTCAGGCTGGCCGGAAATTATGAGGATGCGGCCGCCGCTCTCAATGAAATGCTGGTCCTGATTCCGGCACAGCCGGAAATGCACTATGAACTCGCACAGGTTCGCTGGGCCCAGGGAGAACGTCAGGATGCCATCAATCATCTGAGCATTGCCCTGCAGGTATGGCAGGATGCACACCCCCGTTACCAGAAAGCCCGGGACGCTCAGGGTCTCATGCGGCGCTGGAAAATATTAATGTAATCCGAATATATTTCGACGAATCAGAGAATATCGTGAATTTTGTCCCAGCGGAGCGCGTCGCTGTCATAGGGCTTCGCCACCTCCCCTTTGGGATACCCCAGGGCAATGATGGCCAGGACTTCCTGATCGGCGGGAAGCTTCAGCGTCTGCCGCACATATTCCTCAGCACCCTGTTCATCTGAATAAAAGCGCCTGCGGATCTGTATCCAGCAGCTTCCCAGACCCAGCGACACGGCAGAAACCTGCAGAATCGCCGCGGCAATACTGCAGTCCTCAACCCACACATCACTCCGTCCCCCTTCCGCTGCAATCACCACGGCAACGGGAGCATCCGCGACATGGGCCGCATGACGCTTGCTTTTCGACAGCGCCTTCAGAAGCGCCGGATCGTGAACAAAATAAAATTCCCAGGGCTTTTTATTCTTGGAAGTGGGGCTGCGCAGGATGGCATCCTTGAGAACCCGGAGCTTTTCCTCTTCGATGGGCCGTTTCTCAAATTTTCGTACGGATCGGCGTCGGACAATGGATTCAAGCATCGCCTATCCCTCACCGAAAAGAGTATTGATTTTCATGGTCACCTCATCGGGAATCTCAATCTCAGCCGCAGCCAGATTTTCCACGAGCTGATCCACGGACGTCGCCCCGGTAATGACGGAGGAGAGCGTCTGCCGGCCCAGCAGCCAGGCCAGAGCCAGCTGACTGCGTTTCACCTGCAGTTCATCGGCAATTTTTCCGAAATTCCGTACGAGGCCGATCACATCATCCCGGTACCAGCGTTCCTTCAGCCAGGCCTCGCGCGCGAAACGGCTGTCATTCGGAAGACCGTCATCATATTTTCCCGTCAGCATTCCCATGGCCAGCGGTGAAAAGGTGGTCAGCCCCATCCCGTATTTCTCACAGACGGGGAGAATTTCCGATTCCACCCGCTGCCGGCTCAGCAGATTGTATTCGGGCTGTTCCACAGCCGGTGCATGCAGGTTGCGGGAATCGGCGATCGTACGAGCGGTTTCGATCTGTTCGCCCGACCACATACTCGTCCCCCAGTAGAGAATTTTTCCCTGATGTACCAGGTCATCCATGGCTCTCACCACTTCTTCCACCGGTGTTTCCGGATCATAGCGATGACAGAAATAGATATCGAGATAGTCCGTCCCGATCCGTTTCAGGGATTTTTCCACCGATTCCATGATATGTTTGCGGGACAGACCTTTATCATTGGGATCGTCACTCATGGGCCAGAATACTTTGGAAGAGATCACCAGCGTATGCCGGGGAAGTTCTCTCAGCGTTTTTCCCATGAGCAGTTCCGATGCGCCGCGGGCGTAGACGTCGGCGATATCAAAAAAATTCACGCCGCTTTCATAGGCTTTGAGAATGATGTTCTTTGCCAGCGCTTCATCCTGTATACTGTGGCCGAAGGTGGTCCAGCCTCCCAGGGACAATTCGCTCACCTTCAGTCCGGATATGCCTAAACGATGATATTTCATTGATTATTCCTTTCTTTCCTAAATTCCGGTTCAGTCACTCATTTCATCAGCAAGAAACACGATGGATTCATATTTAATCCCCGAATGCAGGGACAGCCCGATTTCACAGGTACGGCTGTTCGAATAGCCGGCTTCTGCCCGTCCGTCCAGTTCAGGTTTGAGGTCTTTCAATGCGGCCGCATTCAATTCCGGATGGCTGAAGCCCCGGTCTCCGGCCCAGCCGCAGCAGTTCGTCTTTTCCGGTACGATCACTTCGCTGGCCAGCGTTTCGGCCACGGCTCTGAATTTTTTATCCAGCCCCATCTTCACCGTACTGCAGGTGGAGTGGATGGTTATGCTGCTGTCCTTTCTGCGGAATTTCAGATCCGGCAGCAGAAAATCGTGAATGAATTCCACAGGCTCGACCAGCTTCAGTTTCGGATCCAGCGTCTCACGCATATGGAGCAGGCAGGGGCTCATATCCGTTACCACCGGGATACGCCCGTTATCGCTGACTTTCATCAGCGCCGCGTTCAGTTCCTTTTCCTTCCGGGCCGCCTGCGCCCGGAAACCCTTGCTGGCGAAGGCCATGCCGCAGCACAGTGAATTGATATTTTCAGGATATACGACCTCAAATCCGCCCTTTTTCATGAGACTCACCATGCTGTCCATCAGGCCGCGATCATGCTGCTTTCCCGCCGCTTCTCCCATGGTCCGGTTGATACAGGTGGGAAAATACACAATCTGTTTTCCGTCTGCCGGAACAGGGCCCACAGGGGGAATTTGTCGCGCTCCCCGGGGCATGAAGGGATTCCACAGGGGAATTCGCTTTCCGCTGATCCGGTGCAGTCCACCCGCGATCCACCCCATGATATGGGATCCCAGCAGCGAATGAATCAGATGAACCGCATTCAGTCCGGTCCGTCCCCAGGCCGTGATCCGGTCCATATTTTCGGCTATGGAAGAGGCCAGTTTCGCCGAATCCGCTTTCTGATTCTTAAAACGCAGTTCCTTGACCAGCAGGCCTGTATTGATACCCACAGGACAGCTCAATGAGCAGAGCCCGTCTGTGGCGCAGGTTTCATCGCCCTTGTAATTGAAATGCTGAGCGCGGTCCATATCGAAATGCCTGCTCATGGCAATATCCCGGTAGGCGATGATCCGCTGCCGCGGTGTGAAGGTCAGATCCTTTGAAGGGCAGTTCCGTTCACAGAAACCGCATTCGATACAGGCATCAATGAGCGGATTCACGGTAGGAATGCGTTTGAAATTCTTCATATATACATCAGGATCCTCGTTGATGAGGACACCCGGATTGAAAATATTCAGCGGATCAAGGATCGCCTTCACGTCCTTCATGAGGGTGTAGATATCCGAACCCCATTCCCGCTCCACAAAGGGCGCCATATTCCGCCCGGTACCATGTTCACCCTTCAGGGAGCCGTCATAGCGGCCCACCACGACATCAATCAGTTCCGAAATGAAGGCACGATAGGTTTCCAGTGCCTTCGCATCGGAAAAATCCTGCATGATCACGAAGTGAAAATTCCCGTCCATCGCGTGGCCCCAGAGTATGGAATCATCATAGCCGAAACGGGTAAAGAGTTCCTGCATATCACGCAGCGCTTCGCCCTGTCTGTCCACCGGAAAGACCACATCCTCTATGACGACCGCTGTTCCCGGACGGCGTGACGCCGACGCCGACGTGAAGAGTCCCTTCCGCACTTTCCACATCGTATCGTATTGAAAAGGATCCCGGGTGAATTCGGCAGGATACAGCAGCGGCATGGACTGAAGCGCTTTTTCGATTTCACTCATCTGGGCCTGAAGCGCATCTTCACTGTCAGCCGCCGTATCAATCAGAATCGCCGTTGCATTTTCCGGCAGCGCCCTGAGTACATCCGGCATCCCCGCTACATCCTCCACCGTCTTCAGGGCCGGCCGGTCCATAAGTTCCGCAGCCAGAACCGGAAGGGTCTTCAGAGTGGGAACCGCCTTTCCGGCCGTCATGAGATCGGGAAAGAACACGAGCGCAGCGGCGTGGAGCGCGGCATCCGGAACCGTTTCATAATCCACTTCGGAAATAAATCCCAGCGTTCCTTCCGACCCGATCATGAGATGATCGATAATATCAATGGGATCTTCAAAATCCACAAAACTGTTCATACCGTAGCCGGTGGTATTCTTCAGGCTGTATTTACGCACAATCCGGTCACGGATCTCCGGCGATGCCATGATCTGTTTCCGGATAACGGTGATTTTCTCCAATACATCGGCATGGGAACTCCTGTACGCGGCGCGGCTTTCCTCATCACGCGTATCCAGCACGGATCCGTCAGAAAAATGTATTTTCATCCCGCGTGTACGATGGTAACTGTTATAATCGATTCCATAGGAATTTCCGCTGGCGTTATTGGCGACGATCCCGCCAACCTTTGCGGCAGCGATACTGGCCGGGGCCGGAGGAAATTTGCGCCCGTAGGGTTTGAGCACCGTATTCACCGCATCCCCCACCATCCCGGGCTGAAGCCGGATATGCCGGCCTTCATCAGATATTTTCCAGCCGTCCCAGTTTCGGCCCAATTCCACCAGCAGGCTGTCCGTTACAGTCTGGCCGGACAGGGATGTCCCGGCGGCCTTGAAGGTGAGCGGAATCCTCAGTTCACGACAGCTGTCGATACACAGCTGAAGTTCATCCAGGCTTTCCACCCTGGCCACCAGTGCGGGAATCAGCCGGTAAATACCGGCGTCACTTCCCTTTACGAGCCGGTCCAGATCATCCGTAAATAGCCTGTCCGACGGGATAAGCCGGTTCAATTTTGACCGTAATTTCGAATATTTCAAGTCCATGTGTCTGTCCGTTTCTCTGTTTTCGGCGTGAATTTATAATATTTTAGTGAAGACTGTTAGCCTTAAGGCGAATTTTTCAGGGAAGCCGGTCCCGCATCAATTTTCGTAAAGCGCGGTCCGTTCGCGAAATCCCTCGCCCTGAATGATGGCCAGATTGAAAACCGAGACAAAGGCCTTCTCATCTTCCTCCCGGACAATGCGCCGCACCAGCTCCACCTGACGGGTACTGACCACACAGTACAGCGTCTTCCGCTGTGTATCCGTATAGAGTCCCTGCGATTCGAGCCCGGTGACTCCGCGGTGAAGTTCGTTGAGAATACGCCCGGAAATAACCGGCCAGGCATCACTCACGATGATCAGCCCCTTCTCTGTCACCAGTCCTTCCGCCATCACATCCACAAGTTTGGATGAAACGGCCAGGCCGATGATTCCGAAGAGAATGAGATCCACATTATGGAAGACCAGAGCCGTCGATCCGATGACGAATGAATCTATCACCATGAAGGACCAGCCCAGACTGAGATTGCTGTATTTATTGATGATACGGGCCACAATATCGCTGCCTCCCGTGGTACCCCGTCCCTTGAAAATGAACCCCAGGCCGATGCCGAGGATCACGCCGCCGTAAAGCGTGGAAAGAAATACATCATCGGTCATGGCTGTCAGATGCAGGCCCTTGTCGAGAAAATCCGTAAAAACGGACAGGATGATGATCCCGTAAATGGTCTTGGCGCCGAACTTCCGCCCGAACTGCCAGACTCCGAGAAAAAAGAGCGGAATATTGATCACGAACATACTGATACCGGCCGGGATATGAAACAGATGATAAAGAATGGTCGCGATTCCGCTCACACCGCCGGTTACAATCTTATGCGGAATAAGAAACTGCACCAGGGATTCCGCCATCAGAAATGCTCCCACCGTAATCAGCAGAATATCATAGACTGTTCCGTAGTGTTTTTTCTTCAATGCTGCCATGAACCTTCCTTTCTGTTTCCGGGGGCGAATTTAGCAGGAATATTCCACAATTTAAACAGGATTAGCCTCCCGGATGTTTGAATACCTGCTAAAAACCCTTCACATCGGCTGTGACGGCCGGCAAAATTCCCCTTTATTCATAAAATCCATATTGCCACAAGATCAAATTACTCGTATTTTCATGCAAATGTTATGGAACTAAGTAAAGTCACACACAAGGAGTAAGACGATGAAATGGTTTAAATCTCTGGCCATTCTGCTTCTGATCGCCGGATTCGGGAGCAATCTCGTCGGTCAGGATCTTCAGGGCTCTCTGAGCAAGTTTCTGGAAGACAACGCGAAATCCTACATACAGCCGGTGATGACAGGATTCGGAACAAGTATGAATTCGGCTCTCTACAAGAAAGCCAACTGCAAAACCGGCCTTATCCCTCCCTTCGGTTTCGATGCAGGTATAGCTGTAAGTATCAGTGTGGTGCCGGATGCGGATATGAGCTTTGTCCCCTCTCTCACAGAAAACACCATTACTTTTGATCTGGGGAGTCTGACCAGCGGACAGATCAATCAGGTGGTTGAACTTCCTTTTGAGGATCTGTACAGCGCAAATCAGGAGACAACACCGACTATTGCTGCCGCAACTGATGAAAAAGGTATGGTCCTCCAGCCGAAGAGCTCAAGTGATATCTTTAATACACTTGCGTCAAAACTGTCAGCTTCCGATGCGGACAAGCTGGCCCTGATGCGCTCGGCCGTTGAACAGTCCATATCCAATACCGTCCAGCCCTTTGCCTTTCCTGACGGGCTGGGTGCATCCCTCGTTCCGGCCGCGGCCCTGCAGGCTAATATCCGGCTTCCCTTCGGCATCGAAATTTCCGGCCGCGGATTACCCGTTGAAATGGAAGTTCCGAATGTGGGAAAATTTACCATGTACGGACTGGGCGTGAGAAAAAGCCTGCCCGTTCCCATCTTCGATGTCACGGTCGGCGGCATGTACCAGCAGCTGACTCTGGGAGATATGATCGAGTCCACGAATATGAATTATCACGCTGAAATCGGTAAAAGCCTGGGTATCCCCGGCTTCAAAATTTCACCCTATGTGGGCGCCGGTATGGATAATACCTCCGTCACCCTGAAATACGATTTTATCGATTCGAATACGGGTGAAACCATTCCCATCAATTTTGACTTCAAAGGTGACAATGGCATGCGTCTCAATGCCGGTGTGTCCCTCCAGCTTCCCCTGCTCTACCTGCATGCGGAAGTCAGCCAGGGAACCTATCAGTCCGCCTCTCTGTCCGCAGGATTCATTTTCAAATAGGCCCAGAGCTTACACGATATCAAAAAGGCCGGAGTCTCCGGCCTTTTTTTGTATCAGCTGTTTATTCTGAATCATTCTCAGATAAGTTTGTAATCCGTTCCGTCTTTCCGGTCCAGGAGTTCGATCCCGCGGTCCAGCAGATCCTGACGGATTTCGTCGGCGCGAGCCCAGTTTTTATCGGCCCGGGCATCACTCCGTTCCTGAATTTTCTGCCGTATCCAGCTCTCATCCGCCGTGTCCGTCCCCTTCTGCCCGACAAATATGACGCCCAGAACCGTATCGATACGTTTCAGGACTTCCATCAGCCCGTCCCTGTCTGCGTCATGAAGTTCCGTATCCTGACGAAAACGATTGACGGATTTAATCATATCAAAAAGTGCCGCGAGAGCGCGGGCGATATTCAGGTCATCATCCATAGCCGCTTCAAAATCATTGAGACAGGTTGTACACAGCGTCTCAATCTCCGGTTGAATCGGGCCGGGTTTCACGCTCCGTTCCAGTTCGTAGATGAAATCCTGTATACGCTGCATGGCCTTGGCCGACGCATCCAGGAGTGAAAAGCTGAAATTGAGTTTCTGGCGGTAATGCGTGGAGAGCAGGGCATAGCGGATGGTCTGCAGCGAATAGCCTTTTTCAACCAGGCCGTCGATGTAAATGATATTCCCCAGTGATTTGCTCATTTTTTCGTTATCCCAGATCAGATGATCGCAATGCATCCAGGTGTTGACGAATTTCTCTCCGCTGGCGCCTTCACTCTGGGCAATTTCGTTTTCATGATGGGGAAAGATATTGTCCACACCGCCGGTGTGAATATCAAAGGTCTGGCCCAGATAGCGGGTGGACATGGCGGAACATTCGATATGCCAGCCGGGGCGTCCCTTGCCGAGCGGACTGTTCCAGAACACATCCCCGTCCTCTTCCTTCCAGGCCTTCCAGAGAGCAAAATCGTGGACGGATTCCTTTTCATACTCATCATCGGATACCCGCCCGCCGCTGCGCATCTGACTCATATCCAGATTCTGAAGTCGTCCGTAGGCGGGAAACTCACTGATCCGGTAAAAAATATTTCCGTCCTGCCCGCGGTAGGCAATTCCCTTGTCAAGCAGGATCCCGATCATGCGCTCCATATCCGCGATATGAGCGGTTGCTTCCGGATAATGTTCCGCCTTTTCGATGTTCAGCTGCTCGAGATTCGTAAAGAACGCTTTCTTATAGGGCCCTGTCGTTTCATCAAGCGTCGTCTTCTCTTCACGGCACTTCCGGATAATCTTATCGTCCACATCGGTGAGATTCATGACCTGAGTAACTTTGTAGCCTTTGTATTCAAGATATCTCCGAAGCTGATCCTCAAAAATATAGGCCCGGAAATTCCCGATATGGGCATAATTGTACACGGTGGGGCCGCAGGTGTAGAAACGAACTTCTCCCTTGTGAATTTCCCTGAATTCTTCCTTCTTCCGGCTGAGCGTATTATAGAAAGCAAGCGCCATTATCGAATCGAACCTCCTTTGTCCAATGCATCTTCAATGATCATTTCCAGCAGCTGCGGGAACTCCACGCCTGCGTGTTTCAGGGATTTGGGCAGCAGGCTGGTCGCCGTCATCCCCGGCAGTGTATTGGGTTCGAGACAGTAAAAGCGCCCCTCCCGGTCCATCCGAAAATCAATCCGGGCATAATTTGTCAACCCGATAACTTCGCAGACCTTCAGAGCGAGCTGCTGAACCTTGTCGCTCTGTTCCTGATTCAGCCGGGCCGGCACATAATACCGGCTCATGCCCTGGCTGTATTTATGAGTGTAGTCATACACACCGCCATCCGGGTCAATCTCCACCACCGGCCAGACCTTTCCTGCAACAACAGGAACGGTCAGTTCCTTTCCATCCACAAAGGCCTCAATCAGGATTTCGTCATCATACTGAAGGGCCGTTCGGGAATATTCATAAATATTCTGTTTTTCCTTTACAACAAAAAGTCCGACGGAACTTCCTGTTTTACTGGGCTTTATCACCAGCGGAAAAGAAATATTTTCGGGATGATTCAGGGGCACACGGCAGGTTTCAAAATCTGCGGTGGGAATTCCGGTCGCCTGGAAGAGGCATTTGCAGCGATATTTGTCCATTGCCAGCGATGACGCGGCGAAGGATGATCCGGTATAGGGCAGGCCGGCCAGTTCCAGATGAGCGGCCACCACGCCGTTTTCCCCGTTGCCGCCGTGTGTGGCATTGAAAACAATATCCGTTCCGTTCTTCCGGATCCAGTCAATATAGACCGGCAGCTGACTGTCATTCATTTTCTTTACGGACAGAAAATCCTGGCCGCTGATATCATTCTTCTGCAGCTGCTCCTCGATGGTCTCCTTTTCGGAAAAGGCCAGCGCCGGATCCACAAAATACACATCGTGCCCCAATTCTCTGAGTGCATGCCCGATAGCCCGGCCGGTTTCAAGTGATACCTGACGTTCGGGGGATGCGCCGCCCAGCAATACACAGATCTTCATAGTTCCCTCGGTTTAAGCATGGTGTAATTTACTCATATTCCTGAACAAATTTGCGTCCTGACATAAAAAAACCCCGTTTGGACGGGGTCTTTATCAAATTGTATATCTTTGCAGCGATCAAAGCTTTGCATCTGTCCAAATGAATTCCACCGGATTCAGCGGCTTGTTCTGATACCTGACCTCGTAATGCACATGTGGCCCGGTGCTTCGTCCAGTGCTCCCGACGGCTCCGATCACATCGCCGCGCTTCACCATATCACCCTTGCGGACATTCATGGCGCTCATATGAGCATAAATGGTGGCATAGCCGTAACCATGGTCGATTTTAATGGTGTATCCATAGCTTCCGAAGAATTTCGCATAAATGATCCGTCCTGAGGCGGTGGCATAAATGGGTGTCCCGGTCGCCGCGGAAATATCCAGACCATGATGCAGCTTGCGTTTCTTGGTAAAGGGATCAATGCGGTATCCGAAGGTACTGCTCACCCAGCCCCGGTCAATCGGCGCGATGGATGGCGTGGCCTCAATGCGTCCCGCCTGGCCCTGAATGGTTTCGTACAGCTCTTCGTAACTGTATAGCTCCAGCTTGATGTCCTGAGACAGGTCACTCAGGTCACTGAGAATGGAATTTATGTCGTCCTTGTCCTCGGTGGATACATTCTTCACATCCACCGGAGTCTCGACCCGGCCGCCCATACCCATTTTCCGGATATCCTGATCAATTTCAGGCAGATCCGCGTAGAGACGGAGGACTTTATCCTTGTTTTCCAGAATATCGATCTGCGTCTGCAGGTTTTCCACCTTGCTGCGCATATCAATAAGGATCGCTGAAAGGTTTTCATTATCCGCTGTAATCGTCTTGATCTTTTCCGTGTAGTAAATTCCGGACAGAAATTGTGCGGTCCCGAAAATCGTAAAACCGGCGATGATGGCAACCAGCAATGTGATCTGAATCACACGACTGAGAGGGAGTAAAAGTTCCCGCATCTCCGAATCCCGTTCATAGAAAATCAAGAACTTAGGGATGTGGATCTTCGAGAAAGTCTTTTTTACGGCCATAGTATGATATTAAGTTAGTTCAGAAACAAAATCAACCTAAAAATTGTTTCAGCATCCGGGCCCGGCTGATGTGTCGGAGTTTCTTCAGGCCCGTTTCCTTGATCTGTCGAACCCGTTCCCGGGTAAGATTGATTTCGGTCCCGATTTCCTCAAGCGTCATGGGTTGGGTGTTGCCGAGGCCGAAATACATTTCAATGACTTTCCGTTCCCGGTCGGACAGACTTTTCAGAACCAGATTCAGTTCCTGGATCAGTGAATTATCCATGAGTTCCTGATCGGGCGCCACGGCATTCTCATTCTTCAGCACATCGATAATCAGGGAATTGCTCTCGTCATTGAGCGACCCGTTCACGCTGATGGGCTGGCTGGACAGCGTCAGTGTATTTTCCAGAAATTTCTGTTCAACGGCCATCACACCGCTGATTTCCTCCAGATTGGGTTCGCGCTCGTATTCATGTTCCAGTTCTTCCATCTCACGGGCATATTTATTGACGATACCCACCATGGTCAGAGGCAGGCGAATGGTCCGCGACTGTTCCGCCAGCGCCTGAAGAATGGATTGACGGATCCACCACACGGCATAGGAAATAAATTTAAAGCCCCGCGATTCATCAAAACGGTTTGCAGCCTTGATCAGCCCCAGATTCCCTTCATTAATGAGATCTTCCAGGGAAAGTCCTCTGTTCTGATAGCGTTTGGCGACCGATACGACAAAACGAAGATTGGCGCAAAGCAGTTTATCCAGGGCTTCCTTGTCGCCCTGTTTCACTTTGCAGGCCAGTTCAATCTCCTCCTTCGGTGTGAGAGGGCTCTGCGTGGAGATTTCCCTCAGATACTGCTGGAGATTCTGACTGATGCCGACGCTGTTTGCTCCGCCATTCTGCATATCAGATTCCGATAATCCTGATTAGGATTTATTTTCCTCATCGGAGTCCGCGCTGTCTTCCGCGTCATTCTCCGAGGAAAAATCCAGGTCTTCTTCCTTGCCGACCTTCAGATATTCTTCGCGCAGGGTTCCGATTTCCGCTTCAAGCTTGCTGATATCATCCCGGAATGCGGCAACCGCTTCATCGGCGGTCACATCATAGCCCTTTTCCGCAGATTTCTTGTAGATGTGCACGCCCAGCTCCGAGAATTTATGGTCAAGATTTCGCTGAGCCTGAAAAATATCAATCTTGAGTTTTCCCCGTTGAGCCAGTTCCTCACCCTTTTTCCCTGCATGCCTGAGCGCATCCTCGACTTTCGGGCCATTGGATTTCCACCAGGCATTCAAATTCTTTTTCATGTCGCTGATGACGTCTGCCATATTTCCTCCTTTGATAACTCCTGTTTTCAAGGAAAAACATCTGATCAGTAATAATCTGATCCAAGTTCCATATCATTGACCGCATAGCGGGATTCGTAATCTGAAATTTCCGTGCTGATCCCACCCATCATATTTTCACTGATGCTCCGGGCCGCCAGCAGCAGGGCATTCTTGATGGCCTTCGGTCCTGAACGGCCATGACATTTGATGACCATCCGTTCAAATCCGAAAATGGGTGCGCCCCCGTATTCTTCATAATCTGTAATATTTTTCAGACGGCGAATGCCTCCGCTCAGCATAAGCATTCCCAGCATATACATAATATTCTGACGGAAGGCCATTTTTCCGATATGCTTCACGGAGCTCGCTATGCCTTCCGCTGTCTTGATGGCGATATTTCCTGTGATCCCTTCCGTTACAACCACGTCTGCAATTCCCTGCATCAGCTCGTTGCCCTCAATATTCCCTATAAAGTTAATATCGGGTAATTCGGAGAGAACTTTATGCGTTTTGGATAAAACAGCTCCGCCTTTGTATTCTTCCTTGCCCACATTCAGGAGCGCCACCGTCGGCGCCTCAATATCCTTGATTTTACTGGCATAGGTTGAAGCCATATAGGCAAAATGAACCAGATCATGATGCGTATTGTGAATATTGGCTCCCACATCCAGCATAATGGAAAAGATATCCCTGCGCTTCTGCCGGTTGTGGGTCGGATAGATGGCCGCCAGGGCCGTCTTGCGGACCCCGGTAATGCGGGGAATGTGTTTGGCGGAGGCCAGAATGACGGCGCCTGTATTTCCTGCCGATACCAGCGCATCGGCCTGATGCTCACCCACAATCCGCGCGGCCACGGCAATGGAAGCGTTCGGGCGCTGTTCCAGAGTGGTTTTCGGATTATCAAACATGGTGATCTGCTCGGCCGTATGGACAATCTCGATCTGATCCGCATTATAACGGTGTTTTTTCAGTTCTTCCTGTATCGGCCCCTCGTCCCCGACTAACAGAACATGCAGCGGAGAATCGAGAGTCGCTTCACAGGCGCCCTGAACCGTGATGGCAGGAGCATGATCCCCTCCCATGGCATCCAGGGCAATTTTCAGATTCTCCATCCGCGTCTAACCTCCGTTTTGGACTTCGAAAAATACATCGAATCAGCTTAAAATAATAGAAAAATTACTTATTCCGAATCGGAATTCTGCTGCAGCAGAAGTTCAGGCTGGGAAAAATACAGCTTGACCGCCCGGGCGATTTTTCCGCCCTGGGATCCGTCAATGATACGATGATCCAGAACGGCCACCACCGGCATCATCTGACGAATCACGATTTCGCCGTCCCGGACCACCGGTTTGGGTACCACTTCACCCATGGCGATGACCAGGCCCAGATTTGAAGCCGGCATGAGCGCCGGGTAACCGAATTCCAAACCCCAGGTTCCCACATTCGTGAGCAGGACAGATCCGAAGCTGTGGGCTGAAAAATGCAGCGGTTTCAGATCAATTCCCACCGTAACGACCAGCCAGCGCAGCATGAGAAAAATCCACCGTCTGAAGGGCCAGGGGATTTTCGCGAGCATGTATTTATTATTCTGGGCGCCCTTTTCCTTGTCATCCCGGACTCTGTCCACCCGTTTCTCAAATTCCGCGCTGATCTCGGCCAGTGATTTCTTGCCGGCATTCCGAAGGCGGAACCCGGTCTGCTCCGACATTTTATTCATTTTCACAGCGACAAATACGTCCGCTGAAGGCCGGGGATGAACCCGTCCGCGCTTCACATAGGCATTCACTTCCGGAACATCCACTTCCAGCGCACGGCCAAGTACGGCGGTCATGAACTGGGTCAGAGTGATATGCAGACCTTTTTCCTTCTGCTCCCGGATAAACTCAAGCGCCCGGTCCGTTTCCACTTCCACACTGCCGTAGGTTCGGGCATCCGACGCCGGCAGATAGAGGGCAGCCGCCATTTTTCTCCAGGGCGTGTCAAAATTGATGTCACTCATGCTTCTCTGGCTCCTTCTTTTCCTGATTCCCGCAGATCTTCCTTGTAGTATCTGCGGATTTCGGCTAATTCCTGATAGTACCGGTCTGATTTAAAATCAGGAAAACTCCAGTCGAAGCTCCTGAATGTACCGGAGTAAAAATGCAGCACAGGATCGGCATAGATGTCCTGTCCTATGTAAATTTTCTGACGGGCATACTTGACGCTGGCCAGAATCACTTTATCCAGATCCATGTAACCGGGATCTATATTGATGCGCCGGCGGCCGTCCCGGGCGAATATCCCTTCCAGAAGCCCGCTCTGTATTTTTATCTCGGCCAGATCAGATGCATCGATCAGGGCGGCAAATGAGACAAATCGCCGGCGAATGGATTGGCCCAGTTCAGCCTGGTAATAATCCGTCATATCGAAACGATACTCGGCGCTGCAGTAATCCGTCTCCCCCCAGATCGACTCACACTGTTTCAGAGCTTCGGTAAAGACGGCATTCTCCGTGAAGAGAAAGGCCTGGATATATTTAACTTTCTGCATTGACGGAATATACTAAAATTTTACGGAAAGCCCATCTTTTTCCCCGGAACGCAGAACTCCCCTGCAGAGCAGCGGTCCGCGACTGTAAATTTCCTGTCTGTTTTTCCCGCTTCTCCGTATATTCCGCCGTGTATTCATTTACGAAGGACATATTGAACCAAACAGCTCCGGAAAGGAATTCCTGATGGCCGAGATCACGCGGGAAATCTTCCTCAGAGGCTTTGATCCCCTTTGCCTGCTGGGACCCAATGACAGTAATATCCGATTATTGAATGAACATTTTCAGTCGACTATTATTCCGAGAGGTGACATGCTCATCGTTCGCGGTGAAAATCAGGAAGTGGATCATATCCAGCATATCCTGAATGAACTCATTCGCCTCATCCCCAAAAAACAGTATCTTGAGAAGGCGGATATCAAGACCATGATCAAGGCGGAAGTTCAGGAAACCGATACCCCCTATTCCTCTCCGGGCGACAGTATCATCCTGTTCACCAGGGACGGAATGATCAAGCCCCGCACACAGGGCCAGGAAGATTATTTCCGGACCTGCCTGGCAAATGACATCGTCTTTGCCGTCGGCCCCGCCGGAACCGGCAAGACCTATCAGGCCGTGGCCATCGCTGTATCGGCTCTCAAAAACCGCGAAGTATCCAAAATCATTCTGTCCCGGCCAGCCGTGGAAGCCGGAGAAAAACTGGGTTTTCTGCCGGGGGATCTGAGAGAAAAGATTGATCCCTATCTGGCTCCGCTCTACGATGCGCTGGAGGATATGCTCAGCGCCGAAAAGCTGAAAAGCTTTCTCGAACAGAAAATCATCGAAATCGTACCGCTGGCCTATATGCGCGGACGAACCCTCAGCAATGCCTACCTCATTCTGGACGAGGCGCAGAACACCACGTCCCTGCAGATGAAAATGTTTCTGACCCGTATCGGCGTGAACTCGAAGGCCATTATCACCGGAGATCAGACGCAGGTTGATCTGGGCCCGCGGGATGTGAGCGGACTCACGGAAGCCGTCACCATCCTGGAAGGAATTGACGGCATCGGTATTTCCGTACTCAATGAACAGGATGTGGTTCGTCATCGCCTTGTAAAAGATATAATCCGCGCCTATTCCAAAAGCAATTCCTGATTCATATATCGCATTCACCAGACATTTCCGCAAGCCGAAGTGTGTATACTTCTGTCCACTAATCCGCATTTGTTGTCTTTTTCGTATACTTTTCATTTTTCTTTTGAATCAGCATGGCTGATCTGATATTTTGAGATGTAACCGCATCGATGACTGAAAATTGGGGTACAGACGGGGGGAAGTATGTCTGATAAAATTAATTCCGAAAAAAACAGGGATCGGATCGGTGATGGCACACCCTTCTGGTCTCCCGCAGGGGCGAATCCCGGTCCTGAAGCAGCATGTTTTTCAATGGGGCCGGGAATGACAGAATTTCAATCTGATACAGCTCCGCCACTTCCCTACCGCAGAATTCTGGATCTGATACCGGACGCCATCATCATCCGTGATTTTTCAAACAGAATTCTGGATCTGAACAAAGGGGCTCAGGATTTGATGGCCCTGGAAAATTCAAGCTATGCACTGGGACGGAATTTCAGCACTTTTTTTCAGGAAATAGGTCCACCGGAACGAAGGTCTGCTGATATTCATCATTGCAGCTCAGGCGAAAATACCGTATACCTGAAGGCCGGTGCGTCTCCGCAAAACGACCGGCTTTTCACGTTGCACTCGGCAGCCCTTCCCGGTCACAGCACCGGACAGGGATATCTCATCACCCTGGTGCGCGAAGTTCTGCCGGGGACGGATCCGCAGAATGCGTCCCCTACCCAATCATTCCATTTTCTTCAATTTGAACGGATGTTCGGTTATTTCCAGGATGCCTGCATCAGCCGGGGGACAGACGATGAAACCCTGGAATCAGCCTACCATGATTTTAAATCCCGGCTCAGACTCGCGTGGAATTGCCTGAAGAAATATGGAATTCTCGAATCTCTCGGCTCCGACAATATGACAGACATGGAAATCATGCCGCTAATCCGGGAAATGATCCATGATCTGCACGAAAACCCGGGCCGGCGAAGCTGTCAGATTCGCATCTCACCGGAATCTGAAAAATGTCCGCGCCTCAGGGCAAACCGGCAGGCCCTCAGAATTCTGTTTGATGAACTGCTGCGGAATGCCCTGCAGGCAGGCGGTTCCCACACCCAAGTCACCTTATCCTGTTCGCCGGTTCATGCGGAAACCATAAAGGGACTGGACGCCATGGGCAGACGGGGCCCTTACCTGCATATTTGTATCGCAGACAGGGGACAGGGAATGACGGAAACAACGCTTCAAAACAGCTTCCGGCCCTTTTTCACAACTGCTGCCGACCAGGGACATGCCGGACTGGGACTGAGCATCTGCAGGGAAATTGTGCGACGGCATCAGGGCGCCATTGAACTTGAGAGCACTCACGGACGCGGCACGACAGCACACGTATATTTTCCCACGCGGGGCAGCATCGTCAGATCCGATATTCTTCCCGAAACACCCGGCTATGCCGGCGCCATGCATATCCTCATGCCGAATTACAAATTATGCAAACATCTTCATCTCGAACTGGCCGGCCGGAATATCCGTGCCAATTATTCCACCTATATGCATGAATTCATCCATCTCATGGGGCAGGATGCCATTCATCCCTCCATCTTGCTGATCAGCCCTTCCGTCATCAATCGTGCTGCCGCAAAACAGGTTGAATTCCTCTCCGCGCTGAACCGGAAAATCCCCTTCATCCTGGCGGCCGGACGCTATGAACATATTGCCGAAGCAATCCGGGATGATATGAAAAATATTATCCGGCTCTGTTTTCCATTCACGATTCATGAATTGCTGGATGTTCTGTCCCGGCTTCCCCGAACCACCGGACCGGGGATACGACGAAGGCATTCCGAAACACTCCCCGAAAATTTCAATAAATAAAAAAAAAGGCTGCGGCCTTTTTCAGGCAGCAGCCAATAGGTATCTGTATTCTGTCAGTTCGTCAGATATCGAATTTAATACCCTGAGCGAGAGGCAGTTCAGTGCTGTAATTGATGGTATTGGTCTGACGTCTCATGTAGGCCTTCCAGGAGTCGGATCCGGACTCACGTCCGCCGCCCGTTTCCTTTTCACCACCGAAGGCACCGCCGATTTCCGCACCGGATGTTCCGATATTCACATTTGCAATACCGCAGTCCGAGCCCCAGTGACTGAGGAAGGTCTCGGCTTCACGCATATTGACGGTGAATATGGAAGAGGAAAGTCCCTGTTCAACTCCGTTATGCAGCGCAATGGCGTTTTCCACCTCACCCTTGTAGCGGATAAGGTAGAGAATGGGTGCAAAGGTTTCGGTCTGAACGATGTCCCATTCGTTTTCCGCTTCCACAATGGCCGGGACGACATAACAGCCGCTTTCATACCCTTCACCGCTGAGGACATCACCGCCGAAAATCACCTTAGCGCCGGATTTTTTGGCAGTTTCCAGAGCATGGAGGAAAAGATCCGTGGCCGCTGTATCAATCAGCGGTCCTACATGATTGGCCTGATCCAGCGGGCTCCCGATTTTCAGGCTGCCATAAGCCTTGACCAGAGCATTTTTCACATTATCATATACACTGTCATGAATGATAAGGCGGCGGGTGGATGTGCAGCGCTGTCCGGCTGTTCCCACAGCTCCGAATACGGCAGCCGGGATGGCCATTTTCATGTCCGCGCTGGGAGTGATGATGATGGCGTTATTTCCACCCAGTTCCAGAATGGATTTTCCGAAACGTCCGGCAATGACCTGAGCCGCATGCCGGCCCACATCAATGGATCCGGTGATGGAAATGAGGGGAACGCGCTTATCCTTCAGCATACTTTCGCCGATGGTGCCGCCACGTCCGATGATCAGACTGAAAATACCTTCGGGAAGTGAATTTTCCTTCAGAACCTCAGCAATGATATGCTGGGTTGCAATGGCGGTCAGCGGAACCTTTGAACTGGGTTTCCAGATCGTCACGTCACCGGCGACGGCAGCCAGCATGGCATTCCAGGCCCAGACGGCGACGGGAAAATTAAAGGCCGATACCACGCCTACAATACCGAGGGGATGGTACTGGTCATACATTCTGTGCTGAGGCCGTTCCGAATGCATGGTAAATCCGTAGAGCATGCGGGACTGTCCCACAGCCAGATCACAGATATCTATCATTTCCTGAACTTCGCCGAATCCTTCCTGAAGGCTCTTTCCCATCTCATAGGATACGAGCGTTCCAAGTTCGGTCTTGTATTCGCGCAGTTTATTCCCGATCTGGCGAACAATTTCACCACGTTTGGGTGCCGGGATACCCCGCCAGGTCTTGAACGCTGTCTCAGCCGTTTCCACCACCTTTTCATAATCTGCGGGGGAACACTGGTTCACCTGGGCAATATATTTCCCGTCAACCGGTGAGCTGATTTTCAGTACACCTCCGCCCTGAGTATCCAGCCAGTTGCGTCCTGTGGAAGCTCCCGAGTTTACCTCTTCGATTCCCAGCGCCTTTAAAAATTCCATCGATTGCTCCTGTCTTTGTTTATAATACTATTCGCATCTGCGCGATTTCATTTCAGATTTTCCATCACCCTGTTTTCAGAGCTGAGTTTATTCATAAATCCCATTAAAGTCAACTGCCCGCAGAGTAAATTTCTCGAGGAAAAAGCCCTGCCACTTGTCCCCGGAATCTGCTATATTCACCACAATCTGCGAAAAGGACGCATGAAAGCTGAAACACGAAAAAAACTGAAACGGGAAGGCCTGGAATGGGTCATCATCGCGGCAGTGGCCCTGCTGCTCTACCTCAGCGGTTATCATACCGAAGTGATCGGTGGCCTTCAGCGCGTCTTTCTGGAAAGCCGACTCTTTCAGGCTCATACGCTTGAACAGCCGCTTTCACTGGGCACGGATGCAGTCTTTGTCAGCCGGGACGGAAAGACGCTGCGTCTCAGCGAGCTCCGGGGCAAAATGGTTTTCCTGAATATCTGGGCCACCTGGTGTCCGCCCTGTATTGCCGAGCTGCCGGATCTGAACCGCCTCACCGAAACCGTGAATGACAGCACGATTCAGTATATTTTTCTGAATGTGGATACGGATCACCGCAGGACGGATGAATTTCTCAAGCGAAAGGGCTATTCGCTGCCGGTCTATTATCAGGCCTCCGCACTGCCGGCCGAACTTCAGAGCTCTGTCATCCCCAGCACCTTTGTCCTCGATAAACGGGGACGGATCGTCATGCAGAGAAACGGCATGGCAAAATATACAACGCGACGGTTTATCCGAACCCTCAAATCATTTATGAAGGAAACCCTGTAATGAAAGTTAAATTATTTCTGTTATTCCTGATCCTGGCTCTGAGCATGCCGGGATGCAGCTCGGGCAGCAAGGCTGTCACGGAGGATCCCTTCGAAATCGAACTCGTGGAAAGTATCCCCCTCGAAAGCAATCTGGACAATCCGGATCTGCGCAATACAGCCGAAGTCTGGGTGGAAATGATAAAAAATGCCCGGCATACGCTGGATCTGGGGCACTTTTACGTGTCACCCGAGCCCGGATACGATCTGGATAAAGTCATCGCGGCCCTGAAGGATGCGGGCAATCGAGGTGTGGCCATCCGCTTTATCGTGGATGCGGGGATGTACAAGACCTACCCGAATACGGTCAACGAATTCAAGACCCTGAAAAATTTCCAGGTTCATATTATCAATTTTAAAAAGATCGGCGGCGGCATCCATCACGCCAAATACATGATCGCCGACGGCCGGAATCTGTTCATCGGATCCCAGAATTTTGACTGGCGGTCGCTCGAACACATCCATGAAACCGGACTGCGCATCCTCTCTCCCGCTCTGGCCGGGTTTTATGAAAATATTTTCAATCTCGACTGGAAGCTGAGCGCGGAGGGCGCGGATCAGGCAGCAATCCTGGCCGCCCGCGATATCCCTGCAAATCCGGTGAGATTCTCCATTACGGCGACTTCGCCACGCTATGGCGAAATGACCGTCACTCCCGGCGCGAATCAGAAGGACCTTCTGCTCAATCCGGCAAATTTTGACGAGGATCTGATTGTGGAAGCCATCAACAGCGCAGAGGACAGCATCCGCATACAGCTGCTCTCCTACAGTTTCAAATCCCGGAACGGCGATTATCTCACTCTGCAGAACGCGCTGGCGGCAGCAGCTGCCCGGGGCGTGAAGGTTCAGATGATCGTTTCCGACTGGGAAACCGATCCGTCACGGCTTGAACAGCTTAAAACCCTGAATGCCATTGACGGCATCGATGTCTACCTGTCCACAATCCCGCCCTACAGCGGCGGCTATATTTCCTATGCACGGGTCGAACACTGCAAATATATGGTTATTGATACCACTCGTTTCTGGCTGGGAACCTCCAATTGGTCCGGCTCCTATTTTCACGCCGGACGGAATCTGGGCTTAAGCATCGTAAACAGCCCCATGACCCGACGGCTGGCTGCCGTGTTCAGAAAAAGCCTGAATTCCGGCTATGTCAATCTGCTGGACAATGACAAGGAATACCCGAAAAAATTCTATGGCGAACAGGAATAAAACCCTCCGGACCGATGACATCATCTGGGACTGGAACGGAACGCTCCTGGACGACAGGCATCTCTGTGTAGACATTATGAACCGCCTGCTCAGGCAGTATCATCTGCCCGGGATGTCCCTGCACCGATACCTGGATATTTTTTCCTTTCCCATCCGGAAATATTACAATACCCTGGGCTGGCATGATGAGACAGTGCCCTTTGAAACCATTTCCACCGAATTCATCCGGCTCTACGAGGCGGAAAAAAGCAGCTGTTCCCTGCGCCCCTTTGCCAGGGAGACACTGGACGCCTTTCATAAAATGGGCCGGAGACAATTCATCCTCTCCGCGTCCAAGCAGGACAGCCTGGATGAGATACTGGCCCATTACGGGCTCACCGGCCTGTTTACGGCGGTGTACGGACTTCGTGACCATTATGCCCGCGGAAAAACCGAGATCGGCCACAATATGGTTTCGGATTTTCATATCGTGCCGGGGCGAAGCCTCTTCATCGGGGATACGACCCACGATGCCGAAGTGGCGGGAGCGCTGTCCATCCCCTGCATTCTGATACAGGACGGCCACAACAGCCCCGATCGTCTGCGGCGCTGCGCCTGTCCCGTTTTCAGGGATCTGCGCTTTATTCCACGATTTTACTGGTAAGGATTCGTATCATTCACACCGGCCTGCTCTTCAGTTCGGGCCGGATAGATAATCTGTCAGGAATATCTGTAAAAACCCCGGCCGCTTTTCCGGCCCAGATATCCGGCATTGACCATATTCACCAGGAGCGGACAGGGCCGGTACTTGCTGTCGCCCAATCCTTCATACAGAACCTGCATGATACTGAGGCAGGTATCCAGGCCGATCAGGTCTGCCAGGGTGAGCGGGCCCATGGGGTGGGCCATGCCGAGCTTCATGATCTGGTCAATCGCTTCCTTGTCTGCCACGCCTTCCATGAGCGTATAGACCGCTTCATTGATCATCGGCATCAGAATCCGGTTCGCGATGAATCCGGGATAATCATTCACCTGTACCGGCGTTTTTCCCAGAAGTACAGCCAGTTCCCGGACGGTTTCCAGAGTTGATTCGGAACTTTGAAGTCCGGTGATGATCTCCACCAGTTTCATCATGGGCACCGGATTCATGAAATGCATTCCGATGACCCGCTCCGGGGCGCTGGTGACGGCAGCGATTTTGGTAATTGATATGGAGGAGGTATTGGTGGCGAGGATCTGTCCCCGGGTGGCAATCTCGTCCAGCTGCCGGAAAATCGCCAGCTTCAGATCCTCCCTCTCCGTGGCGGCCTCAATAAAGAGATCCACATCGTCAGCCGAAGCGAGATCGGTCGTCAGCCGAATATTGGCCAGGGCGTTTTTCTTTTCTTCTTCCGTAATCTGCCCTCTCCGAACCTCCCGGGACATATTTTTTTCCATGGTCGCCATGCCTTTTTCCAGGGCCGGGCCATTCACATCCACGAGAGTCACAGACAGACCATGCTGGGCACAGACGTGAGCGATCCCGTTCCCCATGGTCCCGGCACCGATCACTGCAATTTTCTTCAAATTCATCTATTCCTCCGAATTCAGATTTTTTCCACAATGACTGCGGACGCTTCGCCGCCGCCGATACACAGGGTGGCGAGTCCGCGTTTTGCATTCAGGCCCTCCATGGCATGTATCAATGTCGTCAGGATACGGGCTCCGGACGCCCCGATGGGATGACCCAGCGCCACTGCTCCGCCATGCACATTCACCTTATTCCGGTCCAGGCCGAATTTTCGGATGGGCAGAAAGGCTACGTGACTGAAGGCCTCATTAATTTCCCACAGATCAATATCCTTTGCCGTCAGGCCGGATTTTTTCAGAATTTTCTCAATAGCCATGACGGGGGCCGTGGAAAATTTTTCCGGAATACCTGCGGCCGAAACCTGCGCGATCAGTCTCACTTTGGGTGCAAGTCCCAGCTGCTTCGCCTTTTCCTCCGACATGACGAGAAGGGCTGCGGCGCCGTCATTGATTTTTGACGCATTGGCCGCGGTGATGCATCCTTCCTTCCGGAATGCGGGACGGAGCGTGGAAATCTTGTCGAATTTCACCTTCTCCGGTTCTTCGTCCCGGGTCACGGACAGGGCCTCTCCCCGTCTCTGAGGAACGGACACCGGAATAATCTCCCGGTCGAAATAGCCCTTTTCCTGAGCCTTGAGCGCGCGCTGATAGCTGGAGACGGCGAAGTCATCCATCTCTTCCCGCGTCAGGTTTTCATCATCGGCCGTCCCTTCGGCACAATTTCCCATATGCTGCTGTGTATACACATCCCAGAGGCCGTCATGGATCATACCGTCCAGCACCTGCTGGTGCCCCATCCGGTATCCCTGACGGGCGCCGGTCAGATAATAGGGAATATTGCTCATGCTTTCCATACCGCCGGCGATAATGACGTCCGCGTCCCCGGCCTGTATGGCCTGCGCCGCCAGCATAACCGCCTTCAGTCCCGATCCGCATACTTTATTAATAGTCAGAGCCTGTACACTCACGGGCAGACCGCCCCTGAGCGCCGCCTGCCGGGCAGGAGCCTGTCCTTCCCCGGCTGTTATGACATTTCCCATGATCACTTCATCCACTTCATTCGCGTCCAGGCCGCTCCGGTCCAGAAGAGCCCGGATTACAACCGCACCCAGATCCGTCGCGCTCACGGACGACAGGGTTCCATTGAAGGCCCCGATGGGCGTTCTCACCGCATCAACGATAACGGCATATTTTGTCATAACATCCTCCTTCTAACTATTGAATCGTGACAGGGCATACATGGAGATGTCCGTATCCAGTGTTCCGAGTATGGCCTGCGCCGCAAAGCGTCCGATGACGGATCCGAAGGCCATGCCATGTCCGGTGAACCCGGCAGCAGTGATGATGCGGCTCTCACCGGGCAGCGGTCCCAGCAGAGGAAGCCCGTCCCGGCTGAAACCCATGATCCCGCCCCATTTATGGGTTACCTCCAGCTCCGGCATGGCCGGAAAATTGGATCGGACATAGTCCATCAGCCCATCCACGGCCTTGTCATCAATGAATTCATTGTAATGGAAGGCATCGCCTCCCGGCATATTCTCCCGCCAGCCACCGATGATCAGCTCCCCTCCGGGAAGCTGACGAAAATATTCGAAACCGAAATTGGCGTAGACCAGTTCATTCCAGACACGGTCCGGCAGCGCCTTCGTCGCGATCACCTGACCCCGGACGGGAATAATCTTATCCTCAAACCAGGAATTCAGCTTCTGCGCCCAGGCATTGGCGGCAATCAGCAGCATCTGACAGTGAATTTCCGTTTCCTCATTCCGCAGCACGATCGCATCATGTCCGCGCTGAATGGAGATGATTTCCGTCTGATCACAGATCTGCAGATTCGAAAGGCCCCGGAGGCCGTTCGCCAGCGAAGACACATATTTATAGGGATTGTAGCCGAAATTATTCTCCAGCAGACAGGCTCCGAAATAGGCATCGGTATTCAGACGCCGGGCTGTTTCCGACGCGTCGAGATACAGGGCGGACATCCCGTCATGATTCAGTTCCTCCACCGTCTCCCGGGCTTCCGCATCTTCAGCTTCGGTCGCGGCCAGGAGCAGCGAGCCGCCCTGATGAATGTCTGCGTCAATATGATAGCGGTCCATATTATCGCGAATTACGCCGATGCCCTCGAGGCTGTCCTCCCAGAGCCGGCGGGCCTTTTCCCGGCCAAGTATCTTCACCGCCCGGGCATAATGCTCCACCGGGCCGGTAATGACAAAACCCGCATTCCGGCCGCTGGCACCGGTTCCGATCAGCCTTTTTTCCACGAGGACGGTCTCCACATCATGCCTGGCCAGATATTCAGCAGCTGTAATACCGGTGATACCCCCGCCGATGATGGCCACCTCCGCGTCAATTCGCCCTGTTGCCTTCCCGTACCAGGCAAGCTCTCTGTCCAGCCAGTATATGTTTGAAAAATCCATAGTCCCCCGAATCTGTCTAATTTTCTATTTCAAATCTACGGAATTTCTCCGTTGAGATTGTCCAGTATTTCCTTGTAATTCAAAATCCGTGATACGTAATCAATGGGTTCACTGCCCCGGGCATAGCCGTATTTCAGTTTCATGTAGAATTTTCTCTGGGACAGCAGCGGCAGCACCGTCTTCAGATCCAGCCAGCTGTCCGAATCCACACCCAGATCCCCGGCAAGCTGTCGGGCATCATTCAGGTGGCCCATCCCGATATTATAGGCGGCCAGAGCGAAGTAAATCCGGTCATCCTTGTTCACCGAATCCGGAACCCGGTCAATCAGCTGTTTCAGGTAGCGGGCGCCGGCAAATACGCTGGATTTCACATCAAGCCGGTTATTCACGCCCATTTCTGCCGCCGTGCTGCGCGTCAGCATCATGATCCCTCTCACGCCCGTGGGACTGCAGGCGTATTTTTTCCAGTGGCTCTCCTGATAGGACAGCGCCGCAAGCAGGCTCCAGTCCATCCCGGTGGCGTCAGCCGCTTCCTTGAAAATAGGCTCATAGCCGGGCAGTACCGACGAAACCTTCTTGTGAAATGTCCGTACATCCACATAATCAAAATTATCCGTATGGCCATAATATTTATTCACTAACTGGTCATAACGTCCGCTTTCCTGATAATATACGAACCATTCGCGGACCTTTTTCTCCAGCTCATCACCTTCCCGTCCCATGATCCAGGCGAAGGAATTCTGTGCACTGAGATCCGCCGTAGCCCGGATATCGGGGTAATAACGCTGATTGATGCGGAAGATATTATCATCGAGGATGGTGCAGGTATAGCGTTTCTGCGCCACTTCCTCGATCATCTGTTCCGCGGACAGATCCTCAGACACATCCCAGGTCAGATCGGGATAGGCCCGTTTCAGGTTTCGCAGGGTCTCTTCGTAGGAGGCGCCGGCGGGAATCAGAATGGTCTTTCCCACCATCTCTTCCGGACTGTCGATGTACGCGTTATCCTTGTGCACCACCAATACCTGACGGGTGGTAAAATAATCGGGGCCGAAACGCAGCAGTTTCTCCCGCTGGTCCGTGCGGGTCAGGCCGGCCGCAGCAATATCACCCCGTCCGTAGCGGATATCCTGGAGAATGCCGCTGATGGAATTATTCACCACAAAGTCCGCTTTCACACCCAGCCATCTGCAGAAATCCGAAACCATGTCATATTCAAATCCGGTCTTTCCATCCTTGTCATAATAGAAGGTGGTATTCGAATTCCGCGTGATCACCTTCAGCTCACCATTCCTCATGATGCGCCTCAGGTTGCCCCGGCTGTTCGTATCACGGTGCATCCAGGCTGCCGCCGAAGTAAAAAACAGCATAATGACGAAGAATACCAGAAACTTTTTTACAGGTATGTTCACGGAGTTGTCGCTCATAGGATGGGGCAATTTTAACCAAATTTCAGA
>JBJKQR010000071.1:0-5555 GCA_046735395.1 Fidelibacterota bacterium | reverse complement strand
CCCGTGGAAAGGAATTGTAATTCGCCAGCGACATGGAGCTGCAATAGGCGCCCGATGCCCCGAAAAGCATCAGATCCCCGATATCAGCCCCGGGAAAATCCACCTCCACGAAATTTTCCGGATTTCCCGGTTCCGGTGTGAGGATATCACCGCTTTCACAGCAATGCCCTACCACCACGGCTTTCTGTGCATCGTTTCCGGAGGATTCCGGCCGGCCGGAAACGTGTTTCATGGGGTGGTGAACACCATAGAGCGTGGGACGGGTGAGTTCGGTCATTCCGCTGTCCAGGCGAAAAAAGCGAAATCCCTCATCGCCCGTATCCACCATATCGGCGATGGACGTAAGCAGGATTCCGGACAGTGCCGACAGCCAGGTTCCCGGTTCGATTTCAAAATGGAGGCTGCGTCCGCTCCGCTTCTGATATTCGATGAGCGAAGCCCTGGCCTTCTCTGCCATCTCGCCGAGATTCGTATTCTTTTCTCCCGGATTCCGAGCCACCTTGAATCCTCCCCCCAGATTCAGTGTACTCACCCGGGGAAAGCGATCCAGAAAGGACAGCGCCAGATTCAGCGCCTTCTGCCAGACCTCCGGATCGGCGCCGCTGCCGATATGCATGTGAATGCGTGTCAGCGGAACGGAATTCTTATCACAGATATTTTGAACATCCGGCAGATACTCGTGCCAGATCCCGAAACTGGATGTCACACCTCCCACGTTGGTCCGTCGGTTGTGTCCGCTGCCGAAGCCCGGATTGATACGGATACCCACGGGCTGTCCCGAAAAACGTTCAGCCACCCGTCGAAGCTGATGCAGGGATGTGGCGTTGAACTGTACTCCCGCCTCCAGCAGCTTTTCAAAATTCCCAGGCAGTTCCTGGGCCGTCAACAGGATCTTTTCAGGGCGGATACCCAATAGCAGGGCACGTTCCGCCTCGAAACCCGAACTTGCATCAAAATGCAGTCCGGCTTCGTCGAAAAGCTTCAGTATATAGGCAGTGGAATTCGCCTTCATGGCGTAGCGCACCGTGAGTCCGAATGCGTGAGGAAGCTCTGTGACTTCCCTGACCCGCGATCTCAGAGTCGATTCGTCGTATACATACAAAGGAGATCCGAAGTCCTGCCGGACCCGTCTCGCTTCATCATCAGTGAGAAAAAAATAGTTCATACACTTAACTTACCCCTTACCATTGCCCCAAATTGAAGAAATTTTTCCTAAAAAAACAAGCAATAGATTACGAGTTGAATAATTTATGGATTCTCTAACCTGTTTACTCTCTGTACGCAGGACAGTCAAATCAATGACAGGATTCCATTTTTCGAACCTGAACCCGACGGGAATGCTCAGTGTTTCCAGGCCGATAACCTGAAGATGACGAGAACGGTAAAGATTTCCAGGCGCCCGAGAAGCATGGCGAAAATCAGCACCCATTTGCCGGGAATTGAAATCCAGGCGTAGTGTTCCACCGGCCCCACACCGCTGAGTCCGGGACCGATATTCCCGAGGGCGGCAATGACAGAGGATGACGCTGTCGTCAGATCCGGAATGAAAAAACTCATCAGAAAGGAAAAAAATACAAAGATCATGATAAAGAGGAGGCCGAATCCGATGATATTGGACACCTGTTTTTCCTCCACGGGTGTGCCGGATATCTTGATGGCCTGAATCAGGCGCGGCCGCAGAATTTTCCGTATTTCCCGGTAGGCGTACTTGAAGATGATCATGACCCGGATCATTTTTATTCCTCCGCCCGTGGATCCGGCGGAGCCGCCGAAGAACATGAGCATCACCAGCAGCAGCCGGATGGCATGCGGCCACAGATCAAAATCCGCCGTGGCAAATCCCGTGGTGGTCACGATGGCCAGCACCTGAAATGAAGCCTGTTTGAAACTGTTATAAAATCCCTTCACCCTGAGTGTTTCCTCCTCCACATGCTGAGCCAGCTGCGTGTGGGTCATCTCCGAGGATACACGGTAACTGTGAACGGCCGAGTCGGTGGATTGGGGGCCTCTGACCAGCAGAACTGCCGTAACGATGACAATGGATACCAGAATAATGCCGGTATAGAAACGAAATTCGGCATTATGCCTCAGATCTGAAAAGTCTCCCCGGAGTACCCGGTAATGAACCAGAAAATTTGCACCGGCCAGATACATGAACACCGTGACCGTCCAGAGTATCACATCCGAATCAAAGGCTGCGATACTGGCATTCCGCGTACTGAAACCGCCGGTGGCCATGGTCGCAAAGGAATGGGCAAGCGCATCAAACAGCGACATTCCGGCCATCCACAGGATGAGCGTTTCCAGAAAAGTGAAAAACACATACACCACCCAGAGAATGCGGGCTGTTTCCGCCAGCCGTGGCTGGAGCCGGTCCGCGCTGGGGCCCGGGACCTCACCCTTGAACATCTGATAGCCCGACACGCCCATGGCGGGAAAAATAGCCAGAGCCAGCGTGACGATGCCCATACCTCCCAGCCAGTGTGTCAGCGCCCGCCAGAAAAGCAGGCTCCGCGGCGTGGCTTCGATATTGGTCAGGATGGTTGCGCCCGTTGTCGAAAATCCGCTCATGATTTCAAAACAGGAATCGGTGAGGTGGTACAGATAGCTGTGATGAACCGGGCCTGTGTGTCCCGTGTGAAAATACCAGAAAAAAGGGATGGCTCCGAACAGGGTGAGCGTGATCCATCCCAGCGTGACGATGGCAAACCCCTCGCGGACACTCTGTCGGTTTCGGAAACGGGCAAAGGCTGATGCACCCAGCACACCGATAAATGCCGCGGCAGCGATGGCCCAGGAAAAACCGGCTATTTCAGGCGTATCCAGCAGGTCCGCATAAGCCAGTTTCCGATTGTCCCAGACTGCGATTCCCAGGGGTATCAGCATAAACAGAGCCAGAATCTGAAGCAGTTTGGAGACGCCGAACAGGGTGGTTCTGATATTCATGGTCAGATAGCCCCGAACAGTTTCTGCAGTGTATGTTTATTTTTGCTCTTGGTTACAATGATCATCGTGTCGCCCGACAGAACCAGGCTCCTGCCCTGCGGGATGAAGATATCGTCACCCCGGATGATGAGCGCGATGAGGAACTTGGCCTTCACCATCTTCCACACTTCAATAAGTGATTTGCCGGACGCCGGGCTGATCTCCCCCACTTCCAGCTGAATGACATCCAGATCCGTGGCGCCCAGCCTCTGAATAATTCCGAAATGATGGGTCCGGATTTCTCTCATGATCTGCTGCGCCGTCACCAGCCTCGGTGAAATGACATGGGAAATTCCGATGGACTGGAACAGATCATTGAAACGGCTTTCACTGGAAATTGAAATCGTTTCGTGCGCTCCAATGGATTTTGCCAGCAGGGCGCTCAGAATATTCTCCTCCGTCTCGTCACTCACACTGATATAAAAATCCGCGAACTTGACCTGAACTTCCCTCAGAACATCCACTTCCATTCCGCTACCGCTGAGGACCTCCGTGGACGAAAGCCGTCCTTCCATTCGAAGGGCATAATCCTCGTTCTGAACCAGCCACAGAATCTGGCCGATATGTCGTTTTTCCAGAGCCTGACAGAGTTTGAAGGCGATCAGGCTGTCGCCGGAAATCACGATCTTATTCACCGGCCGGGATGACAACCCTGATAAACGGAAAAAATTTTCCTGTCCGTTACGGTGATACATGATATAGGCAATGTCGCCGGGTTCCAGAATAAAATCCCCGGTCGGCAGCACGCCCAGTCCGTCCCGGATAACAGCAATAATAAGGAAGGGGCCGATGGATATGATTTCTCTCAGGCTGGCCAGGCTGTTCCCGACCAGAGGACTGTCAGGCCGGATTTCGATACCCCGCAGCAGCAGCGTGTCATCATGAAAATTCGCCGCATCCGTCACACCCGGCGTATCAATGAACTGCAATATCCGTTCAACCACCACGCTTTCAGGTTGAATCACCCTGGTAACTCCAAGTTTTTCCAGGGATTCCAGACTCAGCTGAGTGGCCAGTTCATCATTGCGGATCCGGGCAAAGCGCTTGGAAACGCCCTTGATCTGCCCGATGGAACAGACAACGATATTCAATTCATCCGACGGTGTGGCAGCAATCAGCAGATCCGCGTCACCGATACCCGCCCGATCGAGAACAGAGGGGCTCACACCATTTCCCTGTACTGTCAGAATATCCAGCGTTTCCGCAAGATCATTCAGCGCCGAGGCTTCCTGGTCAATAATTGATACATCATACCCGGCACGAACCAGGTGTCTCGCAAGCGTTGCCCCCACCAGGCCCGCACCAACAATGACAATTCTCATCTTACGCTCCGATTTCGGGCATGCTTAACCTCTGCCTAGTCAATTGAAAAGTAGTTTATCAAAAAGTCCCGCCATTTACCAGTGCAATTTCTGAACAGGAGACGCAGACTCTGATCCAATTGAATCGTTCAGGAACTCAGTACCGATACAATCGAAATTATTTAAATACTGTGTCTTACGAGGGCAGAAGATAAAAATTATGAAACGAATCACGGGTAAAGAGTTCTTCAGCCAATACGGTCAGTTCATCATTGCGGATGGTGCTGATTTTCTGTAGTGATTCGGAATAGGGAATGAAGCGCTGAAACTGCAGTTCGTTGCGGGCCATGCGTTCCATGCGGTTATACATGGATTCGGCACCCATCAGCAGATTCCCTTCATACTGTTTCTTTACACGCCGGAATTCACTGTCCTGCAGGCCATTTCTGCGGATGTCATCGAATTCCTTCCAGATCAGATCCAGGACATGTTCCGTATTCTCGGCATCCGTTCCGGCATAAACCCCGAACAGCCCGGTCTCCGCAAACATGTCCACGAAGCTGTAAATATTGTAGGCGTATCCATACTTTTCCCGGATATTCTGAAACAGGCGGCTGGACATTCCGGCCGTCAGTGAGGCATTCAGCAGCATATACTGCATCCGCTCACTGAAATGGTATGACCAGGACTGACGCCCGGTGAGAAGATGGGTCTGGTTTCCCGGCCGTTTAATGCGCCAGCTTTTCGATGCAGGTGCGTCAGGAAAGGTCACAGACCGTTTCGCAGATGATCGTTCCAGCATGGAAAAATGTGTATTGACCGCTTCACGAAAACGCTCATGATCCACATAACCGGCTGCTGCGATCACCAGCCTGTCGGCTCCGTAATGCTCTGCCATGAAGGCGCGAACCTTCCTGGCTGAAAAAGACCGGATACTGCCTCTCGTTCCGAGAATATTCCGGCCGAGAGGATGATCGGGAAACATTCGTCTGACAAATTCATCCTGGCTGAATTCAGAGGCCGTATCCTCGGTCTCATTGAGTTCCTCCAGCACTACCGATTTTTCCAGCCGGATATCTTCGGTACGGATCAGGGAATTGCGGATCAGATCGGAGATAATTTCCAGAACCTTATCGGTCTGATCATGGAGCACCCGGGCGTAAATGCAGGTGCTTTCCTTGGATGTATAGGCATTCAGACTGCCGCCGTAGGCTTCGATCTCGTCCACGATCCGGAGTGCGGAGCGGGACTCGGTCCCCTTGAATATCA
>JBJKQR010000070.1:0-28937 GCA_046735395.1 Fidelibacterota bacterium | reverse complement strand
GATTTTTTATTCTATTTTCTTGCTAGCTGGAAATACTCTTTAAAATCAATATTGAGGGATGTGCTTTTGAAATCCTTTGGGAATCATCCTGTGATGGTGAGTACTTTATAAGGATCGACTATATAAGGATAAAAATCGAAAAAGTCTTCGTTGGAATGAAGATAATAAAAAAAAATATGAACCATATCTAGAATGGATCTACAAAAGTGATGATAATTAAGATGTAGTAAAATTATTGTAGATAAAGATAGAGTATTAGGAGGACGACTAATTATATTTCAATCTTCCTGCACCATCATATTCAGCTAGCGTCTGGCCTCCTGCTGTAATATAGCTGGTATATTCGGTAGGATCAGCCTGCATGATCCTTTCATCATTTGTATTGTACCAATATGTCAGATATTGGCCATAAAGACCATCGGAAAAATCATCCTTATAAGCATACGGTTCAGTTGCAGTTGTACTCACCGATATATTGTCAAAATGAAAATGGCCCTCAGATACTAAAATTCTGATTTGATTGACACTTGCAATTTTAATATCTAACCCAATGGTTCCAAGCAAAACCGGTGGATCTCCTCTTAGCGCTCCGTAAACTGAAACAACTCCACCATCATCATCGATAACAAATTTACATGTATACGGTTCATTAAATCCTGATAAATCAAACGCACTTCCACTCTTATTGAAAATTGTTCTGGTCCCATTTGCCGGGCTGTATGAAACACCAGCATGGTATCCACCACGATAGTATATCTCATATCTAAAAAAAGAATTTGCTGTCGGCTTTTTTTATTCCCAGAACTTTTTCGATACATTTCATTGGCTGTGTTTTGGATACATTTCTCGCATACTTTGAGAGAATTTTTGATCCGCATGAATAAAGGTTGGATACATAACTTGAGAAAAAAATCCGCCTAAATTCTGCAGAACTCTGTCCCTGAATGTCCTTTTTTGACCCATTGGATACATTTCCTAAAATCGTCCACAAAAAGAAAAGTCCTCGTAACCTACTGAGTTACAAGGACTTTAACGTGTACCGAAGACCGGAATCGAACCGGTACGACTCGAAAGTCGAGGGATTTTAAGTCCCTTGCGTCTGCCAATTCCGCCACTTCGGCAGGGTGGAAATATCAAAGATCTGTGATGAAGTATGTGTCGTATCTGTGATGCCGGCAGAGGCACTCACGTCTGTATTTCAAATATCGAGAGGTGACGGCCGGATTCGAACCGGCGAATAAAGGTTTTGCAGACCTCCCCCTTAGACCACTTGGGTACGTCACCTTGTTTCAAAAAGCCTGTAAGAATAGCGGGTTTATTTATTAAAATCAATGTTTTTTTCGGGTCAGGATGCCCTTTTGCGGGCAAGGAGCGGCAGGATCAGAACGACAGCAAGCAGAAGGGCCGCAGCCAGGCCGGCCGCCATATATAGCGCAGCGGCAAGGATGATCGTGGCGGCGACATAAACAATACGCGCATGCATCCGCTCATCATTGAAATGGATGTCCTCCGCGTCCTTCAATGACTCAGCTGCGTCACTCCGTCCGGACAGCAGCCGGGCCAGCAGAGATACCAGAATCAAAAACAGACTATCGGAGGCAAAGAGCATGAACAGTGTGGATCGCGTCGCCACCAGCTGCTGGGCTGAAATGAGCGAATTGTAGACCAGAAACAGCGCCGAAGCCTCCAGATAGAATGCCAGGATCCGTCGGGTCGTCCGTATATCTGCATCCATTCGAAAGATCCGGCTCAGCATGATGAGGGTTCCGGCGAAAGCCAGTACGAACCAGAAGAATAATTTCGGGGCAAAATAGCTGATCACGAAATTCAGGCTGTCCGTCAGCAGCTGCGGTGAGATGCTCAGGCTTCCTCCCTGCCCCAGCTTCCGGTTCAGGATTCCGAACAGCAGGCACAGGTTCGCGATCGTCACGCTGGTAAAGAGACGCGTCGGATTCAGAATGGCCTGCAGGCCGCCGGGAAAGGTGGACGCCTCGGATTCCGAATATTTCCAGGCATTGTACAGGATGGCAAAAAGCGTGTACAGCCCCGTGAAGATCCACAGCAGGATAATCCGGTCTGTCCGGAGGGCTGAATCGGGATAGAGGAGGATCAGAGCATCGTTCATCAGGGACAGAAGTGAGAGGGAAGCCAGGCCGGCCCATATGGAATTGCGGTAATAGAGTCCGCTCCGGATCATGGTCTGATCCGGCGAATAGAGGATCAGAGGAATGGCCAGACCCCGATTCAGATGATAAAGTATTATAAAATGAAGTGACAGATACAGGAAAAAGGCCGGCAGATGGAGAGGGATCTCGCCGGCCCTGATACTCTGCAGCGCATGAATTCCCAGCCACGGAATCAGATTCAGAATTGCGGCCATGAATTCAGCTCCGGAAACCGTTCACGACGGAACGGCTTCGCTGGAATTTATCTCCAGAATGCTGCGTTTTCACTGACTGTATTCAATACCTTTCCGGAAGTCATGTAGACCTTCGGATCAGCAGGATACCGGATATAATCGGAGCTGTAGCTCGCCCCCGAACGGCCTATGTAGAATTCCGTTCCGACTGCATCGCCGCTATAGAGTTTCACATGAACAGCGGTGGAATCCACATTGAAATGTCCGTATTTCTCAGCCTTGTCGGTGACAAATCCGTTCTTCTGTCCGTCCAGAGCCTTGAAGAAGCGGTCCACCTTCTGCTGGCCCACAGTGCCCGTATCGGGTGCGGCAAATACCCACAGACTGTCCGCTTTTTCGATTCGCAGGCTTTTGGCTTGTCCTGAGCTTGTCGAAGGATTTTTCGTCACTTCAAAGGCGGTTACCGCCTCGGTCTTCACCGTTACCAGGTCACTGGTCTTTTCGTTATAGCCCCGGTTTCTCAGGGTGACAAAGACCACGAGAAGCGCTGATACGGCCAGCAGTACGATATATCGGGTCCAGATTTTCTTATCCATACATTTCCTCCAGCATTTTCCGTCTGTCGCGATCGTGTTTCATCCGGTACAGTCCCATGAGGATGACCAGCAGCGCCGGCAGCAGGATATTCGTCCATTTCCAGAACTGCTTCTGTCCGTCCGTGACCTGATCCAGCGGCCGGGTCGTCACACCGCGGGAGCGGATGGATACCAGCTCCGCGTCGCCGCTCAGATAGTCGATTCCGTTCTGAATGAATTCCACATTTTCCGGCACCCCTCCGGCCCGGTTGTCATTGAAGAATTCCAGGTCACCGATAACGATAATATTCGCATCGGCTACATGGGAGCGGAAATCCGCCTTGCTGTTATATTTGGGATTAGTCTTGAAATAACTGTCATAGGAACCGCTGAACTCGGCTGCCACCACAGCCCCCTTCCGGTTGAAATTCTTCATTGCCGGATTTTTCAGGGGATAAATATTGTAGTAGGGCCCGGTGAGTTCACCTGTATGGTCACTGGTTTTCATCAGCCAGGTCATGGATGCCAGGCTGTCCGACGGCAGGATCTCATTGGGAAAGAAAAGCCGTGCAGATTCGAGGCCATTGACGATGAGCGCATCCTTGTTGAAATTCGTGATCATCGGAAACACCGGATAATCCACGGCATTCACCATGCGGAAAAATCCCTGATTCTGCTGAATCTGAATCTGTCCGCAGCTCTGATCCATGATCATGTCCTTGCCGATGCTGATTCCGTAATGGGCCAGAAAATCGAAGATATTGCTGTGAATATCCGAGGCATATCCCTGCTGCAGATTCGCGTCCTGACGTGCCTGGGAGATCATCACCCTGCCGCCGGCCATGATGTACTGGTCCAGATTATACAGTTCATCTTCGCTCAGGCTGTCCCGGAACCCGTTCAGCAGCAGGACTTTATTGTCAACAGGAATGGCTTTATCCACATTCAGGTTGCTGACCTTGTAGGTCTTGCGCAGAACTTCCGCGAGTTTCTGGGTGGATACATCCTTGCCGCTGCCGTTCGCGATGGCGATACTGTTTGTGCTGCTGCTCGTGATCTTCTTGATGGCCATGGTCAGATCATATTCCAGGCCGGTTTCAGCCTGTACCATGGGAATGGTTTCCTTTTTGTCGTTATAGAGCAGAACCAGGCCCATGTAGATATTCTTGATTTCCAGCTTGTCGTTCTCCACCACCTGCATCTGTACGGGCGGAATTCCGTAGCCACGGGCATCATTCTGTGCAGATTCGTTGTCATCGGGTGAAATGAATTCGAAATGGAAATTCCCGTTGGAATAGGCTTCGTATTCCTCCAGCATATCCTGCAGATAGCGCCGTGCATTGGCCACCTGTCCGGGCAGATCCTTCGAAAAATAGACCTTGGCCACCATCCGGTCGTCCAGTTTTCCGATCACGTCCTTGCTCGACCGGGACAGGGAATACATCTTGTTATCGGTGAAATCCAGGCGGAAAAAGAGGCTTCTGCTCACGATATTGACCATGACCACAATAGCCGCCAGGATGAGAACATAGGTAATAAATTGTTTTTTATTGGTAATTCCGGGCATGTCTCACCTCCACTTTCTCATTTCAAGGATTCGCGTGCTGAGGAGCAGAAAAAAGGCGATGGCGGAGAAGAAGTAGATGAGGTTTCTGCTGTCGATGACGCCCCGGCTGATATTGCTCAGGTGATAATCCATGCTGATATACTGCAGGAAGGTCGTCATGAAGGCCGGGACGAACATGAGAAATTTATCCAGGATGAAGAAGAGAAAAATGATGAGGAAGGAGATAATGAAGGCGGTGATCTGGTTGTTCGTCACCGAGGATCCGAAGGTTCCGGCTGCGGCATAAACGCCACCGGCGAGCAGCAGGCCTATATAGCCGGAGATCAGTGCACCCAGATCCAGATGATTCCCGATGAAGAACAGGGTAATCAGGTGAACCAGCGTGAAGCCCAGGCCCGTTGCGATCAGGGTCATGGCTGCCAGGAATTTCCCGAAGACAATATCGGCATCCGTCACCGGCAGGGTGGTCAGCAGTTCCATCGTGTTTTCACTCCGTTCCCGGGCAATGAGACTCATGGTGATGGCCGGTATGAAGAAGAGATAAACGATGGGTACCAGGTTGAACAGAGTTCTCAGGTCCGATTCTCCGATGAGAAAGAACGTGGACGTAAAGAACCATCCCCCGATCAGGAGGAAAACGATCAGTGTAATATAGGCAACCGGCGAAGAGAAGTAATTGGCCAGTTCGCGCCGGTAAATTTTCATCATATTATGCATTTGCAGATCCTCCCTCCACGGTGAGATTTCTGAAGACATCCTCCAGGCTGGCCTTATGCCGGCTCATTTCCAGGAGAACCCATTTTTCCCTGACGGCATATTCGAAAATCTGCTGCCGGAAATCTTCAGTATTGGGAAATTCCAGGGCGGTCTGAATGCTTCCGCCCTTCCGGACATCAATTTCCGTCATTTTCAGGGATGGACTCAGATTCTGTATACCGCGAACCGAATCTTCCCCGGCATTGAGAATTTCCAGGTTGATGCGGGTCCGTCCCTTGAAATCAGCCATCAGTTCCTCAATGGTACCGTTGGCAACGATATCCCCCTTGTTGATGATGATCATGCGATGAGCCGTCGCCTGTATTTCCTGCAGAATATGCGAGGAAATGATGACGGTCTTTGCCTTGCCCAGATTCCGGATCAGCTGGCGGATTTCCACGATCTGGTTCGGATCCAGTCCGGTCGTCGGTTCATCGAGAATGAGAATGGACGGATCATGAAAAATGGCCTGAGCCAGACCCACCCGCTGCTTGTAGCCTTTGGACAGTTCACGGATATCCTTGTGAACCACACCCTTCAGGCCGCAAAGGTCAATGACTTCGGCCAGCCGGCTGCGAAATTTTTTGTCCGTGATGTTTCGGGCTTCCCCGATGAATTTCAGGAAGTCATAGACATTCATTTCCTGATAGAGCGGATTCAGCTCCGGCAGATAACCGATCTGATCCCTGACTTCCATGGAATTGTCCAGCACATTCAGGTCGTTCACGAAAACATTCCCGGATGTGGGGGCCAGATAGGAGGTCATCACCTTCAGGGTAGTGGATTTTCCTGCGCCGTTCGGACCGAGAAAACCCAGAATTTCACCGTCTTTCACATCAAATGAAATTCCGTTCACGGCCCGGAAGTCGCCATAGTCTTTGGTTAGATTGTCAACGCGTATCATGGATTCATCTCCCGTTTCCTTTCGATTTTAACCGGGAAAATTTACTATTAAATCACAGAAATGTTCCCGGATTTATTCCCGCGCACCTCGATTTTGCGAAAAAATGTGCGGCAAAACAGGTTGTCATGATTGCCCCACTGTCATTGCAGACGGTTATTGCCGGCTTGATCCGCACTCTGACACCACATACCCAACCAGCAGTCACCCCTCTGTCATTGCGGGCTTGATCCGCAATGCAGTAACGAGTAGCCCGTCTTCGTTTCGCCATGCTCAACTACGACGCGGTTGAAAGAAGTTGGAAGCCGGAAGTTGGAAGCTTGCGTCGCCGATATCCGGCTCCTGAAACAGCCCTACAAGATTATAAGTTGATATTACCGGGATCGCCTGCTTTTAAAGCAGGGCAATTTCTCGTTTCTTCCACATATACTCATCTACTCATTTACCCGTCTACGCATTAGCAGTAACGAGTAGCCCCGTTTTTCATAGCAGGACCGTGTTTTGCTTTCTCAGCCTCAACCTTGACCTAAACCTTCCTTCGCATGACCGCGTCAACGCATCAACACGCCGCCCGCCTACCAGCCAACCCGCAAACAATCCAACCATTTTAAAAAATTCTTATATCAGTCCAGCGCAGCCAGGGCCCCGGACAGAGCCGTCAGAAAATCTTTCACCATGTCCGGTGTATGCGCGGCCGACAGAAAAGCGGCTTCATACTGACTGGGCGGCAGATAAAATCCCCGGTCCAGCAGGAAGCGGAAAATAGCCTTGAAGCGGTCGAAATCGGATTTCTGCACATCCGTCGTATTGCGGATGGGGCCGGCGTTGAAAAAGAGCGTGAACATGGAGCCGACACGGTTGAAAGTCAGAGGAATGGACGTTGAAGCCATGATATCCCGGATACCCTTTTCCAGAGACTGTGACAGCGCGTCCAGATTCTGGTAAAATTCCGGTGTCAGGCGTTTGAGGGTTTCGATACCCGCCGTCACGGCAATGGGATTTCCGGACAGCGTTCCCGCCTGATACACCGGGCCGGCCGGAGCAACCTGCGACATATATTCGGCCTTGCCGGCATAGGCGCCGATGGGAAATCCGCCGCCGATAATTTTTCCGAAGGTCAGGAGATCCGCGTCAATCGTATAGAGTTCATTGGCGCCGCCGCGCGCGACCCGGAACCCGGTCATCACTTCGTCCAGAATAAAGAGGGCGCCATGACGATGACAGAGGTCCCGAAGTTCTTCCAGAAAGCCGTCCTGCGGCGGAATGGTCCCTGTGTTGCCGTTTACCGGTTCCACGATGACACAGGCGATCTGGTCCCCGGATTGTCTGAACAGCGTCTCCACACTTTCAATATCATTGAAACGGGCCTGCAGCGTATCCGCGGCAGCCGCTTTCGTCACACCGGGTGAATCGGGCTGGCCCAGGGTCAGAGCTCCCGATCCGGCTGCGACCAGAAAACCGTCTGCATGGCCGTGATAACAGCCTTCAAATTTAACGATCTTGTCGCGCTTCGTGACGGCACGGGCAACCCGGACAGCGCTCATGGTCGCTTCCGTTCCGCTGTTCACCAGCCGGACCATCTCTGCAGACGGGACCCGGTCAATGATCATTTCGGCCAGCTCAATCTCCGCGCGTGTCGGAGCTCCGTAGCTGGTTCCGTCAGCCAGCTTGGCCCGGACTGCATCCAGAACTTCCGGATGTCCGTGCCCCAGTATCATGGGGCCCCAGCTGCCGATAAAATCGACATATTTATTCCCATCTTCGTCAAAAAGCCAGGCGCCTTCCGCTCTCCGGATAAAGGGCGGTTTCATGCCCACAGACCGAAAGGCTCTCACGGGAGAATTCACGCCTCCCGGTATGGATTTTCCCGCTCGTTCAAATAATTTTTCAGATTCCGTTCGTTTCATTGCATATCCTGTATAATTTTTAGTATTTCGCCCTGAGCAGCAGCGCCGCATCCACGGCAAAATAAGTGATAATCACATCTGCACCGGCCCGTTTCATGGACAGAAGGGTTTCCATCATCACAGCCTTTTCATCGATCCAGCCCTTTTCGGCAGCAGCCTTGATCATGCTGTATTCCCCGCTCACATTATAGCAGGCAACAGGCAGGTCAAAGCGTTCCTTCAGCCGGTAAATCATGTCCAGATAGGCCAGCGCCGGCTTGACCATAAGCATGTCCGCACCTTCGTCCACATCGAGACGGGCTTCTCTCAGCCCTTCCCGGGCATTGGCCGGCTGCATCTGGTAACTTTTCCGGTCGCCGGACTTGGGTGCGCTTTCCGCCGCATCCCGAAAGGGACCGTAGTAGGCGGAGGCATATTTTACACTGTAGCTCATAATGGGAATTTCACTGAACCCTGCCTCGTCCAGAGCGCCGCGGATGGCTCCCACCATTCCATCCATCATACCCGAGGGTGCCACCATATCCGCACCGGCCCGGGCGTGCGTCACCGCCTGCTGTCCCAGATACGGCAGAGTCTTTTCATTATTCACATCCCCGTCTTCCAGGATGCCGCAGTGCCCGTGATCCGTATATTCGCACATACACACATCCGTTATGACGTACATGTCCGGGAAGTTCTTTTTGATGGTCCGCACAGCCTTCTGAATAATTCCTTCATCCGAAATGGCATCACTGCCGCAGGCGTCCTTGCTCTCCGGAATCCCGAAGAGGATGACCTGGCTGATCCCGGCGTCCTGAATGCGGGATATTTCTTCACCCACCCGATCCAGGGTCCACTGGCGGATACCCGGCATACTGGCAATATCCGTGACGGAATTGCTTCCGGCCTTCACAAAAACCGGCATGATGAAATCCTGTGGGTGCAGGTGAGTTTCCTGCATCATTCCGCGGATAACAGCTCCGCGGCGCAGCCGGCGTGGTCTTTCAGGCATTCTGGCCTCCTTTGCTGAAAAAGTCATGAATCTTTTCTGCCGTTTCCGTGGCATTGACAATCGTATCCGCTGCCGAAATCCCGTTTCGGTAATTTCCCGCAAACCACAGCCCCGGATTCTCAGCCTCAAGTGCGGTGAGAAGTTCCTTATTCGCGCCATAGCCCACTTCATACTGAGGAATGGCCTTATCCCAGCGCATAATATGTGTGTACACCGGGTCGCCTTTCACTTCAACGAGCGTATTCAGGTCCTCAAGACTCATTTTCACAAGTTCATCATCTGCCAGCACCGCCTTCTCCGGCTGACGCATCCCGCCGATGAACAGAGTGAGCAGGACTGTATCTTCCGGCGCCCGGCCGGGAAACAGTGTGGAATTGAACAGAGCGCCCAGTATATTGAATTTTTCCACTTCGGGAATCAGGACGCCGAATCCCTTCAGAGAATGGCCGATATCCTCACGGCGAAATCCCAGCGTCAGTACGGTCACCGCCGGATGAACAATCTTTTCCAGGGGAACAAAAGCCTTCTCAGGAATGCCCTCCACGTCAATTCCCGCCAGAGAGTGGGCTGTCCCGCAATACAGGAGCCCGTCCCCGGTGTGCTGATGTCCGTCCTGATCAGTGATATGGTAACGGCCGTCCCCGTCCTTCTGAATTTTACGGATTTCCCGTCCGTATTCCGGTGCCGTATCCAGCTGCCTGACCAGCGCCTCAATCAGGGCCGCCAGCCCGTTGCGAAAGCTGAACATCTTCGCCGTCTGCTTGGATTTTTCCTTGTTTTTCTTCCGCTTTTTCGCTCCCAGTATCTGGCCCTTGATCATGGAGCCGTATTCCTGTTCCAACTGATAAAGCTTCCCGAATCCGTGCTTGACGGAAACCCGGTCCGGGGATCCCGCAAACACACCGGCGACAAAGGGATTGATGGCATAATCCAGAAATTCATGGTTCAGGCGCCGCAGCACAAACTGCTCCAGATTCTCTTCGTAGCGATTATCCCAGGCGGGTTTGAAAATTTCCTTAATCAGATCGATCAATGTCTTCTTACTGAAGAGCGGTGAGGTGAGAAAATCCTTCGGCCCCGTCGGCAGAGCCTGCATGACGCGGTTTTTCACCACATAACGGATACCCGAACTGTCATCGGCATATACTTTTTCCCCGTCCAGTCCCAGGTCGCTCACCAGTTCCGTCACTCTGGGAGAGGTTTCCATGATCGTATTCGGCCCCGTTTCATGCAGAAAACCATTGGCCCGGATGGTGCGCATGGCTCCGCCGGGTTCGCTGTTTTTTTCGAAAACCTTCACGTCGTATCCATACTGTTTGAGGCGATAGGCCGCAGTCAGGCCGGCCGGCCCCGCTCCAACTACCAGAACCGTAGGCATTGCATCACTCATGATCGTTCTCCGTTATCACAGTTTTCAGTCCCTGAATAAATCGGGCTGCCGTCCCCGGCGTCCCGGCCCGTTCATAGCGCCGGATCCCTGCATTCTCCGCAAATTCCCGGTGCTCTATATCAAGTTCATACAAGGTTTCCAGATGCTCGGACACGAAGCTGACCGGAAAGACCAGCACATCCGTTTTTCCCTCCGCCACGAGAGCGGTCAGGCTCTCCTGTATGGACGGCCCCAGCCATTCCACAGGCCCCACCTTCGACTGGTAGCAGAGGCCGTGTGCGTAACCCTGTCCGAGTTTTTCCATAATGCCCCGCACCGTAGCTTCCACTTCTTCCGGATAGGGATCGCCGCTTTTCACTCTCGAAATGGGCAGGCCGTGCGCGGAAAACAAGATGCAGGGTCTTTCCTCAAAAGATACGGCCGCCTCAGAAATGCGGTCCGCACAGCTCTGCAGATAATCCTCATTCTCATAAAAGCGGGAAATTTTAACCGTTTCGAAATCCCGGTTCCCGCCCAGCCGTTCCCATTCATTGAAAACGGACAGCGTCGTCGTGGTGCTGTACTGGGGAAAGAGCGGCAGAAGAAGGACCTTTTTTACTCCCTCCGCCTTCAGATCCCGGATGGCCTGGGCAATATCAGGATTGCTGTAACGCTGCACAGCCATCACCCGGTATTCCAGGCCCAATTCGGCCTGAAGTGCCTCAGCCTGTGCTTCCGTATTTTTCCGTATGGGTGATGCCCCGCCGATGTGGGCGTAATGCTTCCGGGCAATGGGTGCCCGCAGCCGGCTGATCAGCGAGGAAAACAGACGGCTTCCCGCCTGTCCACCGGGAAATGAAAATATATCCCGGTCCGAAAACAGACGTTTCAGAAAGGGGCGGACTTCCTCAGCCGATTCAGGGCCGCCGAGATTGATGAGAACTACGGCTTTTGTCATTGCCTTTTACACCGTCTTTGAATATTTGCTGTCATCCGTCGGCAGATAGGCATCGAAGAGCATGGCGATATTCCGGATGAAAAAACGTCCCTTGTCCGTAATCGTCAGTACATTTCCCGTCCGCTCCGCCAGCCCTTCATCATAAAAGGAATCAAGCCGGTTCAGCGCATCGGAGAAATGTGCCGGAGCATCAATGCCGTGCTGCTTGCCGAAGACGTCCAGATCCAGTTTCAGATTACACATGAGGTCACTGATGACGGAACGCCGGACCATATCCTCATCCGTCATGATATAAGCTTTTTCAATGGGAAATTTTCCCTCGTCCACCATCCGGCCGTACACATCCAGATCCTTGTGATTCTGAATGTAGAGATTGTCATACTGGGAGATTCCGCTCATCCCGAAGGCAACGATGTCCAGGCCGGCCCGCGTGCTGTATCCCTGAAAATTCCGCTGCAGGGTGCCGTTCTTCTGCGCCAGTGTCAGTTCATCATCCTTTCGGGCAAAATGATCCATGCCGATATAGACATAGCCGTTTTCCTCCAGAAAACGGGTCATCATCTGCAGCATGGCGATCTTTTCCTCAGGCGACGGCAGATCTTCAGCATGAATCAGCTTCTGATGCGGCTTGATCCACGGAACATGAGCATAATTGAAGACCGCGAGACGATCGGGCCGGAAAGCCATCACCTTTTCGAGGGTAACGAGAAACGTTTCCTGATTCTGATGCGGAAGCCCGTAAATCAGATCCATATTCAATGATGTAATACCGGCATTCCGTATCCACGCTGACACCTCGGTGATCAGTTCCTCGCTCTGAATGCGGTTTACAGCTTTCTGTACCTTTTCATTAAAATCCTGCACACCCAGGCTGACGCGGTTTGTACCCAGATTCCGCAGTGCTTTCACATGCGCTTCCGTCAGTTCCCTCGGATCAATTTCACAGCCGATTTCCGCATCATCGCTGAACCGGAAATGAGAGTGGAGCGTTTCGCCCAGATGATCGAGCTGAGCCGGGCTCAGATGTGTGGGCGTTCCGCCTCCGAAATGCATCTGTTCCACTTTGCGCCCCGGCTCGATCCGGGAGCTGTAAAGCTCGACTTCCTTATCCAGAACCTCTAAATATGAAACGGGTTTTTCAGGATTCCGCGTGACGATGGTGGTACAGCCGCAGAAATAACAGAGCGTATCACAGAAGGGAATATGCGTATAAAGAGAGAGATTCCGGTCTGCCCGTTTGAGTTCCCTGTCCATGGCCGCTGAAACCTCCGCTTCCGGCAGATCGCTGCGGAAATGGGGCGCCGTGGGATAGGATGTGTAACGGGGCCCGGATACACTGTATTTTTTTATCAGATCACTGTCGGGTATCATTTGCTATTCCTTTCTGAAGAAAAGTTTCTCACCGTGTCTACCAATGCTTCAACGGATTCCAGACGGGCTGTCGGCAGAATACCGTGTCCCAGATTGAAGATGAAGCCGGGATAGGTTTTCATGGAATTCAACAGATTCTGCGCCTGCCGTGTCACAATATCCGGATCCAGATTCATCAGCGCCGGATCCAGATTACCCTGAACTGCGGTGGTCCCATTCAGCAGCCGGGCCATATTGGAGAGATTTACCGTCCAGTCAAATCCCAGGACATCCGCACCCGTATTCTTCAGATCATTCAGCCAGGTATGCGAACCTTTCGAAAAAACAATGACAGGCACTCTGCCCGCCACCTTATCCACGATTTTCTTCATATAAATTCCGGAGGCCACGGGAAAGGTGTCCGGTGTGAGCACGCCTCCCCAGCTGTCGAAGATCTGTACCGCATCCACGCCCGCTTCAATCTGCAGATCCAGAGAGATACTCACCGCTTCGGTGATTTTGTCCATCATGCTGTGAAAGAGTTTCGGATTGCTGTACAGCATCTGTTTTGCCTGAGTGAAATTCTTTGAACTGCCGCCTTCCACCAGGTAGGTGGCCAGAGTCCAGGGAGAGCCGACGAAACCCAGGAGCGCCTTTTTGTCACCCAGTTCACGGCGGATCAGTTTCAGCGCATCGGGAATATAGCTCAGCCGTTCAGCGACCGCCCCGGTCTGAAAGGCTTTCACATCCGCCTCATCCCTGACCACCGTCTTCATGCGGATGCCACCGCTTTCCACGAAGCTGTAGGGAAAACCCAGCGCTTCCGGCACTGTGAGAATATCAGAAAACAGAATGGCCGCATCGAGTTCGAAACGTTTCAGGGGCTGAAGCGTCACGGTCGTGGCCAGTTCCGGCGTTTTCACCATTTCCAGAAAACTGTACTGTTCCTTCAGTTTCCGGTATTCGGGCAGGTAGCGGCCTGCCTGACGCATGATCCACAGCGGAGGGCGTCCCGTATTTTTCTGCCGGCAGGCGGCCAGGAAACGTTCTCTGTCAGTCATATTTCAAATCTTTCCTTTCATTAGTGTCTGAATATCACCAGCCAGTCCGGCCGGTGTCGATATGTGAATGTCTGCTGCGCCGAGTTCGCGGAGATGCTCCGCACTGCTGTGTCCCAGGCAGACAAAACGCCCGCGGATATCACGGAAATCGGATTTGCCCAGGCTCAGCAGCATGCCGTCGGCGCTGGACGGAGAGCCGATGCAGATCAGGTCCGTCTCCCCATTGCCGAATTCCTTCCGGAATGCATCGTTCGGCAGGATGGCCGTTTCGTATACGGAAATGGCCCGGTAGGCGATGGAGGCTGTCCTGCAGCAGTCGGAAAGGACAGACAGAGGCTCGGCGGACGTTATATGAAGGACACTCTTGGAAGCGCCATTGCGAATCATTTCCCCGCAGATTCCCTGTGAATCATTTCGATCGGGCACCCGGGCAGTCACTGCGAATTCACGTTCCAATACCGATGCCGTACGTTTGCCGCTGCAGTATATTGTCTTCTCCGCCAGGCGGGTCTTAATATCTTCAATATTGCTGCAGCTTCGGGCCAGGCCTTCCACGCCGTGGCGGCTGGTAAAACCCACCGTATCGCTGTCCATTACTGCTTTTTGTATAATTTCCTCCGCTACCTGCAGATACGCAATATGCAGAACCTGATAAAACTGAATTTCATCTGAAAAGTCAGTCAGGGCCTGAGGTATATCCTGTCCGCAGACGTAGAGTATCATATCAGTTTCTGAGAATCTCCCGGGCACCGCGGTTCAGGAAGGCGGCAGCCAGATCCTCACCCAGCTTCACCGGGTTTTCCGCATCGCCGCTGAGGGTGTCATTCAATGAGTTTTTCCCGTCACGTGAGGCGACGAATCCGCGCAGCAGCAGCCGTCCTTCCGATGTGAAGACGGCATGGGCGCCGAGAGCAACCGAGCATCCGCCCTCGAGCTGTTTCATGAAGGCCCGTTCCGCCATACAGCAGCTTCGTGTATCCGGATCATTGATAGTTTCCAGAATATCCAGGATATCCTGACTGTCTTCCAGGCATTCCACCGCGACAGCACCCTGCCCCACCGACGGCACAAAGACCTCCGGATCAAGGGATTCCGTAATCACGTCTTGCATTTCCAGGCGATGGAGAGCTGCCGTGGCCATGATGATTCCGTCATAGCCATTTTCCTTCAGTTTCCGCAGCCGCGTCTCGATATTCCCGCGAAGCCCGCGAAAGCTGAATTCCGGATGTCCGCCCAGAAGCTGAGCCTGACGGCGTACACTGCCTGTCGCTATGATGCCATTTTCCGGCACCTCGGCCAGGGCTTTCCATTTGAGGGATACAAAGGCATCGCGCGCATCCGCCCGTTTCGGACTGGCCGCATAGATGAGCCCCGCCGGCAGTTCGGAAGGCAGGTCCTTCAGGCTGTGCACCGCGATGTGGATGTCACCGCTCAGGAGCGCGTCCTCCAATTCCCTGGTAAAAAGCCCCTTGTCCCCGATCTCCGGCAGCGGTGATTTCAGATTTTCATCACCCCGGGTGCTGAATTTCCGGATTTCAATATTTTTAACGCTGCCCGTTTCAGCCAGCAGGTCCCGGATGTATTCCGCCTGCCAGAGAGCCAGACGGCTGGCGCGGGTTCCGATCACGATTCGTTCCATTAATTCTTTCCTACTTTCTCTGCGTGGTATTTGACCAGCATCTGTTCCAGGTTGAATATCTGCCAGATCGTATCTATTTGAGTATAGTCCAGTTTTTCCTCTCCGGCCATATCCCGCAGGTAGCGGATGGGATTGTGCAGCAGACGCTTCACGATTTTGCGGGAGAGTTCATCCATGCGGGCGTATTCCTTGTCATTGGTCTTGAACTCATACTCGGCGAGAATCTGCTTCCGAAGCCCGTCGAAATAGTTTGCCAGGCCGCTGATGGTCGGCACCACATTGAGGGAATTCAGCCAGTCCTCGAAATCCTTCTGATTCTGTTCGCAGATCTGCAGTCCGTCTTCCACGGCCGCTTCGCGCTTTTTCATATTTTCCCGGACGATATGATCCAGATTGTCCATATCCGCCAGAAAGACGGAGGGCAGCCCGGCCACATCCGGATCAATATTGCGGGGCGATGAAATATCCGCCAGATACAGCAGCCGTTTCCGGCCCTTCTTCAATGCCCGCTGCACCATTTCCAGTGAAATCAGCGGCTCTTTTGAAGAGGTGGCGGCCACGACGATATCCGCATCCGTCAGGGCATCCTCTATGTCCGCAAGCGGACGGTACACACCGTCGGTCAGCTCAGCCAGCGCCTTTCCCCGTTCTTCACCCCGGTTCACGATAGTAAAATTTCTCAGCCCGAGGGACAGAAAATGACGGGCCGCGAGTTCGGATGTTTCCCCGGCGCCCAGCAGCACGGCCTTTTTATCATGGAATTCGCTGAATACATGCTTGGACATCTCCACGGCAGCCATGGAAACGGAGACGGCGCCCCGGCCCACAGCCGTATCCTCGCGAACCTGCTTGCCGGTCCGGATGGCTTCCTGAAACAGACGGTTCAGGATGGGAGACCGATCGCCGTTTTCCAGCAGCAGATCGTAGGCGCTCTTCACCTGGCTCAGAATCTGAGCCTCACCGATCATGAGGCTTTTCAGCCCCGACGCCACCCGGAACAGGTGGCCGACTGCCTCATTTCCCCGCAGCACGAGGGGATCCGGATCCTCGGGGCTGAGTTCCGTATTCAGCAGTTTGCCGTAAATGAAATCCATAATGGACCCGATATCTGCCGAGTCGGCGATCAGGTAATATTCCATCCGGTTGCAGGTGGCCAGCGCACCAGCCTCCCGTATCTCCGGAAGCTTTTCTGTCAGGGTCTTCAGCACATAGGACAGGGACTCGCGGGATACCATGATCCGGTCCCTGAACGTCACGGTGCTGTTTGTGTGGTCCCAACCAAAACGAATGATTTTATTCTGCATAGGTCTTCATAGTTTAGATGAAATCGTGAAAACTGCCTCCTGTGAAACCGGCAACGGCCATGGCGGCAACCATGACCAGGAATCCCCAGAAGGCCCAGCGTCCGGGCTGCAGGCCCCGGATATTGGCATATTTGACAATGATCCACATGATGACGTAAACGATCCAGGACAGATCACTCACGAATATTTTGGGATCCAGCGGAAAAAATACGCCCAGGATCTGTTTGGCCCAGATGTGCCCCAGCAGGATTCCCGTACCGAGGAAAGCCAGTCCCAGCAGGGAGGCTTTTCGTCCCATGGTTTCCAGCTGTTCGAGCGCCGGCAGGTTCTCATATATTTTACCGAATTGATGATGGCGGATCTTCTGGCTCAGCATCACATACATCAGGCCGTACAGCGCGGCAATGCTCAGGGCGGACAGGCCCGTCACCGTGATAAGGGTATGGAATCCGAAGAGGGGATTGGAGAGCAGCTGATTCCGCACCGGCTGAATGGGCATGAACATGGACGCGGCCAGCTGAAAAATCGCGGCAAAGGCGCTGAAGAAAACGCCGGTCTTGCCTTCGGCCGTAATGGACTCGATATAGAGATAGACGGCTCCCACCGTCAGGGCGATGAGCGACAGGCTCTCGGCCGGATGGGTCACGGGAAACTGCCCGAAATAGGCGCCTTTCAGGAGCAGATAGAGAAAATTCAGAAACACGGCCACTTTCAGCCAGGCACGTCCCTGCTCCCACTGACGCTTCCGGCCCTTCTCGAAATACATGGCATAGAGCAGCAGCGCCGGCAGATAGGCTGCCGCCAGCAGGCTCTTCAGGGCATTCAGGAGTATGGGCATGGCTTTTACCTCCCGCCTTGATAAAATAAAATATAATTCATACTTCTCTCCCTTTCGCTGAGGCCTGAGTTTACGCCAATTGGATCACTCCGGCATATAGGGGTTTTATGGATTTATCTGTGCAGCCTGCATGATCTGTGCAATTTTCACGGATCACTGGATATCACGGGAGTTGGTTTCTGGGTTTTATTGAATCTTCGACAGAAAATATCAACAAAATAGTAAGATGTTATCTCATCCTTGCCTAATATATCACTAAGTGCTATATTAAAACATGAGAAAACTCATGACAAACCATTTCTCCAAGTGGGCAAAAAAGCAGAATATATCACTTGAAGAATTGGAAAAGGCGTTAGATGAAGTAGGAAAAGGAATATTTGAGGCTGATTTGGGCGGAAATGTCATAAAGAAACGAATTCGATTTTCAGGCCAGGGGAAAAGAAGTAGCGGAAGAACTATCCTATGTTTTAAAATTGATGACAGAGCTATCTTTATCCATGGTTTTGCAAAAAATGAAAAGTCAAATGTTTCGCCCAAAGAACTTATTGCATTGAGAGAAGCTTCAAAAATATTACTTTCTTTCTCAGAAACAGACATTGATAAAGCCCTCGCCAGCGGGTATTTGAAGGAGGTGGGAAGATGAAAAGATCGATAAGCGACTCCATTTTGAATCCGATGAAAGATCTTCATAGAATTGGATTGGTTGATGATATCACATTAAAAAACATTGAAAAATTATGTATTCCGGAGGTTCACGATTATACTCCTGAACGAATTGTATCATTACGGAAAAAATATAAATTAAGCCAGGCCGCCTTAGCCAGCCTGTTCAATATCAGCCCCTCTACTGTTCAGAAATGGGAACAGGGAAATAAGAAACCAGCCGGAGCTTCAAAAAAACTCCTTGATATTGTCGAACGAAAAGGTATCCAGGCTCTGATTTAATGTGATCATAGAACCTTTGTTCAAACCATCCTGATCAACGGTAAAACGGATGATCAAACTAAGTCCACTGCAACATGTACCCATTGAAATACATCAGATGTGGAACCGCATGTTGGCATGCATGTGCAGAGACGGGTGTGCAGAGACGCATGATGGGTAGATACGCATTGTGTGTAGATACGCAAGATCTTGCGTATCTACACTGAAATTACAATACATCTCAGTGTCAATAAATGATTCGGAGCATTTGCGGCCTTATTGAACGTGGATATTAAGTCAGGTCAATGACATATTTTCCAGACAATTACAGAACGTGGTTTCAGTAAGTCGAATCCAGGTTTTCGGATAAAAATAACCTTTCCAGAAATACGGAATCATGCTTAAAATACGTCAGCCCGACCGCTGATTCCCTATCGCGGTACCAATCTGAAAAAAAAGTTGGAATTGTGCAGAAAAAGCGTTACGTTTCTATCAATAGTAACAGCATGAGGGGATTTATGCTTCAGGAACTCGTACATATCATCACAGGCATCCGGGATGAAAAGGAGATGATGAAGTTTTTCGGCGAAATTTTCACGGAAAAGGAACTGAAGGACCTGGCGCTACGCTGGCAGCTCATGCAGGAAATTCAGGAGGGACGCACACAGCGGGCCATCGCTGCCACCCACCACATCTCGCTCTGCAAGATTACCCGCGGTGCAAAGATATTGAAAAATAAAAAATCATTGAGCTATAAATTTTTAACCAGCAACACATAGAATTGGAGTATTTATCATGACCCAACAGTCTCTGACTCAGTTTCCCGATGAAAACGGATATTTCGGGGAATACGGCGGTTCCTTCATCCCTCCGCAGCTTCAGACCATCATGGATGAAATCACGGCAGAATACAATCAAATCAAGGACGACGAGAAGTTCAAGGCCGAACTCATGGATCTGTACCAGAAATACGTGGGACGGCCCTCTCCCGTGTTTCACGCGAAGAATCTGAGCAAAAAGCTCGGTGGCGCACAGATCTATTTCAAGCGCGAAGACCTGAATCATACCGGCGCTCACAAGATCAATCATTGCCTCGGTGAAGCGCTGCTTGCCAAAAGAATGGGCAAAACAAAGCTCATCGCCGAAACGGGAGCCGGCCAGCATGGTGTGGCTCTGGCCACTGCCGCCGCTCTCGTGGGCCTGGAATGCGATATTTACATGGGTGAGATCGATACGATCAAGGAAAAGCCCAATGTCATCCGTATGAAGATTCTCGGCGCCAAGGTAGTCACCGTGACCCAGGGAACCCGCACGCTGAAGGATGCGGTGGACGCTGCATTCATGGCCTACCTGGGTGATCCGGTCACGCAGTTTTATGCCATCGGCTCCGTGGTGGGCCCTCACCCCTTTCCCATGATGGTCCGCGATTTTCAGTCCATCGTCGGACGCGAGGCAAAGGAACAGTTCCGCAGCATGACGGGCAAACTCCCCGATGAGATCATGGCCTGCGTTGGCGGCGGTTCCAATGCCATGGGACTCTTCACCGCCTTTCTCGATGACAGTTCTGTAAAGATTACCGGTGTGGAACCCTCAGGTCTGGATCTGAATGTTCCCGGCCAGCACGCAGCCACCCTCACTCTCGGAAAACCCGGCGTCCTCCACGGATTCAAATCCTACCTGCTGCAGGATGACAAGGGTGATCCGCTGGCTGTCTATTCTGTGGCCTCCGGGCTGGATTATCCCGGCATCGGACCTCAGCACAGCTACCTGAAGGATATTAAACGCGTCAATTATGTTACCGCCTCCGATGGCGAAACCATCGACGCCTTTTTCGAACTCAGCCGTCTGGAAGGCATCATTCCCGCGCTGGAAAGCGCACATGCAGTGGCTCACGCCATTAAAATCGCCCCTTCGCTGCCCAAAGACTACACGATTCTTGTCAATCTGTCCGGTCGTGGCGACAAGGATATCGAGTATGTCACGGAAAAGTACGGATCCGATTACGGCGTAACGCTCTGACCGGATTCCTGCTGCAGCTTCTTTGGGGGGAGTCATTGTACTCCCCCCTTTTTTATTTCCCCCTTCTTCCTGTTTCTTTTTCTCTCCCGAATTCCTTAAATTCATCTCAACAAAAATGAGGAAAGACCATGAGACCAGTCAGCCCTGCTGAACGCATCAAACACATTGAATACGCCATCCGCGAAGTCGTCGTCATCGCTGAAAAGACCAGGGCCACCGGCCGCGATATGATTTACCTCAATATTGGAGATCCCAATATTTTCGGGTTTGAACCGCCGCGCCACATGGTCGAAGCGGTGTATCAGGCCATGCTGGACAATCACAACGGCTACTCCGCCTCGAACGGAATCGCCGAAGCCCAGGATGCCATCCGGCGGCAGGCTGAACGGAGCGGCATAAAGAATATTCAGGAAATCATCGTGTCCATGGGTGCGTCCGAAGGCATTGACCTGGCCATCACCGGCCTCCTCAACCCCGGCGACAATCTCCTGCTCCCCTTTCCCTCCTATCCGCTGTATTCGGCCATTATCGGCAAACTGGGCGCGGAAGTCAATCCCTACTATCTGAACGAGGACGACAACTGGAACCTGGATATCGCCGCCATCGAAAGCCGCATCAACGACCGGACCAAGGGCATTGTCATCATCAATCCCAATAATCCCACCGGCGCCGTCTATCCGAAAGAAACCCTTATGGAGCTTATAGAGCTCGCCCGCAAATATAACCTGGTCATCTTGTCCGATGAAATCTATGACAAGCTCACCTTCGACAATACGGAATACGTCTCCATCGGCTCACTCTGCGACGATGTTCCCGTCGTGACCTTCAACGGACTGAGTAAAAGTTATATCGTTCCCGGATTCCGCATCGGCTGGGTTATTTTCAGCGGCGCACCCGAACTCATCACCGCCTACAAGGACGGCGTGAATAAAATGGCCCGCTCGCGGCTCTCCGCGTCCCATCCGGGGCAGTACTCCATCAAAGCCGCCCTTGACGGCCCGCAGGATCATATCCCTGCCATGATGGCGAAACTGAAAGTCCGCCGTGACAAGACCGTGGCCATGCTCAATGACATTCCCGGTATCAGCTGCAAGACCCCCGGCGGGGCCTTCTATGCCTTCCCCCGGCTTCACATCCAGGACGATGACCTGGATTTCGTGAAAGGTCTCATTGCGGAAACCGGTGTGGTAACGGTTCACGGCAGCGGCTTCGGCCAGAAACCCGGCGAACAGCATTTCCGCATCGTCTACCTGCCCGATGAAAATCTGCTCGACAAAGCCTATACGCTTATTGCATCATATATGAAGAAACATTACTGATCGGGAATCCGCCAGGAGGCTTCCGGCCCTGCATCACTTCGTTTCGGTACTCACTTCAACTGTGTCATATTAAGAATTTTCGGTCTTTCGGAAGTGTTTGACGTCCGAACGCCCGAACCTCTGAACTTTTCAACTTTTCAACTTCTCTGCATCGGCGGTGTGTTCAGTCCTGACGGCCGAACAGTGAAATAATGTCGCTGAAGAGATCCGAATCCTGACGGATTTTTGCATCCGATCCGAGGACGGTGTAGCTGTTCGTGTTCAGGCCTTCCCGGAACAGATCTGCATAGTTCCGCAACGCGGCCCCGTCCGTGCTGAGGATTTCCTCCCGTTCCCGGTCAATATCCGCATCATCCAGGCTGAGCAGATGGCGGCCGGCCGCTTCCGCGCCCATGGCTGAGGGATTCAGCGGGCGGTCATAGCGGGAAAGGGTTCCGATGATCACCTGTTCCAGATCTTTCGGGCCGGGTTCCAGGCTTCCGATCCAGTATGCGGTTTCGTCGATGCCGTCCAGGCTTTCCCTGAGCCGCGGATCACGATAGGTGCTGAAGGATACATTTCCGCTGCGTCCCAGCTGACAGAAGGCGCCGTAGGCTCCTCCCTGCACCCGGATACGGTTCCACAGATAATCGAGAGACAGAAGGGTCTTCAGTACCTGCATGGATCCGGAATAGTTTTCCCGCGGATTGCGGAACTGAAAGGCCTTGGCCACATACTGCACGTCACCGGGAAGGATAAAGGCCTGCCGGGCCGGCAGCAGCAGAGGATGCACGCAGGCCGCTTCCGATGCATCGGAAGAGCAGAGGCTGAGAATTCCGGACATCATCTCACCAGCCGCGTCCGCATCCTGTTCATCACAGGTCAGAAACACTTCGGCCCGTTCACGGACAAAGAGATTCCGGTACAGCGTTTCCAGCTTTTTCGCGATCCCGCCGTGCTGTTCGGCAAAATTTTCTTTCAGATCCCGCAGAAAGAGGTACCAGGACAGGCCCGAACTCTTTTCCCGGGCTGCGGCCCGTGAGCTGAAGCTGGCCGCATTGCGTGTCTCGGCATAGGCATGGCCGGAGGCCAGAATGGAGCTCTCAATATTTGCCAGCATCTCATTGATCAGTTCCTGCAGACGCGATGCATCATCGAAGCGTGTCCGGAACAGAATATCCTCCAGAAGCTCACGGAGCTGTCCCAGGCTGGACGACAGCGCCTTGGCGTAAAAACCGAACGTATAATGAAAATCCTCTGTATCATACCAGACGGACCGGGTGCCGAAGGAAAAATGGATTCCGCCGCTGTGAATATAGATATCATTGTCCAGAGCTTCATAGCTCCGTGTGTCGGTGGCCAGTTTCGTCAGCAGCGACGCCAGCAGCGCGTACCAGGGAATGTCTTCGGCCGTCGCCACATCCGGAACGAAGGATGCCCGGAGATAACAGATCCCGTTGCTGAAGACCGGAAATACATGAATGGGCAGATCCTTTTTCCAGTCCTGCAGTCTGAAGTGACGCGCCTCCCGTGAAATGTCGGCCAGAGTCAGCCGGGGAATTTTTGCCGTATTCTCCGGAGAATCGGGGGTCCGCTGCTTGAGCAGCAGAGCCTGCTGTCTGTCCCGGATGGAGATCTTTTCAGCTTCGGACAGGGTTGCCGCCAGCTGATCCAGTTCCTCCTGCAGCTGCGCCTGTTTCGCTTCACTCAGCCCCCGGCGGGGCTGAAGCGTGACCGTATTCCAGGCTGTATTTTCCAGAAGCTGTTCACGGATCAGATCCTCGAAAAGTCTGCCGCTCAGGCCGCTTTTCACATAGCTGAGTTTTTCCTCGAACTTCAGTTTTTCGTAAGGATCTCCGTCATGATTCCAGGCGGACATCACATTCATGGCATAGATCAGGCCCTTGGGATAGCCGCCGAAATCCGCTTCACGCAGACTGAATTCATTGCTGTTGATGACGGACTGCATCAGATTTCTGTCAATTCCCTTATCAGCCAGTTCCTGCAGTTTGTCCATGATCAGGGACTGAAACCGGGCCTCATCCCGATCCATGCAGTTTTTTGCCACAATACTGAAGAGTCCCTGACGCAGGCTCGAATCGTGACTGGAAAACACATCCTGGGCAATTCCCTCGGAAATCAGCATGCGTCTCAGGGGAGCGGCTTCCGTTTCCAGCAGCATCTGTCCCAGCAGTTCGAGGGCAAATCCCTTCATGGAATCATGAGGACCGTCCACGATCCAGTTCCGGCTGAAGTAGGCCTTCCCCTCCTCGTCCTGATCGGCTCCCAGAGGATACTCGAAACGATGATCCCGTTTCAGATTCCCGGGATTCTGCAGGGTAATGGTATCCGGTATTACCTGCGCTTCAAAGGCGGACAGGTAATTCTCGTCGAGCCAGTCCAGAAAAGTGTCCGGATCCAGATCACCATAGACGATCAGCCGCGAGTTTGAAGGATGATACCAGGATTTGTGAAAAGCCCGGAACTCCTCATACTCCAGGCGCCGGATATGGTCGGGATGGCCGCCGGATTCATGGGCATAGGGCGTGTCCGGCAGCAGGCTTTCCTTGATGTGCCGCATCAGCACCTGCTCCGGCTGGCCGAAGGCTCCCAGCATCTCATTGTACACGACACCGCTGATCTTCAGGCGCTCGCTGCCGTCTTCCCATTCGTAATGCCAGCCTTCCTGACGAAAAATATCCTCATCCTCCACGGCCAGCGGATAAAAGACCGCATCCAGATACACATCAACCAGATTCGTGAAATCCTTCAGATTCGTGCTGGCCACGGGATACATGGTCTTGTCGGGAAAGGTGAAGGCATTGAGAAAGGTCTTCATGCTGCCCTTCAGCAGTTCCACAAAAGGTTCCTTCACCGGAAATTTACGGGATCCGCAGAGAACCGAATGTTCCAGAATATGGGGAATCCCGCCGCTGTTTTCCGGAGCCGTCCGAAAACTGATGCTGAATACCTTCTCCGTATCGTCATTGTGAATGAAGAGAATTTCCGCGCCGCTTCGGGTATGCAGAAGCTGATACACATCGGAATAAATATCCTCTATCCGTTCCTGTCTGAGTTTTTTATATACCGATTTCATTTTTCTTTCCAATTATCTGTTATGCATTCGGAGCTTCGTTCCGGCTGCTCCGTTCCAGTGCGGCAATGGTCACCACGCCGATCAGCATGATCAGAAAGGCTAACCAGGTCTGGCCCGAACCCATATCCGGCCACTGCCACACATAGGATGTGACCACCTTTTCCCCGCCCTTCAGAATAAGCTCTCCCGCCGCATTCTTCAGATACAGGGCGCTCTTCCAGGGCCAGAGAATACCCAGTGAACCGAAAATAAATCCGCTGAGTACGGCAATGGTCTGGCTGTTATAGCGCGCCAGCAACCAGGAAAGAAGCCGGGCGAAGAGCAGAAGGCCCGCAACCGCACCCACGGCCACCGGAATGAGAACATCCAGACGAAGATGATTCACTGCTTCGATCATGATGAGATGATAATTTCCCAGAATGATCAGGACAAAGGATCCGGAAAGTCCGGGCAGAATCATGGAGCAGATACCGGCAATGCCGCAGAGGATGAGATACAGGGTTCCCGTATTCTGGGCCAGGGGCTTCATCACCGAGATGGCAAGCGCCACGGCAATGCCCAGCAGCAGAGCCACGCCTTCGTGAACACGTCGCCGTTCCACTTTTATTCCCACGAAATAGACCGAAGCGAGAATAAGGCCGAAAAAATAGGACCAGATGTAGACGGGATAATTCACAAAGAGAAATTCAAAAACCCGGGCGAGGGTGATGACCGCCGTCAGAATACCGGCAGCGAGAACAGCCAGAAAGCTCAGATCGGTGGCCGCCGCAAAGTCCCGGAAGCGCCCGCGCAGCAGGAGCGTCAGGTTCTGAATATTTAAACTTTTAATGTCATTGATCAGCCGTTCGAATATTCCGGTCAGCAGCGCGATGGTGCCACCCGATACGCCGGGGATCACATTGGCACTGCCGATGGCGAATCCCTTAAAATAAATTGTGGCCCAGATTCCGTTCAGTTTTTTCATATTTCTTTCCTGTGGTGATAGGTCCTTTATTCCGCCTTTTCATTCCAGTCGCGGCTCTGGTACTGTCCTTTTTCTTCCATACTTTTCTGCAGATCCATGATCACTTCCGGGGAATTCCGTTTCCAGACCGGGGCAATGAGAAAACGTCCCGGCGCTTCACTGAAGACGCGCTGCAGAATCAGTCCCGGCCTCAGCCGGCACAGATATTCGCCGACAAAATCCAGGTATTCTCCGTAGTCAAACAGAGGAAAGGGCGACGCCTCATATTCCCGGGCCAGGCGGGTTCCTGCAATGATCTGAAGATGGTGCAGCTTCAGAAAAGTCAGCGGCAGGGTATTGAGGATGCCGATTGCCGCCATCATCATATTCCTGTCCTCGCCGGGATAGCCCAGAATCATGTGTCCGGTTACATCCAGGCCCGAATAGGATTTCAGCAGCTCAAAGGCCGCGAAGGTTTCATCCATGCCGTGGCCGCGGTTCATCCGCTCCAGGCTCTGATCATACACACTTTCGATGCCCAGCTCCAGATTCACATAGCCCTGCTGCGCAAATTCGCTGAGCATATCGAGGATTTCCCGGTTCAGACAGTCCACCCTCGTACTCACTGCCAGGCCGATCACCTCCGGATCGTTCAGGGCTTCGCTATACAGTCTGCGCAGCGATTCGGCCTCCGCATACGTATTGCTGTAGCTCTGAAAATAGGCAATAAAGCGCCGCGCACCGAAGCGTTTTTCCAGAAAGGATTTTCCCGCGGCGATCTGATCCGTCAGCGGAACATTCCGGCGTGCATAGCGGGGTGCGAAGCTTTCGTTGCTGCAATAGTCGCAGCCGCCCCGTCCCCGGCTTCCATCCCGGTTCGGGCAGGTGAAGCCCCCTTCCAGGCTGATACGCTGAACCCGTTCGCCGAACTGGTCGTCCAAGTAGAATTTATATGAATTATAGCGAAAGCCGCGTCGGGCGTAGGGCAGTTTCGGATGAGAAAATTCCAGGATATCCGTCATCGCTGCAGCGTTTCCGCGTAGTGTGCAAGCAAAGGCTGCATCTGTTCTGACTCTCCCAGATACCGAAGCAGAAAACGAAAAGTATTCAGATCACGGATCCGGTCACGGGTCAGCCGTCCCTCTTTCAGATCCTGTTTCAGGAGTTCCGCGGGTTCGGGCAGATCAGCCGGGCGGCTTTCAGCGTCTGCCGTATTTTTCCGCAGCGGCATATCCTGCAGGCTGTGAGGCAAAATGGCCCGGATGCGCCCGCCCCAGAGCCGGGCATTCTCCGCCGCACGCATGAGATGCATGAGAACCGGGTAGAAATCCGCATCCGCCTTCAGGAACCAGGCTTCGAAATCGGCCGCATCAGCGGACCGGGGAACAAATTCGGGCTTTTCCGCGCTCAGATAGCGGCAGGCCTGATACAGGTAATGATCCCGCAGCAGATGGTCACTCTCCAGGAACATGCTGAAAAGGCTTTCCATCACGGGCATGGCAGCCGGCTTCATGGCCGCCAGCTCAAGCAGCTTCTCAAAAATGTTCTGCGTATCATCGGCCAGGATGATCGCTTTTTCCAGCTCACGGAGGGCCTCCGCCTGCTGCCCCGCAAAGATGGCATCTTCCAGCAGCACCAGCGATGCGCTCTCCACATCGGGCGGATTCACGCCCTTTACATAGTCATCGGGCAGCGTTTTCATAAGCGGAGACAGATCCTGGTATAACAATTCCAGAAAGGCGTGCAGAGATTCCGAATCAAGGCCTTCACAGAGAGATTCCGCCGCATCGGCACAGAGAATCCGGTCGCCGCCGTCCTCTATGAACAGCGAAGTGAGATAATAATATCCGGCAAAGAACTGTTTTCTCAATTCCTCATCCGGAAGATCGCCGCGGAAAAGATTTTGCAGGGTTGCAGGGTCACGAAATGGCCGAAAATCAGGAAATACTTTTTTCATGGCGCTAATTTACAGATATGCTCTGACGGGTACAAGCCGGGACTCATGGATTTGAGCTCTACAGGTCATATTTAGCTTTTGTCTCCCATTATCTGCTGAAATTACTTATAATTACAGGGACGATCTCCCGTCTGCGTCCGAAACCGTTTGAATCAGGAGGACAGAATATGGCCGATAGTATACAGCAATTCAACCCCGTCATGCAGGCGCTGCTTGCCACCCTCTTCACCTGGGCTGTGACAGCAGCAGGAGCAGCGCTGGTTTTTCTGACCCGGCAGGTGAATGACAGACTGATGGACTCCATGCTGGGTTTTGCCGCCGGGGTCATGATCGCAGCCAGTTTCTGGTCTCTGCTCGCGCCCGGTCTCGAGTTGGCCGGCCAGCTGGGCCTCAATCCCTGGCTCACGGCAGTGATCGGTTTCATGGGGGGCGGAATATTCATGCGCCTGGTGGACCGCTTTCTGCCGCATCTGCACCCGGGCCTGAAGGTCGACAAAAGCGAGGGTGTGAAAACATCCTGGCAGCGCAGCACCCTGCTGGTTCTGGCTATCACGCTGCATAATATACCGGAAGGGCTGGCCGTCGGTGTTGCCTTCGGAGCTGTGGCGGCAGGCCTTCCTTCCGCATCCTTCGGGGCAGCCGCAGCCCTCGCAATCGGCATCGGAATCCAGAATTTTCCGGAGGGAACGGCCGTTTCGCTCCCGCTCAGACGCGAGGGAATGAGCAAGGGACGCAGTTTTTTTCTCGGCCAGGCCTCGGGAATCGTGGAACCCATCGCTGCCGTGATCGGAGCCGCATTTGTCCTGAAAATGGAGCTGCTTCTCCCCTACGCTCTCAGTTTCGCGGCCGGAGCCATGATTTTTGTGGTCGTGGAGGAACTCATTCCCGAATCACAGCGCCGGAATGAAAATATTGATCTGGTTACCATGGCCACCATGGCCGGGTTTTCCGTCATGATGATTCTGGATGTAGCCCTCGGCTGATCTATCAGATCGTATCACTAGTGTTCGGTTGTTGTAGAAAAAATGTCGTATAACCTAATAAATAACAGAATGATAAATAAGGAAAAAATATTTTTGCATTTGAACTTCGTATATTTCCTCCAAAAATACTGGATAATTGGA
>JBJKQR010000069.1:0-21794 GCA_046735395.1 Fidelibacterota bacterium | reverse complement strand
ATTCGGGCGGGAAGGACCGGACGGACACGATGAGCGTATCTGTGGCCTGCGCTCCCTGAGCATCGGTAACCGTGAAGGCAACCGGCACATCTCCATAGAAACTCACCTGCTGGGCATGAAAATTCAGCGTATTATCGCCCAGTTCCGAAATAAGGACTTTGGACGGAGCGCTGTTAACCCAGGACCAGGTACCCACCGTATCTTCCACATCGTCCAGAAAATCATCCAGACACAGCGTATCATCTTCCCCGTGACGGATAATAAGGGTGTCCCCAAGAGCCGCACCGCCCACCAGGTCAAATTTCAGCTGCGGCGGATCATTGACGGAAATGACATTGATGTAGAGCTGGGAGGTCTGAGTGGCGCCCAGTACATCCGTAACAGTCAGTGGATACCAACCTGCTCCGTACCAGTTTGCCGCGGATGAAACCGTGAAGGTATTATCCCCGTTATAATTCAGAAAAACATTGCCATTCTGACCGATGTGTACGGACATATCCGCGCCCTGATCATCCGGATCCGTGAACAGCAGCGCGGTGGACAGCGTGGAATCCACATCCTCATACACAGATAAGGAATCCATGATAATTTCGGGTACGTGGTCCACAACCACATTATATTCTGTTTCATCATGGTATTTTCCGCCGGGTACGTCCAGAAAAACAGTGCTCTTCAGCTGGCCGTGACTGTCTGCCCCGGTCGTGAAAGTCAGCATATCGGCATTATTTACCGTATCGATGGAAAAAATGGTATTATTGGGAAGATTTGAGACCGTACTGGTCCAGATGGCCCGGGTCGAATCGAATTCGCGGCCCAGATAATGCTCACCGAGAAAAATGGAAATATCATCTCCGGGCGTAATCAGTGTGTCCACCAGTGGCGGATAAATGCCGACGCCCATAATGGTGGCCGTGAAATCAGACATTGTTCCAAAGGAGACAAACTGCGTGGTGGACGTCGTGGTATTATAATCGGAATATGCCGAACCCCGGTCGTGGAGTGCGTCACTGTCCAGGGTGATCGTCGTCGCCTGCTCCGGATTGTCCGGAATCTGAATCACCACCAACCGGAAAGACGCAACCAGTCCGGAACCTGTAACCGTGGGACGGACGCTTCCGGTCGCCACGGCTGTAGGGTGATAATAATCCAGCTGCAGTCCGGGGACCCCGTTGGCATCGGGATTTTCCCAGGTATCGCCCCTGTTCATTTCATTCGTTGTGAAGGGATTTCCGGTTATGAAGGTCCCTTGAATGAAGGGTTCGCTTCCATTTTTCAATACCGGTTTAAAAATTGTCGGATCAATCGTGATATAGGCGCGAACGCCGGCACAGCGTGCTGTTCCCACATCGGCCATAATCCGGAAGGTAACCGTATCCTTGGACAGGAGAACCGAATTATTCGCAACAGCTTCGAGCCATAATTTTGTCTGCCCGGCAAGAAGACTCCCCGGCAGAATCCCCAGATAAATAAGTGCTATGATGGCAAGGTATATACGTTTTTTCATACTATCAATTTAGCAAGTTTCATGCCGTATTTCCAAGAATGAAAGACTGCCACGAGGCGGCGTTTGAGATCGGTCACATTTTTGTCGGCGGGTTGGAGTGTTCGCGGGTTGGATGGGTAGATGAGTTGACGGGTAGACGAAGGAAGAAACGATAACGGATTCGCGGTCGGGTAGACGAGTTGACAGGTAGTCGGGTAGACGAGTTGACAGGTAGACGAGTAGACGGGGAAGAAACGAGAATCCGGGAGTGGACTGATATTTAACGGTGCTGTTCCATTTTTTCGTGTTGTTTTGTGTTCTTTGTGTAGTGCGAATTCTTCGTGTCAATCCGTGTCATTCGTGGATGATTTTTGTCGGCGGGTCGGATGGGTAGATGAGTTGACGGGTTGACGGGTAGACGAGGAAGAAACAAAATTCTCCGCGTCTATAGTATTTCGGTAGAGACGTTGCATGCAACGTCTGTACCCGTTTTAAGGGACGGTAAACTGTCTCTCCTGTCTTAATTATATCGGCATCCTCGCAACTCGTAAACCAGATTGCGGATCAGGTCCGCAATGACAGCCCGTTATAAAATGTGTGCGGGGATTTTGTACCTCCTCTTCGTTTTGGAGCATAAGAAAAACAGGATTTTAGAGCAGAACCGTTTATGAATTTCAACAGAGGCGCAGTGCAGCCGTTAAGAATCTATTCAGCCTGGCTTTGCAGGCATTGAGAGATTCAGGCGGAACGGAGACCCTGTCCCTGATTTTCTTCAGATCCAGGACTCTCTTTGTTTCTTTCTCTGGTCAGTCAGAGAAAGAAAAAGGGAAATCATATCGATGTAGCGTTCATGAGGAGGCAAGTTGGCGGGTTGGATGGGTAGATGAGTTGACGGGTAGACGAAGGAAGAAACGATAACGGATTCGCGGTCGGGTAGACGAGTTGACAGGTAGACGAGTAGACGGGGAAGAAACGAGAAACTATCCTGCTAAGGAATATCGCAGCACCTTCTTGATGCCTACTCGCCTGCCGCGTCATAGGAACGCAGATTTTGTGGCTCCTCTTCGTTTGCGCTGCGGGCTCCTTCCTCTTTTGCTCCTGGCGCCTTGATCCTTATGCCTCTCGTCTCGCTTGCCGCGTCGTAGCGAAACGAAGACGGGCCAGCCGCATCGTAGTGAAACGTAGATGGGGCGGCCTGTGAACTCGTCAACTCGCCAATTTCAAAACAAACTGTATATAAAAAAAGCCCCGCCTTTTCAGGGGCGGGGCGCAAGTATTCCTGTTGAGAAAGGAAGATTATTTCAGAAGGATCATCTTCTGAGTACTGAGGATACGTCCGTCAACGAAGAGACGATAGAAATAGACTCCGGAGGAGACTTTCCGTCCCATATTGTCGGTAGCGTTCCAAACCGTGTTGTATACGCCAGCTTCCATGCTGGAGTTTACGAGCGTACGGACTTCCTGTCCCATGACATTGTATACAACGAGTCTTACATTGGACATTTCAGGCAGAGCAAAGCCGATTTTTGTGATCGGGTTGAAGGGGTTGGGGTAGTTGCGGTCGAGGCGGTATTCGGTGGGGAGAGCGTCTTTCGTAGCTTCGATCATGGCTTTGGCCAGCTGATGCTGTCCATCAACGAGGTCAACGGAAATCAGTTCCGGGGTTGTCGTGGGATTGGCAACCTTTGCTTTCAGTTCAAAGGAAACCAGAGACATATCGGAAGCTTTGTTCAGGTCATGGCCGACAATGGCGGACACGAACTGGCTGTTATTTCCGTTTGCCTTGACGAAATTGAGAGTCTTGGCAGTGCTGCTCAGGTCGTCGAAGCGATTGATCAGTTCATATTCATCTGTATTGTAGTTCACATTGACGACATAGGCACGAACGGCAGAGGTGTTTTCCACTTCCACATCGTAACGGTTGTCACCGAGGGCAACGAGTCGTGCAACAGCGCGATCATTGCTTCCCTGGTAATCATCACTCTTATAGAGGATGCCTTCACCGTCGCCGGTATTATTGGCGGCATAGCTGTAGTCAGGAATATAGACGTGTCCGTCACCATCGATATCGGCATAGGCATTCCAGGCGGCATCACCGGACTGGGTGTCAAACGCAGTCTGGATGGCATCCGTATCATCAGAACCGATCTGGTTATCGGGCTGAGATGCGGTAGCAGATGAACCGTCGTTGTCGTATCCGGCGCAGTCACCGGCCAGGAGCAGATTTGCACCATTGAAGTTGACATGCGTGGTAGCCATGGCTTTCACGGTCGTGCTGGTGATTCTCTGATCGAGATATCCATCCTTATGAACGATGAAGTCATACGTTCCGGGGGGCACCTGTTCGAGAGTAAAGGAACCACCGGCTCCGAGAGTCACCTGGATACCATCTGTTCCGTCAGCGTCATTATTGGCGGCGAGGAAATCAGCATCGGTAATGGGATCGTAGGATGCGTAAGGATTCACAAAGATCGTGACAGTTTCGCCCTCATCATCGGGAGCGGCTTCCAGATCAACGAAACCGGAGACGGTTCCGCCGCTGGCTACGCGAACGACCGCAGCCGGATCAGCGTAATCCACATCCTGCTGAGTTCCGTCAGCGGATGTCAGACCTGTTGCACGGTCACCCGTAGATGCAAACGTCACGTTGATCTCGGGCAGAGTACCGGAAGCGGGCTGAGCAATAACCTTGAGCTGAATGGAGGCAACATGCAGAGACGTCGCAAGGGCAGCGCCGCCGGCTTTCAGTTCGGTATAGCTCAGTTCATAACCGGATCCAGTCGAAGTAAGGCTATTGGTGAGAACGGTTCCTGCGAAATTCACCGTCTCATCATCGAAGGGCTGAGTACCTGCTGTATTGGCATCCTGGTCCAGAACGGAGAGATAGGACGAGTTGTCGATATCCACACCGATATTGATAAAGGAAACGTTCACGGCAGCGGCATCACTCTTGGCATAGATATCCAGTGTCACCGTATCGCCCACAGCAACACCGCTCATCGTCGGTGTCATGAGGAACTGAGGTTCCCAGGTTGCATCACCCGTGCCGGTGAATTCCACCTGAGTTCCGGTGGCAACAACGACTTCAGATGCGTCACCGGCCCAGTCCGTCGTGCTGATATTGCTATCATAGATCAGATAGACATCATAAACACCCGAAGGAGTTGCACCGACACCTGTCATAGTGGCAGTCAGGTCACCCACATTAATGGTGGCTTTTCCGGCGTTGGCCAGGGTCCGGCCATTCACATACTCGTCACCATCATCGGAGGTGAGCCAGTATCCGGCAGCATTACCTGCATCAATGGCCGCGGCATTGGCACCGACAAGGGTTCCGCCAGCGGGCAGCGCAAAGGCAAGCACTTCCCAATCGGTGGAAGTTTCATCCTTGTCAATGGCTTCCCAGCGGATTTCGAATTTGTCTTCCTTGGTCAGCTTGAGAATCTGATCCACATAGGGTGACAGAGCCCGGAAGCTGATATCATGAGTCAGAGCGATGGTCTTATCATCATCTACTGCAGATTCGAACTGGTAGATAACGGCATCTCCGCCCTGAGTACACAGTGCGTAGATATAATAGGTACCTGCATCCAGACCGGAATTGAGAGCATCCCAGCTGTAGCGGTTGGCTTCACGAGTATCCGAGACGTCGCGGCGGTCAAGAATTTCCACCGTTCCTGTCGGATCCGAGATGCAGAGGTCCGGAAGCTTTGTAGAATCAACAGAAGTAAGCGTGGTGCTGTATCCGATATTCGCAGCATTTCCGGTTATATCCAGATCTGAAGCATAGAGACGTATTCTCATGGTTCCGTCCACATCAAGGTCACCGTCAATGGTCTGACCCCAGTTGATGAGGAAATAAGGCTGAGTTCCGGTTGCGAGTGCGTATGCAGCGGCACCGTCGGCATAATGATCCTGAAAGGTGAAAGCGGGAAGATGCTTGACTTTCAGTGATGCGTCAGCCGCAGCCGAATTAATAACTTTGTAGAAAGTCTGATGTTTTCCATCATTGGCAACCATATACACATAGTAGGTACCGGCTGTCATATAAGATGAAGCGCTGGTATAGATATCCAGATTATAGGAAACGACAGAGGTATCCTCGTAGAGTGTTTCCGTATTGAGCTTCGTGGCTCCCGTAAGTCCGGTCACGGCTATATTCGGGGAAGCTCCGCTTGTGGTGACGTCAGAAGCAGTCAGCGTAGCGCTGGTGGAATAGAAGAGATTGATGGTGGCATTGTCATCCACATCTTCGAAATCAAAGAAGATATCCACATTGTCCACAGCTCCGGCACCGAACAAAATTCCGGCGGGTGATAATTTCTGACCGGATTCAAGATACATTTCGGTCACATCATCGGCAGCGCCGGGATCAAAGGTACCGCTGGCATCGAAATCATAACCACCACCTGCGTTTGCGGTCGCAGCATTAAAGGTTGGATAATGCTTGACTTTTACGACACCACTCTGGCCGAGAACCCAGTCATTGGTGATGGCGGAGGTCACATAGAAATACCAGTTGCCTTCAGCAAGAGCCTGACCGTCAATCAGAGAGGTGGCCGAGAAAGTACCGGTTTCCACATCGCTGTCGCAGGGAAGGTTTGCACCATTGGTGGCAGCGATGGCGCTGGCACGCGTGGGCTGGGCCAGCATGATGGGCTTGTGGCCGTCCTGACCATCGATGCGTCTCAGGCCGGAGGTCTGTGAAGCCCAGAAATAATACTGGTTTTCGGCTGTACCGATTGTAGCGCCGACAGCACCGTTATTATCATTGTCAAGAGTAATGGCATCCCAGTCTGTCGTGCCGTTGACGAAGGCGTCATTGGCACCGGCAGATTCATCCACGACCCAGTCAGGCAGAGCTGCGGTCAGGGCGCCGGCAGCATTGGTATGGGATGCACTCGAAGGATAGCCGTCACCCTTCAGCGAAGTAGAGTCGCCACCGGTAAAGGCAGGCGCAAAGGTCACCAGGGCCAGAGTGCTTGAGCTGTAAGTCACCGTTACAGTAATGGCTGCAGGAGCAGCTTCACCGGATACGGTCACGGTATAATCAGCAGTGGATGCGGCTGGAGAAGCGGAGGTCAGAACCGGAAAGAGCAGCATGATCTTGTCACCGGCAGCGGAGGCAGCAGCGGCGGATGTGGCCGTGAAACCACTGGCCGTGGCAGCTGTAATCGTCCAGGTTACCGCATTTGTGGCAGTGTTAGAGATTGAGATTTCGTTGATAAAGTTAGCGTTGCCGTCCGTATCGGCAATGGTCATGTCATCAGGCATCACGACGGTAATCGTCTGGCCAGCGCCGACAGCGGCCGTAACCAGCGTGACTTCCAGAGCCTGAACAAAATACTGATCGCCATCCTGTCCGTCCAGATATGCACCTGTCGGAACAGTGCTAGGTCTCACCACTGCTGTCGGCGTCGCAAAGGCGGCGGCCGTAAGCAGGAGAACCATAGCCAATGCTGTGATCATCCTTGATCGAACAAAGTACATCATTTGTCTACCCTCCTTGGGTTGTTTTGAGTTTCATTTCTATGAATTTTTTCATTTTCCCCGTTTCGGTACTTCATCTAATCTGATTATCGGTGACTTTAGCAACTTCTTTAGAATTATTTTTACAAAGTTGCCCTGAAGTGAAACTAGGGGAGAAAAAACGATTGAATTTCTGAATGAAGCCGACAACGGGTTGTCCATCATTGCCGTGAGCAGCCCGGGAACCGGCCAAATTAACAGAATACAGAGAAGCGCTGAGATCACGGAGAGTCCGCCAGTCGAGGACGTCGTGAGGCGCCAGCAAGGGATCGGGGCCATGGTAGATCCGGGGCAGAGCCACGGTATAATCGGAATTCAGCCAGTTCAGGACAGGCTTATTCATTGTCTTTTCCTTTCAGATCCGGAGTTTCCGGCTGCAACGGAGCAACCGGTTGTCCGGGGACAGATTTTGGGAATTGTATTATTAAGAGAAAAGAGTTGTACGTGTGACGGGCGTCACTGCCAGGTCACGAGAATCTCGACGCGGCGGTTCTTCCTGCGGTTATCCGGTGTATCATTGGGTGCAATGGGGTGATATTCGGAGTAGCCGGCAGCCGCAAGAATATTCGGCGGGACGTTGCAGTCATCGATGAAATATTCCACCACGGACAGGGCCCGGGCAGAGGACAGTTCCCAGTTATTCCGGTAATGGCCGGACGTCATGGGAACATTATCGGTGTGTCCACTGACGAAGACCTCACCCACATCATCCATGAGAAGCTTGTTCGCCACCAGGTCCAGAATGGGGAAAGCCTGCTCTCTGAGCTGGGCCTGCCCCAGGTCAAACAGGACCCGGTCGCCGATATTGAGAAGAACACCGGTTTCCGTGACTTCCACATTGATGTCGTCACCGAAACCAAGTTCAGACGCCTTTGTTTCCAGATCCTTCACCTGTTCGTAGATCGCGAGTCTGCGGTCCACGTCCACCTTTCCCTCCAGAATGGCATCACTGCCCTGCAGAATACTGAGGGCGCCCTGAAGAGAATTGGCAACCATGGAGAATTTCTTCGCGTCGACAGCGGAAAAGGACAGGAGCAGCACGAAAAAGGTGAGCAGGAGCGTAACCATATCCCCATAGGTGGTCATCCACCCGGGAGATGTGGGCATTTCCAGTTCTGTTTTATTCAGTCGCTGCTTGCGTGCCATGGTATTAATCCCGTGTCAGCTTCTTGCGTCGCTTGGGGGCAATGAAATTATTGAGGAGCCGTTCCATATTATATGGATGCTCTCCGTACTGAATGGCCAGCACGCCTTCAATAATCATTTCCCGGTATATGATTTCCTCGTCGCTGCGGTTCTTCAGCTTACCGCTCAGGGGGAGAAAGACCAGATTGGCCATAACCGCCCCATAGAACGTAGTAATAAGCGCAATGGACATGCCGGAGCCGATGTTGTCAGGATTGTCCAGAGTCTTCAGCATGGCGATGAGCCCCATGAGGGTACCGATCATGCCGAAGGCGGGAGAATAGGTTCCCAGCTGCAGAAAGATATTCTGCCCCCGTTTATGCCGTTCGATCTGGTAGGTGAGTTCGGTTTCCATCACATTCCGGATCACTTCCGGTTCGATGCCGTCCACTGTCATCTCCAGGCCCATGGCCATAAAGGGGTTATTCAGCTTGGGAATCTCGTTCTCGATGGTCAGGATCCCTTCGCGCCGTGACTTCTTACTGAGCTCAATGAATGTCTGTATGGTGGCCTGTGCGTTGACATTATCTGCCTTGAAGGCATTTCGGGCTACTTTAAACACGCTGATAACCTCCTTCAGAGAAAAATTGACGAAGATTGCAGCAAAGCTTCCGCCGAACACAATCATGATGGACGGAAGGTGAATAAAGCTTGCCATATCCTCCGGCCCTATCGAAAAAACGAGCAGAGCCAGACCTGTGAAAATACCTATTATCGTTGCCAGATCCATACAGAACAATCCCTATGATATAAACAAAGACCTCATTGTAAGAACTCAATATCCATTTCATATTAATGTACAACCATTCCTAAAAACATACAATTCTTATGTTTTCAAATAGCGGTTATCGACCGAACTGTGTGGTCTCCTGCATCACCTGATCCAGTGTCGCCACGATGCGGGATGATGCAGAGTAGGCCTGCTGGGCATCCAGCATCTGGATGAACTGATCGGCAAGGTCTACATTGGAGGTTTCCAGATGTCCGGACATGATCGTGGTACTGAAGTCATTGGCACGTCCGAGCTGGGCATCGCCGGAATCATTGGTCGGCGAGAAGTTCCCCACGCCCACTTTGTCCAGAGAGGTCGGGTCATCGAATTCGGCGAGGGCGATCTGTGCCAGGTTCATGACGACGGAATTAGAGAAAGTCCCCACGATGTATCCGTCTTCATTAATATTGATCCCTTCGAGGGATCCGGCCCCCTGGCCATCCTGCTGACGCACTGTCACCGTGGTGATGGAGTCGTACTGACTCATGGGTGTGACGCCATCAGTTCCGCCGGCGAAGATGGAAATATCCAGATCATCCGAACCATTGCTGTTCGAAATGACGAGGCTTCCGGCCTGATCATCAAAGGAATTGCCCACGAAATTTCCATCGGCGTCAAAAGTGATCAGTCCGCTGCCACCGCTTTTGATGGTCTGGTCGCCCTCCACGGACGCGGTCCAGGCCCATTCCCGTTCATTGGGGGTTTTGGCAAATTCAATGGACAGCTGATGGGCGGTACCATACCCGTCATACACGATGATGGATGCTGTGGATGTCGGTGTTACACCTTTCTGTTTAACCGTAAATTCGGGAAGCGTTATGTTTCCCACATTGGTGGCCTCTGAGGTCAGCGTTAATGAAGTACTGCTCGCTCCGGTCACATCATCGGTCAGAATGATCTTTCCGTCTGAGATCGAGGCCGTAGCAACGCCTGAAAACGCGTCGTTGATCTTGGTGAGAAAGTCTCCCACCGTTGTTCCGTCTGCACCACCATAACTAAAGCTGACCGGAGTAATGGCGGTACCATCGTGATCCGTACCGGAAATCGTGATCTGGTCACCGATCTGCAACGGAGACAAAGTCTGGCTCAGATCATTGAGGTCGGTGGTTTCATCGGCAAATCCCGTATCCGTGCGCAGCGTGCTGGCAGCCTGCATGATATTCGTCACCGAATTCAGGCCGGCATTGATATTTCCGCTTAGCCAGATATTCGATGTGGCAATGGCATCCACCGTCATATTCGGATCCAGCTGAAGATCGGAAACGGCACCGACTTTCCGCAGATCGGTTGCTCCGTAGGTGGTGACAGAATCAACATCGATGATATTGTCCTTCATCCAACCCTGTACGGCTTCCCCGTTCTGATTGACAAGTTTTCCGTTTTCGTCAAAAAAGAAAGCGCCGGCGCGGGAATAGACATAGTCGCCGCTCGCGTCCTTGAGAACAAAAAATGACTGTCCGTCAATGGCGAGATCGGTTGTGGATCCCGTCGCAGAGAACGAACCCTGTTCAAACGGCGTATAGGTTTTTCCGACGGTCTGGCCCATCATCTCCAGAAAGGTCATCCGGCTGCTTTTGTAGCCGACGGTATTGATGTTGGAAATATTTGTTCCGATCACATCAATACGCCGCCTCTGGTTCTGAAGGCTGGACAGAACGGACGTAAACGTATCGCCCTTGCCTAAAGATTGATCATAAATCATGATATCCTCCTTGGTTTATCCGCGTCAGTCAGTCAGCGGATGGAGGACCTCCCTTTCGGGACCGGTCCTATGTTTAGTGCTGTGAAGGAATCAGAATCGAAACCGGGATTCAAGTTCAATCCCTGTTTCCGGTTTCATTTCCATATCAGGCCATCATGGCGCATTCCTTCACAATTCGCTACTTCACTCAGTTAATCAGGACAGAATCGATATTGGTGAAGACGTTTCCGGAGGAGACATCCCGTCCCAGCGTGGTGACCACCGTTTTATTGGCAATGGACACGACGTAGGCATTATCGTCTATCAGGATCACTGAGTTTCTTCCTCCCTTTTCCTCAATTTTCTGAACCCCTTCATTGAGACGCTGCAGTTCCGAGCCGGAGAGTTCTATCTGCCGGTCTTCAAGGCGTTTCATGGCATGGGCGGAAAATTTTATTCCGTCCTGCTGCTGAAGAGTGGACTCCAGAACATCGGAAAAGCGGTTTCCAGCTTCGGGTTTCTGCGTCTGCGGACGCTGAATTCGGCCGGGCTGGACCGATCCCACTTTTCCCGGGTTGAGGATCTGGTGTGAAAGATTTCTCTGCAGATCAAGAACTTTCATAATAAAGTTCCTTCGGTGTGCGCGGGCATCATGCCGTTGGAAAGGGCCTGCGGCTGCAGGACTGCCGCGGACATGCCGCTCCGTGACTTGAGGTTCACTGTCGCTTTACAGTGGTTTGTGGTTATCATCCCTTATCCTTTGTTCCGATCTCCAGGACTTGAGAGAAGGGAACATCTTCGCCGTTCACGCGGAAGATCGCAGCGCCATTTTCGTAGCGGACTGCCGAGACAAAGCCGTAGATGTAGCTCTGAACGTCGATGTCGGAATTATCCTCTTTCTGAGCCGTTACCTCAAAGGTATAATTTCCGTCACTTACCTGATTTCCGTCCTGATCCAAACCGTCCCAGGTAATTGACTGTTCGCCAGCGGCCATTCCCGAAGCCTCGATGGTCCTGATCACGTCTCCATCTTCGTTGGAGATGGCAATGTGAACTTTATCCGCATAATCAGCCAGTTTGAAATTAATCTCGGCCTGGGACCCATCGACCACGGATACGGCATTGCCGTAGGCCTTCACATCCTTGCCAATAATGGTGGAGGAAAGGGTATTATTGATGGACTGGGTCAGCACGAGATTAATATTCAGATTTTCATTCAGCGAGTCATTCATATTCTGCAGCTGCTCCAATTGCGAGAACTGGGCAAGCTGGGCTGCATATTCCTGATTGGAAGTGGGCTGAAGCGGATCCTGATATTTGAGTTGAGCGATCAACAGATTCAGAAATTCCTGTTTACCCATTCCCGGAATAGAAGCACTGTCTGCAATAGTAGGAAGGCCGGGAAGCGGTCCTGCGCTGTTGCCGGCATCAACGGATGCAACATCTGCCATGATTCAAGCTCCTTTCTTTCAGACAGTTATTTCCAATGTATTATATCCGAAATCCCGGCCGTTTTTATCGCGGCGGATATCGGAAAAATCGAGAAGCTCCTCCACTTCAGCGCGGGTGAGCTTCGGAAGTCCATTCTGGTTTGTTTCCTCTTTTCGGTCGGAGTGGCTGTCTCCCTCTTCCCTCAGCGAGGTTTCAATACTGGTAAAATCAAGGCCCTGCCGGCCCAGATTGTCACGAATTTCCGGCAGCAGGCGGTTGACCAGATTCCGGGTCGCTTCATCACCGACCTGGATTAGGATGCGGACGTTGTCTTCATGTTTATGGAAGCTGACATCCATTTTACCGGCACTACCGCCATCCAATTTGAAGACCGTTTTCGTACTGTCCGTATAATTCTGCTGAATTACCTGCAGAATCTTTCCTACAAGTTCGGATTTGGGTGCCTGGCCGGCCTGATTCACAAAGGTGGCAAAACTGCGTCCGACTGTTTCCGTGCTTCTTGCCTCCGGAATTCCGCCGGTCAGAGTCTGATTACTGTTCAAGTCACCAGAATTCCTGCGTCCACCGGAGTTATCCGCATCCGAAAAACCCTGTCTCAGGCTGAATCCTGCCGCATCCGGCCGGGTCGCCGTACTTTTTGTCCCCGTATCCTGCTGAGTATTCGATGATATATCAGAACGGGCTGCGGCCGCAGGTTTTCCGGAATCCGCATTTGCCTTGTCTGCAGCTCTGTCTCTGGAATCAGCAGATCCTGCGAATGGTTCCGGCCTATGTTGCTGGGTTAAATCCGGGCGGTTTTTATCCGGATTCGTGCCGGCATCACCCTTTGCCTGCAGAGAATGGTGCCGGGCCTGATCCGCAGTGCTATGGGAAAGCGCTTCGGATTTCGAATTCGAATCCTCGCGGCGATCGGGCATGGGATCCGATTCGGGACGTGGATTTTTCAGATTCTGCGTCACCATTTCCCGGGCTCCCGCTGCCTTTGCCTGGGCCGATTCCGGTTTTGACACCGAAAGCGGTGTTTCCGGTTTGCCGGTAATGGGTGTTCCGGTCTTCGACACAGGCTGCGCCGGTTTCAGTTCTTCTGCTGGTTTTGGATTTTCCGGATTTTTAATCTCCGGTGTGGGTAGTTTGATTTCCTGAATTCTCGGAGCGGATACGGCAGGAATGGTGATTTTCGGAGCAGGGCTGTCGCTGAATATCTTCATCTCCGGTTTGGGGGGCGCGCTGCGGCTGAAGTCCCGGATAATAGTGCGGATTTTTCCAGCTACAGATTTGTCTTCATTTGCGGCTGTGAGTTTATGAAGGGATCGGGGAGCATCCGGCCGTGTTCCGGACGGAGGTGCAGAGATCACCGTATCCGTTGCCCGGACTCTGGACGTGAGGGCATTCAGCCGCTCGCCCCGTGTCCGGGGCGCCGGGATCACATCCCGGTCCGCGCCCGCCGGCGTCGTGAATGGTTGTCCCTGCAGTCTTCCCGCCACATTCGCGGCCGTTTTTACGGAACCATCCGCAATTCCGGACAGTTTTGTCCGGAGCGAAGACGGAGTTTTTATATCCTTGCTGTCTGCAATTCCGGGATATTCGGGAACAGGTTGCTGCCCGGCTTTACCGGCAGCAGTCAATTTCTCAGTGTCGGCCGCCGCCGCTTCGGGTGATTTTTCCACCAATCCGGCGGCTTTCGCATCCGATGAAACAGGTGGCATATTTTCTGCCTGAACAGATGTTTTCATAGTCGCTTTCTTCATAATTGACCCGTCACTGCCTGCGTCCGACGCATCTGTTTCTGAAGCACCCGGATTTAAAGACGGGCTCGCAGCGGATACAGTTTTTACACTGGATGGAAGCGGTTTGTTTTCCGCTGCGGCATCGGCCTTTGTATCCGCATTCAGGGAAGGGGATGACGTATCAATAACCGTATTCTTTTTCACCTCGGAACGGATTGCGTCCTGACGGTTATCAGGTGTTGCCGCTGTGTTTACAGCAGGTTCAGTCTGAGAGGGTGTCCTCTGAGCGGGAATGCCTGTTCTGGCTTCGGCCGGAGCAGCAGGACTGACCGTATCGGAAGGCACTGCTTTTGCATCCGGAGAAAGCGCGGCAGATGCTTCAGGTTTCGGATTGACAGACTTCGCAGCGGCCGCCGTCTCATCAGAGGGGGGCACAGAAGCAGTCTGCACTGTCTGGGCAGAATCCGTGGAAACGGTTTTTTCCGCATCCGCGACGGGAATCTGGCTCTCACTTCTCAGTGCCGCGACAGCCTTAGCGCTGTGGTGTCCGGACTGAGCCGTAATATGCCTCGGGCCCGCGTGTTTTTCATGATTTACTGAAGGGTGAGGCGCTTCCGCCACGGGTTTATGGGTTTGCAGAGAGGCTTGAATCAGGGGCATGAATTCTGAAAACGTGGCATTCTCACCCCTTTTCCGGGCTTCCCGTCCTCCCTGAACATTGAGATCCGACATTGTATAGTCGGCTTTGTTCGAAGGTTTCAACATTATCGTTCTCCCTTGGCCATCACTTCCGTGATCGCCGCCGCCCTCTTGCTTGAGAGGGCCTTGAGAAGGTTCTTACGGTTTCGGGCTCCCGTATATTTATACAGATCAAGGACGGTTTTATCATCAAGTTCAGCCAGAATCGGCTGCATATCGGCGATTTTCATACTTTCATAGGTTTTTGCGAGTTCCTGAAGTTTGGCACTGGTCTGGGCCTTCTGGTTCAGCTGACTGCTGGCTTTTTCCAGGCTGCTCTTGTACTCGGAAATCAGGCCCTGCTGATAGGCCAGAACCTGATTGACGCTGTCGTATTCAAGCTTATCAAAGAATATAGTGCTTCGGAGGCTGTCGATAAGGGTTTTCAGGCTGTCAATCTGCTGATCCTTCTGTTCCAGATAGGTATCGGCGATGAATTTATCACTGAGGATCGCTTCATTTTCCATAGTGGGATCATCCGGATTCTGATTATACAGAACGAGGAAAATAACGAGAACGAGGACGATAAAGGACAGAATGGCTGCAATTACCCATACGGTAGTACTTTTCATGATCGCCTCCGGACCATCTGCAGAGCTGTTTCACCCTCATTAATGGTTTCCTTTTTCCGGATATCCTCAGTATAGGCTTCCAGCTGCTTTTCCTTCAGTTTTTCGATAATCTTCCGCTCCTTCATGGCTTCATTCAGTATATGTCTGCGTTTGTCAACTTCCTGGCGGCGGTCCGTGATTTCCACCTGCTGATGTTTAATATCCTCATTCAGCTGCATGAGGTAACTCGTCGCCATCTGCATGGCAAAGAGGGTATTGCCGGTAAAGGCAGAGCCCATCATGAGATGGACAACTTTCCGGTTTTCCAGTTCGCTGAGGCCGTTTTCCGCCTGCTGCAGCCGGCTCATGGCCGCGGCAAAGTCCAGGGCCTTGTCCTGTTCAATCTTGTTTTTCAGTTTCAGATACTGCTCGTATCTGAATTTAAAGGCGAGAGGCATACCTATTCCATTTCCTTCATGAGCGTATTGAGCACATCGATGGTGGATTCAAAATCAGCCGATTCATTCATCCGCTGCTGCAGGAAGGCATTAAAATCCTTCCTGTATTTTATGGCAAGATCCACCTCTGCATTGGAACCCTGAGCGTAGGCGCCAATATTGATCAGATCTTCATTTTCACGATAATAGGCCAGAAGTTCGAGGAAACGGCGGCTGTTTTCCAGGCTGTCATCCTCCAGAACTTCCGAGCGGAGACGGGAGACGGATTCAAGCACATCGATAGCCGGATAATGGCCCCGCGAGGCAATCCTGCGGGAAAGAACGATATGCCCGTCCAGAATGGCTCTGGCGGCATCGGACACCGGTTCATCCAGATCCCCGCCTTCGACGAGCACGGTAAACAGACCGCTGATGCTTCCGGTAATACCGGATCCGGCCCGTTCCAGAAGCTTGGGCAGCAGAGTAAAAACGGAGGGCGTATAGCCCTTTGTGGACGGCGGTTCGCCGCTGGCCAGGCCGATTTCCCGCTGAGCCATAGCAACACGGGTCAGAGAATCCATCATGAACATGACATCATGCCCCAGATCGCGGAAATATTCAGCAATGGTCATGGCGATGAGAGCGCCCTTGATCCGGACCATGGCAGCCTGGTCCGAGGTGGCGACAATGACGACAGAGTGCCGCAGGCCCTCTTCACCCAGATCCCGTTCGATAAATTCCCGCACTTCACGGCCCCGTTCACCGATGAGAGCAATGACATTGACACTTGCTGATGTAAATCTTGAAATCATTCCCAGCAGAACCGACTTTCCCACACCCGACCCGGCGAAGATACCCACACGCTGGCCTTTACCCAGAGTAATGAGGCCGTCAATAGCGCGGACACCGGTTGACAAAACGTCCGTAATGCGTCGGCGGCGCAGGGGATCGGGCGGATTGCTGTGGACGGGACGAAATTCCTCACAGCGGATGGGGCCCTTTCCATCGAGCGGATTGCCCAGGCCGTCAATAACACGTCCCAGCAGCTCAGGCCCGACGGGAATGGACAGGGGCGTGACACTGCGGCTGATAGTGGCGCCGGGACTGATCCCCGACATATCATCAAGCGGCATGAGCAGAACCTTGTCGCCCCGGAAACCCACGATTTCAGAACGAATCCGACGTCCGTCCCGGGTATGAATTTCACAGAGTTCACCCAGACTGGCATCGGGCAGAGACGCCTCGATGACCAAACCCACCACCTGACTGACCTTCCCCGAAACGGGAGACAGGCTCAGGTAGGACAGGCGCTTGCGGAATTCCACAAAATTCTGGGTATAATCAATCATATTCGCCGGTTCCCAGCAGTTGCTCACGGAGACTGCGAAGCTGTTTATTCACAATGCCTTCCACGTTGAAATCCTCAGTTTCAAGGATACATTCCCCCGGATTGAGATCCGGATCGCGCAGGAAGCGGACATGATCCTTCACGGATGCGTTCATCAGACTGACCACATCGCTGCGGGTCACCCAGTCGAGCTGTTCCGGATTCACACGGATGAGAATGCGGGTCTGCGTCCGGACTTTATCAAGAAATTCACTGATATTTTTTGTGAGCAGCTGCTGCTGATGTTCCTCCACGGTCAGTTTGGATCCGAGCAGCTCTGCGGCGACACCGATGGCAAAATCGAGAAGCGGTTCGCGGAGCCGTTTCAGTTCTTCGTTCAGCTGGTCCTTAATACTTTCGGTCATCTGGCTGTAGCGGACGGGCAGGGTCTGGGTGAGGGTCCGGGCATCCTTGACAACGGCTTCCGTACCATCCTGATATCCCTGCTGAAAGGCGACCTGCCGCTCATTTTCCAGCTGATATTCGAGTTCGGAGATGCGATCCTTCAGAGCCCGTATCTTCCCCTGCTCCTCCTGATCCACATAGCTCCTAGGCGTATGAGGCATAAACCCAGGATCCCAGCTGGACACGATATCCCGGACATGAATCCGTAATGGCGGTTTGGGCAGTCTGACGGTTATCATATAAATTCCTATTCGATAATTTCTTCTTCGACGCCACGGCCCAGAGATATTTCACCGGCTTCCTCAAGCTTCCGGATAATTTCCAGAATTTCAGCCTGGGCATTGTCCACATCACGCACCCGGACCGGTCCGAGGTACTCGATTTCTTCCCTCAGCATGTCCCCGGCGCGTTCGGACATATTCCTCATAAACTTATCCTTGAGATCGACGGAGGTGGCCTTGAGAGACATGGCCAGGGTCTTGCCGTTGATTTCCTTGTTGATCATCTGGATGACGCTGTCAGGCAGATGAATAATATCTTCGAAGAGGAACATGAGGCTGGTGATTTCTTCGGCCAGTTTGGGATCCTGTTCCTTGAGCTGTTCCAGAATATTCTTTTCGGCGGCGCGGCTGGTGGAATTCAGAATTTCAGCAACGGCCCCGGCACCACCGGTCACACTGAGGTCACCCCCGAATGTGGCACCCATCTGATCCTTGAGGACGGTCTCGATGTCGGCGATCAGCTCGGGAGAGGTTTTTTCCATGGTAGCCAGGCGGTACACGATGTCACCCTGCATTTCGGAAGGAAGTTCATTGAGAATGGACGCGGCCTGGGTCGGTTTCAGGTTGGCGAGAATCAGGGCAGCGGTCTGCGGGTGCTCATTCTGCAGGAAGTTCAGAAGCTGTTTGTCATCCACGGTCCGAAGCATATAGAACGCGGACACCTGAGTCGACGCTTCCACCCTGTTCAGGATTTCCTCGGCCTTTTTCATACCCCAGGCTGCTTCCAGCACTTTTCGCGCGTAGCTCATACCACCCTGCACGATATACTGATTGGCCAGCATCATTTCATAATATTCTTCGATAACGGCATTCAGAACATCCGCTGAGACATCTTCCATACGGGCAATTTCAATGGAAACTTTTTCCACTTCCTTTTCATTGAGGTGCCTGAGAACATTGGCGGCATTTTCACTGCCCATGGCGATAAGTATCAGAGCTGACTTCTGATAATTATTCATTTTGATTTCTGGTTTGCGGGGATCTTTATCGTCGATAGCCATAGACATTCAACCGTTAATTTTGATTATTCTGTTTAGTCAGCCAGGAGCGGATGATTTTAGCTGAGGATTCGGGTTCATCCTTGGCATAATCCACCACTGCCGTCATCATTTTATCCTTGGCTCTGAGCCGGGCCTGGGCCTCGGGACTCAGTTTCTTCATGAAGATATCCTCATCAATCTGTTCTTCCGGCTCTTCCTCCACCTCCGGCAGAGCCATCTGAGTTCCGTCCGGGGCCATAACCATTTTCCGTCTGACTCCGGAGCCGAGTGCGGCGCTTCCCGTATTGAAGATATCCTGAGAATTCTTCAGGAGAGACCGCATGAAGAAGATTCCCACAATGAGGCCGATGACCAGAAGTCCCTTATTGATAATCTGTGAATAGAGCTCTTTCTTGTCGGCATCGGCAAAATACTGCATATCCTCTTCCTGGGCAGAGGTGTCGAAGCTGATATTCTCGACCTGAACCACATCACCGCGATTCGCGTCATATCCCACAGCCGAGCGGACCAGCGCGGCAATCTGTTCCAGTTCCCGGGCACTGCGCGGCTTGATTTCGATAGTCTTCTTACCGGATGCATCGGTGACGGTCTGTTTGGTGCCATTCACCAGAACGGCTACGGACAGCTTGTTGATGACACCTGTATTTCCCACGAAATGTTCCTGGATCTTGCCGATTTCGTAATTGGTCAGCGTGTTTTCACTTCGCTTGTTTTTGTTGTTGGCATTCAGACTGTCCTGATCCGCCTGAGTTTCGGTGCGGGTCTCTTCGGACACGACCACCACCGATTCAGGATCAGGCAGGTCCGAATTCCGTTCCACCTGTTCAAAATTCATATCGAGAGAGACGCGAACCACCGCATTCTGGAGTCCGACCACATTTTCGACAATATCGGTGACTTTTTTCTGAACCTTCATTTCCTCACGATGGCGGAGATCCCACTGGGTTCCGGCGGCGCCCATGGTGTTTTCCTTGTCCGCCGTATCATTCAGGCGGTTCCCCTCTGAATCGATCACCACTACATTATCGGCATCAATGCCCTTGACGCTGTTGGCCACCAGGGCTGATATTCCGTCCACCTGCTCGGCCTTGATACTGTGGCCGGCCTTGAGATACAGCACGACGGAAGCGGACCCCTTGCGGTCCTTTTCGAAAAGTTTATCCTCGGGCAGAACAAGATGCACCCGGCTGTTGCGGACTTCGGGAAATTCGTTGATAGTCTTGATGAGTTCCCCTTCCAGTGCACGCCGCATATTGAGCTGCTGCATGAAGGTGGTCATCCCGATCTTGGAATTATCAAATATTTCATAGCCGGGTACCTTTGCATTCGCATAACCCTGGCTGGTAAAGCGAAGCCGGAGTTCGGAGACCTGGTCCTGGGGAACATAAATATCCCGGCCGTTGTTTCCCAGTTTAAAATTCACTTTCATGCCGCGAAGTTCGGAAACAATCGCGGACGCGTTACTGGGCTCCAGTCCGGAATACATGAGATCGTACTCGGGGCGGTTGGCCCAGACAACCATGGCAATCGCCGCCGACAGGACACTGAGACCCACCGCAAAGATAACGATGCGCTGTCCGATCGTGTAGCGAGCCAGAAGTCTGCCGAGCTGAGCAAAAAAGCCGTTCATGAATCCGTCTCCTTAAATGGGCATTCTGTTAATTTCCTGGAAAGACTGTACAAGCTTGTTGCGGATTTCCAGCATGAGTTGAAAGGAAAGGGATGATTCTTCCACCGCCGACATGGCCTCGGCCAGATTTTCCGACTTTCCCTGAATAATTTCCTCGACCTTTTTCCCGGACTCAATCTTGTCTTCATTGACGGCGTTGAGAAAATCCTTCATCGTATCGCCGAAATTGAATTTTTTCGAGTCTGCAGACGCATCGGTTTTCGGGGCCGTGAGATTCTGCGGCAAAGCCCCCATCTGTCTGTTCTGAATAAGATCCGATACTTTCATCCTGATTCTCCTATGCCCTTACGTCCAGAAGCTGTCCCTTGTGAATATTCTGAATCTTATTTCTTCCGTACAGAGAATATTCCGTGGGCTTTTCCGTGCCGAAAAGGGCGTGCAGGGTATTTTTTTCCCCAAGGGATAAAACTTTTGCCTCTTTTCCGGCTTCCCCCACATCATCCGCGCCGCCGTCCTCTCCCAGAAGCCGGGTAAGTTCGCGGGCAGAATCCTCTGCGGGGCGGAGTGCCTCCGGACGGTTAAAGAGCTGCTGCTGTAATCCTGCTGTAATTTTCATCGTGCGCTAAGTTAAATTTTTAATGTGTTCTTTGCCATCTGTTTCCCGGCATCCATGACGGTGACATTCGCTTCATAGGCGCGGCTGGCGGAAATAAGATCCACCATTTCGCCCACTACATTGATGTCCGGCATCCGGACATACCCGTTCTTGTCGGCCCGGGGATGGGTGGGATCAAAGACAAGTTTTTCCTGGTCAAGTTCCAGTACTTTGATATTATCAGCTTTGGTATCGATGACACCCCGCTCTTCATCAGCTGTACGGAAATGCTGTCCGTCCGTGCGCTTGAGGCTGAGAGCCATCTTGCCGCCGAAGCTGTCATTCACATCCGGGAGGGGGCGCTGATCCACGATCTTGCGCTTATACACATTCCCGTTGGCATCCGGCGCCGTCTCCGCGTTGGCCACATTTTCCGATATGGCCTCGAGACGCTTCATCTGGGTGCTGAGGCCGCTCAGATTGGTGCGCAGGGCTGTAAAGACTCCACTAACCTTCATGATTCACCTCCCCTATCTCGCGTTCCCGGTAATGGCTGTCGTCACACCGCTGTAATGCAGATTGAGAATGCGCGTGGCAAATTCCTGGCGGATCTGGTTCTGAGCCAGCGCCGACATTTCCTCGGTGAGGTCCACGTTGTTCTTGGTCTGGTCGTCCTGCAGATCGGTCTGCTCATAATTGGATTTCATAAAATGCTTGTCATTCGTAACCTTCAACGCCTTCTGCATCACCTTGTCCCTCAGGACATCCGAGAAGTCGGTATTCATGCGCTGATACCCCGGTGTGGTGACGTTGGCAACATTCTTGGATATGGCTTCATGCTGCCTGTCATACACCTGAACTGCCTTGTTCAGTAAATTTGAATTGTTCGTTTTTAACAGGTCCATAGCTTTTCCTCCGCTACCAACAGCAACAAGACCCG
>JBJKQR010000068.1:0-20763 GCA_046735395.1 Fidelibacterota bacterium | reverse complement strand
TCAAGCTGCCCTTTGCCGTACCGAGCGAACCGGTGGTATCGGCCATTTCAGACAGTTATAAGGCTTCCGGACGCAATGCCTTTCTCGAATACAATGTTCCTGAGGCCATCCTGAAATTCAAACAGGGCTTCGGCCGTCTGATCCGCTCCAAAAGCGATCGGGGTATTGCCCTGTTTTTTGATAACCGCCTGAGCTTCAAACGCTACGGACAGAGTTTCATCAATTCATTGCCTCATCGGCCCTGGTTTGTCAAATCCCGGGACGAACTGTTCAATAACCTCGACCGCTGGTTCGGCCGGAATAATTAAAAGTTAACGGGTTTACGCTTAAGCAAAACCTGCAGAGACCTTGCATGCAATGTCTCTACAGAAATTCTGTAGACGCGGTGAATTCCGTGTCTTCCCCATATTAAACTTCTGAACCTTAGTCTCAGCCTCAAATAATTGCCTTGGCGGGGAGCAGGGGAAAGGACTAAATTCGAAGTATGAAAATTCATGTTTTCGTTCCCTGCATGGTGGCGGAATTCTTTCCGGCGGCCGGAGAGGCCAGCTGCCGGATTCTGGAGTATCTGGGCCATGAAGTGGTGATTCCGGAGCAGCAGACCTGCTGCGGACAGCCGGCCTATAACAGCGGTTACACCCGGGAGAGCACGCAGATCGCCGAATACTGGCTGGAGCGGTTTGCCGGCGCCGACGCCGTGGTGGCGCCCTCCGGATCCTGCATCAGCATGGTTCGGAATCATTATGACGCCCTGCCGCTGAACGGCTCTTCACAGCGGGAATTGCATCGTCTGCAGGAAAGGGGCATCTGGGAATTAAGCGAATTTCTGGTGCAGCAGCTCGGTGTGGACTGCCTTCCGTCCACGTTCCGGGGAAAAGTTGCCTACCATCAGAGCTGTCACCTGAGAAATGAACTTGGGGTTCTGGATGCTCCTCAGAGACTTCTGAAAAATATTTCCGGCCTGGAATGGGCCGAACTTCAGGATGCGGACCGCTGCTGCGGATTCGGCGGCACGTTTTCCATCAAATTTGCTGAACTGAGTACGGTTATGGCCCAAGCCAAGGCGGATAGGGTCATGGAAAGCGGGGCCGAAGTACTGACCGGAGCGGATATCTCCTGCCTGATGAATATCGAGGGAATTCTGAAGAAGCGGGGTAAGGATATCCGGGTGCTTCATCTGGCTGAAATTCTGGCGGAGGGCCTGTGACGGAAACACTGAAACAGCGGATCCACAAGGCCGTCATCAATCCCCGTCTCCAGGAAAATTACCGCAGGGCCACGGCCAGCGCGCTCGTAAAAAACCGAATTCGTTTTGAAACGCCGGCGCTGTTTGAGGATCTTCGGCAGCAGGCGCATGATATCCGCGCTCATGTTGTGGATAATCTGCATGAATATATAGATCAGGCTGAAGCAGCCATGAAGCGAAACGGGATGGCTGTATATCGGGCCGCTACCGATGAGGATGCGAGGCGGATCATTCACGATATTCTGAAGGAGCGGAATATCCGTGATATCGTCAAGGCCAAATCCATGCTGACCGAGGAGATTGAGCTGAATCCGTATCTGGAGGCACGGGATATCTTCATCAGCGAAACAGATCTGGGTGAATACATTATTCAGCTGGCGGGAGAGAAGCCTTCCCATATCACCGCCCCGGCCATTCATAAATCAGCAGCCGAGATCGGGGCGCTGTTTGAGGAAAAACTGGGGATTCCCTATACGGAGGATGAACATTTATTGACGGAAGCAGCCCGGAATACTCTGCGGGAACGCTTTCTCGAAGCGGGAGCGGGACTCAGCGGGGGAAACTTCATTCTGGCCGACAGCGGCAGCCTGGTGCTGGTTGAAAATGAAGGAAATATCCGACTGTCGGTGACCCTGCCGCGGATTCATATCGCCGTTGTCGGGATGGAAAAACTGCTGCCGGACAGGGATAGCCTGGCGCTGATGATGGAGCTGCTGAGCTATTCAGCCACCGGGCAGAAATTTCCCGGATATATGAATCTGATCCGGAGGCCGGAAAAAGGAAAAGAAATTCACGTGATCCTGGTGGATAACGGCCGGAGCCGGCTCCATGAGGATGCGGAAATGAGGGTTCTCCTTCACTGTATCCGCTGCGGTGCCTGTCTGAACAGCTGTCCTGTCTACCAGCATGTGGGAGGGCACAGCTATGGCTGGGCCTATCCCGGCCCCATCGGTGCCCTGCTCACACCCCTGATGAGAGGGCGGCCGGAAGATGACGAACTGCCTTTCATGAGCACGCTCTGCGGACAATGCAGCGCAGCCTGTCCGGTCAAAATTCCCCTGCACCATCTCCTGCTCCGCCTGCGCCATCGCCGGAAAAAGAATCTATTGCTCTGGAATGCGGGTATGAAGCTTTTCAAATGGGGAGCCACCTCACCGACCGTTTATCGGGGGGCTATGAAGATCGTTCGCATTTTGCAGGTTCTGCTTCCAGGGGAAGGCCTGCCGCTACCCGTCTGGTCGCGAACGAAATATTTTCCCAAATTTGCGAAAAAAACTGATCCGGGGAGGCGAGCCGATGCATAAACGGCCGGACATCCGACTGCCTGATGTTGAAGAGGATCTCACCGTTTTATTTATGCAGGAAGCGACGGCTCTGAATGCAGAAATCATTCCATGCAGCCGGGAGACGCTGCAGAAAGTTCTGAACGATGCCGGAGTGGACCTGTCGACAGCTGTAGCAGATGCAGACGCGGCCGCTATTCTGAACGATAGTCGTGTTTCGACCTATTCTCCGGGCCTGACGCACGCCCGGATGGATCAATATACTGCCGGTATCAGCTGCCCGGATGCGGGAATTGCAAAAACCGGAACTCTGGTGGAACTTTCGGAACAGGACGGAGACCGGCGGATCTCGCTGCTGCCGGACACACATGTGGCCATCCTGCCGGGATCAAAGCTGCTTCCGGACCTGCAGGCCTGGCTGAAGCGGAACGGGGACCTGAACCAGGCCACCTTCATCAGTGGGCCGAGCCGGACAGCGGATATCGAAAAACGCATCGTCATCGGCGCCCATGGCCCGAAGAGGCTGATCATACTTCTTCTTGGCTGAGTGACACAGGTCAAAATAGCGATGTATTTATACGGTATTTAAATCACTTTTATCAATAAATCCTTCGATCCAGTGGCATTTATAACTATATTCAAAACCTATGAATTGGAACAAAAAATAAAGGGGAAAAAATGAAACAATTCAAATTACTCACCACTCTCATCGTACTGGGCTTTGCCATGGTGGCATGTTCCGGTGACGGAGATACGGGTACGGATCCCGGTACAACAAGCGGCGATCTGACCGTGGGCTACTCAGACACAGTCTATGTCTATCTGGATAGTAAAGCCAGCGTCTTTGCCGGCGGGAACGACAGTGACAAATCCCTGTTATGGACGGTGGATGATGAAAATACGGCAGTAATCGTGAAAAATAACGGTTCCTATATTTATCTTTATGGAAAAACTGCCGGAGAAACGCATCTGCATGTTGTACTTGCCGAAAATTCAAATGTAAAGGACGATGCGCTGGTGATCGTTCTGCCGCGGCTCGCTTCATCTCTCGCTCTGAATGACATGGGCAGCACGGAGTATTCAGCAGACGTTCAGTGGCCCATTCTGAACAGAGTAACCGGCGGTGTGAATTCAGAAGTTAATGCTTACCTCTATTTTTCAGCCGATGGTGTCGATTACGGCGGGAAATATTCATATGTGGATGATGTCTGGTATTCAGATGATACACTTGCTCATGATTTTTCAAAAATCGGCCTGCTGCCAGGACATGATTATTATTATAAACTCGTCGCATCCTATTCTGACACGAGTTATGATAATGTTGCCATTGATTCTGTCGTTACCACTGTCACTACACAGGCAGGAGCGGTCGTGGCCGTTACGGACAAAGACGGCTACGATTATCACATGTATATGCGGCCCACCGGAACCACCGACTGGACACAGATTTATTTTGGTAACTGGAATTCATATAACACCAGCATGGCCGGATTTCCAGCCAATACAAATGTGGACCTGGGCGTTGAATACCGCTATGTGGGAGGCGGGACCGTCCTGTCCGTCACCGGTATCAATGCGGCCGTCAATGATACGATCCGGATTGATGCGACACGCAGCAGTCTGACACTGAAGAATTAAGGCCGATATTCTGAAAACCTGAAAGGCTCTTCTCTGAAGAGCCTTTTTTATTTTAATCCCCGGGTTTTAGCTAAAAATCCTGTTGCCAAAAAGAAAAAAAACCAGTATGTTTCTCCGCTTTTTGATAAGGGGATGGGTTGAATGAAGCCATATCTTCAAAGGGTTCTGCGGGACAGCCGGAGAAGGTTCTTTCCGCTTCCGTCAGACATCCTCCGCATCTGAAGGGTGGTTAGCTCAGTTGGTTAGAGCGCCTGCTCGACACGCAGGAGGTCACAAGTTCGAATCTTGTACTACCCACAACATCCGTCATTACATCATTCAATTTCGTTCCCGGGCCCCTAGCTCAGTTGGTTAGAGCACCGGACTCATAATCCGTCGGTCGTAGGTTCAAGTCCTACGGGGCCTACATGATAAAGCCCTTAAGTATCAAAGACTTAGGGGCTTTTTGTTTGTGGGTACTTTTCTCTATAAGTGTAGCGAAAAGGACAAATATGGACAAACCTGGACAAATCATGGTTGTACTTCTCCGTCACTTTTATAGAGCTGTGCCCCAGAAGCTTGGAAACCCTGAACAGATCTACGCCATTCTGGACCAAACGCGAAGCGATGTAAATTGTCAGAGCCTCCCGAACCAAATGGGTCAAATATTTAAGTGCTGAAATAAAACGATTCGATAAAGTTGTTGATAAAATGGCTCCGAAATAGGTGTTGCCAAAAATCCCGCTTATATCTATATTTTTCCGGCACATAACTTAGGTGAAACGTGTTGTGTTTTGTAGGCAAGATAGGGTAGAGAGAACCGACCATCCTTGGTTCATGTAGGCTTAGGTGCCAGAATCAAACTCGCCACATGTGAGTGACTGTGGCGGAGCCGTTGTGGAGATGAGGTAAGTGTCTCTTAAATCGGTACGATTTAGACTGAAAACGGACACATGAATACGGGTGGGAACTGGGGAGGATTGTAGAGTGGTTACATAAAAAAAGGGACTCGTGATTACATTTTTACAAAAGGAGGTATTATGACAGAAAAACTAAAAGAAGTTGTTTTATTAGAGGGAGAAAATATTCTCTTCCAAATTGAAGGGAATGCATATACGGAGTCTCCCAATCCGCTGGTTAAATTACTTGCTTCGTTTACCCGGTTGATTGGAAAATTGTTAGGGCATTCCTTAAGAACCTATATAGTCGTCACGGATAAAAGAGTTATTCGAGTCGATAAAGAAAAATCATTCTGGGTTATACCTAAAAACACCGTAGTATTAACTCTAACAAAATCATCAATAAAAGAAGTTGGGTATGCCCAGGCTGTCAGATGGTTATTTGTAAAAACATTGTATTTTCAGTTACAAACATTGACCGAAAATACAAAAATTGCTTATACGGGATCTTTAGAAGAAGTGAATAAGATAGTACTGAAAGTATCTGAAATAATTTCAACTTAAAGAATAAATCGCGGGTCCCATATTTTACAAGTATAATTAAATAATTTGGAATCACATAGAAATCGGAAAAGTAAAGGAAGTATATCATTTATAAATGAGACTGAAGCAGAATACGTAATTTTGTGAATAAGTCGTGTTAAAAATATTAAAGTAGCCAATTTTGTTTTGTTATACCCTGTTCCAACGAAAAAGGAAAACAAATGAAGAAGTTCGTAAGCGTGTTAATGGTTGTTGTGGTAGCGTTTTTACTTACTGGTTGTGAAGAGCCCGGAAAAGAAACGACTGGAACCGTAACTGATACAAATGGAAATATATACAAGACAGTTAAAATAGGTGACCAGTGGTGGATGGCAGAGAACCTGAAAGTGACGCATTACAGAGATGGAACAGCCATTCCGAATGTCACGGACAACAACAGTCCCTGGTTCAGCATAAGCTATGGCGCCATGTGCTATTATAAAAACGAAGCTGATAGTGCAGAGACCTATGGGGCTTTGTATAACTGGTATGCGGTGAATGACATCCGGAATATCGCTCCCGCAGGCTGGCATGTTCCTACGGATGACGAATGGAAAGAACTGGAGATGACTCTCGGCATGAGCCAAAGTGAAGCGGATGATAAAGGCTGGCGAGGCACAGACGAAGGGAAGAAACTGAAGAGCACTACAGGCTGGTACAGTGACGGTAATGGTATAGATGAAGTCGCCTTTTTTGCGTTGCCGGCGGGTTTCCGCAACTACTACGATGGTTACTTCTACAGTATGGGCAACACCGCGTACTTTTGGTCGGCTACGGAGTACAGTACGGACGGCGCATGGTACCGCGGACTCTACTACGTTAACGACACTGTCGACCGGTACAGCGTCAGTAAGCAATACGGGTATTCGGTGCGTTGTATCAAAGGAGAACGACCGAACAGTGCCCTCACAGCATCATTTGAAGTAACACCTGGCTCAGGAACCATTGATACCGTTTTTACATTTGATGCCTCAAATAGTAGTGATTTCAAAGATGAATTAAGTCAATTACAATTCCGTTGGGATTTTGAATCGGATGGTATCTGGGATGTTGATTGGAGTAGTAATTATATCGCTACTTATCAATATGATACTGCTGGAACGTATAATATATTGATGGAAGTAAAAGATACAAACGGATTAACAGATTCCACTTATAATAAAGTAACCGTGTTTGGTACTTTAACGGACATAGATGGTAATGTGTACAAAACGGTTAAGATAGGTAATCAATGGTGGATGGCTGAAAACTTGAGAGTTACGAAATACCGAGATGGCACAGCAATCCCTAATGTCACGGATGACAGCACCTGGATCAGCACTACAGACGGCGCGATGTGCTATTACAATAATGATTCGGGCAATGCAGCAACCTATGGTGCCTTGTATAACTGGTATGCGGTCAATGACAGTCGGAATATAGCCCCTAGAGGCTGGCATGTACCCACCGATGCGGAATGGACTCAATTAACTGATTATCTTGGAGGATTATCCATAGCAGGGAACAAACTGAAGAGCACAACAGGCTGGGCCGGCAGCAGTAATGGGACTGATGAAGTCGCCTATTGCGCGTTGCCGGCGGGTTGGCGCGGCTACGACAGTGGTGGCTTCGACTATATGGGCTACTACGCGTACTTCTGGTCGACTACGGAGTACGATGCAAACTACGCATGGTACCGCGAACTCTACTACAATAACGACCGTATCTACCGGTACTACGGCGACGATAAGTACTGCGGGTTTGCAGTGCGTTTGGTTCAGGATTAGTCGCTTCACCCTTTATCCTGCGTAGTCCCGATGTTCGGGACGGAGCAGGATCGACGACGATTTGGGAGACAGACTTAACTAATTATGAATCAAAGGAGGCTACCGTGGCATAAGATGAAGAATTAATCAGCAAGGAAGAATACGAACTGAATTATGTTCTGAAAAAATGGGGTAAAAAGCAGTCCATCGTGAATCGGGGAATTTTGGTTAAAAAACTCGACGAATTCAATACTTTGGGGAAAGCGTTTGGGTATCGGCAACACAACCGTGAAGATTTTTATAAATTCATGGAGCCGAAAGGCGAGTTGGAATAGCTGATTTTATTGTTAGTACCAGAACTATGAAATTTCTATGAAAGCAGAATTATATTGAAATTGCTACGATTTAGGCTGAAAACGGACAGTATTGAAAATTATATACTTGGAGACAGAAAATGAAAATTCTATGCGCACTGTTTATTTTTGTAGCACTATTATTTTCCCAGGACATCATTGAAACTGACAAGGGCAGCGGCACCTGCAGAATCGTTGGCATTGACAGCAATTATGTCTCATATTTCCTCATGGAAGGCCAGAAAAAACCAAGTAGAATGGAGATAAGTAAAATAAAAACCGCAGTCCTGGCTAACGGAGATGTGCTCATCAAGAATCGTCGAATTGTAGTCAGCCGGGATCATATATTGTGGAAGGGAAGAACTCAACCACCGGATAAAATCAGGCCGGATATGGGAGCAATTTCACTCAGGATGATCAGCAACAATTTTAACTACAGTGGAGTTGATATGTCCCTATCATTCGTATCTGACCATTTTAATAAATACAGAGGGTTACTTTATAAACCGATATTTTCCGTTGGATTTCTAATTGATGACTGGAAAGAACCCAATAGCGGCAGTTATGATTATCACAGCTATTACCTTAGCTATTTAAAGGGGAAAATTGTTATACCCCGGACCAAATTTAAAAAGTGTGAAATAAACTATTATGCAGGCAGTGCTTTAGGCTATTATCTTGGGAATTTTGAAGGTATTGGGTATTCCTTGGATGCGGGAATACAGATGAAAATCAGGAGGGTATCTCTCGATTATGGACTTTTATGGCATAATACAAAACCTGGTATTGCACAGACTATTTCAATCAACCTTAATACACCTGAAAGGTCGCATATTGTATTAGTTGCGGTTTCTGCTGCTATTATTGGTGGTATTATGATTTATTCTATTGATGAAGGTTTGAGATCCGGTTTTCACATGAGTACGGGTGGGAGCTGGATATGAAAGTATCCAACAGAAAATAACATCAAAAAAGACCATCCGCCGGTTGGCGGATGGTCTTTTTTTGGTCCCTGAGTTTTGTAAGTTGTTGTTTATTATTGCATAAAAACGGACTCCCCGCTTCAATTCCATTTCGCGGGGCAGGCATAATCCCCCGTCGGTCGTAGGTTCAAGTCCTACGGGGCCTACATGGTAAAGCCCTTCCGCCAGCAGGCGGCGGGGCTTTTTTGTTAAGATGTTGAAAAGTTCAGAGGTTGAGAGGTTTATCTCCCGTGAATTAAAAATTCCATTGGAATCCCGACTTGGAATTTTATAGATTCACAGGTCTGAATGAGGTCTGAACTTTTAAACGGAATTTTCGAAAGGAAAGCTGAAATAATGTGGAATTTGAGACTGAGATTATTTCAGGGATTCATTGTTTCGCTATTCGTAAGAATTTGACGGTTTATTCATGTGAGGAAAAAAACAAATTGCCTGAAGGAATCAGCAACATGAAACGGAAATTTATCTATGTGCTTTACCTACTCTTTGCCTTATTAGTGAATAATTCATTAACGGCGTCTGATGAGGTGGAAAAACGGGATTATTATAAAGACAATGGGTGGCTGGATATAGGCTTTGCGCTTGATAAGGACGGAGATCCCTTCACTGGGATGAATAAGGGAGGCCTCAGCCTTTTAATTTCCGCGAATAGGAAATGGACAGACAAAACCTTTATTCATGCATCAGCATCCTTGCCAGGAGACCGTTGCCTGGAACCCAACTACAATTTCGTTGCATGTGGTTTCGGATATTCGGAAAAAAACCGCTGGAGCCGCTTTGCCATCTCAGGGAATATTGCCTATTTCAACCGGCCGCAGACGATAAACGACCGGTGGGGAGCAGCGCTGGTGACAGAAGCAAACCTTACTCCCATCATGGAAGCGGGTGTCGGCATGTATGCCTTATTTTTTCTCGACAGTGAAGGGATGATATCCTTCGTCGGATTGACCTTCGCTATTGAAGGGATGAAATAGACGCCGAAAATAAAATCGATATTAAATGCCAGCTCCATCTGTTTATAGTTTACACTACTACATAATTAGTAAATAAAATCTTGCGTCAGGGAGGCTGTTACCGTATATTCTACTAAAAGATTAGTAGAATAGGAGAAAAACCATGGCTTCACTGACTCTGACTCCCTTTGAATGGCAGATCATGAACATCTTCTGGGACATGGAGGAGGCGACAGTGCGGCAGATCGCCGATGCGCTTCCGCCAGCCTATCAGAGGGCCTACACGACGATACAGACCTATGTGGAGCGCCTGACGGACAAGAAGATGCTCACGAAGTCGCGGGACGGCAAAGTGAACCGTTACCGTATCTCCGTTCCCAGGCAGAAACTGCTGAAGTCTGAAACCAATTCCATGGTGGAACGCTTATTTAACGGATCCTTTTCAAATATGGCGGCCTATCTCGCCCGGAACGGAAAACTGACGGAAACGGATATTGAAAACCTGAAACGGATTATTGACGGACAGAAGGAGGGATGATGATACGGATTCATTTTCTCAGCGTCACTGCCCTGAGTCTCCAGCTGCTCGTCCTGCTGGGTATGATCACCCTGTATTCACTGCGGAAATCAGCCTCCCATCATGTGCTGTACATGCTCTGGTATATCCTGGTGATCCGGGCCATGCTTCCCCTGAAACTGTCGATTCAGACTTCATTTCATCTTCCCCTGAATCTTACACTGGCACCGGGAAATCTTCCACTGATGGAAGCGGTCATGGTCCGAACTCCATTTTCCGGATTTTCCCTGGCCGGGATCTGGGTGGCCGTCTCACTGACGCTCTTTTTCATTTACCTTATACGTGAGATCCATTTCCGGCGGAATCTGCACGGTATTGATGCGGATCCGGATTTACTGAAACGCCTTCCCCGGGTCTTCAGCAATCTGAATATTAAACTGAGTGACACGCTGAATTCACCGCTGTCCACCGGCATCCTGAAGCCGGTGATTGTCCTGCCCCTGTCGGCCATGGATATGCCCCTTTCTGATTTAGTGGCGGTTCTGCATCATGAATCCATGCATATACGGCGGCATGATGTACTGCATAATCTCATCCGTCACGCGGCGGCCATTATATTTTTCTTCAATCCCCTGATCTGGTACGCGAACCGCCAGTGTCTCCGCTATCAGGAACTGATCTGTGACGGGGAAGCCCTGGAAAACAGCGGCATGACACCCCGGGCCTATTCCGAGTTACTGTTGGAATTTGCGCTGCGGAAGACGGAAATCCCCGTCTTTCAGCACTTTACCCTGACCCGGCTGGACGGGTGGAAGCACATTCTGGAAACCCGACTGCATTTTATCAATCACAGCTACAGGAAAGGCCGGTTCAGTGGGAAAAAAGGGCCGGTCATGCTGCTGTCGCTGCTGGCTTTGCTGCTTGCTTTTGCCTCCTGTGATGTCCGTAAACAGAATCCTGTCATTCCGGATACGCAGGATTCAGAAAATAATTTGCTCAAGGCAGCGGGGAATGATGACGTGGTTTTTGTTCCCTATGATGTAGCGCCCCAGCCTGTCGGGGGAAATCAGGCAATCGTGAAAAACATTATTTATCCGAAGGATGCGCTGGAGAAGGGCCTCGAAGGTACGGTCATCGTGCAGGCCCTTATCGGCACCAACGGAACCATATCCCGAACCCATGTCATGAAGGGGCTGCCGGGAACGGGGCTTGATGACGCTGCCATCGCTGCCATTACAAACACAACATTTACGCCTGCACAGGCCGGGGGCGAAGCGGTCGCTGTCTGGATCGCCATTCCCATCGTCTTCAAGCTGAAATAGCGCCCGCTAACGAGTGTGAGGGTGAAAACAAGCCGTTGACGGGTTCATAATTTACTGAGTTAACAGGTTCACGAATAATTCAGACCCTGCATGCGCGGTCTCACCAAAAATATGCGTACAATAGAAAAACCCCGCAGAGATTTGTAACCCGGCGGGGTTTGAGTTTATGTTGATGTGTGTCAGTATTTAACGGAAAAAGACAGCATCTTCACATCATTCAGTCTTCCGTAGTCAACCCATGAAAAATCAGCCTTGATCTTGAAATTGGGAGCGAAGGCATAGAACAGTCCGGCACCGAGGCTCAGGCCGCCTTCCTTATCCGTCAGAAACAGAGTCCGGTAGCCGCCGCGCAGACTGATGGTTCGGGCGATGGTGACTTCCGATCCCACATTCATGTATTCGAGGTTGTCCCCCGGATGCAGGGCATCTACATTGACCTTCCAGCTGAAGTAGGGCTGTTCGATGAGGCGGCTGGAAATTCCCATGCTGTAGGTGATAGGGAGGGGCCATCTGCCGAGTTCGTAATCAGCGGGAATCTGGTCATTATTGCCATAGAAGGTTTTTTCAGGATCATTGAAAAAACGGACATCGCGGCCTGCCATCTGCATTTTACCTCCGAAATTGGAGATATTCATACCCAGACGGGTCCGGGGAATGGGCAGGTCAAACAGCGCTCCGATATCCAGGGCAAAGGTGGATGCGTTCATATGCCAGATGGACTGGGACACATATTTGATATTTGTTCCCATGGAGAATCTGTCAGTCAGCCGTTTGGCGTAGGATACGCCGATGGACACATCCTGTGCAGAAAATTTCTCGCCATTTCCTTCGGGAGCCAGTTCCGTTCTAACCAGCATGTCTCCGTAATTCAGGTTGGTCATGTACAGCGCCACAACTCCCGCACTCTGAAGGTCAACGGAGCCGCCCACATACATGTAATCTGTTCCGGCCAGCCATTGGGACTGGGAGAACATGAATTCCTGAGTGTTGAAATGAGCAAGAGCCGCCGAATTGTAATGCAGGGCATCAATTCCCTGCGCATCTGCGACGACGGCTTCACCCAGTCCGAAGGACCGGGCGGAGGTGCCGATTTTCAGAAACTGAGCTGCAGCAGTTCCCACTTTGTTGATAGCCCAGAGCGGGGTGCTTACAATCATTAATATGATCAGGTATCGTGTGTGTTTTTTCATTTTATCACCGCAAACTTTCCAATTTTGGTTCCCAGTCCGGAAGCGGATGCATCAACATGCCAGAGGTACATTCCGTAGGAAATTTCCAGATTATCCATATTCAGAAGATTATAGTTTTCACTGCCATCAAAGAAGGACGATTCATGATGGATGGTTTTCACTAATTCTCCGGAAATGGTGTAAATATGGATGGTGCAGACAGGCGGCAAATGAATGAACTGTATTCTCCGTTCTCCGCGGCCCGAGGCAAAATTCGTCTTCGGTTCCCAGATGGCCTGAGACAGGTAGGGATTGGGTACTACCGCGATTCTGTCCAGCGGGTCGGCGACTGTCTCTGGATCGTAGCCGGCGCTCTTTGTGGAGAAATACATCGTATCCTGTGAGGAGAAGGGGATATCGACCGTGATTTTGAAAACATCTCCGGTCTTGGGCATCACTTTATCCGCGCCTGCCGGAGCCGTGAATTTCACTTTCCATGTTTTGTAATCATTGGAAAGGATGGGCAGGTCAAAGAGCCCGATACCGTTGACATCAATGTCAAAGGTTTTATTCGTGACTTTCCCGGTTAAAAAGAACGTCGTCGGGACAATGCTGTCCTTGTAGGCATAGGTTGTCTCGAGGATATAGAAGGGTGCCTTCTGACCGGCAAGAGTCACCGTATCAAGATAGCTTTCATCCCAATGGATTTCATAGGATGCTGCTTTTGCATGTCCGGCAGTGGCCGTTCCTTCATCCCAGACTGTCACATTACTTATGTAATTGGTCTCACCTGTAAGCCAGCCGGTTTTTGAAGTATTCAGTTTTGTCTGCTCGTCCTTGCAGTACATCCGGATTCCGTCAAAGGACGTGATGGCATCCTCATTATTGAAATATTTGCTTTCAAATACGGGACTCTGGTGATAGACCACGTGCAGATTCTTGTTCCAGTATGTGTCGCTGACAGCATAGATGCGGCCGAGAGCGTGATTGATGCTGTAAGCCGACGCAGGAACGGGAGCTGATCCGTCGTAGACGGTGACATCGGAGATTTTTACACGATTCAGCTGGGTATACAGAGAATCTGAAACCGAAAAATCCTCTTCGATATCGTTCATATCCGTCACATTCAGAACCGTATCATTGAGGCCGAGTTCAGGTTTTGAAAACGTGATACGGTAATCCGCGCCTTCCCGTACCCGTTCCGGTGCCAGAATATCAAATTTGATGGTTCCGGTTCCGGGGCCGATGTGAACCATGTTTTCCGTGTCGACCGAGGGATCGACGAGTCCCGGCGAACTGGCGGAGGGTGTGGCGGAGCCGGTATTCACGTCATAGGTGATAATTCCGGTGAATGCATCTTTGTCAATGATTTTGTTACATTCTGTGGGCGGCAGCATGACGGTACCGGTTGTATCGCCGATATCATAGGAACAGACGGCATAGTAATAGGTTACGCCGTTTACGACAGTCGTGTCGGTAAATTCATGCTTCAGGCCCGTATCCCGGCCCAGATCATAATGAACACCATTTATTCCCACGTAGGATTCACCCATGATGCTGTCGGGCAGGTCGAATTTTGCAAGCGGTTCCCAGAGTGTGGCGATTCCCATATTGTCGGTAATGGTGTGGATTTCATTGAATCCCGGATCGGTTGACCGATAGATTGCATAGCCTTCGAAATCGTAACCATATACGGGATCCCAGGACTTTTCAGCCGTATCATCCCAGTGAAGCGTAACTTTTCCGTCTCCTGCGGAAACGATCACGTTAGGTTTATCGGGAGCTTTGGCAAAATGGTAGCCGCTGTCATAGATGCGCTGGACTACGTTTGCTGTCTGGAAGAGATCGTACTGGTTTTCTCCCATGAGCAGGGCAATGGAAAAACGCTGGGTATCACCGGCCTTGAGCGGGAAATAGCCGGATCCATACAGAAAGATATTATCTGACCGCTGCTGAATATCGGTAAAGGCATTTTCCTCTCCGATCACCGTGCTCGGCCGCATGCGGCGCCAGATGCTCTCATCATTCTTGATGGCATCCGAACCATATTGATAGGCATTGAAACTGGTCAGACCGATCTGATCCGCTTCGTCCAGATCCGTCCTGTCAAAATTGGGTTCGCCGGGATAGAGCGGATCATTCGGATCTCCCGCAGTGGGAACGCCGTCACCCTCTCCATAGTCCGGGCCGGGATAAGTAGGTTCATCCGGGCCGATTCCGTCAATTCCCACATCATCCACATTCACATCCCAGTCGTGGTCATCATCAATGCCATTGAACATGGATTCATCCACCATGCCGTCGCCGTCATTGTCAATGCCGTCATACGAGTTGCCGGGAGATTCAAGAAAAGTGTAGCCGAGCCAGCCGGTCTTGCCGCCCCATTCGCCTTTTTCATCTCCATCATAGCCATAGACCATGTTCAGCTTGGTATCAAAATAGGCCATATCGTCGGAAAAGTCATTGCTTCCCCCGATATGCGGATCACCGAACATGCCGAATACGACTTTTTCGTAATCATTCGGGCTGGTGTTGGTGATTTCATAGACGAAGAAAATGGCATCATTGGCAAGGGGGTTTGACCATTGATAGGCACGGACTTTCACTTCCAGACCCATCCCGCCGCGATCGGGTTGTGCCGGATCCGGTACAAACGGAAATTCCAGATTGTAGCGATCATCCATCTGGTAGTACATCGCCTGGTCGGCGGTGGCGGAATTGGCCTTGTAGGTTCCCGGCCACTGGCCTCCCCAGCTGCCGGGCCAGGTGCTGGGCTTGTGAGAAAGCGGCATTTCGCTGGCATCCGGATTGGCGTAATCATCCAGAGGTTCCCAGCCCCAGGGATCACTGTTCGGTGAAAGTTCCTCTGAATTCCCCGGAGCGCCTCCATCCAGAAGGCCGTCAGTAATGATATGAAAAGTCGTATCATAGCCGGGATTGTTGATATCGGCGACTTTATCTCCGTTTGCATTGGTCACATAGGGAAGAAAGTGTCCCAGTGTGTCAACCGGAACTTCCACACCGACAAGGGGCCCGAATTCATATCCATATCCATGGCCGGAATAAATAGGCCATTCCAGTGAGGGTTCACGTCCGGGGGCTCCGATGGAACCGTAATCAAAGACAAGCGTTCGGATCTGGTTGCCGCTGATGGTCGCAGTTCGCCGTGTAGGACGGTCTCCCAGCGCATTTGTCTTACTCAATGATTTATACCACTGCTGTGTCTTTTCCTTGGACCAGGTCTTGGGAGACCCGTTCTGGAAATCCGGCCCGGCTCCGTTCGTTGCCAGAGCCATGACAAAAATCAGCAGCGTAATGAATGTTATTTTATTTTTATTGATCATGATGCTTACCTTTTAAATTGCCAACTCAGGCTGACAAGTATTTGTCTCGGATTGCTGTAATAGGTGGGGGGCGTCAGGATTTCATCGAGTGAATGCACACCCGGCTCACCCTGATGCTGTGCCAGATCGTCTCCTGCATAGGTCGGAACCAGCGAATACCCGGATCTGCCCGTATCAGTGTGAACAACCCGTTCGTTCAGTCTGTCAAACAGGTTATAGACTTTCACTGCAAGTCGCAAATTCTGTCCGAATGGCCTGAAATTGGTGTAGGCCTGAATATCCGTATTGAAGATGCCCGGTTTGTTGTCCGAATTTTCATCCGCGTTGCGCTGTCCCTGAATGGAGGGCGTGTAGGGCGATCCGCTGGCATAACTCGACAGAACGGAAAGGCCGGTGTTCTTCGTAGGCCTGAGGGTGATATTTGCATTAATGGAATGGCGCACATCCCATGACAGCGGAACAACACGTTTTTCCGATTCAATCGGAGGAATCTGCAGATTATCGTAATAGGCTGCATCCGGCGAAGAGGAATTTCCTTCCGCGATCTGGTAGGTGTAATCCAGATTCAGGGTCAGGCCTGTGCCTGCACGCTGGGTCAGGGCCAGGGTGATACCGCGGACGTTTCCGTAATCCTGAGTCACATACTTGGTATAGCGGAACACATTGTCGATAAAATTATACTCCGAGCTCAGCCAGTTGATAATATCCCTGTAAAACATGGTTACGTCAATGGCGGTGGATGTTCCGAACTGCTGCTGGAATCCCAGTTCATACATAACGGTCTTCTGCGCGTCCAGATCCGGATTTCCGAATTGGCTGACTCCTGCGGTCTTTTTCAGAGTAGGGTTCAGGTACAGGTAGGAAAAACCGGGCATCTGGAAGAAATGGCCATAGGAAAAATGAATGAAACCCTGATCCGTAATGGGGAAGGAGAGGCCCAGGCGCGGACTGATCTGGTTTTTCACTGAAGCCCGAAGTGTATCGGATCCTGAGGGATTATTCACATCGGTAAACGTGTAATCATTGGCATTGAAATAGTCATAGCGCAGCCCGATATTCATGATGAAATCCTTGACTTCGATCTTATCCTGAATATAGGCGGAGAAATCCTCGGGATGCTTGGTGTAGCGGTTGTGGGCGGAAGAGGAAATATCCGATATGTAGGGCATCCAAAGTGTGCGGTTGCTCATTTCAATGCTCATATAATCAATAGAATAGGTATAGCGATTGTATTCAAAACCGGTCCGGATCTGATTGGTCCGGTTGATTTGTGACGTAAAATCGCCTTTGAATGTGTTCTGGTCATTACTGCTCATGTAGTAGCCCATTTCCTGGCCGCCATAGACAAAGTGGTAGGCCGGTACATCGCTTCTTGAAATGGGATTTACATAATAGGGAACATTTATGGAATCTCCGATCGTATAGGCGGTGGGATTCGGGATAAATGCGCCATATTGAGCGATAAAATCCTGATCAATGTTATCGATACCCAGCACACCGTCACCATTCAGATCTTCCGTGAAAGGGCTGCCGTCACTGTTGCGGCCCAATTGATCAATGATGCCGTTGCCGTTGATATCTTCATTCCACTTATAGGGAAAATTGATTTTGTGGACATAATCCGCAGCATCCCTGTGCGACTGGCTCACATTCAGCGTAAAATAGGTTTTATCCGTCACGGATGCCGTGTAGTGCAGAGCCTGGAAGATCCGGGAATTTTCATGATGGTAGCGTCCGTCGGGGTTGTATTTCCAACTGTGACTGTAGGACTGCCACTGTCCCTGGCCTGTCGCAAGCTGATAGGTCAGTTTCGATTTGTCGGTTAATGAATAATACAGCTTTGCCATGGTATTCAGGGAATAGCTGGGGTTCTCCGCTACCCGGGCGCTGTCGCCGGTCATCATGATATTCCAGTTATTGCCGATCATTGAATAGGAGTCATAGGTTGTGTGTTCCCGGGTCCCATAGAGCCAGCCTTCGCTGTTTTTCATGGTGGCAGTCAGGAAATATCCCGCTTTCGACAGAAAGGGAACGGGCCCGCTCACATCAATGTCTGTCCGGGTGAAGGTCGCCGGATTATATTCATTTGAATACTGAAAAATATCCGTATGATTGGAGTACATATCACCGCTCTGGCCTTTTACATTCATTACGAATTCACGGTCCGGATCCTTGGTGGTAATATTCACGACACCGCTCATGGCCTTTCCGTATTCCGCATTGAAAGTTCCGCTGATCAGGGAAATCTCAGAAATGATATTGGTCGAGACGGATGTGCCGATGGATTCGCTGACAGGAATACCGTCAACCATATAGGTCACCTCACTGCTGCGGCCGCCACGGACGTGCAGGGCTCCGTCGGAATCAGTTGTTACGCCGGCCTGGGTCGATAATACTTCAGAAGAGGTTTCCACCGGCATGATTTCCAGTTCTTCCTGGCTGACAGTCGATTTCGAGGAAGTCAGATCCTTTTTCACCAGAGGCTGTTCGGCCACGACGATGACTTCCTCACCTTTTATGACTGTAGGATCGAGGGCTACATCCAGGACGGTGGTCATATCTGTAAATACCATCATGTTCTGCATACGGGTTGTTGCATAGCCGATAGCGGAAATCATGATTTCATAGGTTCCGGGTGACACATTGAGGATATTGTAATATCCATCCACGTCACTGGCGGCGCCCCACTCCTTATCCACAACGATAATATTCACACCAATCAGAGCTTCACCTGTGGTTTTATTCGTTATCCGGCCGCTGATCTTGCCACCGGAGGACGCCACGAGCGGAAGAGCGAGTGTGTTTATCAGCAGAAAAATTATCAATGCACGAATATTTTTCATAAACATAGTTTCTTCCTATTCAAAAGGTAAAAAAAAGGGCCACACTGAAGTGCAGCCCTTATCCATCAATTTAATGACTTACTGCAACAAGGTAACTTTTCGTGTTTTGGAGAAATTTCCATATTTCAGAGTGTAGAAATATACACCTGAAGCCACTTTCATACCATTGGCGTTCGTTCCGTTCCACTGTACGGAATAATCACCTTTATTGAAGGTCTTATTGTCGATCAGTTTGGTCACTTCCTGTCCCAGTTCATTGTAAACAACCAGAGAAATTGCTTTGCGCATGGGCAGGTCAAAAGCGATGGTTGTAGTCGGGTTGAAGGGGTTCGGGTAGGCAGCTTTCAGGTGATACTGATCAGGCGTGATAACCCGGACATCCTTCACACTCAGAGCGAGGTCACCATCACTGATGATGCGTACGAACCAGTTGTGAGGATTGGCAACTTTAGACGTATCGGTTCCGGAAATAACTGTCAGACTGTCAGGGACGCCCTGATAGGCAGCGATCAGTTCATCACTTCCGTCTCCGTCCAGATCCGCGGCAGCCAGCTTGGCAATGAAGGCGCCGGGAATGCTTTCAAGCGTATCAGATTTGAAAGCGGTCCAGCCGGTTCCGTCATATTTGATGATGTCGCCGGTGTTGTAGGAAGCACCCACATATAATTCCTGAACTCCGTCGCCGTTCATATCAGCGCCGACAGCTCCGAAAATGCTATAGAATCCGTCACCGGTTCCTGTTGTATCATTGACGAGAGATACTTCATCAGCAGTCAGATGAGTGGCATCGCCGTCTTTATCTTCGAACTTGTATAGCCAGCCCGTATCATAATGCGTAGCGTACACTTCATCTTTTCCGTCGCCATTCACATCGGCTACGCCGGGCTGAAGCAGACAGACACCGTCTCCGGGGCCTGCCGTAACGAAAGTGGTGTCACCGACAGTATAAGCGTCAGGGCCGGTGGCTTCGAAAAAGAAATTATTGAATCCGTTCCAGATATTACAATATACTTCCATCTTGCCGTCACCATCCGTATCAGCAACCTGTACAGATGTGGGAGATCCGCCGCCGAGGCGGTTGTCGCGGCCGAACATGGGATCATCGGGCCCGACTGAACCCATATCGATGTCGCGGGGTGAAATGGAGAATTCACCGGTCAGCTCACCGCCGAAACCCTGGAGGTCACCGGTGGCGGAAATGACACCGATGAAATCATCTGAATGTCCGTAGGTAACGAGATTGTTTACATCGGTGCTGTCCACATAATCCGTGACATAGGAGTCACCGTTGACAGGAACAATGATTTCATCCATTCCGTCACCGTCAATGTCAGCAACCTTGAATTGTTCAACTCTCCAGCCGCTTCCACCCATATTTCCAACGCCATTCCAGTTGAAGATCTTGGCCAGTGCGTCGAATCCGACGTGGATAGGTTCTGCAAATTCGTTGTCATTTCCGGTGGCTTCATAGATCCACAGTCCGGCTCCCGGATCAGCTGCCGAGGCATAGCGACCGCGGAAGAAAATAACTTCTCCGTAGCCGTCACCATCCACATCACCTGTCTGTACGTCACGGGGCCAACTGTACGTGGCGCTCAATGTCGTATCTGAAAACCAGAATTCTTCCATTTCGCCTTCACCTGTCATTTCCATGCCGATGACACCACCGCCATGTCCATAGTGAACAGCATAAACTTCTTTTTTACCATCGCCATCCAGATCAACACCGCCGGCAATACCACGGCTTCCACTGTAGCCGTCAAACCATACTGCATTTGAATCAGATGGATTGTAGGTAAAATGCGCAACGGTCTTGAAGTCTTCTGCAACCAATCCTACTGCAATTAAGCTGAGAACGAGTCCAATAACACTTTTCTTCATGCTTTCTCCTTTTGTTAGGTTCTCTT
>JBJKQR010000067.1:0-14546 GCA_046735395.1 Fidelibacterota bacterium | reverse complement strand
ATTTCAAACAGGGTTCCTTGAGATTGGGAGGATTGATGACCTTTCATTTTATCCTTTCGTATTGCCATGTTTTTAATGAATTTAACACATTCTCGGATAAAATACCAAGATAATTATTACGATATATCTATTATTATCAATATGTTATGTGATTATTAAGGGGCGACTATATAGTCATTATTATTTTTGAAGAAATTAAATCATCTTCTGATAATATCATCAATTCCCAATTGTCATCCTTCTTTTCCGATTTAGATATTCTATCAAGATCCCATTGAGCTGCATTCACAATACTATTTTGTTTTGAAATAACAGTCAATTCTCTGCATTGAGAAAAAGAGGCTGTTTTTAAACCTAAACCAAATCTTCCAAGATCATTTTCATCTCGGAGATTTAAAGGACTTGCAGATCCAAATCGCATAGCATTTTTTAATACATCTAAAGTCATGCCATATCCATCATCTATTATGGCTATCCAGGGATTACCACCGTTCCAGAAAAACTCTAAGTGTATATTTTTGGAATTCGCAGTAATACTATTGTCGATCACATCAGCTACCGCAGATTCAATTGAATAGCCTATATCTCTCATTGATTCAATAAGCGCTTTCGAATTTGGAGGTAAATTGATTATATCCATATTATCTATCCTAATTATTATTTAATGATATTATTAATTCGTTTAGCGTTGTTTCTTGCTCTGATTTTGACAGCTGACACTCATATATAATAATTATATTCCAGCCTAACGACTTTAACTGTCTTGTATTTTTGACATCTCGTTCTCTATTTTTCTCAATCTTTGGCTTCCAATATATAGTATTTGTCTTTGGTATAACAAACTTTTTACATCCAAGATGACCATGCCAAAAACATCCATGTACAAATACAACGGTTTTATATTTCTTGAGAATAATATCTGGTTTACCTGGCAACTTTTTATCGTGTAGCCGATAACGGAAATTGTTCCTAAACAGATATTTACGTACAATTAGTTCAGGAGTCGTATCTATAGAGCGTATTCTGCTCATATTATAGCTTCTAATCTCCCGAGAATGATTATCTGTCACAGTATTTATCCTTAGACAAATATTTATACATAATCTAATAGGAAATAAAATTACTATTACTGATTTTTAATAGCAAACGATTAAAAAGATAATTATGTGAAAAGGATGATTCTTTAACAGTAATCCAGGTACTTTGGATTTTAACTGATTCTGCTTCACTGCCTTCGCAGTTCTCCATCCCTCTGCCGAGGGATTCCGAACGAACCAGGGTTCTCATCCCCATTTTCTTCCCATATACACAAAACCCCGCTTACGCAGGGTTTTTATTTAATGCGGAGGGGCTCCGTCTTCGTCCACCTTCGCGTCCCCCATCATCAAGTTTGCGAACGGCAAGAATGCTACGTTGGACTACGACGCGAGTTTCAGGGATTCTGCTTCACTGCCTTCGCAGTTCTCCATCCCTCTGGCGAGGGATTCCGAACGAACCAGGGCTCTCATTCCCATTTTCTTCCCATATACACAAAACCCCGCTTACGCAGGGTTTTTATTTAATGCGGAGGGGCAGGGATTCGAACCCTGGGTACAGATTGAAGTCCGTACAATTGCTTAGCAGGCAACCGCCTTCAGCCGCTCGGCCACCCCTCCGGGAAATTTTTGAAAAGGTATCTCTGGATGTCGTAACCGCCTTCATCCGCCAACCGGCGGATACCCCTCCGGGAAGTCTTTTGAACAGGTGCCACAGAATATATACCGCTCCCATTTTCTCAAAAAGCTGCGTAAGTTAAGGAAGCGGCGATTCAATTGCATTATTTTTTTTTGTGCAGCGGATGAAAGTATTCACTCTGTTTCAGCTAAATTTATTTTGGCTGCAGCAGTCTGTATTTCTTCATTTTATATCTCATCCGGTCCCGGCTGATACCGAGGCGGGCAGCGGCACGGCTCTGATTGCCGTCTTCCAGTTTCAAAGCCCAGCGCAGCAGGTCCTCTTCCACTTCTTCCAGACTTTTTCCATCGCCCCATTCCAACTCAAAATCCGTCCCCTTCCCCGCTCCGCCGCATATTTCATCAGAAAAGTGTTCAGGTTCCAACAGATCAGGATTCATGAGAACGGCACAGCGCTCGATGCTGTTTCTCAGTTCCCGGATATTGCCCGGCCAGGAGTAGGCTTTCAGCAGATCGAGGGTTTCCCGCGAACAGCCGCGGATTTTCGTCCCGTATCCGGCATTGAAGGCCTCGATGAATTCACCCAGCAAAGCAGGAATTTCAGCTGTTCTCTCCCGCAGGGGCGGCAGGGTCAGAACAATATTTTCAAGCCGGAAAAGCAGGTCTTTCCGAAAGCGTCCCCGCCTCATTTCCTCACGCAGATCCTTCTGTGTGGAGGCGATGATCCGGACATTCACCTCGCTGTCCCGCGAACTGCCCGGCCTCCGGAAACGCCCGGTCTCAATGAAGCGGAGCAGCTTTGTCTGAAAAGCAGCCGGAATCTCTCCAATCTCATCGAGATAAAGCGTCCCGCCCTCCGCATCCTCCGGTTTCCCTTTTATCGGCCTGCCATCGCTATCACTGCCGAAGAATTCGCGGCTGAGCAAATCTTCATTGAGGGACGCGCAATTGAGCACTACAAAGGGTCCCGATTTTCGGGCGCTGTGATCATGAATATGGCGAGCCAGATGGTTTTTCCCGCTCCCGGTCTCGCCGTAGAGCAGGATGGGGCCATCGTACTCCCGGCCGCTTTTCCGCAGCTGTGCCGTTAAAATTGATACGGAGCTTCGGCCTTTTCCCTGCGCAAGCAGCTCCTTTACGGAGAAAAATGCCGGTGTGGATTTTTTATTCCTGTCCGCATCCTGCCGTTCCAGGATTCCGGATTTCGAATCATAGCTGAAACAGTCCAAATCATTGGCTATGAAGCAGTTTCCATGGAAATTTCGCCGGACTTCATCACGGATGATCTGTATCTTCGGCCCGGCGTAGCGCTGGGAGAAATGAGTCAGGATCAGGTTTTTCAGGCCGGATGTTTCCGCGAAGGCCGCCACGGAGGCAGCGGATGAGTGCAGGGTTTTCTCCAGCATGGCAGTTCCGATATCCGCGGAAAAGGTGCTTTCATGAATCAGGCAATCCTGAGGGACGATAACGGAAGTGAGGGCGATGGCATTGCCGTTGTCGCCGGCATAAATAAATGCTCCGTCCCGTTCGTCTCCGGAGGCGATCCGATAGGCGTAGCTGGGAACTCGATGCTGCAGCGGAAACCAGGAGACACTCAGATCCGGCAGTTCACAGCCCGTTTCCTTTTCAATATCCGTGAAGCGGATATCATACAGCGGATTCAGGGACAGCGTCTTCCGCACCGATGTGAGAAAATCAGCCACGGCTGTCGGTCCGAAAATATGCAGAGGCCTCTTCCGTCCCAGAACATGCCAGGTCATGAGCAGCCCGGGCAGCCCCAGGCAGTGGTCCCCATGCGCATGTGTAATCAGAATCATTTCGATTTTGGAATGTTTGTAGACGGATCTCATCAGCTGCTGCTGTGTCCCCTCGCCGCAGTCACAGAGTATGAAATAGTTCCGGTTCACCGGCTGAAGGATGAGGGCGCTCACCGTACGTTCGGGTGTGGGCAAGCCCGCAGCGGTTCCGAGAAACTGAAAATTGAAACGCAAGAAATATCCCCTTTTCCTCCGGGAAAATACTGAGAGCCGTCCAGACCTCCAAAGCATTTTCCCTTCAATTCAGGCGCAGCTGCGAAAAAAACATGGGGAAGGCCGGCATAAATGAGTCCGGGGCAAAATTCATCCTTTATAATGCTGAAATGAGGTTTTAAATTAAGCCACAATTTCGGAAGCAGAAAGGAAATGCGGGAAACATGGCTGTCACAGGCATTCACACAGCATTTGATAGGGATGCTTCCCCTGCAGATTTGCATCGTTCTCAATCGGATGCAGGACAATCAGTAAAGACAGGCCCACAAACATGAAGACTGAACACAACGCTGAATTCGATACGCTGATCAGCAAACTGAAATCCTTTTCCCATAATCCACAGGATTTGAATATTGATGAAATTCTGAATGATATCACGCTTCTGAAGAACCGGGATACAGATTCGCCCGGGCTGAACTGTAATCTGGATGAAACACCCATCGGCTACGTGAGTTTTGATGAAAATTTCCATATCCTCGACAGCAACCGAAGGTTCAGAGACATCTGCGGACTGGAAAATGAAACACTGAAAGACAGGCCGATCCGGGACATCATCGCCCCGGACAGTGCCGATGATTTTATACAGCATTCGCGAACCCTCATAGAAACCGGAATCACCGAAGCCGCGGAGATAAAATTCATTCATAACGGACGTACCGTAATAACCAAGATGGAAAGCCTCCTCTACACCGATCCGGGTCCGGTCGGGGTTCGAAGCATTTTCACCGATATCACGAAGGAAAAAGAGTCTGAAAGGCTGATCCGCATTGAACGGGATCTGATGGCCTTCGGCAACCGCTGCGAATATATTGACTCCATCATGTCCCGGGTTCTGGAAACAACTCTGGAAATTTCCGGTTTATTCTGTTCATCCCTCTGGCTGAATCAGCCACCCGACAATCAGTTGAAGCTCGTGATGGAAAAGCACCGGGATGATGCTCCCAGCTGTTTTACCGGGCATACGCAGGCTCTGATAAAAAAATACCTGGCCAATCTGGAAAAACAGAATAAGCCCTTTGTGCACGATCTGGTGGAAGTGGCTGGAAAGGATCTGAACCGGGATATGGGTGTGGAATATTTCATCATCCTTCCCGTGAATCAGAAGAAATCATGGACCGGCTACATTCTGCTGGCCTCCACCGAGATTGTCCGGCTGAAGGATTCGCATCAGTCCATGCTGCTCACGGTGGCCAACGAGATGGGCTTTGCGCTGGAAAAGGATCTGGCGCAGCAGCGTGTTGTCGAAAGCGAGGAACGCTACAGCAAACTCGTTGAGAATATGAACGAACTGGTTTATCGTTATGAGCTGGTCCCTCACTCCGGATTTTCCTTTGTATCCCGCTCCTCACTGAAGATTACCGGCTACACACCGGAAGAATTTTATTCGGATCCCCATTTCTGGGCAAAGCTCGTCCATCCATCCGAACGGGAAAAGCTGACGCCCTTCGCAGCCGGAACCTTCAATCCCGAGGAAACCATCACTTTCAAATGTATTCACAAGAATGGAACGCCGCTGTGGGTACGGCAGAAGAACCTTCCGGTCTACAATGAAGAGGGAGACATCATTGCTCTCGACGGCATCGCTCAGGATATCAGCGCCGAAATGGAGGCGGAAGCAGCTCAGGAACAGCTGCAGAGACAACTGATACAGGCTCAGAAAATGGAATCGGTGGGTCGCCTGGCCGGTGGAATAGCCCATGATTTCAATAATCTGCTTCAGGGTATTCTGGGCTATACCACCTATATTCTGGGAAAACTTGACTCCGGCCACCCGGTATACAAGCCCATGAAGGAGATCGAACGGGCCGCGCTCAGAACCGGAGATCTCACCCGGCAGCTTCTGGCCTTCGCCCGGCAGCAGGTGATCACACCCAAGGTTCTGGATATCAATGAAACCATCGCCGGACTTCTGAAAATGCTGAAACGTCTCATCGGCGAACATATCGAACTGGATTGGAATCCGGGAGAAGATATTTATAAACTGCGCATTGATCCCTCCCAGATTGATCAGATCCTGGCAAATCTTACCGTAAATGCCCGTGATGCCATTCACTCTCACGGAAAAATCGTTATCGAGACCGAGAATGTGACCGTGACACCGGATCTGGCTCTGCAGCATCCAGGACTGAAGGAAGGCCGCTATGTCTGCATCCGCATCGGCGACAACGGACATGGCATGGATGAACATGTGGTGAAACAGATTTTCGAACCCTTTTTCACAACCAAGGATGTGGGGCAGGGAACCGGATTGGGACTCAGTACCGTTTACGGCATCGTCAAACAGAATCAGGGCTATGTCGATGTGACGAGTGAACCGGAGAAGGGAACCACCTTCACCATATATTTTCACGAATACCGTGACGAATCCGCTGCGGAAAGCAGCCCGGACAGGGATGTGACCAGTTCAGGCGGCCATGAAGTCATTCTGCTCATCGAAGATGATCCCATGATTCTGGAAGCGACCACTTATATTCTGGAAGATCTGGGATATGAGGTTATCGGAACACAGAATCCCGACGAAGCCATAGAGACGATGGAGAAGAACAGCAGCGGCATTGATCTGGTCCTTACAGATGTCATCATGCCGCGCATGAACGGACGGGAGCTCGCGGACCGCCTGAAATCCATTGATCCCGATCTGAACCTTCTCTATATGTCCGGCTACACGTCCGATATCATCGCCCAGCACGGATTCCTGAACAAGGATACAAAACTCATATCAAAACCATTTACACGAGTTGAAATAGACAATGCCATCCGCTCAATCCTGAATGGCACAAATCCGGGAAATTCTGAATCCTAAGCGTTCAGAACTGCTTCGGAAAATAAATTTACAGCGTCATCGATATCTTTTTCACAAGTCATTCTGCCGGTACTGAAGCGGAAGGTTCCCAGGGACAATGCTTCCGAAATTCCCATGGCCGTAAGAACGGGTGACGGACGGCTTTTTGCTCCGCTGCAGGCAGCACCCAGACTGAATGCCAGTCCGGGAAGCCGTGACTGCAGGGAGACGGCGGAACAGTTGGGAACCGAAACATTCAGCGTATTCGGCAGACATTTTTCAGGATGGCCGTTCCGGCGGATTCCCGGCACAGTTCTGAGCAAGTGTTCCCACATCCGGTCTCTGAGAACTGCGGAATGCCTGGCATCGCGGCTCAGGTCCTCCCGGGCCAGCGCGGCCGCCTCACCCAGGCCGACAATCAGCGGTACATTCTCGGTACCGGCCCTCAGGCCTCCCTCCTGCCTCGCTCCGTGAATCTGGGCATGGATGGGCGTCCCTGCCTTTACATACAGCGCACCGGCGCCTTTCGGCCCGTAAAACTTATGCCCGGCCAGAGACAGTGCCGAAATGGCTGAGTTTCCCATATCGAGGGGAATCTTTCCCGCTGCCTGCGCCGCATCGCTGTGAAAGAGAATTCCCCGTTCCCGGGCGATGTCCGCCATCTCCTGAACGGGCTGCAGCGTTCCGGTCTCATTGTTTGCCGTCATGACCGAAACCAGGATAGGTTCCGGACGCAGCAGAGCTTCATACTCAGCCAGATCACAGATACCGTCGGCCGTTACCGGTATTCGGCTGATGCGGTAGCCATCTTTTTCAAGTTCGTCACAAACCCGGGTAATGGCCGGATGCTCTACTGCTGAGATAACAATATGCCGCCCTTTTCCCGAGGCCGCCTCTGCCAGACCCTTCAGAGCCAGATTATTCGCTTCCGATCCGCCGGATGTAAAAATTATTTCTGAGGGATCAGCACCGATCAAATCCGCTACCTGCTCCCGCGCTCTGTCCACAGCCCTGCGTGCCTCTATACCCAGTGCGTGTGAACTGGAGGGATTGCCGAATTTTTCTGTAAACCAGGGCAGCATCAGCGGAAGAATCCGTGGATCCAGCGGTGTGGTCGCATTATAGTCAAGATATATCATACTTCGCCTTTTTTTCAGGAATTTACGATAAAAGCCCGCCATTTGACAAGCGTGCCCTGATCAAAGACAGGGTAAATTCCGAGTGAAGGTTCAGATTAATTAGAAGATTAAAAAAAAGCCGGAAAACAGGTTTCCGGCTTTCATATCAGGTTTGATTCAGGTGTCAGTCTTCGTGATGAAGAGCGAGACGTTTCTTCGCGATATTCTTTTTCTGGAAGAAGGCGTACATGATGGGGATGAAGATGGTGGTCAGAAAGGTGGAGGCAGTGAGACCGCCGATAACGGCACGGGCCATGGGAGCCCAGATTTCCGAGGAAGATCCGATCTCCAGTGCCAGGGGCGCCATGGACAGAATAGTTGTCAGAGCCGTCATGAGAATGGGCCGCAGACGGGTCTTTCCGCCTTCAATAATCGCTTCATTCAGAGACAGTTCCGGATTTTCCACAATCAGCTGGTTGATGTAATCTATCAGCACGATTCCGTTATTCACCACGATTCCCACCAGCAGCATCCCGCCGATGAATACGGTCACACCCACATTCGTGCCGCTGACCAGCAGGGCGAAAATCACACCGATGAAGGCAAGCGGAATGGTAAAGAGGATGATGAAGGGATCAAGCAGAGACTCGAACTGGCTGGCCATAACCATGTAGACCAGAGCGATGGCAACGAGAATTGCAAGGGCCAGATACATGAAGCTTTCCTGCATATCCTGGGCTGAACCTCCGATCTCGAGACGAAAATCTGGGGGAAGCGAGATGGATGCCAGATCCTTCTTCAGGTCCTTGGTAATGGAACCCAGATCCCGTCCGCTGATATTGGCATTGACACTCACATAACGTGCCTGATCCTCCCGGTCAATACGCACGGGGCCGTCAGCAGGCACCACGGACGCAACATTCAGCAGCGGAATCTGCGCACCGGTTGGAGACGTGACAAATATGGAACTGAGGTCATTTTCCGATTCACGGAAAGGCCGGTCGAAGCGGACCAGAATATCAATATTATCATTTCCGTCCCGGTACTGGGACGCTACCGTTCCCTTGATGGCCGTATTGACAGCCTGGGCCACGGAGGTGACGTTGAGACCCAGACGTGAAGCGCGATCCCGGTCTATTTTTATCTGATATTCCGGCTGCGGCTGATCGAAGGAGGCCTTCACATCCACGATTCCCGGTATTCCTTCCATGATTTTCACGATCTGTTTGGCAATCAGCTTGCCCTCATCCAGATCCTGGCCGAAAACCTTCACCGCCAGCGCTCCTTCCGAGGAGGTCGGATTATTCTGGCTGAAGGAAACCGTCACGCCGGGGATATCCTGAAATTCCTCACGGATAATATCCTCAATCTGCTGCTGAGACCGGTCACGGGTCTCCTTGTCGGTCAGGCTGAGCTGTATCGTACCTTTGCTGGCTGACGAACCGAAGAGGGCTCCGAATCCCTCCTGCCGACCGAAACTCACATAGATATTCCGGATCTCGGGAAACTGGCCGGTCAGACGGTCCTCAACCTTTTTCATGTAGCGGTCCATTTCGGATACGCTGGTTCCGACAGAGGCCTCGACGCTCAGCTGTATCATCCCGCGGTCAGCCGTGGGAATAAATTCACCCCCGATCCATTTTGCCGAGATGATAGAGATAATAAAGGCGCCAACCACGATAAGCAGGGTCAGCTTTTTATGTCCCAGCACCCAGGTAAGCAGGCGGGTATAGGCATTCGTCATTTTATCCAGCATATTTCCAATGCCTGTATCGACGATGCGGCCGAGCTTGAAACGGTGCTGCTGCTGACGTTTGGACAGCAGCCGGCTGGCGGCAAGCGGGATGAGGGTGAGAGCCACGGCCAGTGAGGTAATGAGCGAAACGACGATGGTCAGGGCCATATCCTTGAAGAGCTGGCCGCTGATACCCGGTACGAAGAGAATGGGAACAAAGACGGACAGGGTGGTCAGCGTCGAAGCGGTAATAGCCATGGACATTTCCCGGCTGCCCCGCTCCGCGGCGAGACGGATCGGTTCACCCACCTCATGGTTTCGTCGGAAGATATTCTCGAGCACCACGATACTGTTATCCACCAGCATACCCACGGCGAGAGCAAGGCCGGCCATGGAGATGATATTCAGCGTCAGGCCCATCTGGCTCATGACAAAGAAGGTCACGATGATGGAAATGGGGATGGACGCGGCCACGATGAAAGCAGAGCGGAAGGAACGGAGAAAGAAGAGCAGTACCAGTCCGGAGAGCAGAAAAGCGAGAAAGGCCGTTGAGGAGAGGTTCGAAACACTTCGCCTGATGAAATCAGCCTGATTGAAAATAATCGAAAACTGGATATCATTTCCCAGTTCCCGTCTGAGCTCGGGGAAATAGTTCACCAGATTTTCACAGGCCTGAACCGTATTGGCATCGGTCTGTTTGAAGGCAATGAGGACCAGTGCATCCTTCTCATTGTTCCGGACCACCATGTCCTCTTCCTTGTAGCCGTCCTCCACCGTCGCCACATGATTCAGATAAATGGGCTGTCCGGTCTTCGAGTAGCCCACAACCGTATTGGCGATCTGATCGATGCTTTCATAGGCCGCATTGGTCTTCACCGTGAATTCGCGGCTGTTTTCCTCCAGAATTCCGCCGGGAATTTCCAGGTTGGAATAGCGGATGGCATTGGTCACCTGATCCATGGACAGGTTATTGGCTGCCAGACGGTAGGGATCGATCTTCACATCGATTTCACGGACCAGGCCACCATTCACATTGATGGAAGCCACACCGGGAAGCCGTTCGAGACGCGGCTGTATCTGTTCCTCCGCGATTTTCCTGAGTTCGGCAATCCCGTACTTATCCGATGTAATATTGAAAAACATCATGGGCTGCATCGCCGGGTTGAAGGCAAAGGTAATGGGTTTTGACACGCCGTCCGGCAGATAATCGGAATAGAGATCTATATTCTTTCGAACATCAATCTCGGCTTTGGTCATATCCGTTCCCCAGTTGAATTCCACCAGGAGAATGGAAGCGCCCGGATTGGACTGGGATGTAATCTGCTTCACGCCCTGCACGGACACGACGCTTGATTCAATGGGCCGGGTAACCAGGTTTTCCACATCCTGTGGGCCGACGCCTTCATAATTTGTAATAATTCCGATGAGGGGAAACTCGAGACTGGGATACAGGTCGAGTTTCAATTGTGAGAGGCCGTAGAGTCCGAAGCCCACTGCAATAATGTACAGCATGGCAAAGGTAACTCCCCGGCGTATTGACAGTTGGGATATATTCATAACGGATGTCCCCTATTCGATGATACTGACGAGACTGGAATCCCGAACCATGTTCCGGCCGAGATCGATAACCAGATCCTGAGGCTTCAGCCCGTCAATGATCTGGATCTTGTCTCTGGTTATAATACCCGGTTTCACAACCCGCTGGAAGGACAGGTTATTCTCGATGACAAAAACCGAATATCTTTTTTTGATCTGATTATCACGCAGTGTTTCGCCGTCACGGACCTGATAGGTCTGCACCGTAACCATGTCCTTGGGCAGCACGTAAGCATTCCTGACCGATTCCAGAACCAGTCTGACACGGGCATACATACCGGGCTTCAGCAGTCCGTCCGGATTGTCGATTTCCACTTCCACCCCACCGGTACGCGTGAGCGGGCTGATGACGGGACTGATGCGGGTAATCCGGCCATGGAAGGTTTTCCCTTCGATGGAGGAGGCTTCCACGATTGCCATTCCGCCCTTTTTCAGCTGCGTGATATCCTTTTCGATCACATTGACCACGATTTTCATGGTGCCGACCTTGGAGATGGTTACCAGCTGCATCTGAACCGGAGCCACATCACCCACTTCAAAATTACGTTCGGTGATGTATCCGGAAATTGGCGCCTTGACCAGCGCGTCATCATATTGCTTCTTCGCCGTATTGTACCCGGCCGTCGCCTGATCCAGCGCATTCTTCATGATCTGCTTCTGGGTGTGAACCTGATCGTACTGGGATTGGGACACGGCCTTTTCCTTATAAAGATTTTCAATGCGCTGAAATTCGGATTCAATATTCTTGTACTGACTCCGTGCGGACTTCAGTGCCGCTTCAGCCTGGTTCAGTCCCTGAGTCTGCAGATCATTGACAATCTGAGCGATGGGCTGCTGCGCCTTCACATAATCACCGACTTCCACATAATAACTGCGGATGCGGTCCGGAACCTTAGAATAGACCTTCACGGAATAGGAAGCCTGGATATCCCCGAGGTACTGAACTTCCTGATTCACCGATTCCCTGCTCATCTTCGTTACCGTCACGGGTATCGCCTTGATGCTGTCGGCCTTCGACTCATCCCGGGCCAGTGCGTCAATGACATTTTTAATCTGGGAAATATAGAGCCGTGTATCGGTCTCACTCTTCTTTCCGCTGTCAAAAGTCCGGGTCAGTTCCGCGATCTTCTGTCCCGCAGTATCGAGCCGGGCAATGGACGTTTTATCTTTTTTCCCGCAGGCGCCCAGCAGCAGCAGGAAAATGAAAGAGATTGAAATTACTTTTTTCATGGAGTATCCTTATAATTTATTAACGGATTTTTTCAATTGATTGACAGCCAGATTGTATTCAAAGATGGCGGAGAGCCAGGCGGATTTCGCCTGCAGCGAAGCAGACCGGGCATTCTGAACATCGAGTTGGGTTGAGCTGCCGTTTTCGTAGGTCAGCGTGGCAAGTCTGAGAGCCTCATTGGCCTGTTCGACGAGACTGGCATTCGCATCCACCTTCTGTTCCGCTTCACCCAGCTTATAGTACATGCTTTCGATTTCGGTGGCGATACCTGTGCGGGCCTGTTCGATCTTCAGATCCGCTTCCTTCAGAGCAACCTGAGCAGACTGGATGGAAGCGAGTTTTTTACCACCGGCAAAGAGCGGGATGCTCACATTGATGGACGTGGATTTGGATCGCATATATTTCAGGTCTGATTTGACATTCGATTGCGCCTGATGACGTACATCCGCTGAAAAGCTGACCATAGGCAGGGTCATACCGACAGCAATATTCCGCTGTTGTTCGGCAATGACTCTCTGACCTTCCAGGAGCTTGATTTCGGGACGATTTTCAATGCCCAGAGATTTAACCTCATCCAGCGTCATCGTTTTAAAGGGATTGGGCTCCATCTCCAGAGCTCCCTCAGGCTGAACCGAATGAACATCCGGGTTATTCACATAGGCAAGAAGGTTGGCTTCAATGATGCGTAACTGATTTTCCAGCTGAATCATCTGAGGCCGGAGCTGTTCCAGACTGACCCGGGCCTGCAGCACTTCGAACTGGGAAGCCGTTCCGTTCTTGAATTTCTTCTCCGCCAGATCCAGGTTACCCTGCCCGGAATCGAGAGCCTGCCGCGTCGCATCAATAAGAGAGCGGGTCAGCAGGTACTGATACCAGAATGTACGCACAGTCAGAATTGTATTATCCCGCGTTATCCGTTCGTTCAGAGAGGACATGATAACGCCTTCCTTTGCGATCTTATATCCGGCGAGAACTGCGCCCCCGGTGAAGAGCGGCTGCGAAAGGGAGAATCCGCCCGTGTTGCTGTATTTTGATCCCATTGCGATGGCAGTGGGAGGATTTCCGCCAGGACCATCGAAATCGATGATAATGGTGGGTAATTCCTGATTGGTGGTTGCCTGCCCATAGGCTGAAACCGTCGGCAGGACAGATCCCACCGCATCCCGGAAAGCAATATTTGCTTTCTCCACACCCGTATTGGCAATCTGCAGCTGCAGAGCATAGTCCAGAGCAAGCCGCTCCGCTTCCGCGAGGCTGGTAATCTGGGCAGACAGCATGACGCTGCTGAGCAGGGTTGCAGCCAGTAGTTTAATAATCAGTGATTTCATGCAGATTTAAGACCTCCTTTAATCATTAAAAATAATGCATTTACAGTCGTATCCTCGTCCAGGTCCTGAATGGAGATGAGCGGATTGGCATCCATTTCACTGAGAACACCCTGGACGGAGGTTATAATAAATTTCAACATCAGCTCGAAAGGAATATCATTGCGGATTTCGCCATTATCTATGCCCCGCTGAAGAAGAGCCCGGAAAAAGACGACGGCCCGTTCGAGATAGGGACGGGTATCGAAGGTAATCTGATTTCTGTAGCGGCCGATCATAAGGTTGAAAATCAGACGGCGGATATGCGGATTGACCTTCCGCTGATGCACCACTTCCCCGATCCAGAGCCGGATAATGTCCCAGACATCGGCATCATCGGAAATGGGCCCGGAAAAGGTGTTCATAGTCTGGAAGGCATCCCGGATTATCGCCTCGAATAATTCTTCCTTTGTCTGATAATGGTAATACAGCGCTGCCTTTGTCACCTGCAGTTCCTCAGCAATCTCTCTCATGGATGTCTGGTGAAAACCCTTCTCCTGGAACATCCGGCTTGCTGTTTCCTTGATTTTATTTTTCATATTCAGATCCAGCCTCCTCTTACTGACCGGCCGGTAAGTTAGAGCTATTTTTCAAGACAGTCAATTCTTTTTCATATTTTTTGTGGTGGCTCTTTTCATATCCTGAAATTAGGAAAGTTCAGAACAGAGTGAGATAAAGAATCGGTAAACTGAGGAAATGTCGGGGTAAAAACCTGAATTAACCGAGCGGTCAGGTTCAGGAAAAACCTGTTTACAGGTTATCGGGATGTTTCTTTGAGACGGATCAGTTTAAAAAAGTGATATATAATAAAAAAGGCCGCCTGAACCAGACGGCCTTTTGAAATGCAGATCAGAATCTGATTATTTCATGAGAGTCATTTTGATGGAAGCGGTATTGGAAGCACCGGTCAGTTTCACGATATAAGTACCGGAAGCATAGTTGGCGCCATTCCATACCAGAGTATGATGTCCTTCAGCCTGAAAACCGTTGAAGAGAGTTTCAACCAGACGGCCGGTC
>JBJKQR010000066.1:0-5563 GCA_046735395.1 Fidelibacterota bacterium | reverse complement strand
GCGGTCCGGACCATTCATGCTCTCTTCAAGGCGCCGGATTACTCAGACCTGCCCACCTGTTATCCCTTCAGGTCCGAAGCCGCAAAAGTGAAATATCATCAATATTTTGAAAAGCGGCTGGAAGAATGGGCCATTCCGGTGGAAACGAGAACGATAGCGACGTCCTACGGGCTTACCTCCGTGAATATCTGCGGCAGGGCGGATGGGCCCACGCTCGTGCTGCTTCCCTCGGGCTTCGCGTCATCCTTGATCTGGCAACCCAATATACCGGAACTCGCAGCGCATTTTCGGATTTATGCTGTCGACAATATTTACGATGTGGGACGGAGTGTCAATTCACGTCCGGTGGCCGGCTCAATTGACCTCAGCCAATGGCTGGATGAGTTATTTACCGGCCTGGAACTTAAAAATAATATCAATGTGATGGGATTATCACTGGGAGGGTGGCTGACGAGCTGTTATGCACTCCGCCATCCGGAGCGACTGCATGCCGTTGTGCTGGCCGCGCCGGCTGCAACACTTTTTCCCCTGCCGGCTGCATGGGCCTGGCGGGGAATCCTGGGAGCCTTCCCGCCCCAACGGATCACGATGAAATATTTCATGGTCGACTGGATGTGTCAGGACCTCGTAAAAAAGAAAGACGAGGCCGGCAGGCGGATGTTGAGGAACTGGATAGATGATGCCTTAATGGCCATGAAGCACTTCAGGTTCAGAATGCCCATCGCTCCGACCGTCCTGAGCGATGATGAACTGCGCAATCTTCAGGTTCCCGTTCTGTTCATGGCAGGAGAAAATGAAGTGATCTATCCGGCGGAAGAGGCGGTGCAGCGCATACAGGAACTTGTTCCCCGGATCACAACGGAAATAATTCCCCATGCCAGCCATGATCTGACCATTTCACAGACAGACGCTGTCAATCAGGCCGTGATTTCGTTTTTACTGAAAAATGATGAGTGAGCCCCGGATGGCCTGCCGGTCAGTTCCGGTGCTGAGTAACAAATTCGACCGGAGTCATTCCGACTTCCTTTTTAAAAAGTCTTGAGAAATAGGGCGGATTCTCGAAGCCGAGCCGGTAGGCGATTTCTGCCACGGAGAGCTTCCCTTCGATCAGCTGGTTTTTTGCTTCGGAAATGACATGGAGATGGATGAGCTCCAGAGCCGTTTTTCCCGTTTCCTGTTTCAGGAGGTCACTTAAATATTTCGGGGACAGATTCAGTAATGCGGCCATATGCTTCACGGTGGGAAGGCCTGTCTCCTGAATGTCGGAACTTGCAAAATAGTCCTTCAGCAGGGAATTGAACTTCGTGACGGTGACACCCGACATGGGCTTGCGGTCAATAAATTGCCGTTTGTAGAAACGCTGGGCATATTTCAGAAGGGAATCGAGATGAGACAGGATAATGGATTTGCTGAATTCATCCTGATTGTTATTATATTCCGATTCCATCTTGTGATAAATGGACCACATGATGTCCTTTTCCTTCGGCGTCAGATGCAGCGCTTCATGGATTTCATAATCGAAAAAACTGTAGTCCCTGATTTCGGAAAAAAGGGGATGTCCCATCAGGTAATCTTCATGGAGGTAGATCGTAAATCCCGGTTCCCTGATGACCACGTTGTGCAGGGAGAGTGACTGCCCCGGTTTGAAAAAGTACATGAAACCGGTGTCGCTGTCATATTTGGTTTTCCCGTACAGGAAATCACCGCTCTCAATTTTTTTCAGACACATGACATAAAAATCATGGGTAATTTCGGTGTCGGGAAATTTGCCGTTCTGGCTTTCATTGAACTGATATAAGCTGAACAAGGGGTGCTCCGGAGAGGCGCCGATGGTGGCATACAGTTCACTTATTGTTTTAAAACGCATGATTTTCTCCTGAAGATATTCCGTCTTCCCGCATTATTTTGTGTCTGTCCGGGTGCCGGCGGACGCTTCCACCTTTTCCCACCATGTATCGAAGTGCTGCTTGCTGTCCTTCAGAAAGACCACGTCTCCCATCCGGGGTGTCATCACTGAAACATCAGATCCGGACAGATTCTCAATGGCTTTTTTCAGCGGCTCATCCCAGGGGTGCCGCGAGAGGGTGAATCTGGAATTATGCACCGGCAGGACGCGGCCTGCCCTCAGAGGCTTCGCCGCGGCCAATAACTTCTCCGGAGCCAGGTGGATAAGGCTCCAGTTTTTATTATACTGGCCCTGTTCGAGAACCGCTACATCGAAGGGGCCGTATTTTTCGCCGATTTCAGTAAAAAAGGTATCATATCCGCCGTCACCGCCGATAAAGATCCGAAAGTCAGGGGAGATCAGGGCAAAGGAGGCCCAGAGCGTCCGGTTTCGCTTTAATCCCCGGCCGGAGAAATGCCGGGCCGGCGTTGCGGCAAGTGTCCATCCATCGCCGGTTTTCATTTCATCATACCAATCCAGTTCGCAGATCACGGAATCCTCATACCCCCAGCGCTCGAAATGCTGCCCCACACCCAGTCCGCACACCACATGCTTTACTTTCGCTTTCAGATCCATGACGGATTTATAATCCAGATGATCCCAATGGTCATGCGTAATGATGAGATAATCAATATCAGCGAAATCTTCTGCACTGTATACCGTGGTGCCGGCATAGGCCTTATTGATGAATGACAGGGGTGATGCGTAGGAACTGAACACGGGGTCAACCAGAAATTTTCTGCCATTCAACTGAAAATAATAGGATGAGTGACCGAGCCAGATCAGCAGGTCAGTCTTCGCATTTAGAGTTTTGACGTCCGTCCGCGTCACAGGTAATGGTGCCTCCGGTGCGAGCCGGATCTTTTTCTGTGACATGAATTCGCCCATCATGGCGAGATGCCCCTTCTCCGTAGTCATCACCTCTGTTTCATGCAGATTTTTAAATTGTCCCTTTACATAGTTGGGAGATTTTTCCAGTTTTTCCAGTCTCTTCCCCCGGGGCAGCTGCCCGAATCGGGGATGATTGAGAGCCAGCACGCCTGAGCTGGTCAATATGAGGAGGAGCAGGATTGCAATCTTCATTCAGGATCTTCTTCTGTCATAGGTCAAATATAGTTCAATTCGGAACCGCCTGGTTCATAAAATGCGGAAGCCCCCGGTTTTATCCGTATCAGGTTGGCCGGGGGCCCTGCAGAATGATTCCTTATTTCAGCTTGCCGCCATACACGGGAAACATGCCGGCCTCACCATAATCCGTGATGGCTTCGATATGTATCAATTGATCCATGTCCTCGTCGGAGATGACAAAATCCACATCTGCATTATTTTTCATGTGAACCGGATCTGCCGTTTTCGGCAAAGGAAGCAGGTCAAGCTGCAGACAGTAGCGGATGGATAACTGCGGAACCGAAACTCCATATTTTTCAGCCATTTGTGATACGGTCCGGTTTTTCATCAATTCCCCGTGTGCGACCGGCGAATAGGCTTCCACCAGGATGTTCTTTTCCCGGCAATAGTCAATGAGGCCTGTCGGAGTATTGCTGATATGCGCCAGAATCTGATTCAGCATCGGTTTTACCGTACAGGATGCGAGAATATTGTCAATATCCTCCGTCTGAAAATTTGACAGGCCGATTGCCCGGAGTTTTCCGGCTTTGTACGCGTCCTCGAGTGCCCGCCAGGCTTCCCGGTTTCCTTCGAAATAGGCATCCTCCTCATGAAATTCCATCCAGGGCCGCGGACTGTGAATAATCATTAAATCGATAACATCAAGTCCCAGGGTCCTGAGTGAATTCTCGATGGAGGCTGCTGCCGCGTCATAGGATTTTATCTCGGCGGCCAGTTTTGTGGTGACGAAAAGCTCTTCCCGGGGAAGGCCGCAGCTCCGGATTCCTTCACCGACGCCCCCTTCGTTCATATAGGCCTGGGCCGTATCAAAATGCCGGTAACCTGTTTTTACCGCTTCGTTTACGGCCTCGGCCGCTCTGTCATCAGGTATGAACCAGGTGCCCAGTCCCAGTTTGGGAATCTTTACGCCGTTTGACAGCGTAAAATATTCATTTAATATCATGTCCTTGTCCTTTCCTTGATTCTATTCTTTAAAATAAAAGCGATGCGCTTTGCTTCACAGACGGGTGTATTCCTTCTCGGGGACCGGTTCCAGCCATTCAACTTTGGATTCATCCCCCGGCAGTTCCATGGCAATATGACTGAACCAGCTGTCGGCTTTGGCGCCATGCCAGTGCTTCACTTCTGCCGGAATCACCACGACAGAGCCTTCATGAAGGCTGACCGGGTTTTTCCCTTCTTCCTGAAACCAACCTTCTCCCGCTGTGCAGATGAGGATCTGCCCGCCACCCTGCCCGGCGTGATGAATGTGCCAGTTGTTGCGGCATCCCGGTTCGAAGGTGACATGGGTCAGAAACAGGGGCGCTTTCCCCGGCAGAGTGATCATTTTCAGGTAGGAGCGTCCGCTGAAATAGCGGCCGAACATGACATTCCGCATGCCGAAACCGAACATGTTCACGGTTTTGAATTCCCGTTTTGACATAAGCTTTTTACCGGTCCGATCCACGCGATCCGTATTCTCACCCTTGCTCAGGGGCAGGCTGTTATAATACTCATCCGCGACCGTTTCCTGAATATCGCTGCCTGTTTCCACGCCGGGAATTTCCGCTGCAATATGACTGAACCAGCAGTCGGCCTTGGCCCCATGCCAGTGTTTTACACCCGCCGGGATGTTGATGAAGGAACCGGCGCTGAGATGCTGCGGTTTTTTGCCTTCCTCCTGATACCAGCCTTCTCCCGCTGTGCAGATGAGCATCTGTCCGCCGCCGCTTTTCGCCTGATGGACATGCCAGTGCGTGCGGCAACCGGGTTCGAACGTGACATTGGCCAGAAAAACCGGACTCTCTCCCGGCTTCGTCAATGGATTCAGAAAGGTCTGTCCGGTGAAAAATTTCGCAAACATTTCATTTGCCTCGCCCTTCCCGAAGATATTTGTCTTGTCAAATTTTAACTGATCATTGTTTTGATTCATTTTCTGTCCCTTTCCCGGGTTCAGGGCCACGAGTGTGGCCACCATGGTTATGAATACGATCATCCGCCCTGTTTTCATTCTTTCAGCTTTCGATGCGCTTCTTTTTTTCATGACAGGATATTACGGCATGTTTAGAACATCCTTCCTATACAAAAGGCGGAAGCTGTGATACAAATGTCCGATTATGCAGGCTCATCCGGGCGGAAATGAAGGCCCGTCAATCCTCTGCACCCTTTTCTTTTATAATAATTATCCCCCATGCGCTAAGCATTAAAACAGTAGGCATAACAAGCAAAAAATGGCTTATTAAAATGAATTAAACACGACAATATGCAATAAATGGCTTGATAAAGATGATAAAATTTGACATGGTGAAATATTCCCGCAGCCTCCCTCCCTGGATTCCCCCGGGCCCTGAACCCGGCGCTCATGTGTTTATGCTTGAATTGACTCTGAAATTTGGTTAAAATTGCCCCATCCTATGAGCGACAACTCCGTGAACATACCTGTAAAAAAGTTTCTGGTATTCTTCGTCATTATGCTGTTTTTTACTTCGGCGGCAGCCTGGATGCACCGTG
>JBJKQR010000065.1:0-12207 GCA_046735395.1 Fidelibacterota bacterium | reverse complement strand
GCTTGTATTTCGTATCATCCGAGGTCAGATCGCGGATATTGGTCAGAAATTCCTTTACCAGCTTCGTATTCTCATCGCTGCTCATCTCATTGATATTATTCAGAATATCTTCAAATTTGTAACGATTCGCATCATTGGTGATTTCAATAAAGTTGCTCAGCAGGATTTCCAGTTTCTGAGTAATGAGCTCAGCCTGGCCCGTAATGCTCTCGATGGTGGATGCACCCCGGTCTATGAAGCTTCCCGACTCCAGAGTCGTGGCCGTATTCGTACCGCCCGCCAGTTCGATCTGTATCAGGCCGGTGATTCCGACGGGACTGAGCGTAGCCCGGACATCCGACTTGATGGGCGTGCCCTTCTTGACCGAAATGGTAATGATGACGGAAGTAATGTCTTCAGGATCAATGTTGATATCCTCCACCGTGCCCACAGTGATTCCGTGATATTTCACGGTGGACCCGGACTGAAGGCCGGACACGGACGTTTCCGTATAACGGATATAATACCGGTCCTTGGTCTCCATGATCTTCTGTCCGGCAATATAGATAATAAATGCTCCAGCCAACAGCGTACTCACGATCATGAACACACCGAGACGAACCTTCTGTGCCCTGCTAACCATGTCGCCCTTTGCTGTTAATTATTCCCCGGACTGTCAATATTTCACAACTCCAGTCATTGTGCCTAATATTACTATCAAAACGCTTTAAATAAAAGCCAAAATTTCGATGGGTGCGCCTCATCACGGTTCATCGGGTGCGAAAACATTGAGAACATTTTATCGGAATCCCTGCATTCTTATATGGATAAGAAAAACCCGGAGCATGGCCCCGGGTTTCAATCCTTTATTTTCCGGCAACTGCCAGACGGTTCAGCGCCTTGTGCAGCGCAGCCTCAGCCCGGTGCACATCTATATGCGCATCCCTTGTCTGAAGTCGCTGCCGGGCGCGGTCGGCCGAAGCCTGTGCCCGTTCCACATCGATTTCCTCCTGCCGTTCAGCGCTTTCCACGAGGAGCACAATGCGGTCACCATGAATTTCCGCAAATCCGCCGCCGGTGGCGAAAAGTTCCTTTTTGCCATTCTTTTCAACGGATATCTCACCGATCTCCAGCGCAATAACGGCATTAGTATGCCGTGCCATCACACCGAAAAGGCCATCCGTTGAAGGCGCTCTCAGATAGTTTACGTCGCCCATGTCAATATGGCGAACAGGTGTAACGATTTCCAGTCTGCTCGTAGTCATGGCCATTACATATTCTTTGCTTTTTCAACCGCCTCTTCAACCCGGCCCACATAGAGGAAGGCCTGTTCGGGCAGCGAATCAAACTCACCCTGCAGTATGCGTTCAAAATCGCTGATGGTATCATCCAGCTTCACATACTTTCCGGGAGTATTGGTAAAGGCTTCCGCGACAAAGAAGGGCTGAGACAGGAATCTCTGCAGACGCCGTGCTCTCTGTACCGTTATCTTATCATCATCGGAGAGTTCGTCCATACCGAGAATGGCAATGATATCCTGCAGATCCCTGTATTTCTGAATCGTTTCCTGAACATCCTTGGCAACTTTGTAATGCCGTTCGCCGACAATACGCGGATCCAGGATGCGGGACGTGGATGCCAGCGGATCCACAGCCGGATAAATACCGAGTTCGGAAATACCGCGGTCCAGAACGGTGGTCGCATCCAGATGGGAAAAGGTGGTTGCCGGAGCGGGATCGGTCAAATCGTCAGCAGGAACATAAATGGCCTGAACCGACGTGATGGACCCGTTGCGGGTGGATGTAATCCGTTCCTGAAGTTCACCCATTTCCGTGGCCAGCGTAGGCTGATAGCCCACAGCGGAGGGAATACGGCCCAGCAAAGCGGATACTTCCGAGCCGGCCTGGGTAAAGCGGAAAATATTATCGATAAAGAGAAGTACGTCGCGTTTTTCCTCATCACGGAAATATTCCGCGATGGCCAGTCCGGACAGGGCCACACGGCTGCGGGCTCCCGGCGGTTCGTTCATCTGGCCGAAGACCATGGCGGTTTTTTCGATCACACCGGAATCGGTCATTTCCTTGTAGAGGTCGTTACCCTCGCGGGTCCGTTCTCCCACACCGGCGAAAATGGAAAATCCACTGTGTTCGGTGGCTATATTCCGGATCAGTTCCTGAATCAGAACCGTTTTTCCCACACCGGCGCCGCCGAAGAGACCGGTCTTACCGCCGCGGGTGTAGGGTTCCAGCAGGTCGATGACCTTGATACCGGTTTCCAGCACATCCGTAGTTGTGGACAGGTCTTCCAGGCGGGGAGCGGAACGGTGGATGGGGTAGCGTTTTTCGTACTTCACATCCCCTTTCGCATCGATGGTATCACCGGTCACGTTAAAAATACGTCCCAGAGTACCCTGGCCGACGGGGATGGAAATGGGTTCGCCCGTATCGGTCACCTTCATGCCGCGGACCACACCGTCGGTGGAATCCATAGCCACCGTACGAACCTGGCTGTCACCAAGGTGCTGGGCGGTTTCGAGAACGAGTTTGCGCCCCTGTACATCCAGTTCAAGAGCATTATATATAGCGGGAAGTTTTCCGTCATCGAAAACGACGTCGACGACCGGACCCATAATCTGTGTAATTCTTCCTGTACTCATATCTTTCCTGTTCTTTATGCGTTTTTCATCGCTTCAGCACCACTGACCACTTCCAGAATTTCGCTGGTGATGGCGGCCTGCCGTGTTTTATTATACTTGAGCTGCAGTGACTTGATCATGTCCTCGGCATTGGTTGTGGCATTATCCATGGCCACCATGCGCGCCGACTGTTCGGAAGCGTTCGATTCCAGCAGATACTGCCACATCTGGGTCGCCATATTCTTTTCCACCAGCCGTGTGACGATATCCTCGGCAGAGGGTTCGAATAGAAAATCCCGGAAGGATTCCGATTCAGCCGCGTCTACACGAAGCGGCAGATAGGTATCAATGGTCAGTTCCTGAACCAGTACATTCCGGTACTGATTATAGATCACTTTCACCTCATCCAGTCCCTGAGACATGTAAAGATCGGAGATCATGCGGGTGATCTTCGCGGCATGTTCGAAATTCAGGTCATTGAAGAACTGAGTGAAGGAGCCGATCACATTGTAGCCCCGCTTCTGAAAATGATCATGGCCTTTTCTGCCTACACAGATGAGGCGGGCGTCCGTTCCGCCATCGGCCCGGAGTTCCTCCTCGGCCCGTTTGATGATGCGGGAATTGAAGGAACCGCAGAGTCCCCGGTCACCGGTGATGACCACATAGGCGCGTTTCTGTATATCCCGGATATCCAGCAGGGGATGAACACTCCGGTCCACACCCGGCAGCAGATGTTCCAGCATTTCCCGGATGCGTGCGGAATAGGGCCTGGCTTCCATCATGCGATCTGTGGATTTCTTCATTTTCGCGGCGGAAACCATTTTCATCGCCTTCGTGACCTGCTGGGTCTTCTGAACAGCGACGATCCGTCTTTTTACCGCCTTTAAGGTAGCCATATCTATCCTTCTGCGTTAAAAAGTTTCAGAAAATCTCCTGTGGCGGCGAAAAGCCGGTCCCTCACATCATCACTGAAAACCTTCTTCTCACGGATATCGGTGAGAATCTGGCCATGCTGTTCATCCAGATAGGTCAGGAATTCTTTTTCGAAGGGCTTGATCCGGCTCACCGGCAAGGCATTCAGCAGTCCCTTGGTGGCCACCGCGATGATCGCGACCTGTTTTTCCACCGGATAGGGTTCGTACTGAGCCTGCTTGAGCACTTCCACCAGCCGTTCCCCGAGGTTAAGGCGGGCCTGTGTGGCCTTGTCCAGTTCCGAACCGAATTTGGTGAAGGCTTCCAGCTCCCTGAACTGGGCAAGTTCGAGACGCAGGCTTCCGGCCACCTGTTTCATAGCCTTGATCTGTGCCGAACCGCCCACGCGGGATACGGAAATACCCACATTGATGGCGGGCCTGAAACCGGAGTAGAAGAGGTTGGACTCCAGATAGATCTGGCCGTCCGTAATGGAAATGACATTCGTCGGAATATAGGCAGACACGTCACCGGCCTGAGTTTCGATGATGGGCAGAGCCGTCAGTGAGCCGCCACCCAGTTCAGCACTGAGTTTTGACGCCCGTTCCAGCAGCCGGCTGTGCAGATAAAAAATATCTCCGGGGTAAGCTTCACGTCCCGGAGGTCTGCGGAGCAGCAGGGACATTTCACGATAAGCCCAGGCCTGCTTGCTTAAATCATCATAGATAACGAGAGCGTGTTTGCCCTTGTCACGGTAATATTCAGCGATGGTTGCGCCGGCAAAGGGCGCCAGATACTGCAGCGGAGCCGGATCCATGGCATTTGCGGCCACAACGGTCGTGTATTCCATGGCGCCATGGGCTTCCAGTTCCGTAATCACACGGGCAACGGTGGACGCTTTCTGTCCGACCGCTACATAAACGCAGTATACATCGGTATCTTTCTGATTGATAATGGTATCAATGGCAACGGCCGTCTTTCCGGTCTGACGGTCACCGATGATCAATTCTCTCTGGCCACGGCCGATAGGGGTCATGGCATCAATGGACTTGAGACCGGTCTGCAGCGGTTCATTCACACCCTGACGTTCAATGACACCAAGTGCCTTGCGCTCAACGGGCATGGACACGGAGGTTTTGATTTCGCCTTTTCCGTCAATGGGCAGCCCGATGGGGTTGACCACGCGTCCCAGCATTTCTTCACCGACGCCGATTTCTACGACCCGGCCTGTTCTCTTCACGATATCGCCTTCGCGGATATGGCTGCTCTCACCGAAAAGCACGATACCGACCTCGTCCTCTTCCAGGTTCAGAGCCATACCGAATACATCGTGGCCCATATCGATCAGCTCTGAGGCCATGACATTGTCCAGACCTCTCGCCCGGGCAATACCGTCCCCGACCTGTATAACTTCACCCACCTCTGCCGTATCCACATCCAGCTTGAATTTTTCAAGCTGCTGCTTCAGCATGGCGGTGATTTCAGCTGACTTTATCTCCATTCAGGATTTCTCCTTTGGCTGTTATTTGTTCAGTAGCTGACGGATATGATCAATCTGCGTCGATACACTGCCGTCAATAACTAAATTGTTGATTCGTACCTTCACTCCGCCTAAAAGCGCAGGATTGACGCGACGGGTAAATTCCGCCGTCCCGCCTACTTTTTCTGCCAGTCGGGACTCTATATCCTTCCATCCCTTTTCATCCGGATCGGACGCAAGCTCGATGGTAACGCGGGATACACGGTCCTCCCGGCTCCGGATCCGTTCAAGCTCTCCGGCCAGCTGAGGAATCTGCGACATGCGGTTCTCAGCGATAAGCAGCTCCAGGACCGCCATTGTCACGGGTGAAAGGATGGCCGAAAAGATGTCCTTCGTAACAGAATTCCGCAGCTGCGCATCAATCTGCCGGCTGAGACAGAAGTTCTGAAATTCCGAACTGCTTCGCATTAGCCGCTGAAGGGCAGCCATATCCCGAACCAGGTCGGATATACCGCCTTCGACGGACCTGTCCTCCATCAGAATCCGGGCCAGACGCTTGATGAAATAATCAGGCTTCATGTCGGGATCCGATGGCCTTCAGGGATTCCTCGATCAGGCTGCGGTTCGAGTCATCATCCAGATTGCGCTGTATCAGTTTCTGTGCGATGTCAAGGCTCAGATCTGCCACCTGGGAGCGGATTTCCATAATGGCTTTATCCTTCTCCGTTTCGATTTTCTTTTCTGCGTCACTCACCAGGCCCTGAGCCTTTACGCGAGCTTCGCTCAGAATATCGCTGCTGACCTTCTCAGCCTTTTCCTTGCTGGCGCTGATAATGGACTGGGCTTCCCTGCGGGCCTGTTCGAGAACTTCCTCGTACTTTTCACCTGCAAGCCGGGCATTTTCTGCCGCCCGCTCCGCATCAACCAGAGCCTGGGAAATTTTCTCTTCCCTCTCGTCCAGCATGGACAGAAGAGGTTTCCAGACCACTTTCGCCAGAACGAATAAAACCAGCAGAAATGTAATCCATGTCCAAACCAGCAGACCGCCGTGGACTTCTAACATAATGGTATTCCTTTTTTATTTAACAGCCAGCAGAAAGGCAATCACGGCCGAAAAGAGAGCGACACCTTCGATAAGGGCGGACAGAATGATGGCCGTTGTCCGGATATCTCCGGCTGCTTCAGGCTGACGTCCGGTTGCTTCCACAGCAGAGGCGGTAATACGGCCGATTCCGTATCCGGCTCCGATGGTGACCAGGCCTGCGCCGATTCCGGCTGATAAATAAGCTAATGCACTTGCTTCCATGAAATTCCTCCGATTAATTTGATGTGTTATTTTTTTTCATTTAAGTGTTTTTTAATGATGTTCATGCTCTTCAACGGCCGCCCCGATAAAGATGGCGGACAGAAGGGCAAAAATATAGGCCTGCAGAAAGGCCACGAAGATTTCCAGCATGAAAATGGCGGCAGACAGCGGAACAGCGCCCAGTGCGATCCATCCGGTGTGAAAGTTGATGATCATTCCCAGAAAGGCCAGAATGATAATGTGGCCGGCGGTCATGTTGGCAAAGAGTCGGATGGTGAGAGCAAAGGGCTTGGTGAACAGGCCCAGCATTTCAACCGGGATCATGATGGGCAGAAGCCAGAGCGGAATGCCCGGGGTGGCAAAGATATGGCGCCAGTAATTCTTGTTTCCGAATACCTGTGTTGCCGTAAAGGTCACCAGCGCCAGAGCGGCGGTGACGGATACGGATCCGGTTGCAGTGGTCGTTCCGGGAATGAGGCCGAAAAGATTTGCCAGAAGGATGAAAAAGAAGAGACTCAGAATAAGGGGCGCAAAGCGTCTCCCCTGTTTTTTACCCATATTGCCGTAAATAACGTCATCCCGAAAGAAAAGAACGAATATTTCAATGAGATTCTGTTTCCGTCCCTTGGGAACGAAATGACTGCGGCGGCCGGCCGTACGCAGCGAAAAGAACAGCACCAGAGCCACAGCCCACATCATAATGACCTGTTTATAGAGCGACAGATCAATATTCGCAACGTTCTGTAGATCGGATACTTCAGATCTGGGGTAAGTCTGCTTTTCGATAAAGCGATGGCCCTCTTCCTCCAGAATTTCATCCATGACCACGTTTTCAACATCTTCACTGAGAATAATTCCTTCGTGATGACTGCCGTCCGTCAGTGTCAGTTGATCCGGCTGGGGAACGATCCAGACAGGAACATACAATTCAATGGGATGGGTGATATGAAAAGGATTCGGAATCTCAAAGCGGTTTCTGCCGATGAGATGCTCCCGCATCACCGGGAAATCAACCTTTTCTCCTTCTGCAGTTTTAGCATCGTGATGTTCCGCAGCTGCAGAGGCCTCAACCTCCGATTCGGAATGTGTCGTTTCCTCCGCACGAATCGTCCGGGCATTCAGCATCAGGATGGACAGGCATGCTATCGCCAATACAGTTCTTTTCAGCGTCATGGCCTTTCACCCTCATTCTTTTTTTCAATCTTTGGCATCGCTTTATTCAGACTCCCAATTTCAATAATCTGGTGGATAATATAGTAAAAAATGAGGAACAAAAAAAACGGGATTGTCGCCACAAATCCCATTTTAATCAGTCCTACAGTGATCAGCGCCAGAGCGATAATCCGGATGGCCATACCGCCGAAAACTGATTTGACAAAACTTGTATAATCCTTCCCGGTGGAGGATCGGGCCAGATAAAAGGCGGTGGCAGCATTGGCCAGGCTCAGTGCCCCGGCGATCAGCGCTTCCTTCAGATAGATACCGTCCGAAATGAACAGAGCCGGCAGGAGGCCTGCCAGTGTAACAGATCCCAGGATGATGTATGTCTTCAGGCTGCTCAGCTTATTCTCCCTTTCCCCTTTACAGGTCAGTCACAGATAAACGCTTACTTTCTGTCGAGATTCTGAACAGTGCGTATCAGGTGTATCATCGCGGCGAAAACGCCGAAGAGTGTGAGCCCCAGGGTTATCCAGGGACGGGTATCAAAATGCGAATCGAGTCTGAATCCCAGATAGGCGCAGAGCCCCACCATGAGAACAAGATTTATCCCTAAACTGCTGAATCGTTGCCAGTCAGCTCCGGTTTTCCTCTCCAAGACTGCCCCTCTCCTCTTCCCTCACAATGGTGCCGGTTCCTGAAAATACCGCACCTTCTTCCACAACTAAACGTGTAGCGATGAGATCACCCCTCAGTTCGCTCTGTTCTCCGAGTATCACTTTTCCGACAGCCTGTATGCCTTTGCCCACAGACCCATTCAGTACCACTTCGGAGGCCATCACGCGCCCGTCCACTCTTGCCCCGAGAGCGATGCGGACCACCTCGTCGGCCTCAATATCCCCGCTGACGTATCCGGCTATCATGAGTGAGCCCTTCACTCTGATGGATCCGTGAACTTCGGTATTGTCGCCGATGATGGTGTAACTGGGTTTTTCCTTCATGTTTTCCGCCTGTCCGATTTTGTCCCGGCCAGCAGCTTTCCCCGCTGCTATTCGAGTTTATATTCGCTGATATAATCCACGGGATTTTCAGGGATCCCGTCATTCCAAACTTCAAAATGCAGATGAGGGCCGGTACTTCTGCCCGTGCTCCCCAGCAGCGCAATCCGCTGTCCTCTCCGGACCCGGTCCCGGGTCTTCACCAGATTGACGGAATTGTGCGCGTAAACGGTAATGTATTTTTCTCCGTGGGCCAGGATGACAATATTTCCATACACGTCATCCCAACCGCTGTAGACGACCAGCCCCGATGCAGCGGCATTCACTGCGCTTCGCTCACGGGCTGCCACATCAATGCCGTAATGATTGTCCTCACTCAGCGGATGCGATACATCGAAATCCTGCGTAATGACACCATTGACAGGCATGGTGTTGGGAATATTTTCCAGCACTACGATCTGGGATCCGGATGCTGGCTCCGTCTCGGCGAGACTCAGGGAATCCGCCTCGTTGAAATACATGGCTTCGCTGTCATTGAGCGTCACCTGACGTATTCCCAGCATGTTGCGGACATAGCGGTTGAAATTCTGCATCTTGCGAAAATCCTCCAGGACTTCCACCAGCTGAGTGCTGTTTCCGGCCAGCCGGGATATTTCCGTCGTCAGGGTGTTGTACTCTACAGCTTTCGGGACCAGATATATATAGGACGTGAGAATAGCAATCAACGCGAGAATAAGCAGCGTCACCAGTGCGTACACAGATTTCCTGGAAAACTCCATGGACTTCTGATGCGACGGATCGGCACCGATGACAACCAGCGTGATTTTTTTCTTGTGAATCATTCGCCCGGAATACTTTCAAAAATTTCCAGAATCCGTTCCAGATCTTCCCGGGAATAAAACTCGATTTCGATCTGTCCACCCTCCCTGGTCCGTGTCTTAACCTGGACTTTCGTTCCCATGACGGACTGAAGTTTATCTTCCACAGATCTCAGATAGGGTGATTTGGTCTTTTTCCCGCGGGTGGACACAGCTTCTGCCGTCTCTGCCGGAGCGGAATCCTTGGCCTGCATCAGCCGGCTGACCAGTTCCTCCGCCTTGCGGACGGATAAGCGTTCATCCCGGATTCGATTCCACAGATTGATCATCCGTTTCTCATTTTCGAGTGCGAGAATGGCGCGGGCATGGCCGGCGGTAAAATTATCATTGGACGCCATCAGCGAGGCGCGGATTTCCTGGGGAAGGCGCAGCAGGCGCAGGCTGTTGGTAATGGTGGACCGTTTCTTTCCCACACGCTGAGCCACATTTTCCTGAGACATGCCGTGCAGCTCAATCAGGGCGCTGTAGGCTTCCGCCTCTTCAATGGGATTCAGATTTTCGCGCTGAATATTTTCAATCAGGGCCATTTCCATGACTTCCAGGTCATCGGAAATCTCGCGGACATAGGCAGGAATCGTTTCAAAATTCAGATAGCGGCAGGCACGGTACCGGCGTTCTCCGGCAATGAGCTCGTACTTATCCTCATCGATCTGCCTTACCGTCACCGGCTGGATGATACCATGTTCGCTGATGGACGATACCAGCTCCATCATGCCCTCTTCGTCAAATTCCTTCCGCGGCTGATTCGGATTAACCTGAATCTGCGTCAGGGGAATTTCATTCAGCGTTTTCCGGTCTTCGTCATTGCTGCCGCCTGTGGGGATCATGGCAGCAATTCCCCGCCCGAGTGCCTTTTTACGATTCATTGCGCAGGAACTCCTCAGCCAGAGTCATATAATTCTGGGCTCCGATACTCTGTATATCAAAGGAAATGATAGGTTCGCCGTAGCTGGGAGCCTCTCCCAGTCGGACATTCCGGTTGATGACGCTCTTGTAAACTTTATCACCGAAATATTTATCAACCTCATCCTTGACCATTTTACTCAGATTCAGGCGGGCATCATACATGGTGAGCAGGACACCTTCAATATCCAGTTTCTTATTCAGGCTTTTCTGTACCAGATGAATGGTATTGAGCAGCTGAGTAAGCCCCTCCAGTGCAAAATATTCACATTGAATGGGAATGAGGACCGAATCGGCAGCCGTAAAACTGTTCACGGTGAGCATATTCAGTGAAGGCGGACAATCAATGAAAATATATTGATATTTATCCCGGATCTTATCCAGCTCCTGTTTGAGCTTATGCTCCCGGGCGATCATGTTGACCATTTCGATTTCAGCACCCACCAGCCGCGGTGCAGCCGGCAGCACGTCCAGATAATTCAGGGATGTCTTAACGATAGCCTTTTCAATATCCCCATCGCCCAGAAGTACTTCGTAGATGCTGGTTTCCACTTCATTCACATCAATTCCCAGACCCGAACTGGCATTGGACTGAGGGTCAATGTCGACTACCAGAACACTGTATTCCATGGCCGCAACCGATGCCGCCAGATTAATGGATGTGGTCGTTTTCCCGACTCCACCCTTTTGATTTGCGATAACGACTGTCTTTCCCATAGTCTCCATTCTTTTCAAGTGCGGGAATATAGCTCTCAAGGAACCACAATTTCAACCACAATGTCATGAATGTGATCATACCCGTATTTCAAATCAGCTCTGAGAGCAGGTCGGTGGCGGAAAAAAATTATTGCAGGGAATTGCGAAATAATTCTCTTTTTACTACTGCACTGCGGAATACATATTCCACATGGGCAGAAAGACACCCAGGGCCAGCACGACCACAAAAAGCCCCATGATCACCGTCATGATGGGTTCGATCATTCCGGCCAGGCGCTTCACTTCATATTCCACATCCCGGTCGTACTGCTTGGCCACGTTCTCCAGCATTTCATCGATGGCCCCGGCCTGTTCGCCGATATCGATCATCCGCACGGTCAGCGGCGGGAAATGCCGGGATTTTTTTAAAGATGATGCGATAGTATTTCCGGCCATCACATCTTCCCGGGCTTTCAGAATATCCAGCCTCAGCGCCTCATTGCCGACCGTTTCCGCGACGGAGCTGAGCGCATCAATAATCTGGATACCGGACTGACTGAGGGTACGAAGTGTATGGGAAAAACGGGACAGTGCGGATTTGGATGCAAGTTTGCCGAAAATAGGCGCCCGCAGCTTGAACCGGTCCCAGAGGATTTTCCCTTTCGGCCTGCGGATGAAATATTTGAAACCGTAAATGATAGAAAGCACAGTGGACAGGGCCACATACCAGTAATTGGAAAAGAATGTGGAAATACCGATAAGCAGACGGGTCGGTGCCGGCAGCGGTACATTCTGCTGTTTGAACAGCGTGGCGAACTGGGGGATCACGAAAATGATCACCACAATGAAGGCAACAATCATGGCCGAAAAGACCATGATGGGATAACGCATGGCAGCCTTCACAGATCTTTTTGTGGTTATATCCTTTTCAATAAAGCTTTCCAGGCGCTTGAGCACGATATCCACTGTCCCGGCCTTTTCGCCGGAAGCTATCATATTCGTATACAGGGGTTCAAAATAATTCGGATGTTTCTGCAGTGCCTGGGACAGGGACTGGCCGCTGTTCACATCCCGGATAACCTGGTTGATGAGTTTCTTGAAGACCGGATTGGTCATCTGTTCGTGGATAGCCTCCAGAGATGCAAGCAGAGGAACTCCGGCATTGAGCATGGTGGACAGCTGATCGGTGAAAACAGCAATTTCATCTGCTTTGATTCCGGATCCGAAACTGAATCCCCGAAGGGAAAATTCTTTTTTCTCCC
>JBJKQR010000064.1:0-37130 GCA_046735395.1 Fidelibacterota bacterium | reverse complement strand
CTGAATTTTCATGCCCAGCAGGTGAGTTTCTATGGAGATGTGCCGGTTGCCTTCACGGTTACCGATGCTCAGGGAGCGCAGGCCACAGATACGCTCATCGTGTCCGTCCGGTCCTTCCCGCCCGAATCTCACATGACGGATGTGACAATTCTGACACAGGATACAACATATACTCAGATTTTTTCACTTCAGGGCTGCGTCCGGGACAGAGACATCCTGAAGGACGGAGAAGTGAATCCCAGTCCTGATCCCAGGGCCTTCACCTGGACCTTTAAGGCGCTGAACAGGAAAACGAAGCTTCCGGATCCGCATATTCTCATGTCTGTCCATGGCGACAGCCTCGTACTCAAGGCGGACAGCACCTACCTGGCCGTGGATCTGCTGGCTCTGACCATTACCGATGACGATCACAACACGACCCGGGATACGGTACAGCTCTATATTTTTGACAGCTATGCTCCGCTTATAGATTCACTCGGCGTGTATTACCTGCTGGATGACAGCAGTTACGCTGTTCTGGATCTAGATGACTATGTCCTGGATTACCGCGATTCGGATGATGCCATCAGCTGGAGTATCGACAGTGTGGATACGACTCTGCTGACGGCCTCTGTCGATCCCGTTTCCCATGTTCTGAATGTCAGTACGAACAAACAAGAGAATTACGGACATGTCCAGCTGAAATTTACTGCGATGAACAGTTACGGAAATATTTCCCATGCCTCCATGCTGATCTATGTCATTTCCCGGGAACCCAAGCCCAATATTCTCATGATTCCATCGGATACGCTCTTCTGGCAGGATTCTGTGTATTACATCAATTTGAGAAAAGTCGTCCTGGATGATACGACGCCGGTGGACAGTATTACCTGGTCGGTGATATCCTTCAGAGGCATTATTTCACCCTATATCAATGACAATGACTCCCTGTTTCTGGTTACCGGCCGCGTCGTGTCCGGCAGCAAACCCGACACCCTGTATTTCCGGGCCCAGGACAAGGATGGTAATTACTCACGAAAGGCCGTTCCCATGTGGGTGCGAGAGGATGATCCGCCCCGATGGAAACAGCCGGTGGATTATGTCATAACGCACAAGGATTCCGCCCGTGCCTACAGCCTGTTTCCGCTTGTTTCGGATGATATGACACCGGACAGCAATCTTGTCTTCGATATCATTGATCTGGATAATTTCTCCGCCCTGAACGCACGCTTCTCCAGTGATAATGATTCGCTTTATATTGTTCTGGGTGACGTGACGTTTGAGGGAATGGTCAATTTTGCCCTGAAGGCGACGGACCAGTTCGGACATGAGGCTGAAACAGATTCGATCCATATCAAGGTTATGAAGGGCTATCCTCCGGTCTGGAGTACAATTCCATCCATTACCTTCAATAATGATGAATCCGACACGAATCTGGTTCTGCTTGATTACGTGAAGGATTTTGATACGCCTCTGGAAAGCCTGACTTTCCAATACACAACGATCGTGGATACGAGTGTGATGTCCGTGTCCATTGCAGAGGATTCCAGAGTCACGATTCGTCCTGTCGACAGGACACGCCCCATCAAAACCTGGGTTCAGTTTATTGCCAGCGATCTGGACTCCTCAGTGTCCACCGTTGTGAATGTATCCGTCAATGATGTGACACCGCCGGCGGCAAATGTCAGGCATGTCTACAATACGGTCATGCCCTACCGGGTTCTGTTTCTGGTGGCCGGAGATAAAACGATAAAGAGCTTCAACAGCAAACTCTACAAGGATGGAAATCCGACTGCCATCACCTTTACACTCTTCGATGCGGTGGAAAAGGTGTACAGCGCGACCTATACAACCCGCGGCGGAGTGCAGTACAAGCTTGAGATTACGCTGGGTGATGAACGGAATAATTACGGAGTGCTGACCGACCAGTGGACCGTGAGTGCTCTGGGGAAAAAATCACTGCGCCTCGCCAGTCCTGACGGTCTGATCACGTTACAGATTCCGGCTTCCGAATCAACGATAGAACCGGTGGTTTACGTGGGACAGAAGACGCTGCGCAGCGGCCCTGCGAGTTCCGGTAAACTCGGAAAGGTTCAGGACGAGTTGCCAAGATATTTTGCGGATGCATCGTCCTCCCAGGATGGAAAAATTCTGATTAGCAGGAAGATGCGGAGCGGAGAGGACGATACCTGGCATTTTTATACTTTCGATGATAAGGGACAGGAGCTCGAACTGGAAACCTATCTGAGCCGGCATAATGAATTTCAGGCACTGCTTCCCTATAATCAGGAATTTATCTTCAAGCGCGGTGATTCACCGGTGATTCACCGGACGCTGGACACAGATGCACTGTCCTGTTATCCCAACCCCTTCAATGACCGCATTACCGTGGAATGGACCAATCTGACGCCCGATCCGGCAACGATTTCTATTTATAATATTCTTGGTCAGCGGATCTTTACAAGCGGAAAAATCTATTTTGGAGACGGCCTGCAGCACTTTTCCTGGAACAGCCTGGATCAGATGCACCGGCAGGTGCCCAGCGGTGTGTACTTCATTCGCTATGAATCCGGAAACACGCGTCTGCTCCTGAAAAAAATAACCCTTCTTCGGTGATGACTATGAAAAATTATTTTAAATATCCTGTCCTGTCCCTGACCATGATGCTTGCCTTCAGCGGCTGTCCCCGGAATGGGGGAGGAACGCCTCACGATGAAAAATATTATAACAATCAGGGCTGGACTCTGTTCACGGAACACAATTATCCGGATGCCCTCACCGCCTTCAGCAGCACTCTTGACATTAATTTCAATAATATCGAGGGTAATGTGGGGAAGGGCTGGACTCTCATCATGCTCGATAATTCGTCCTTTTCATCTGCTTCATCCTACCTGAACAAGGGAAAATATGATGCGACCTGGGGACTTGTTGCCAAGACCGGCCTGGCCGTCATGACCTATACACAGAAGGATTATAAGTCATCCAATACCTATATCAATGAAATTCTCAGTGTCGACAGCAGTTTCGTTTTTGAACAGGATACGAGCATCAATTATCTGGACCTGCTTCTGTTCCAGGCCAATATCCATTTTCTGGACCAGGATTACAGCGGCTGCTGGAGCATTATTCAAAAAATGACATCTGATTATATTCTGGATCCGGACAATCCGAAATCATGGATTATCGCGGATACGACCTATCCCACATTTCCGGCTGTGCTGACCGAGATTCTGTATCTGCTCAGCCAGGATTATTCAGCGCCCTGATACTATCATAGAAGACTTTTTTACGAATACTATCTCAATCAAATTGATCTGATTCCCGTTACGTGTTTCTTTCGCGTCAACGCTTCAATGCATTGGCAGTAATGAGTAGCCCGTCTTTGTACTCCTACGCCGCCCGTCAGCGGCTTCGGAGCACTTCGACGCGGCAGGCGAGTGTCGAGTAGGCCTCAAGAAGGTGCTGCGATATTCCATAGCAGGGCAAATTCTCGTTTCTATCCAACTCTACTACTCTACTACTTTACTATTCTACATTTCGCATCAACGCATCGAACACGCCAACAAAAATCATCCACGAATAACACGGATTGACACGAAGAATTCGCACTACACAAAGAACATAAAACAACACGAAAAAATGGAACAGCACCGTTAAATATCAGTCCACTCCCGGATTCTCGTTTCTTCCCCGTCTACTCGTCTACCCGTCTACCCATCAACTCATCTACCCATCCAACCCGCGAACGATGCGAATTGCTTGTCTTCGTTTCGCTTCGCTCAGCTTCGACACGGTTGAAAGAAACTGGAAGCTGGAAGCTCGCGTCGCCGGAGGACCGGCTCCTGAAACAGCCCTGCAGGATTACAAGTTGATATTCCCTATATTGCCGGCATTCACAGCAAAGCGGAGTTTTGCTTCTTCCTCAACCTCAACCTCAGCCTCAACCTTAATTTTAATCTTCCTTCGCGATCTTCGCGGTCTCAGCGAGAAACTATTTCCTCATCTACGCATCAACACGCCAGCCCGCAAACCATCAAACCCGCAAACACTCTAACATTCATTCACTGATTAATGGCAACATCTTCTATAAAAACAAAACCTGTAATAATGTCAATTCCCGTAGTAAAGGATCCGGTATCATCCAGCGGAATAATCTGATTCAGTCCGTTGTCCACGACCCATATCTTATTGTTCAGATCGTCGGTTACAATGCGGTAGGGATATTTGAAGGTATCATAATCAATGGAGCTGGGGAAGAGATTACCGGACATGATGGTGGAAATCTGGGTATTGTGAATCACCCATACCACTTCAGACGTTCCCTTGTCGGATACGGCGATGAAGGACGGATTCTGATATCCGGTGCTGGCAACAGCGATTTCCTTGAATCCGGACATGGAGCTTTCAATCATTTCCACTTCATCGTCACTGATATCAGCGATATATACCACATTGTATTTGTGCTGTGAAAAAGAAAGATGAATCGGTTCATTGTATCCATTCCCGTTGCTGCTGGTGCCGCGAAATACAGTTTTTTGGTCTGCCACCGTCGGCAGCTCTCCGGGAATGTCCTTGGGCTGGATACGGATAATACGGTTGTTGCCTGTATCCGTGATCCACACGTCTCCCGTTTCCTGATTCACCTTGAGGGACCGGGGTTCTTTCAGTCCGGTGAAGGTTCCGATGACCTGATCGGTATAGCCATTGATGGCGGTGACGGAATTGTTTCCCACATCCAAAACCCAGATAACCCGGAGTGACTGGAAAATATCAATGTCAATGGGGTGCTTGAAGGAGGTGTAGGTGTGCGTGATGGCACCTTTTTCCGAAATCTTGAACACCTGTCCCATATCATAGTCGGCCACGTAACAGCCGAAGAATTCATCTACATTGGTTGCGATGGCGATAGGGCGCTGAAAGGTTCCCTGAACCGTCAGCAGAAACTCGCCGATGGCGCTGTACTTGTAGACTTTATCGGTTCCTGAATCAGCGACCCAGATGACGCCGTAATTGCTGTAGACAAGCAGATCCAGTGATTTATCCGTTTCTCCGCCGTAAGCATCATAAGCAGTGCAGGTTACCTTGATCCAGGTATCGCCTGTGGGAGCCTTCCATGTGGCCGTATTCCGGGTGACCAGAGTATCGCTGAAGGTGCCTCCGCCGTTATCGGACCACCGGTAACGCACGGTGCTGCCGTCCGGATCATAGGCCAGAGCCTGCAGTGTGATCGTATTTCCCTGTAATACGGTAGACGAGGTGGTGGTAATATTATTGAAAACGGGAGCATTGTTTTTTACATCTATGATAAGATCCTTTTCGGTGATGCCGCCATGGCCATCATTAGCTGTGGCAATGATCGTGCAGGGAAGATTGTCTTCGCCGGGAGCGGTCCAGGTAACGATATCTCCGTTGTCCGCGCTCAGCGTGCCGAAATCACATACCCACGTTACGGTCACCACGTCTCCGTCGTTATCAACGGGCGTAGCCGTGATTTGCGTGGATTGTCCCGGCGCCACCGGATTCTTCTTCGCTTCCAGTGTCAGTGTCGGTTTACTGTTGGTCGCCGGGTTGGAACAGCTGCTGAAAATAACCGTCAGTACAAGCAGTGACAGCCGTGCCGGCAATGAAGTCCGGATGTGTCGGGTGCAACGTTTCATATCCTCTCCTTGCATACTGATAAATATAAAGCATAATTCAGACCAAAACGGTGAAATTCAGGCACAAAAGAGGAAATTCAGGCAGACTTCAGGATATCAGGGCGCCGTAAGGAGAAAATTGAAGGAAGCGGAGGGAAAGCGGGAGGAAAATTCATACGGAATAATGCAGGAATTACCCGAATACTGGAAAATATTTCCCTTCAACGCTTCCCGATTATTGGTTAACTTTGCAGCAGTCGTTTGAGGGAGAAAAAAATATTTTGAAGGAAAAATCGGGAGAAAAAAGTGATTCAGCCATGGTGTGGCACGAAATTTGGACTAAATTAACCTGCGTGGAACTATACACGCGCTTGAAAGAAAGGGTTGAGGAATAGAGGCAGATGGCGGATAGAGATGAAAAAATAGCAGCGAAGCAGGCTGCAATAGAGGCGAAGCTTCGGGAGAAGCAGGAAAGAGCTGATGCAAAACGCCGGGAAAAAGACGACAGGGCCCAGGAAAAGGAACAGGCCCGGATGGACAGAGAACGTGCCCGACAGGAGAAACGGGATGCCAAGCTTATGGGGAGTACCGCCGCAGTACACAAAAAACCGCCCGCGCTTCTTATCGCTTATATCGTTATCCTTGTCTTTACGCTCAGTGGTATCGGAGCCTACTTTTTCACTAAGGCATGGCTTTTGCCCAAAGTCCATGAGATGAAAGTGGAGAAAAAGCTCAACCGGATACGGGATGAGCGAAAAAGTAAAAATCAGATCGGCATCGTGGAAAAACTTCAATCCATCACCACAAACACCTATGGCTCTTCAGGCCGGATTTACGTTATCGCAGAAATTTCCGTGGAAGCGAAGAAACAGGAAATTATCGATGAAGTGCTGCTCCGGGAATCCCGCTTCAGGGACGCGCTGATCCGGTATTTCCGGTCTCACAGCGCTTCCGAACTTCGTACGCCTGAATTTCCAGACCAGGCCAAGCAGGAAATAAAACGTATTATTAACAGGAATTTAAGTACCGGCTGGATCGATTCCGTTTATTTCACGAAACTTATTGTAAACTGAGACAGGACGCCGCAGGAGATAATCATGGCAAAAGCACTTTCGCAGGAAGAAATTGATGCCCTCCTTAATAATGTCTTTACCGGTGAAGATGCAAAACCCGTTGAGGACAAGACCCGCAAGAAGGTCACAATTTATGATTTCAAGCATCCCAATCTTATCTCAAAAGATCAGATGCGGCTTCTGGAAAAAATCCATGAAGGCCTGGTCCGTAATTTTTCCGTATTTCTTTCTGTGCAGCTCAGAACCATTGTCGAGGTGAACCTGCTCGCCATCGACCAGATCAATTATTCCGAATTTGTCATGTCCATTTCCACACCGGGAGCAATCTACGTCGGGGCCATTGATGATCCCTATTCTCAGTTTGTTCTCGAAATTTCTCCGCAGCTCATCATTTTCATCGTGGAAAAACTCTTCGGCGGCCAGGGGAATTTTGTTTCCACGTCCCGGACGATTTCAGTTATCGAACGACGTGTCATGAAACGCGTCGTGGACCATACCGTCAAGGAAATTTCCAAGCAGTGGTCTTCACTCAAGGAATTCCAGACGAAGATTCAGCGCTTTGAGAGCAATCCTGAATTCGTGCAGATTGTTCCCGCCAACGAACCGGTTGTCGTTGTGTCTATGGAAATTGAGGTAAAGGGGAATACGACGATGATGAATCTTTGTTATCCCTATACCTGGATATCCAAAATTATTTCCAGCACGGATCTGACGGACAAGGTTCTGTTTGATACGCCGGATACGAAGGAACATGATAAACTCATGGTCCTGGAGAATATGAACAAGACGCGGGTTACCTTTCAGACCCGGCTCGGTTGTGCCAGAATTCCCATGAGGGATATTCTGCAGCTGGAGGTCGGTGATGTCCTCAAGCTGGACACGGAAGTGACGGACCCCGTCTATGGCTATGCCGCCAATAAAAAGCTCTATCGGGGAAGTATCGGAAAAATTGGAAAAAAATACGGCATCAAGATTCAACAAATCCTGAAGGGAGAGGATGAAGATGAGTAACATAGATATAAATAATCTGTTCAACAGCACCTTCCAGAAAATACAGCCGATTATAGCGGAGACCCTTCAGCAGCTGTTCATGAAGGATTTTTCCATCCAGGCGACGGTAAGTGAGGAAGACAATATGGCCATTGCCATTGCCGGCGAAAAGTTCCCCAGCCTGGGTGTGAGACTGATCAGTACATCCGCCTACGATGCGGAGCATATTCTCTTCATTGAGCCTGAACTTACGCTGAAACTCTATGCATGGATGATCGGGGATGAACCGGAGGAAAGCATCACGGAGGCCCATATTGAAGGACTCCAGGAAGCCGTGACCCAGATCTGTTCCCAGATCCAGATACAGAGCGAGGATACCGGCCTGGAACTGTCCGATATTTCCCTCTTTCTTGCGGAAAACAGTACAGCCACCCTTGAGAGCCTTCCCGGTGACGATGGTGCGCAGGGAACCTATATCATTTCTGTGGATGGCCAGACTTTTACAATCAACCATTATATGTGGGTGACTCAGACTGAAGATGCCCTCGCAGACTCAGGCCCGGGCAACGTAACCGTTTCCAAGGCACAGTTCGAAAATTTCATGACGACTCAGGGCGGTAGTGGTGACTCAGAAAGTATGGAGCTGCTGCTTGACGTTGAACTGGAAGTGGTGGCGGAGCTGGGAAAGAAAGTCATTCCCATCAAGGATCTCCTGAAAATAGGAACCGGATCTGTCGTTGAACTGGAGAAATCGGCCGGCGAACCCCTTGATCTTCTCATCAACGGCCGCAAGTTCGGTGAAGGGGAAGTGGTTGTGGTTGAAGATCACTTCGGCATTCGCATCACGCAACTTTCGGGACGCAAGGAAAAGGAAACTGAGCGATGAAATTGAAGCTGGGCAGGGGACAGCTCCCGGTTATCATATTTGTGAGTGTCATCATTATGGCGCTTTTTGCCGTTTACAGCATTTCAAGCCGTCCTGCACCGGATTATCCGAATTCAGGCGAACAGATCGCCGCGGCCGGGGAGACGGCCACCCCCGAGGCAGTTCACGAAAAAATGGCCTCCGGCGCCCGGAGTTATCGCTATTTCATGCGTTCACTGTTTATTTCCATCCTGCTGCTTCTGCTCCTCTTCGGTATTGCCGCTTTCGTTCGGCGCAGCGCTCCCGCAGCATTCGGAGCCAATCTGGATTTTACCATTCTGGCGCGACGCTATCTGGATCAGAAAAACGCCGTGCTTCTGGCCCGGTCCTATGGCCGTTTCATGCTTTTATCCCAGTCAGAAGGCCATCTCAGCCTGCTTACCGAACTGGATTCCGACCTAATTCCTCAGGACCTGAGGAACAGCAACGGAACGGATAATCATTCCTTCGCCTTTTCGGCAATCCTGAACCGTCTCAGTGCAAAGGAGAAAGCGGAATGACATTCAGACGCGGACTGCTCATGATCCTGGTTCTGCTGGCCATGGTTTCTGCTTCGACACGGACGCTGCATGCCCAGACCCCGCTGCCCAAAGTGACTGTCGGGGTGGAGGAAAGCAAGGATCCCCAGGACTTTGTCCTTTCCATGAAGATCGTTCTGCTGCTCACGATTCTCACCCTGTCTCCCTCCATTCTCATCATGATGACCTCCTTTACCCGCGTCATTATTGTTTTTCAGTTTCTGCGCTCTGCGCTCGGCACATCCCAGATCCCCTCCGGACAGATTCTCATTGGCCTGGCACTGTTCGTCACCTTTTTCATTATGCGGCCTGTTTTCAATGAAATCAATGACAAGGCAATTCAGCCTTATATGAATAAGAATATTAGCCAGCAGGAAGCGATAGATAATGCCATCCTGCCTCTTCGCACTTTCATGCTCAAGCAGACACGGGAGAAGGATCTGGAGCTTTTTGTGCAGCTCAACCAGTCGGAACGTCCCAATTCTCCCGATGAAATCGGTCTCTCCGTTCTGATTCCGGCTTTCATTATTTCCGAAATCAATACGGCCTTCCGTATCGGTTTCCTGCTCTATCTGCCCATGCTCCTCATCGATATCATCGTGGCCTCGGTGCTCCTGTCCATGGGTATGATGATGCTGCCGCCCATCATGATTTCTCTGCCTTTCAAACTCCTGCTCTTTGTGCTGGTGGACGGGTGGTACCTGATTATTGATTCCGTCGTGAAAGGATTCGGACAATGACCATTGATTACGTCGTGTACATCAGTCGTGAAACTCTCATGACCGCCATTTATGTGCTGGCGCCCATTCTCGGACTGGGGCTGGTCGTCGGACTGGTTGTGGCCATTTTTCAGGCCATCACCCAGATCCACGAGATGACGCTCACCTTCATTCCAAAAATGGCTGTCGTCGGCATCGTCCTCGTTATCATGATGCCCTGGTTCCTTGACGTAATCCTCGGTTTTACCCGGGAAATTTTCAACCAGATTCCCCTCATGACTCAGTAAGGGCTTTTCATGGATTTCATTGCACAGCTCAACGACATGATCCCGGCCTACATGCTGGTTATGGCCCGTGTTTCGGCGTTGATCATCGCGCTCCCCATTCTGTCCTATTCGGTTATCAATACCCGCGTCAAGGCGATTTTTGCCGTTATTCTCACTTTTCTCATCACGCCGCTGTATGTGAAGACCGTTCCGGCCTTTGACAGCGTGGTCATGCTCTCGATGGCCATCGCCCGGGAATCCTTCATCGGGCTGGCGATCGGCTTCGGGGCCCGGGTGCTCTTCGAAGGTTTTTCCATGGCCGGATCCTTTGCCAGCCGGCAGATGGGCCTGATGATTGCAAATATCATGGATCCTACGTCCCAGCAGCAGGTTCCGATTATCTCCCAGTTCTGGATTCTTCTGGTCATCACCTTTTTTCTGGTTTCGAATGGCCATCATCTTTTTATCAACACGCTGTACAAGAATTTTGAACTGATTCCCATCGGCGGCGGCGTCATCAGCGGCAAGCTGGGCCGTATCATCGCTGACACCGGATCCCAGGCCTTTGTCATCAGTATAAAATTTGCCGCACCGGCTCTTACGCTGCTTCTGGTGACCGATGCAGCCATTGCGCTCATGGCCAGGGTCATGCCGCAGATGAATATTTTTATCGTGTCTCTGCCCCTCAAGCTGGGGGTGGGGCTTTACGCGCTTATCGCCAGTCTGAATATTTTCCAGGTGCTCTTCAATTCAGTCTATGCGCAGATGGAAAGTTATCTCAATGCCGTAATGTACCAGTTGGGAGGTTGACGTGCCTGAATCGGACGGTCAGGACAGGACCGAGAAAGCGACGCCGAAGCGCCGCGAGGAAGAAAAGGAAAAGGGCAATGTGGCCAAGAGCCAGGATCTGAGCTCTGTCGCAGTGCTGATTGCAGGACTGGTGGGGCTGCAGATTTTCTCCGTCAGACTTTTCCAGGTTCTTTCAGACTATTTCCGTCAGACCTACGGAAACCTGTCCACATTCACCGTGAATGTGGATACGATTCAGGGGCAGGTGATCGACTCGCTCACATTCATCATGCCCGGCGTGATTCCTGTCCTCATCATCATTACCCTTATCGGTATCGGGGCAAATTATGCACAGGTAGGCCCCGTTTTTGCCAAAAAAGCCCTGATCCCGGATGTGAAGCGCATCTCTCCGCTGAAGGGTGTGAAAAATTTATTTTCCCTTCGTTCCCTGGTTGAGCTGGCCAAGGGAATCGTCAAAATGCTTATCGTGGGCTGGATCGGCTACCGGATTATTGTCAATCATATGGAAGACTACTGGACTCTCGCCAGCCTCTCCATCATGCAGATATTCGTCTTTATCATGAAGCTCATGTATGAAATTGCCATCAAGGGCGCGGTGGCTCTCATTGCCATTGCGGCCCTCGATTATGCCTATCAGCGCTATGATTATGAAAAACGCATCAAGATGACCAAACAGGAAGTGAAGGACGAGGCGAAGCAGTACGAGAACCCTGAAACCAAAGGCCGTATCCGCGGTATACAGCGGCAGCTGGCGCGGCGGCGTATGATGGCGGCTGTCCCTGAAGCCACTGTCGTTGTCACCAACCCGACTCATATTGCCATTGCCCTGAAATATGAACCGAAGGAAAAAAGTGATGCCCCCATCGTGGTGGCCAAAGGTATCCGTAAAACTGCACAGAAGATCAAGGAAATTGCCAGGGAACACGGTATTCCCGTCATTGAAAACAAACCCCTGGCCCGGTCGCTCTATGAAAGCACTGATGTGGGTATGGAAATCCCCTTCATCTTTTATCAGGCGATTGCGGAAATCCTTGCCCAGGTCTATAAAATGAAAAACATGAAACCGGCAAGCGCATCTGCCTAGAGGACGTATGGCTGATTCAAATCTGAACTTAGAAGGAATCTTCAAGAATTCCAATCTCGCCCTGGCCTCCATGGTCATCCTCATTCTCGGTATCATGATTCTGCCGCTGCCGTCCTTTCTCATGGATGTACTGCTGGTCATGAACATCATGACGGCCCTGATCATGCTGTTTGTTGCGCTGTATATACAGCGTCCCCTCGAATTTTCCGTCTTTCCCGGACTCCTCCTCATCGTCACCCTGTTCCGCCTCTCTCTCAACGTGGCCACAACCCGCCTCATCCTCAGCCAGGGTTTCGCCGGTGAGATCATCAATTCCTTCGGATCCTTTGTGGTTCAGGGCAATTACGTGGTGGGCGTCGTTATTTTCCTTATTCTGATTATTATCAATTTTATTGTCATTACCAAGGGTGCCACGCGGATCGCCGAAGTGACGGCCCGATTTACTCTGGATGCCATGCCCGGAAAACAGATGGCCATTGATGCCGATCTGAATGCCGGCCTCATTGATGACAGGGAAGCGCAGACGAGACGGCTCAGTATTTCCAAGGAAGCGGATTTTTACGGCGCCATGGATGGTGCGGCAAAATTTGTGCGCGGTGACGCCATCGCCGGACTCCTCATTACCATGGTCAATATTCTCGGAGGCCTGTCCATCGGCGTGTTTCAGCGTGGGATGCAGGTGGGAGACGCGGCCTCCACCTATATGCTGCTCACCATCGGTGACGGCCTGGTTTCCCAGATCCCCGCACTCATCATTTCCACGGCTTCCGGTATGATCATTGCGCGGGCCAGCTCCTCGTCCTCAATGGGAATTGATATCGCATCTCAGATATCCGGGCAGCCCAAAGCCCTGTATGTGACCTCCGGTGTGCTGGGTATTCTCGCGCTGATTCCCGGACTGCCCTTCTGGCCCTTCATTATCATGGGCGGCCTCCTGTCCGTCGGCAATTATATGCTGGATCAGAGCAAGAAAGCCGCTCTGGCACTCTCCGAAAAGGAAGAGGAAGCCGAGGCTGAACCGGAAGTGGAGGAGAAGATTGAAGATTTTCTCCATCCCGATCCCTTCGAAGTGGAAATCGGTTACGGACTTATTTCCCTTGTCGATGTAAAGCAGGGCGGAAACCTGCTGGACCGTATTTCGGCCATACGCAAGAGCCTGGCCATGGAACTGGGCGTCATCGTCCCGCCGATTCGCATCCGCGATAATATTCAGCTCAAGTCAAACCAGTATTCCTTTAAGATTTACGGAATTGAAGCGGCGACCGGAGAGGTTATGCTGGGAAATTATCTCCTCCTCAATCCGGACAAGAAAATCAGTCTGAGGGGTATACGCACCACCGAACCCACCTTCGGCCTGCCCGCCATGTGGATCGCCGATCAGGACAAGGAAAAAGCCGAGATGCTGGGCTACAGCGTCATAGAGGTTCCGGCCATCATCTCCACGCACCTGATGGAGGTTCTGAAGAATAATGCCCACAAATTGCTGGACAGACAGGAAACCCAGCGCATGCTCGATCATCTGAAGAAAACCCGCCCGGCGCTTGTGGAAGGCATCGTGCCCGATCAGGTGAGCCTCGGCACGGTGACCCAGATTCTGAAAAATCTTCTCGCGGAACGGATTCCGGTTCGAAATCTGGTCAATATCATGTCCACCATCGCCGATTATGGCCAGTTCACCAAGGACGCGGATGTGCTGACAGATTATGTCCGCACGGCATTGGCCGAGACGATTACCGACCATTTCAAGCAGAATATGGAGCAGCTTACGGTGGCCACGCTTGATCCCATGCTGGAAGACCGGATCATGGAATCCGTCAAGGAAAGCAGCGGCAGAAATGCCAATCTTCGTCTGAATCCTTCCCAGATTAACAAATTATTTGAGTATATTAATGAAAAGGTGGAGAAAATGCTGGCCGGTGGCAGCAGGCCCATTCTGCTGGTTTCTCCCCAGATCCGGCGGGCGGTCAAGAATCTCGTCAGTCCCGTTCTGCCCAATCTGTCCGTCCTGTCCTATACCGAGCTGACGCCTGACACTAACCTGAATTCAGTAGGAGCGATCCAGTACCCGAATGAAGCATAAAAAGTACATCGGTGAAACCATGAACCGGGCTCTGCAGAGAGCCAAGGATGATCTCGGCGAAGATATTTCCATTCTGGAAAGCCGGGAAATACGCAATAAAAATTTTGAAGGCGGCGCCGGAGTGGAAATCACCGTGGCTGTGCTCGAAAGTCCGGAAGGCACTCCTGCCGTTCCCGGCCCTGCACCCGCCCCGAAAAATGATCCCCGGACCGATGCCTATTTCAATGATTTTCTCACCAGCGCTTTTCCGGAGGAAACGAAAGTGCAGCCTCAGAAAAGTGATAAGCTGGAAAATGAGGTTCAGATTCTCAGAGAGGAACTGAATAAACTCAATAACAGTCTGAGAAAGATCATCACCTCTGATTTTCCCCGTGAATATTCCAAGGTGTATGAACGCCTGCAGAATACGGGCATGGGCAAGCAGGATGTGGAGGAACTGGTACGGCATGCCTTCATCCGGCTCGAATCCGTGGCCAATATTGATTCCCGTCGTATTCTGGACTCCATGAAATCCGAAATCGATACGCTCTTCCCCCTGAACGGAAATCTGTTTACACATAACAAGAACCGCGTTTACACCTTCATCGGGCCGACCGGTGTGGGAAAAACCACGACCATCATGAAGCTGGCCTCGAATCCTGCCATCCTCGGCAACCGGAAGGCCGGTATTATTTCCACCGATACCTACCGCATGGCCGGGACCGAAGCGCTCAAGGTCTTTTCCAAAGTCGCCGGTGTCCCCGTCATCGAATGCAAGTCCGGGGCTGATCTCCCGGCAGCCATGAAACAGCTGGCCGAACTGGATGTGATTCTCATTGATACGGCTGGCAGATCTCCGTATTTTCCTAACTATATTCAGGAGTTGCAGGGATTTTTGGGATCCATTGCCGACAATAAAGTCATTCTTACGCTCTCTGCAACCAGTGATCTGGAGGATCTGTATTTTGCAGCCGGCCTCTATACCGTTCTCAAACCCATGGGAATCGTTTTTACCAAACTTGACGAGACGGGCCGTCCCGGAAAATTGTTTTCCATGGTCAAGCACCTCGGACTGGCTCCGCTGTTTTTCAGCAACGGCCAGGCCGTGCCCCAGGATATCAATCCGGCAACCGGAAGCCAGTTCTGGACAATTTTAAATGACGCTATGATCTGAAAAGGGCCCAATGAACCAACTGAAAAACACATCGGTCTTCAATCTGAAGGGAAATGCCGGGAAACAGAAACACCCGGAGGTCATTGCCGTCACGAGCGGAAAGGGTGGTGTCGGCAAGACCATGATTTCCGTGAATCTCGCGCTTATTCTGAAAAAACTGAATAAAAACGTTCTGCTCTTTGATGCGGATATTCACCTGGGAAACGTGGACCTCATGCTGGGCCTGCGTCCCGAATACAGCATCTCGGATGTGATTCTCGGCGACATGAAGCTGGAAGATGTGATTGTCCGCGGGCCGGAGGGAATAGATATTCTTCCCGCCGCTTCAGCTGTTCCCGAATTCATTGAAATGGAGGAAGAGGCGCTGCGGAAATTTTCAACCCTGTTCGGGGCCATGGAGCGGGATTATGATATTATTCTGGTGGATACCGGCGCCGGCCTGTCAACGAATGTCATGTCCTTTGTGCTCGGTGCGGACAAGGTCGCCGTGGTAGTGACACCCGATCCGGCATCCATTGCCGATGCCTATGGCATGATCAAGGTTATCCGCAGCTATAACAAGACCCTGCCGGTCATGCTGCTTACTAATATGGTCAGCTCCGAAAGTGAAGGCGAGTCCCTGTACAAGAAAATGAATCTGATGGTCCAGCGCTTTCTGAACGGCAGCCTCAGCTTCGGTGGCTCCATCATGCGGGATGATCTGGTGCTGTCCGCCGTGCGTCAGCAGGTGCCGCTCACCCTGAATTTTCCTAATTCAATTCCGGCCAAGTCCCTGAAAATGGCCACACGCCGGCTCTTTCAGATGCCCAGCAGCGATCCCCGGAACCGGGCCGGCCTTTTTGACCGCCTGCTGCTTTCGAGGGATGTGATTATCGGAGATAACGGATGACACGATTGATTTACAGGTTTGCATTTCTGATGGCCGCGGTGGCCTTCGTGACCTGTATGATGAATAATATTACTATTTTTACGTCTTTCATACGCAGCCTGATGGTTTTTATTGCTGTGCTGATCATCTTTTTTGTGGGAGGCCATGCCCTGCGCATCGGCGTCCATGTTATGGAAGAGCATAAAGAGGAAGAATCTACGGAGATTACTAAAGAATGACGGTGAAACACGAAAGCCCGGTTTTGTCCGAAGGGGACATGCTTGTCAATGTCTATGTAGAGACGAAACATCCGCGGGACAAGGAAAAGGCTGTGAAGGCCTATCTGAATCTGGTCAAACATATTGTGGGCCGGCTGAATATTCCGGAACATCTGAATCTGCGCCGGGAGGATGTGTATCAGTATGGAATTGTAGGCCTGCTGAATGCTCTCGACAGGTTCAAACCGTCCATGGGTGTATCCTTTAAAACCTTTGCCTACCGCCGCATACAGGGTGAAATCATTGATGCCATCCGCAAGCAGGGCGGCCTGTCCCGTGACCATATCCGCATTCAGAAACTGATTACCGAAGCATCTGAAAATCTGCGTATCAAGCTGGACCGGGATGCGACTCTCGATGAAATCTGCGCGGAGGCGGGGATTTCTCTGGAAGACTATTATCTGCTGCAGCAGCTGAATAATATTAATTTTACGATTTCTCTGGACGGGTACCACTCCGATGACGGTGAGGATAAACTGTCTCCCAAGGATACGATTGTGGATGAATCACAGATTCCGCCGGATAAACAGCTCGAGCTCACCGGTATCAAAGATGATCTGAAAAAAATTCTGGCGGAGCTGCCCGAAAGAGAACGACTGATTCTTGTTCTGTATTATTACGAGGAACTGACGCTGTTTGATATCGGTCAGGTCCTGGATATATCCGAGTCAAGGGTCTCCCAGCTCATGAATCAGACCCTGGCTTTTGTGAGAACCCAGCTGAATCACTAGGAGTCACCCCATGGACAAGATGGAAGGCGGCGACATCAATCCGCTTGCATCGATCCAGACGATTATTGACCCGGATCGGCGCCGGCAGAAAAAGGAAGAACATCCCGAACACCATCCGGAGCCTGAAGAGGAGGAAAGGGAAGAAAATGTCATTGTGGAACTGCATGGAGATGAAGACGAACTCTCACCGCATGTCTACCCCAAAAATAACAGCAGTGATTCCGAACGTCCTCATGAGAATGGCAAGGGGGATAAAATTGATTACACGATATAGCCTGATAAAATTACTGGTTCCGGGATTGCTTCTGCTGAGCACCGCGCCCGCGGTGGCCGCGAACAGTTCTGTAGATCTGGCCACAGGGGAATTTCAGAACTTCCGCCGCATCTGCATTCAGTTTCCCGTCAATGGCCGTACACCCGGGTCATTTCCTGTACTCACTGAGGACCGGGAAAACGGACGCTTCAGCATCGAAGTCGTTACAAAAGACTCTGCGCGGTACGTGGGCAGAGACAATATCCGTGAAATCGGCAAGCTTCCTGTTCGTATCAAAGTCTCGCAGATTGAAGCCGATCGGCTTCTTTTCAACGTGGAATCCATTCCTTATGACAAGATCGCATCCTATTATGTTCTGGGTTCAAATCAAATTATTTATGATGTCTACACCACACGGCCCGCAGAATCCGCCCTGCTGGAAAAGTCTGTGGGGCTTCAGGCCATCGCAGGAAACCGGGACAGTGGAACGGTGGCCGTTTCAGCAAAGACGACGGGGACATCTTTATCCATCCGTGAAATTCTGGATCCGAAAAACCGGCCGCTTTTTACCCGCGCGATTCTGTTTTCGCTGCTCATCAGCCTGCTGTTTCTCCTTGTTCTGCTTTTCATGATCGGAGTAACCCGCAGCCTGGTCAGAAAGACGAAAGCGCCCGTGAGAAAAGCAAAAAGCAGCTCACGGCCCCGGCCTCGTCCGGTTGCGCCTGCAGCGGCTCCGGAACCGGTAACCCCGCCCAATCCCTATACGGCTCCGCCGGTTCAGCCGGAAATTCCCCGGCCACGGCTCTATGCCGATTATGATTATGACTTTCCCGTTCTCCGGACACCGGAGGACCGGGACAGAGCGATACGCGGACTCATGGCCCGGCATAATATTTCCTATGATGAAGCGGCCATGATTCTGATGATGAAACCCGGAAACCTGAATGTCAAAGTCTGATTCCGGACATGTATTTTATGTGGAGGATGCGGACAGCCTCCTGGGCAGCCTTGAAAAAGGCATGGCCCTGAAGGGCAGGGTGATTGAGGATCTGGGCGCCGGGAGATATATCCTGCGCATCCGGGGTTACAATCTGGTGATGGAATCGGACCGCCGTTTCAGCATCGGCCAGGAAACAGATCTGACCGTTAAGGCGGTCAGCCCCCGGCTCATGCTCAGCCCGGCCTCTGCACGCCGAAGCTCCATCGTCGATCCGGAAAGAGGAAAAGCTGATATTATCGTTTAACTGACAGCGGAGTATATAACTTAATCATGACACAAGCACCCGACCACAGCAGCCATTCCCTGATCCGTGACTATACCACCACGATCATGATTCTGGAAAGTATTGCCGATGCTATTTTTATTCTCAATCATGACCGGGGCATCGAATATGCCAATAAAAGCGCACTGGATCTGATCGATGCGGATCTGGGACAGATCGCGGGACAGGATTTCAATTCCTTCCTGTATCGCAGCGCCAGCGAGACCCAGTCAGAAGTGACGGCAGGGGTTCATGAACTGAAGAGCAGCGGCTTCATTGACGATATTCAGAACGGCCTGCTCGGGAACGTGGAACTGGCTGTCAGATCCGGTTCACGCCTCATCCCGGCCCTGCTTAATTTCAGCCTGATCTCGGATCCGGACGGGACACCCCGCTATATTATCGTCACGGCCAAGGATATCAGTGAATGGAAAAAGATGGAAAAGGAACTGCAGCATCAGCAGATCATCTCCATTTTTCAGGAACGTCAGCGTGTTCTCGGTGAACTGTTTGAAGGCCTGCTTCATTCCCTGAGCCAGCCTCTGGTCACACTGCAGCTTCGTCTCGATCTCCTCGCTTCCTACCGGGAAAAACCCGGTGATCACGCTGAAAAGATCGACAATGCCCATCGCGAAATGGCGGCTCTCGTGTCATCCATGTCGGGCGTGATCGAAAATGTGCGGACCTTTACCCGGCAGTCCAATACGCGCCATATCGTTCTGATTGATCTCCGGGAGACTCTGGAGAATATTTCCCGCTTACTCGACTACGAATATCAGAAGCAGCGCATTGTTTTCCAGATTCAGTCCGAGGAGCGGCTGCCCCGCATCAAATCCAATCCTATGCTGCTGCAGCAGGTGTTTCTCAATATTCTGAAAAATTCTCAGGATGCCTTCGAGGATCCTGCCTTTCCTGTGGAATATACCCGTGAATACCCGCGAACGATTGTCGTTGCCATCAAGGCCATCGGCAATAAATGGGTGGAACTGACCTTCGCGGATAATGCCGGAGGCATACCCGAAGCCCTGGTGGACAAAATTTTCGATCCCTTTTACACCAGCCGCCAGTCTATTGTTCACAGCGGTGTGGGGCTTTCCATGGCCCATAACATTATTTCGTCACTGGGCGGGGATATTTCCGTCGATGTGGAAACGGGTCACGGAACGGCCTTTACCGTCCGGATCCCCGTGACTCAGAACGAAGAGCAGGATCAGCTATTCAACCTCATTGAACTCCTGAATAAAAAGTGAGCGGACAGCATGACCAAAATCGTTGAACTCGACTTTTTCAATGACATCATTCATATCCTTCAGCAGGGGCTGACGGCCAAAAATACCTTTAAATCCATTTTTAACCTGATTGAAAAGGCCATCCCCTTTGACTCGGCCACGCTCTTTCTGTATGAAGCAAAATCGAATAAACTGAGTATCATGCATCAGAAGGGCGAGCATCCGGCAGACCTTGCTTCCCAGATTCCCTTCGATCGGGGCAGCGGAATTTCCAGCTGGGTGTCCAAACAGAAAAAGCCGGTTATTCTCGAATCCCTTACAAAAAGCCGTCCCGGAAAGGAAGATCTCTTTTCCTCCTTTGTGTCCATGCCGCTCTGGGCCGGCGAGCGCCTCATCGGTGTTCTGAATCTCGGCCATAATGAGCCACATATTTACAAACGTGAGCAAATAGATGATTATACCCTGCTCTCCACGCAGATCTCCATTGTTCTGGAGCAGATTATTCTCCGCCGGGAAATGGAAGAGCAGAATGAGGAACTCAACAAGGCCCTCACATCCCTGAAAGCCGCCCAGTCCGAACTGGTGGACAAGGGGAAGCTGGCTGCCATCGGTGAGCTGATCGTCACCGTCAATCATGAAATCAATAATCCCCTCACATCCATCATCGGCCTGGCCGAAATTCTCGAACTGACCTTCGCCCGCACCGATGAGGAAAAGATTCGTGAAGGCCTCCAGGGTATCGTGAAGGAAGCCAAGCGCATTCAGAAAGTGACAGAAAAACTGTCGCGCCTCAATTCCGTGAAATCGAAGACCTATCTCGATGGAACCCGGATGCTGAAAATTTAGGAACATTCCGCTGCCGGGGAGGAAATTTCTTCCCCGCCCGGGATTTTTTCCCCCTCTTTCAATAATTTCAATTTTTACCTCTGATAATATTTAGTAATAATTAACAATATATAATAAACCGTTTAATAGCATATATCCTATTAATAATTAATTACTTAAGTGATAATTACAGCAAATCTGAGCCGGGCCGCAGCTGGATCCCAGCTTTGCCTATAAAAACTTTGGCAATGTCTTTGCACATGTCCTCACGAAAGCAGAAGGGCTGATATGGATATACAACTGAACAGATTGAAACAGGCGATGACGGCACAGGTTCACCGGAACGACATTGCCGGCAACAACCTTGCTAACAGCAAGACCACGGCCTTCAAGCGGGATGTGGTATTCATTGATGTATTGAAGGAAAATAAATACGACACCATACAGGCGGCGGAAACGTCGGATATGTCGCAGGGAGCCTTCAACAAGACCGAGAACCCCCTGGATCTGGCCATCAGCGGAAACGGCATGTTCGTTGTGGATGTGAATGGACAGGAAACCTACACCCGGAACGGACATTTCTCTCTGGACGCCGATGGGTATCTGGTTGATTCCCGAGGCAATTTTGTTCTCGGTTCGGGCGGCCCCATCAGTCTGACTGCGGATGGAATGCAGACCGGAAACGTGTCCGTTTCTCAGGACGGACAGATTTTTCTCGATGAAAATCCTGTCGATACACTGCGGGTTGTTCAGATCGAAAATCCTGCCACCCTGGAAAGGGCGAAGGACAATTCCTTTCTCGCTGGCGAGGAGACCCGCGTATCCGAAATCCTCAATCCGAAAATTTTTCAGGGAAACCTGGAGGAAAGCAATGTGGATCCGGTCGCTGAAATGGTGAACCTGATTGAACTGTCCCGTCATTTCGAAAGCATTCAGAGAACCGTAAGATCTCTGGACAACGCCTTTGGAAATGCGGCAAACAAAGTCGGCCTCTACCGATAAACTACAGGTGAAATTATGTTGAGATCATTACGTACGGCAGCATTGGGAATGGCAGCACAGCAGCTGAATATTGATTCCATTTCCAACAACCTGGCCAATATCAATACCACCGGTTACAAGAAGAATTCCGTCGAATTTCAGGATCTGCTCTATGAAACGGTACAGAGCGGCGCAGCTGAAGGCCGGGATGATAACGAAAAACCGGGTGAGATCCAGATCGGCCTCGGTAACAAACCGGTTTCCACCTTCCGCACCTTTACCCAGGGCGCCATTTCTGAAACGGGAAATCCCCTCGATATCGCCATTAACGGAAAAGGATTTTTTCAGATCATGCGATCCAACGGAACCATGGCCTACAGCCGGGACGGCGCCTTCCGCGTCAATGCCGCCGGTGAGATCGTGAATCCCAACGGCATGGCTCTCTATCCGGATATTTCAGTTCCGGATAACGCCACCGCGGTTCAGGTTTCCGAAGACGGGGTCATTTCAGTTACTCTGGAAGGACAGACGGATCCGGAGGAGCTGGGGCAGGTTGAGCTGGTGACCTTCATGAATCCGGCCGGCCTGAGATCCGTGGGTGGAAATCTCTACGAACAGACTGAATCCTCCGGTGAACCGGTTTTCGGAGTTCCCGGACAGGACGGCGTGGGTAATATTGTCCAGGGTTACCTGGAAAAATCCAATGTGGACGTGGTCTCTGAGATGATCAATCTCATCGTGGCCCAGAGAGCCTATGAAATCAATTCCAAGGCCATCAAAACCTCTGACGAGCTGCTGGCCATCACCAATAATCTGAAAAGCTGATGCGCCGCGCATTTGACATCGCTCTGCTTCTGGCTCTCCTCTATGCCGTCACCGCACGTGCTGAACTGTCGAGGAAGGAGATTTCCGAGACGGTTAAAGCCTATTACACTCAAACTTTTCATATTGACAGCGGGGATCTCAATCTCCGCATTGCTCATTTCCCGGATACGGGCCGTCTTCCTGACGGGAATTATACACTCGAGATTGAAAAATCCAGTCTGACGGTTCCCCTCGGGTACCAGACCCTGCGGCTCTGGGTCAGCAGAAACGGACGCATTATCCGGAAATATCCCGTCTCGGTGGATGTTTCCATTTATCGGAATGTGTATGTCACGTCCACGGGAGTTTCCCGCAATACGGTGGTGAGCCGGGACAATGTGGAACTTCGCAAAGTGCTGCTTGACCGGAAATACGATGATCTGCTCACGGACTGGAAGGATGTGGAGGGGCAGCTCTTTGCCGTCCCCGTTCCGGACGGACGTATTCTGAGGAAAGCGCAGCTGAAGCAGCCGGCGGATGTACTCTACGGGGCCAGGGTTCAGATCCGGATCAAAAACGGCGGTTTCACCATCGATGCCGACGGGAAGGTCCTGGATGAGGCCAGTGTGGGAAGCAATGTCCGTGTATACGTGAACCAGAGCGGAAAAAAACTCACCGGCCTTCTGGTGCGCCCGGATCTGGTCGAGGTTCAACTGTAAATCAAGGTGAAACGATGAAAAAATTTAATATGGGTATCCTCTGTCTCCTGCTGTCCGTTCCGTTGTCGGCGCAGTTCTTCATCGGCGAGAATACCAGTATCTTTTCCGATGTGAAGGCTCACGGCATCGGTGACGTTCTCACCGTCTATGTCATGGAATCTGCCAATGCGACCCGCGAATCCCAGATGGATAATTCATCCAAGACGGATGCAGGTGCATCATCGGGAATCAGCGGAAACCTGACCGGTTTTCTTCCTGTTTTCGGCGCCTCCACAAACATTGCCTCGTCCCAGGCCGGTTCGGAGGGGACGAAGCAGAATGACAAACTTACAGGAAAAATTTCAGCCGTGATTACCGGTGTCCGGGAAAACGGATTGTTTGAAATTGAAGGCCAGCGTCTGCTGGAAGTCAATGGCGAGAAGAATATCATGAGGATTACGGGACTGGTTCGTTCCCGGGATATTGAAGATGATAATGTGGTCTATTCCTATAAAATTGCCAATGCCAGCATCCAGTATTCAAAGGGTGATGAAAATAATCAAATCGAAAAGCACCGGCCCGGATTTGCCAAACGCATCACGGCATGGTCGATCATCGGTGTGTCGGTTCTCCTCGGCATCTTTACAACGGGGGCGCTATGAGACCGCTTCTGAAAAGTATTTTTATCCTGATTCTGACTCTTTCCCTTGCGGAAGCCCAGGTCCGGATCAAGGATATTGCCATGGTGGAAAACAGTGGGCTCAAGTCTCTCGTCGGGTACGGTCTGGTTGTCGGCCTGGATGGAACGGGTGACCGGGCGAGCCGAAGCCAGGGCGCCGTTTTCACCGTTCAGTCTGTCGCCAATATGCTGGAACGCTTCGGGATCACGGTGTCGAAGGATCACCTGCGGACCCGGAATGCGGCAGCCGTCATGGTGACAGCCACCACGCCTTCCTACGGACGTATCGGTTCCCAGTTCGATGCCACGGTATCGTCACTTGGTGATGCGTCGAGCCTGGAGGGAGGAGTGCTGCTCATGACACCCCTGTTCGGCCAGAGCGGCCGGCAGTTTGCATCCGTCCAGGGGCCCATTTCCGTCGGCGGCTATAATATCGAGACCACGGCCGGAGAAGGGATACGAAAAAATCATGCGGTCGTGGGCCGCGTCCCCAACGGAGCCGTTCTGGAGTCCGTTCCGGATATGCAGAATTTTGATCTCGGTGAACCGCTGCGCTACGTGCTCGGTGAACCGGATTTCGTGACGGCCGGCAGAATCGCCGATGCCATCAACCAGTTTTACTCCGTCATGGCTCCGGGAGATACCATCACCCCGGCTCCCGCCAAACCGCTGAATGCGGCCACTGTCGAACTCACATTTCCGGATACGGTGAAAAATCAGGAAGATGCTGTGTTTTTTATCGCCGCCATCGAGACTCTGATGGTAGTTCCCGATGTGGAAGCTCGGGTTGTCATCAATGAGCGCACCGGTACCATCGTGGCCGGAGGAGCCGTTCGCATCAATGAAGTGATGATCTCCCACGGCGCCGTAACCATTCATGTAAAGCGTACACCGGTGATTTCCCAGCCGGTGGCTTCCTTTTCAAATGCCGGAAATACAGTGGTCAATTATGTCACCCAGACCACGGTGGATGAAAGTACCGGCCAGTCCGGCGTCATTCCCAAGACCACCACGGTGTCCGATCTGGCAGCCGGCCTGAATGAGCTGGGCCTGCGTCCCCGTGATGTCATCGCTATTTTTCAGGCGATCAAGCAGGCGGGTGCGCTTAATGCGAAACTCATCATACTGTGAGGTCAGTCATGGATAAACCCATTGCCCTCGTAAATCCTTCCGGACAGCCCGGAATAACGAACCGGGAAAAACTCGGGAAGGTTCAGGATCTGAATAATAAGGATATTGCCCGGGATATTGAGCTGAAAAAAAAGGCGAAGGAACTGGAATCGCTGTTTCTGACCCAGCTGCTGAAGACCATGGAAAAGACACTGCCGGCTGATGCCATGGGCGGATCTGAAAATAACATGGCCTCCATGATGTTTTCCAACGTGATGGCGGACAGTATTTCCGATCAGGGCGGAATGGGGCTTTCGGACATGCTCTACCAGTCTCTGAAGGAAAAGGACGCGGAGGGTGTGGAACTTCCGGGCAGGAATGACAATGTCTTCATGGATAATATGAACGCGATCTATCGGACCATGCTGGAAGGAGACAAGTAGATGGCCGGGCCGGATATCCTCATCAGACAGCTTTCCGAAAAACTCGCGGAAGAGCTGAAGATGTACCGCGAACTGGCGTCTATTCTTCGTCAGAAACAGAAAACCATTATTGCAAATAATCTCGGTGATCTGCAGGATACGATGATTCTGGAACAGGATCTGCTGGAGGAAATTGCTCTCCTGGCCGGCGTCCGGGATACGCTCTCCCTTGACCTGGGACATCTTCTGGGACTTCGCGATAAGCGCATCACGCTTACGAAACTGATAGCTAAAATTGACAATGGTGAGGAGGACGTGCTTACGGTTCTCCGTGATGATATGAAGAAGGAACTGGAAACGATTCAGCAGATCAACCGCGAAAATGCCAAATTGCTCGAATTTGCCATTTTTTCCATCCATGAGCTGGTCGGCACCATCATGGGATTCAGGAAAAATGAAGCTCCGGTCTACACTCTGACCGGAACCCTGCAGAAATCGACGGCTGAATCAACCATTTTTAATGTGAAAATTTAGGGCGCTTATGTCTGGCAGTGATATTCTGAATATTTCCAAAATTGCGATGGACAACAGCAATTCCGCGATTGCCTCCACTGCAAAAAATATTTCCAATGTCAATACGGAAGGCTACAAACGCCGTCGGATAGATTTTACGGGATATCAGCAGGAAACCGGCTCCATCGGCCTCAATCTCCAGTATGGTGAGGCCACGGTTTCCCGTATTCGCGAGCAGTTCGTGGATGCCAAAATCCTTCAGGAAAATCAGAATCTGGGGAAATACCAGACTGACAGTCTCATTCTGCCCCAGATCGAAGATATATTCGGTGAACCGAACGAAGCGTCCCTCAATAATATGCTCAGCCAGTTCTGGTCTGCCTGGAATGATCTTGCCGTGGATCCGGAAAACCTTGCTGACCGGAATATCCTGGTTGACAAGGGACAGAACCTGGCCTCGGCCTTCACACGGGTACACTCCGATCTGAAATCCCTTCAGAACCAGATCAGCCTGGATATTGAAGGGAAAGTGGATGAGATCAACAATGTTCTGGGGCAGCTGGACAAGATCAACGGGATGCTGCGGAATATCCGGGTGGGTACACACGAGGACCTGCTGGATGAACGGGATATGCTTCTGAATAAACTTACCCAGATGGTGAATGCGGATGTAACGCTTGTGGATAATGGCGCCGTCAATATCACCTCCGGGGGCGTGGTTCTCCTTTCGCCTTCATTCAAAAATACTCTGAGTGTTGAAACGGATATCCAGGATGGATTCATTACATCGACGGTTCAGGTGGAAAAGGGAACCGTCCAGCCGGAACTGCTGAAGGGCGAGCTGGGAAGCCTTGTTCAGCTCAATTCGGAAATTATTCCGGATTACGTGGCTCAGGTCGATGCCATGGCCATCAATGTGACCCAGGAAGTGAATCAGGTTCACCGGACCGGCTATAATCTGGATGGCGTCACCGGCGTGGATTTTTTCGATCCCACGGTGACCAGTGCGGGCAATATGCGCGTCAGCCAGGCTCTGACCCTGGATTCGACACTGGTCGCGGCGTCAGACACCAGCGGTGAGGCCGGGAACGGAAATCTGGCTCAGAAAATCGCCGACCTGAAAAGTGATACCTTTATGGACGGAATGACCCTCGATAATTATTACAGCGGAATCATCACCGATGTGGGAAACCGGGTTCAGGAAAATAATTTTCTGCTTACTTCACAGGAAAAAGTCATGACGAACCTGAAAAATCAGCAGGATAGTGTGTCCGGTGTTTCCAATGATGAAGAAATGACCAACCTTATCAAATATCAGCAGTCCTATCAGGCCGCCGCCCGGCTCGTCACCACGTCCAGGGATCTGATGGATATTCTGATGAATATGGTCTAAGGAGTTAATCATGAGAGTTACGCAGTCGATGATCAACCGGAGCGTCATAAAAAGTATGAATGACTCCAAGGAAAATTTAAGTTCGATTCAGAACCAGATTTCCACCGGGAAAAAATTGGACAAACCGTCGGACGATCCGGTTAATTTCACCCGTTCGGTCAAATATCAGAATACTATGAACGATAATCAGCAGTATATTGATAATATTGTGGATGGGAATGGATGGATGGAATCATCGGAAAATATTATCAATCAGATTTATGAACTGACGGTGGATGCCAGGGATCGGGCCATACAGGGCGCCGATGATACGAACGGCCCCAATGAGCGGTCTATTCTGGGGGGAGAGGTGGATGCCATCCTCGACTCCGCCATCGCGCTGGGAAATTCGACATATCAGAATAAATATATATTCGGCGGTACGGATACGACAAAGGATATTCCCTTTGCTGTGGATGCGGCAAAAAATGTGAGTTATCAGGGGAATTCGGAAGCCATTTCCCGCCGGATTTATGAAAATTATGATATGACCATCAATGTGGCCGGAGATGAAATACAGGATTCCGGCGTTTTCGAAAATATCAAGGCTCTGCGCGATGCGCTGAACAGTAATGACACGACAGCCATAAATCAGGCCATTACAGACCTGAATAACACGTCGACCAGACTTTTATCGACACAGGCCCACGTGAGTGCGAATAAAAATCAGGCCGATATGACCCGGGTTCGGCTGGAAACGGCGAATACCAACCTGTCATCCTATATTTCCCAGACCAATGATACGGACATGGCGGAAGCCATCGCCCAGTATGGAATCGAGGAAATGGCCTATAAGGCTGCCCTGCAGACCACATCTACTGCCATCAACCTGAACATAATGGATTACCTGACCTAAGGAGGAGGAAATGGAAAGTATGTCAACCACCACACACACCGGCAATGAATCGATGGACCCGGCGCTGCCCGATCTGAAGCCCATCAATTTTAAGTACGGGCTTCCCGGTTTCGAGTCATTGACACGTTTTGTCATCAATGATATCGACGATTTTCCACCGTTTCAGATGCTGTCGTCCCTGGATGAGGAAAATTTTTCTCTTCTCGTTCTCAGTCTGTCCATCCTGAAAATCGAGAACGGACTCAGCCTGCTGGTCGACACGTTAGTGAAATCCGGGATTACCCGTGAAAAATACGATATTCTGCTGGTACTCAAGCTCGATCGGGAACGGAAAATATTCACGGCAAATCTGAAGGCGCCGGTCTGTATCCGGAAACAGGATCTCCAGGGAAGCCAGATTATTCTGGATGAACCCGGGCTGCCGGTTGATTTCATTCTCAACAAAGTTTGATATGCGGGAAACAGAACCGTAAATTGATACGGATCAACTAAACTGATCTCCAGGGAGGGAGAATGCTGATATTGACAAGGAAGTCCGGTGACAGTTTCAGAATCGGCAGCGATGTGGTCGTGCGGATTCTGGAAATTAAATCAGGCCATATTAAAATCGGGATCGATGCCCCCAAGGAAGTTGGAATCTATCGCGAAGAAATCTATTCCCGTATCGTAGAGGAAAATATCGCGGCTCTGTCCGCTCTGAAGGATATGGACCTCCTCACGGAACTCAAACGTCTTCTCTGATCGTTGACAGGCTGCTGTCTCTGCGCCTGTCTCGCGCTCTTTTTCATCAGAAGGTTGAAATGATATTTATCGACACCGAATTCTGCGAAATACAAATTTTAGCTGCTGCTGTCCTGGTCCTGCAAAATCCTGATAATTCAAATGGTTGACATATGAAGCCTAAAATTCATTTTGATGTGATAGCAAAATTTTTCTCAGTCCTGCGCCTGAAAGGCTGGTATTCAAAGGAGGAAGATTCCGAACTGAAGCTGGAATCCGTGGATTGCCGATCCGGGATCCTGTCAGCCTTTCAGTTCCGTGTGAGCGGTCAGCCTGCGGGCGTGATGATTCCGGCGGAATCCTTTGAAATCATGATTCTTCTGACGGAAGACCGGTTTCCCGGAGATCTTTCCCTGACCTTTCAGTTTGAGGGGCAGGCCGTGGAACTCGGCGCGGAGGAACTGAAGGAATTTCGCAGCAGCTATCAGGATCTGGACCGTCTCAGCACGAAATTCTTTTCGCATCTTCCTGTCGGCGGACGCATTCTGGATATCGGCGGGCGGGCCCGTTCGGGACTGAGCCGCAAGGACGTTCTCTCCGACTTCAATGTGGATGTTCTGGATATTATTGATGACGAGGGTGTCGATTTTGTCGCGGACATTCACGATATGAGTTCGGTGGTGGGCAGGGAGAGCTATGATGCAGTCCTGTCTGTCTGGGTTTTTGAGCATCTCATCATGCCCTGGAAGGCGGCGCTGGAGATCAATCGGGTGCTGAAACAGGGCGGCTATGCCTACATACAGACTCATCAGGCCGTGGGAATGCACGATATGCCCTGGGATTACTATCGATACTCGGATACGGCCTGGAAGGGCCTGTTCAATGAATTTACCGGATTCGAGATAGTGGGGACAGTCCTGGAACGGCCTCATTTTCTCATCCCGCAGCTATACGAAGAGCGCTACCGGGACGCGGAACAGTCTGCCGGATTTGAGGTGTCGGCCGTATTAGTCCGAAAGACCGGTGATGCACGGGTAGACTGGCCTGTCGCCGCCGCCGATGTGACGGAGGACACATATCCCGATGTGCCGGACGCCAATGAACCCGGCTGGTCGCTGGGCCCGGGGGCCGGGAAAAATACGGAGGACGTACCGGGAGGCGAAATGTTTTCCGGGGAGAAGGCTCCTCTCTCGGTTCTTGTGCTTACGCATAACCGCGGCGCCGTGCCGCAGGTGCGGCTTCTCAGTCCGCTCCGGGAATTGAGCCGGCGAAAACTTCTCAGTTACCGGGTTATCGTGATTGCGGACGGAGGTACGGTCACCGACAAGGATTTTGTCAATGTGGACCTGGTTGTCTTTCAGCGTATCGACCATGAAAATTTTCTCAAGATTCTTCATTATGTGAGGGGCCGGGGCATTCCCACCGTGTACGAAATTGACGACAATCTACTCGAAATTCCGCCGGACAATCCGAACCATGCCCATTACAGCAGTCCGCGTATTAAAAAAATCATCAGCGAGTTTCTCGCCTCCGTGAATCATGTTACGGTTTCCACGCCCGCATTGCGGGAAAGCTTTATGAAATACAACCCGGCCGTAACGGTGCTCCCCAATCAGATAGATGAGGAGTTTTTCCGTCATCGTGCTCATCGGTTTTCCGGGTCACGGATTCGCATCGGCTATGCCGGTACCGTAACCCATAAAAAGGATTTTCAGCAGGTGATCCCGGCGCTCCGGAAAATTCAGGAAGAATTTCCCGACAGAGTGCAGCTTGTCTTCATGAATTATCTCCCGGAGGAATTTGCCGGAGACGATCGTGTGGAATACATAGCGGGAGCCGATACTCTGGCCGGCTATGCCCGGCGCCTGGATGGCGCGTCTCTGGACATCGGACTGGCTCCGCTGCATTTCAATGAATTCAATCGCGGCAAGAGTGAAGTGAAATTTCTCGAATATGCCGCCCTGCATATTGCCGGTATCTATTCCCGTTTTACGCCCTACGAAAATACGGTCCGGGATGGCGAAACCGGATTGCTGGTATCCACTGAGGATCCGGAAGAATGGGCGGAAAAAATTCGGATGCTGATTCAGAATCCTGATCTTCTGGAACGAATCAGGGAAAATGCGGCACGCTATGTCCTGTCGCAGAGAACCGTTGCATCACGGGCTATGGATTGGCTGCGCTGTTATGAAGGCCTGAGACAAGACAGGCATGCAAAAGTATCCATTATTATCCCTGTATGGAATCAGCCCGAATATACACGGAATTGCATTGAATCAGTATACCGGCATACTCCGGAAGACGTTTTTCAGCTCTATGTCGTTGACAACGGCTCGGATACGGAAACCGCCTCCTGGCTGGAAATCGCTTCGCGGACCCGGGATAAATTTACACTGATCCGCAATGAGGAGAATCTGGGTTTTGCCCGGGCCAATAACCAGGCGGCCATGATGTCCGCATCTCCCTACCTGCTGCTTCTGAATAATGATACGGAGGTGAGGGACGGCTGGCTGGAATCTCTGCTGGCCATCGCCGATAATGACGATGATGTGCTGGCCGTGGGATCCAAACTTCTTCACCCGGACGGGACGGTGCAGCATGCAGGTGTGGCCCTCGTGGAAAACCGCATGTCCGGAGCGGGCCTGGAGGCCTGGCACGTGGATTACGGTAAACAGGACGGGCCGACGACCTCGCAGATTCGTGAATTTCAGGCGCTGACCGCAGCCTGTCTCCTGATCCGTCGTACAGCCTTCGATGAAGCCGGAGCCTTTGATGAAGAATTTATAAATGGCTATGAGGATGTGGATCTCTGCATGCGCCTCAGAAAGCTGGGCGGACGCCTCATTTATCAGCCTGAATCCGTCGTCACCCATTTTGAAAGTAAATCGGGGCCGCTGCGCTTTGCCCGTGAAAAGGAGAATCTGCTTCGTTTTCAGAAAAAGTGGACCGGGCAGGCGCTCCCGGATTTCAGCATTCAGGAAGACGGGCACCAGCAACTTTCAGATAATTCCGTCATTAAACTCTATCATCCGCGGAATCCCGACGCGAAACCTGAAAAAAGGAGCTCCGGCCGATCTATTGTAATTGTTACCTATAAATCGGCGGAAACGATCGAGCGCTGTCTGCTCAGCGTATTCCGGACGCTGGGATTCTATGATGAAATCATTGTCGTCGATAATGCGGGCGGAGATGATACCGTTTCCATTGTGAAAAAGATATTTGAGGGACGGGAGAGATGCCGGCTGATTCAGAACCCCAGGAACATGGGATTCGCGGACGCCACCAATGTGGGAATCCGGGTTTCATCGGGCGAATATATTGTTCTGCTCAATCCTGATACACTTGTATCCCATGAATGGCTGGATCGGCTGCAGTTTCATTTTGAGACGGACAGCCTCGTTGCTGCCGTGGGTCCGCTGTCCAATTATGCCGCGGCCCTTCAGAATATTGACCGGCATACGAAAAAAGATATTTCTCATCTCAAGAACGTGGATGAGATCACCGAAAAATATTATTCATGGTACCGGGAAGAGGCGCTGGAGACACCGCTGCTTACCGGCTTCTGTCTCATGGCCCGCTATGATCGGCTGAAGGAAATCGGATTTCTGGACCCTCAGCTGTTTCTGGGCAATGATGATCTGGATATGAGCTGGCGCCTGCGCCTGAAAGGCTATACGCTGAAGGTCGCCCGGGATGTCTTTGTTTATCATGAAGGCCAGCACAGTTTCCGGAAAACCGGCTCGAAACGTACGGCCAAACTTGTTCAGGAAAGCAGTGATCTGCTGTACCTCAAACTTGTCCGTCATTACGGTGAGAACGGGGTTCCGAAGCCTGATACTTTATGGGGCATCGATTGGTTTCATCCCCGGAATGCCCGGTACAATGCGGAGGCCGGACTCTTTGCCCATGAAGCTCAGCTTCCTGCTGATGCGGCCGGCAATGACCCGCTGGTTTCCATCATCATGTTGACCTGGAATGCTCTGGAGTATACACAGAGGGCTGTGGATTCCATTTTTGCAGCGACTCAGCACCCCTTTGAGCTTGTCTGTGTGGATAACGGATCAGAGGATGGAACAAAAAAATACCTGAGAGAGCTGGCCCGAGCTCATTCCAATGTTATGATTGTGGATAACAGCCGCAATCTCGGTTTTGCGAAAGGGAATAACCAGGGAGCGGAAAAAGCCCGTGGCAAATACCTGCTGTTTCTCAACAACGATGTTCTGGTTCATGACGGCTGGCTCGACAGCATGCTTGCTCTGCTGACACGGGATGAAGGAATCGGGATGGTGGGCCCGCTTACAAATTTCATCAGCGGAGCGCAGATGATCGCCGATGTCCCCTACACGGATGAGCAGGGCTATCATGATTATGCCGCAAAACTGTCGCAGCAGTTTTTAGGTAAATTTTCTCCACGGCGGCGTCTTGCCGGGTTTGCGCTGCTCATCAGAACATCGCTCTTTCAGAGTCTGAACGGATTTGATGAACAGTTCGGAAGCGGAAATTTTGAAGATGATGATCTCTGCCTCCGCATCCGGAAGGAAGGCTATGCTCTGATGGTGGATGAATCCGTAATCATTCATCATTTCGGCTCCAGAACCTTTCAGGTGAATCAAATCGATTATTCCGGGAGTCTGAAAAGCAGGGGAGAACTCTTTCATAAAAAATGGCCCGATGTGGACATGGAGGAACTTCTGGAACGGACGGGAACGCTGACAGAGTCACACCAGGCCCGTATTGAAACCGCTTCACAAGCCCTTCTCGAATCCCGTTTTGAGGATGCGAAAAGTATTTTTGAATCCATTCTCAGGGAAAATCCCCTGGATTCTGCGGCGTTGTACGGGATGGCGCTCACCTGGAAGCTGAAGGAGCAGCCGGATGAAGCCCTGTTCTGTCTCAGAAAACTGCTTGCCCAGTATCCGGATCATGCGGATGCCTATAATCAATCCGGTATCATCGCCTTTGAAAGCCAGGATTACGAAAATGCCCGGTTTCTTTTTCTGACCGCGGTGGAAAAGGATCTGTCCCATCTGGATGCACGGCGAAACCTGGCCGAAGTCCTGCTGGTTCTGGAGGAATATGAGGAAGCCATCCGGCTTTTTCTGCAGATACGGGATACGCACCCCGAGGATATTACCACTCATGTCCGGCTCTTTGAGATTTACCGGGATGCCGGCGCCGCGGATCAGGCCCGGGAAACCCTGAATATCCTGAAAAAACTGAACCCCGACCGCATCATGATTGCCGACCTGGAGAAATCTCTGGAACCGGGATCGTGATAGCTCCATATGAAACCTTATGATGTGCTGTCGATCACAGGCTTACGAATCGAATGAAAATGAATTATATCCGGTGAGTCCTTTAATGAAGCCCATTCACAGCAGAGCCTGCAGGCCTGACATCCCGAAGCTCTATGTTTTTTTTCCTGTTAAAGCAGGATATGATTTGTATATTAACCGGAATGCCGATCAGGAGCAGACCGTATAAGGGGAACCGGTCAGGACAATAAATCAGGATAGAGATTTATGGACACAAATTATCTGGAAAAAAGAACGATTCGGAATTTCAGCATGGGCCACGTTATCTTCACAGAGGGGGATGCGGGGCACAGCATGTTTATCATCATTGCCGGACATGCTGAAATATCCGTGAACAAGGACGGGAAAAAGGTCATCATCGCTCATTTGAAACCGGGTGATATCTTTGGTGAAATGGCGTTGTTCGGTGACCAGATCCGCTCAGCCACCGTCGTGGCGGAAACCGATATCATCTGTCATGAAATCAATCGTGTCATGTTCAATAAGCAGATGGAAACATTGCCGAAGACAATGAAAACCTTCTTTTCCATTATTGTGGACCGGCTGAAGGAAGCCAATGCACGGCATGGCGGCAGCGATCCGGAGGACGGGAAGCGGCAGGTTGTGTATCTGCTCTACCATTTTCTCACACATGCCTACGAAGAACATCTGGATACCCGATTCATTTATTTTGACACAGCAGCGGAAGATATCGCATTTATGTCCGGCCAGAAACTTGAAAAGGTTCAGAAGATCATGACGCAGCTTGCCAATCATGGCCTGGCCAAGCAAAAAGCAGGATCCGCCCACGAACATGTCTTTCTCGTGGACGATATGGAGACCTTCAAGCATTTCGCTGAATTCTGCCGTTCCCGCTACGAAGCGAAGAACAAGATCACGATGAATACGATTGTATCCACTGACGCGGCTTCACAGAGTTCCCGAATTATCGATCCGTCGGAAAAGGAAATCCTCGCCCTGCTGAAACGCTTCGTCAACCGGATCGAGGAGGATGAAAAGATTGTCCGTGAGGATATTTTTCTCGCTCAGCTCGAAATGCAGTCAAAAAAAGCTTTTCACGATTATCAGAAAGTCATGAAGAATATTGCGTCCAACGGAATCCTGGCCTTTGTGCTGGATGCGGAAAAAGAGCGCGTGATCAAGGTGGATTTCAAGCGGCTTGTAGATCGTCTGACCGCATCTGACCGCATGGATCGATTTATTGACATCGAAAGTAATCTGGGATAAAACCATGTTTTCAGGCCCCGTTTCAACATCACCCAGGCTCTCAGCCTGCCTGATCGTTAAAGACGAGGCCGAATTCCTGCCGGCCTGTCTGGAAAGCATTCAGAGCGTCGTGGACGAGATCATCGTCTGTGATACGGGCTCATCCGATGACAGCGTGGATATTGCCCGTCGTTTCGGAGCACATGTCTTTTCCTTTCCCTGGAACGGCAGTTTTTCCGATGCCCGCAATGCATCGCTGGAGCCGGCCACCGGAGACTGGATCCTGTGGCTGGATGCGGATGAACGGCTGGAGGCCGAATCCATTCCTGAATTGAAAAAAATTGTGGCAACCCGGCCGGACACGCCGACGGCATACCGTGTCATGATCCGCAATGTGAAGGACAAGGGCCGTTATACCTATCTGTCCACCGGACATCGTCTCTTCACTCGCCAGTCCGATATCCGTTTTTCCGGGATGATTCATGAACAGATCTCACCGGCGCTGGCTGCCATCGGGGGCCGGGAGAAGCCTTCAGGGATAACGATTCTTCACATGGGTTACGATCTGGAGCCGGAGGTGATGGAACAGAAATATCTGAGAAATATTTCCATTCTGCTGAAAAGCTGCCGGGATGAACCTGACAATGCCTACCTGATGTTCGGCCTTGCCAAGCAGTATGCCCTTCTGGATGATCACGAAAATGCCGTGTCCTGGTTTGGAAAAGCCCTCGAAACAGGCAATCTGGATAATTCCATGACAGCGGCCCTGCTGAATTCATATGCCGAATCACTTTTTTATCTCGCTCAGTTCGATAAGGCCCGAAAATTCCTGGGCCGAAGCATCAAACTGGTTCCGGATCAGGCAGCAGCCTATTATCTTCTCTATTCTATTGAAAAGGCACTGAAGCGGCTGCAGCCGGCGCTGGACGCCCTTGAGCAACTACTGGGGAAATCCCGTAAACTGCGGCGTTCCGGAACAAGCCTTCCCGGCGAAATCCAGGTGAATGATGATTTCATTCTCCTTCAAAAAGGATTGCTGCTGCATGGGGAAGGCCGGTTTGAGGACTGTATTCCCATATTGGAATCACTGGATAACCCCACCTGTGAATCGGTGGATTTTCTGACAGATGCCTATCTGAAATCCGGGAGAAATCAGGACGCGACCCGACTCCTGCTCTCCGCCGTGAGAACCTTCAACGATAAAAAATATTTTGATTTACTTGTCAAACTGCTTATAAATCAACAGGAATTCAATGAAGCCATCCGTATTATCCAGACCATGCTGACCTATCATGCGCCGGAAACGGCCGATCTGAAACTGCTGGCCGGACTTTATGTGAAAACCGGGCACCGGGACAAGGCCGAAGAGATCCTGAAAACCATGATGTGATCCTGCGCTGAACAACACAACGGCGTAATTCCAACTTCGATTGAAATATTATTATTTCTGATAATCAGTGCATTATTAATTAATAGTATATAAAGATTCTGAATACTGATGATAGCTATGCGATATGCTGATATCATGCTTATTATAGCGGATATTATATGAAATTCTTATATTATTGCTAAATATTATTAAAGACTGCGAAATATCCGCCGATAATATCAGTGAGTAAACACAAAAGGGCAGGGAAGCCCGCGAAGAACAAAGGAGTGTTACCATGGGTATAGGACAAATCAGAACGAATATCGAGGCCCAGAAAGCGTATCAT
>JBJKQR010000063.1:0-77946 GCA_046735395.1 Fidelibacterota bacterium | reverse complement strand
CCGGATAAGGTCAGGATCTGAGTCGGGAATCTGCCAGTCCCGGGTATCTGCGGCCTGTAACAGTTCAGACAGTTTCATAGGGCTTAATGATTTCTTTTACGGTTTCAGAATCGGAATAGGCTCTGCGGATACCCTGGATTTCCTGGTATTCTTCGCCGCCTTTTCCGAGTATCAGTGTGATATCCTCTTCCCCGGCTTCGCGAACAGCTGTTTCGATGGCTGTCCGCCGGTCCGGAATAATTCGAAATAATGTATTGGTAATTCCTTTTGAAATATCTTCAAGAATCCGACGTGGATCTTCCCGGCGGGGATTGTCATTCGTCAGGATGATGGCGTCACTCCAGGTGTCGGCAGTCTGGCCCATGATGGGGCGTTTGCCCTGATCCCTGTTGCCGCCGGCGCCGAAAAGGGAGACGATTCTGCCGGGCAGGTTGAGAGCCTTCAGGCTGCGGAAGACATTTTCCATGGCATCGGGAGTATGGGCAAAATCCACAATGATGCTGCCGTGTCCCGGACATTCATACATTTCCATGCGGCCGGGTGCGCCTTTGAAATCCCTTATATCCAGCGTATCCGGCAGAAGCTGCGGATAACGGCTGTAAAATGCGGCCAGAGCTGCCAGCAGATTGGCTGCATTATAGTCACCGATGAGGCCGGCCCGGATTTTCAGTTCCTTTGCATGTCCGATAAGGGTGGCGGACAGGCCGCTTCTGCCCAGCTTCAGCCCGGAGAAATGAAAATCCGCTGAGCTGTCACGAAGAGAGAGAGACCGGCTGGTTTCGGGATCAAGTTCCGACAGCAGCCGCTCACCGTAAATATCGTCAATATTGATAAAGGCCTTTCCATCGGGTCTCAACTGGCTGAAAAGAGATTTTTTTGCCTGATAATAGGCTTCCATATCCGGATGGTAATCCAGATGATCGCGGCTCAGGTTTGTGAAGATCAGCTGATCGAAACTCAGGCCGAAGAGGCGTTTCTGCTCAACGGCGATACTGGAAGCCTCCATATATACCTGATGAATATCCTGATCCGAGCAGGAGGCGAGAAAACGGTGGATCTCGGGGCTCATGGGCGTTGTCAGCCCGTAATTCATATTTTCACCCTCTGATTTCATTCCCAGCGTACCGATGACGGCGCTGCGGAGGTCATGGTGTCCGGCCAGGTGACGCAGGAGCCAGGTGATGGTTGTTTTTCCGTTTGTACCGGTTACACCGGTGAGAAACAGCTTTTCGTTATGGCTGCCGTAAAATTCTGCGGAAACCAGAGCCAGAGCTTCGGCAGGATTCTGAACGATGATCTGTGGAAGCGTGCCGGCATCTTCGGAGGGACGCAGGCTGAGCACGGCTGCGGCGCCGTTCCGGACTGCCGCTGCAATAAAATCATATCCATCGGATGTGATACCGGGGAGGGCCGCGAAGAGAAAACCGGGTTTAACCTGTCTGGAATCATAGGAAATTCCCAGAATTTCGACAGAGTCCGCAATCCCCTCCACACGATGGGGAAACGTGAGTAAACTGGTTAAGGGTCGGGCATCAGTTGACATAGAGAATACAGGTGGCTCCGCTTTGTAATGTTTGGCCGGGCAATGGCTGCTGCGCGACGATTTTCCCTTTTTTACCATGGACTTCAACATTGACATCGAATTCTCCCAGGATATAGGATGCATGTTTCGGAGTGAGTCCTGTAAAATCGGGCATGACCATGGCTGCAGAGGATACGGTCTCCGGCGTGCTCTGCACTTTTTTCGTTTCTTCGGTCTGAGACAGCGCTGCCATGACGGGAACCGGATCGGCATCCGGGGCCCGTTCGGATGTATTCTTCCCATCCGCGATCAGGGCCGGATCTTCCTGTACCCAGTCGTACAGCTTCCGGAAATCGGTACTGCTGATAATCCGTGAAAATACATTCCTGACAGCGGGCGCTGCTGCGACGCTTCCTTCGTGCCGTCCGTAGCGTGGGTTATCCACGGCGATGGCGCAGAGCAGAACCGGATTGTTGGCCGGGAAAAAACCGACGAAGGTCGCATAGTATTCTTTCTGGGAGTATTTGCCGTCTATGACTTTCTGTGCCGTCCCGGTTTTGCCGGCGACGCGATAGCCCTCAATGTAGGCATTCTTTCCGGTGCCTTCACATACGACCTGTTCCAGCATACCTCTCATCGTTTCAGCTGTTTCACGGCTCATGACCCTGCGGATCACGCTGGGACGGTAGGAGCTTGTTTTTCCAGTGGCCGGGTCTGTTCTGTTATTGAGAATGGACGGCCGGAGCAGAAGGCCTCCGTTCGCGACGACGGAATAGGCACTGGCAATTTCCAGGAGGGTGGTCGTGACGCTTTGTCCCATGGCCATCTGGGAATTGGTGATGGGACTCCATTCGGCAGGAGCTTTTACCTGGCCGTGCACATTCCCCGTGACTTCAATATCATTGATTTCGCCGATTCCGAATTTGACAATCTGCTGGTAAAGGTATTTATTTCCAAGATTTTCAGCAATTTTTGCCGCGCCGATATTGGAGGAATGTACCAGAATGTCCTGAACAGTCGACCATTTTGCGGCTTTGTGGTCATGGAGGGTCCGGTCATAAATTTTCCATTCACCGTTTTCGCAGTTGATCAGGCTGGCCGGTGTAAATATTTCCCGTTCGATTGCTGCGGAAACAGGAATTATTTTAAATACGGATCCCGGTTCATAGGTATCCGTGATGGGGCGGATCTTCTGGTTGATGAGAGGGAAGTCCTGATATTCATTGGGATTGAATGAGGGAAGAGACCCGAGTGCAAGAATCTGTCCGGTATTGGGATTCATGATAATTCCCATGGAACCGGCTGCTTCGGTTTTGCTGACAGCCTGTTTCAGCTCCTCCTCCAAAATGATCTGATAATTAATATCAAGGGACAGTGTCAGGTCCTGGCCGTTTTTAGGTGCAGTGGTACTGTTCCGGCTGCTGAGCAAAATCTGGCCGTATTTGTCATTCATGACCCGGCTGCTTCCGCTGGTGCCGGACAAAACATCCTCCCAGCTTTTTTCAATTCCGCTGAGGCCGAAATCCTCAGTCCCCGTAAAACCCAGAAGCTGGCCAGCCGCTTCATTAAAGGGATAATGCCGCTTCACTTCCCGGTCGAGGCGAACGCCCACCAGTTTACGCTCGATTTTTCCGTGAATCTTTCTGCCCTTCTGAAGATCGATGAGCGGTGCGGCCGTTTCCAGAGGAATATCCTTCTCCAGATAGTAGAAGGTTTCCGTATTCTTGAATTTTTTGCGATAATAATCCGGGGTTCTGGAGAACGCATCCGCGAGCAGCGAAAAAGTTTCGTCGGGGTAGACGATATCTTTATAGCGGGCGCCGATGGTGTAGGTAATCAGGTTCATGGCCAGAACCGTTCCGTTCCGGTCGAATATTTTCCCCCGGTCCGCCTCAATGGTCACATCCTTCATGGTCTGAGTCGCGGCAACGCGTTGGTAGCGATCCGCGTCCGAAACCTGAATCCGAAACAGACGCAGGATGATCAGGACGGCAAACGCCAGAAGGATTCCGGACATCAACTGCGTACGGATCAGGTATTTCCGGCTGAAGTCGCTGAAGTGCTTGCTTCGGGTCTTAGTCAACTTTCAGAATCCTCGTATCAGGTTTATATTCGATCATTCCCAGATTTTTCCGGGCATAGGCACGTATACGGTCCGGACGGCTCAGTTCCATGATCTGGCTGTTCAGCTCAGCGACAATCTGCTGAAGTTTCATTTCCTCCCGTTTCCGGATTTCGTAGGTATAATTCATTTCGGTAATGGCATTGCTCATGGATATTTTTCCGATTCCGGCCGCGACCGTAATGAGGATAAGTGTTAAGAATGACAGACTGGGCGTCAGCTGAAAACTCCGGAATTTTCCGGAACCATTCTTTGTGTTTCCGTTTTTCTTTTTCGTCATCTGTTATTTCCGCTCTGTACCGGGGCAATTTTTTCGGCTGCGCGGAGCCGGGCACTGCGGCTGCGGACATTTGCCGCCACTTCGGCTTTGCCGGCCGTTTCTATTCTGCGGGTAAGAATTTTCAGATCGGCATGGTGGCCACACGTGCATACGGGCAGTTTGGGCGGGCAGATGCAATCCGTGCTGTGGAGCTTCATGAAATCCTTCACAATGCGGTCCTCCAGGCTGTGATAACTGACGACCACGAGCCGGCCGCCCTCGGCAAGAAGGTCCACGCTCTGTTCCAGCGCCTTTTTCAGATTCCCGAGTTCATCATTCACTTCGATCCTCAGCGCCTGGAAAATACGAGACAGACTCTTATTCAGATAGGGCTCAGGTATATGCTTTTTTAATAGTTCCGTAATATCGCCGGTTCGGCTTAAACGGTGTTTCTGCCGTTCCTTCACGATGATCGACGCGATTTTGCCGGCCTGCCGTTCTTCACCATATTCCAGAAAGAGGCGGCGCAGATCATCTTTTTCCCAGCCGTTGAGGATGTCTTCGGCCCGGATTTCCAGGCTTCTGTCCATGCGCATGTCCAGGGGGCCGTCAAAGCGGTAGGAAAACCCCTTTTCTCCGTCATCCAGCATGAGGGAGGATACGCCCAGGTCAAAGACAATGCCGGAAATTTCCCGTATGCCGAGACGAAACAGTTCGACTTTTACCTGACTGAAATTTGCCTGAACGGCAGAAAAATTTGTATGGGACGCCAGCCGTTCACCGGCTTTATCAATCGCATCCGTGTCCACATCAAAGCCGAAAACGCGGGCCTGGGGATCCGTCCGGTCAAGGATGAATTCGGAATATCCGCCCATGCCGAGAGTGGCATCGACGTAAATTCCCTTCAAGTCGGTGATGAGCCATGCCAGACTTTCGTTCAGCATAACTGGTATATGGAGTTCAGATCCCTGCACGGTTATTCCTATTGACTGAGTTCTGCAGCGAGCAGCGAAAAATCTTCTTCGGCCAGGGCCGCACTTTCCTCATGCTGTTTCAACGTTTCCGGATTCCATATCTCGATCCGGTCCACAGCTCCGATGATGACGACGTCCCGGGTGAGATTCGCTTTTTCTATCAGATCCGGTGAAATGTTGATGCGTCCCTGGTTGTCAAATGTGCAGTCCCATGCGAACATGGTCCAGAGACGGAGAAACTGCCGGTCCCGTTTATTTATGGTAGATAGTTTTGTTCGGTACAACTGAGTGAGCTCATCGTAACGGCTTTTGGGGTACACGGTGATACAGGGTTCGATGGAGGCCCAGTTTGCTACCAGGTCCTGTTCCCCGTTTTCCGCGAACAGCTTTCGATATTTCGCAGGAATGTTTATCCTGTTCTTTGCATCGATACTGTGGTCAAATTTTCCTTTGAAGTCGTAACCCACGTTCCTTTGGCCCCGTTTATGGGATAATCTCCCACAATTCAACACAATAATATGATAATGCCCCCTATTATGCAAGGAAAAAACTGATTTATGAACAGGTATTATTTAATTATTTACTATGATGATCCGGCCTGTTTTCTGCATAGTGCTGCTTTGTGAGTCCTTTCTCTCAGCGTGATAGGTGAAAATACTGCGTACAGGGTAGATTTCTGCCCTGTTTACGGCTTTGTTTGTGCGGGCCGGGGCGGGATTTCCCATCCAGTCTTGATTGCTTCGGATCAGGATGCCGGGGACAGACTGTGATGAAAAATACGAAGAAGCTGTAAAAGGGCGTTTGATATAATAAAAAAGCCGCTTATCTTTGAAACCGGGAAAAAAATTGGAACAGATAATGGAACACGTGAAAATATTGAAATTCGGGGGATCCTCTGTGGGTAACAGTGAGCGGATTTCCTCTGTCATGGACATCATTCGGGATTCTGCGCAAAAGGGGCCACGGACTCATGTGGTGGTATCCGCATTCCAGGGGATGACCGATCGGCTGATTGCCGCGGCCACATCCGCACGGAAGGGCGATGAGGGGTACAGACAGCTTCTTGCTGCAATTCGCAGCGATCACGAAGAAATACTGGGGACGCTGGTTGCCCGGAATGGCAAGGAAGCCAGGACTCGTCTGGGACGTAAACTGGACGAGCTGTCAAATATTCTGCAGGGAATTTTTCTCACCCGGGAACTGACTCCGAGAACTCTGGATGTGGTCATGAGTTTCGGAGAACGGCTGTCGGCCTACATTATATCGGAGGCTCTTCAGGATCGGGATTTTTCCGCGGCGTATCTGGACGCGCGGAAAGTGCTGCGGACGGACAGCGCCTTCGGCCAGGCCCGCATTGATTTTCCTGCCAGCCGGGATGCCATCCGCAGTTATTTCCAGGAACAGGGCCGGACTCAGATCATCACCGGTTTCATTGCTTCGACCCCGGATGGAGAAACCACAACGCTGGGACGCAGCGGATCCGATTTTACCGCATCCATTTTTGCCGCAGCCCTGGATGCAGATGTGGTGGAAATCTGGACTGATGTGGACGGCGTCATGGCGGCCGATCCCCGGAAAGTGAAGAACGCATTTCTGCTCAAAAGCCTGACCTATGACGAAGCGATGGAACTGTCACATTTCGGCGCTAAGGTCATTCATCCTGCTACCATGCAGCCGGCTCTCGATGCCGATATCCCCATTCTCATCAAGAATACCTTCAATCCGGATGCTCCCGGAACCCTGATCAGCCGTGAAGGGCTGCCCACAGCCAGGTCGATCAAAGGTATTTCCTCTATTGACAAAATTGCCCTGATCAGTGTGATGGGGAGCGGTATGGTCGGGGTGGCCGGTGTGGCGAAACGAATCTTCACGGCCCTGGCGCGGAAGGATATCAATGTCATTCTCATCACCCAGGCCAGCTCCGAACACTCCATCTGCTTTGCGGTCGAACCGCGGTGCGCCGAGGCTGCCCGGAAAGAACTTCAGGCAGAACTCAGGCTGGAATTACATGATAAGCTGGTCTCGGATATTCAGATTGAAAAGGATCTGTCCATTATCGCCATTGTCGGTGAAAATATGAAGAAGACGCCCGGAATTGCCGGACAGGTCTTCCGCGCACTGGGAGAGGAGGATGTGAATATTGTCGCTATTGCCCAGGGAGCAAGCGAACTCAATATTTCCATCGTCGTATCGGCCCGCGATGAAGTCAAGGCCCTCAATATTCTTCATGCCACCTTTTTTGTTGAGGATCATTCCATTTATATCTTTATCGGCGGCGCCGGCCATGTGTCCCGCTCTCTGTGCCGCCAGGTCCAGAGTTATGTGGACCGTAGCGGTGATTCGCGGATACGGCCCGGTGGAATTATGAATTCCCGAAAAATGATTTTATTTCCCGAGGGCAGCGGATTCTCGGAGCTTCCGGACCGTCTGGCCGGAGAGGGGAAAACAGCCAATGCGGATCAATTCATGGCCGCGGCGGAAAAATCCCGCAGGGCTGTATTTGTCGACTGCAGCTGGGGGGAAGCCTTCAGCCCCGGTTACGAACGGCTGTTATCACGCGGAATCGCAGTGGTTACGGCCAACAAGACAGCCATGTCAGCCGACGGAGACGGTTTTCGCCGACTGAAGGAGACTGCAGACGCGAATCATACCTCCCTATACTATGAGGCAAACGTGGGGGCGGGGCTGCCGGTAATGTCCACCCTGCGCAAACTCATCGCTTCGGGGGATACGGTTCAGCGAATCGAAGCGCTGCTGTCCGGGACGCTGGCCTATATCTTCAATGCCGTCAGCGATAGCTTCACTTTCAGTGAGGCTGTGAAAGAAGCAAAACGCCTGGGCTATACGGAAAGCGATCCCCGCGAAGATCTGAACGGCCTGGATATGGCCCGAAAGGCTCTGATTATTGCGAGAGAACTGGGTTTCGAACTGGATCTTGCACAAATCCGGCAGGAAAGCATTCTTCCCGATGAGATGATGAAGGCTGCGGATCAGGACGCGTTTATGACCGCCTTGCCCGGCTTCGATCCGGTTTTTGCCGAACGCCTGCACAAGGCTGCGCAGAAGGGAAAACGTCTGCGTTATATCGCTGAAATTTCGAAGACCGGCATCACTATCTCGCTACGTGAAGTGACGTCCGATTCACCCTTTTTCCATCTGCGGGGAACGGATAACCTGATATGCATCAGTTCCCGGTATTATTCGGAAAATCCGCTGGTGATTCAGGGCCCGGGAGCCGGCGGCGATGTCACTGCTTCGGCTGTTTTCAGCGATTGCCTGGCCGCCATTTCTCTGATGAAGGCAGGGTGTCCGGGATGAAAGAGTATGTACGTGTCTTTGCACCGGCCACGGTAACCAATATCGGGTGTGGCTTCGACGTGATGGGTTTCGCGCTGGATGCGCCCGGTGATGAAATTGAACTGTTCCGCAGCACAGAAGCGGGAATTCGTATCCGCTCAATTCATGGTGATGGCGGGGCATTACCCACGGAGACCCGGAAAAATACCTGCAGCCTGGCCATTCAGTCTCTGGCTGATGCGGTCGGCTGGTCGGGCGGCTGTGACATAATTCTGCATAAAAAAATGGCTCTGGGGACGGGAATGGGCTCTTCGGCCGCTTCTGCAGCCGGAGGCGTCCGGGCTTTCAGCGAACTGATAGGGATTGATCCGGATAAACACAAACTCCTGACTCACGCGCTGGTGGGTGAAGCGCTCACGTCCGCCGGGAAAGTACATGCGGATAATGTGGCCGCTTCTCTGTTCGGAGGTGTCTCGCTTGTCCGTTCGCTGGAACCTCTGCATATCGTTTCACTGGCCTATCCTGATGAACTGGCTGTCTGCGTGACCCATCCGCATATTGAATTGAAGACCTCGGATATGAGAAAATTGCTTCCGGAAAATATTCCGCTTTCCCTGGCTGTCCGCCAATGGGGAAATATCGCGGCGCTGGTCGCGGGATTTGAGCGGAAGGATCCGGATCTCATCGCCGCCAGCCTGAATGATTTCATAGTGGAACCGCTTCGGTCACCCTTTATCCCCCTGTATAATGAGATCAGGGCGCTGGCCGCGGAGATGAATTGCCTGGGAAGCGGAATCTCCGGATCCGGGCCATCGCTGTTCACGTTGTGCCGCAGCCTGGATCAGGCCGGAGAATTCGGGGAGAAAGCGGGACGCCTGTACCGGGCAGCCGGCCACGATGCGGATGTATTTGTGTCCCCGATCAATGGCCGGGGGCCGGTGATACTGGAAAGTCACTAGGCTGATTCCGGATAAAATTATGATGATGGAAGGATTATAGACACATGAAGTTTTTCAGTACGGCCGGGAAGAGCAAACCCGTCACCTTTCGGGAAGCTGTGCTTTACGGTATGGCGGATGACGGGGGTCTCTACATGCCGGAACATATTGTACCGCTCGATGCAGAGCTGATCACAAAGCTTCCGGACCTTGGTATCAGGGATATGGCTCGGTCAATCCTGCGCCCATACTGCACTGCGGTTTTGGATGACGGCACCTTTGATGATATCATCGAGGAAGTTTTCACTTTCGATTCTCCGCTGGTTGCGCTGGGAGATGACCTGTATGTGCTGGAGCTTTTTCACGGGCCGACCCTGGCCTTCAAGGATTTCGGAGCCCGCTTCATGGCCCGGACTCTGTCCGAATTTGCGGCGAGGGAAAACAGGGAGCTGACGATACTGGCCGCCACCTCCGGAGACACGGGGTCCGCCGTGGCATCTGCATTTCACAAGCGTCCGGGAATTCGTGTGGTTCTGTTGTACCCTTCGGGAATGGTCTCTGAAATTCAGGAAAAACAATTGACGACGCAGGGTGCTAATGTGACGGCCCTGGAAGTGACGGGTACCTTTGACGATTGTCAGCGTCTGGTCAAAACGGCATTTCTCGATGACGAACTCAAAATGCACCGGCCTTTATCCTCGGCGAATTCCATCAATATTGCCCGCCTGCTCCCGCAGATGCTGTATTATTTTTCTGCTTTCGGACAGCTGGGGGGAGCGCAGGTTCCGGTTTTTTCGGTTCCCAGCGGAAATCTGGGAAATCTGACGGCCGGGTTACTGGCTTCGGAGAGCGGATTGCCGGTCCGGCATTTCATTGCCGCGCTCAATGCCAATGACAGTTTTAAGCGCTATCTGACCACAGGGCGCTATGAAGCCGGCCGGACCATTGCCACGCTGAGCAATGCCATGGATGTGGGAGATCCCAGTAATATCCGCCGCATTTTCAGCCTGTATGACAGCGATGCGGAAACCATCGGAAAATTTGTCTATTCGGACAGCTTTTCGGATGAACGGACCCTGGAGGCAATACGTGAAATCCATGGTAAATACGGATATGTCATGGATCCGCACGGGGCTGTGGCCTACCTGGCCGCCATGGAATATCGCAGATCTACCGGATCCGGGGTGCCGACGGTGCTTCTGGAAACCGCTCATCCGGCGAAATTCAAGGGAACGGTTGACGCGGCGCTGAATCTGGATGTCGAACTTCCCGACGCTCTGAAGGCGTGTATGGAACAAGAAAAGAAATCAGAAAAAATCAGTCCGGATTATGATGAATTCCGTGCCTTTCTCTGGAAAGGCGTCTGAGTAATCACAGAAGGCCGCCGGGACGAATATTCGTTTTGAATATAAAAATGGATCGTGTAAATTTGCGTTCAGAAAAATGAAGTTATTAAATAAAATGGAGAAAAGATGAAAATTCACGAATATCAGGCCAAGGAGATATTACGGAAATATAACGTCGCCGTTCCGGATGGGAAAGTCGTGTATTCGCCGGAGGAGGCGGAAGCTGCTGCCAAGGATCTGGGGACATCCGTTGTTGTCGTGAAGGCTCAGATTCATGCCGGAGGCCGTGGCAAGGGCGGTGGAGTGAAGCTGGCAAAATCGCCTGCTGAAGCCAAGGAACTTGCGAAACAGATGCTGGGAATGAATCTGGTGACACATCAGACCGGACCTGAAGGAAAAATCGTCAAGCGACTTTTAATCGAACAGGGTATGAATATCGCCCGGGAACTGTATGTGGGGCTTGTGACCGACAGAGCCAGCGGCCGGAATGTATTTATGGTCTCCACGGAAGGCGGAATGGAAATTGAAAAGGTGGCCGCCGAAACTCCCGAAAAAATTGTCAAGGAATTCATAGATCCGGCAGTGGGACTGCAGGCCTTTCAGATTCGTGCCATGGCCTTTGCCCTGGGACTTGAAGGAAAACAGATCAAGAGCGCGTCCAAATTCTTATCGGCGCTCTATAAAGCTTTTGAAGGATCGGATGCCTCCCTTGCCGAAATCAACCCCATGGTTGTGACTGCGGAAGGGGACGTGTTTGCACTGGATGCCAAGATGAATTTTGATGATAATGCTCTGTTCCGTCATCCTGATATTGTGGAATACCGCGATCCGAACGAGGAAGACCCCATGGAGCTGGAAGCGGCAAAGTATGATCTGAATTATATCAAGCTCGACGGGAACGTGGGCTGTATGGTCAATGGCGCCGGACTGGCGATGGGTACGATGGACATCATCAAGCATTATGGCGGTGAACCTGCGAATTTTCTGGATGTGGGCGGTGTGGCTAATTCGGAAACCGTTGCCAACGGATTCAAGATCATCGTTTCAGATCCGAATGTGAAGGCGATCCTGATCAATATCTTCGGTGGAATTGTCCGCTGTGACCGGGTCGCTCAGGGAATCATCGATGCGCTGCATCAGATTGAAGTCAAGGTGCCGGTAGTCGTTCGTCTGGCCGGTACGAATGCGGTTGAGGCTGCAGCATTGCTGAACGAATCCGATCTGAAATTCATCGTTGCCGACAGTCTCGATGAAGGTGCCAGAAAAGCTGTTGAATCGGTAAAACAGTAAAGAATTGAGGTTATAATTATGAGTATTTTGGTAGATAAAGAGACACGGCTGGTTGTCCAGGGATTTACCGGTAAAGAAGGAAGCTTTCACGCTTCTCAGATGATCGAGTACGGAACCCGGGTTGTGGGAGGTGTCACACCGGGAAAAGGCGGACAGATTCATCTGGATCGTCCCGTATTCAATACGGTAAAGGAAGCGGTCGATCAGGAAGGTGCAAACACATCGGTCATCTTCGTACCTCCGCCCTTTGCAGCGGATGGGATTCTGGAAGCGATCGCGGCCGGTGTGGATCTGGTAATCTGCATTACGGAAGGAATTCCGGTTCAGGATATGATCAAAGTGAACGAGGTTCTGAAAAAGAGCCAGACCCGGCTCATCGGACCCAATTGTCCCGGTATCATCAGCCCCGGAAAGGCAAAGATCGGCATCATGCCCGGTTTCATTCATCAGCAGGGCAGCATCGGTATCATCAGCCGCTCGGGAACACTGACCTATGAGGCGGTTGCCCAGGTGGGGGCCGTCGGATACGGACAGTCCACCTCCATCGGTATCGGTGGTGATCCCATTGTGGGAAGCAGCTATATTGATCTTCTGAAATTATTCGAGGAGGATGACCAGACGGAAGCGGTCATCATGATCGGTGAAATCGGCGGAAATGCGGAAGAAGATGCGGCACATTGGGCTCAGAAACATTTCAGCAAACCCATCATTTCCTTCATCGCCGGACAGACGGCGCCTCCCGGACGCAGAATGGGACATGCAGGAGCCATAATCAGCGGCGGTAAGGGAACGGCTGCGGAAAAGATGAAAACGCTGCAGGATTCCGGGATCAATGTGGTGAAAAATCCGGCCGATATCGGAAAGACGGTCAAAGCGGTGCTCAGCTGAGACCCGGCTGAAACCGAAACGTAATGATACTGAATACAGGAATACAGAATATGAGTGGTGACAGAACTTTTGCAATGATCAAACCGGATGCCGTTGCCAACGGCTATACAGGTAAAATAATTGACCATCTACTTGGCGCAGGATTTGAACTCCTGGCCATGAAATATACGTGGATGAGCCGGACAGCCGCAGAAGGATTTTACGAAGTCCATGCTGCAAGACCGTTTTATGCTGAACTTGTAGAGTTCATGAGCAGCGGTCCGTCGGTGGTTCTGGCCCTGAAGAAGGAAAATGCTGTATCTGAATGGCGCAGAGTCATCGGAGCCACGGATCCCGCAGAGGCTGAATCCGGTACTATTCGCAAATTGTACGCGGAAAGTAAGGGGCGTAATGCGGTTCATGGTTCTGATAGTGATGAAAATGCTGAGAAAGAGATTGCATTTTTCTTTGCAAATCAGGAGATTATCGCAAACAAAGGCTAACTATAGTCTGGAGGATCGAAAATGAAGAGATATCTGCTTGCTTTGCTTGTCATGTTCATGACCATCGTTATTACCTTGTCCTGCTCCAAGAAACAAAGCGGAGCGGTTGGTCAGGCCATAGACATTACCGTCAAAAAGACGAGTGAAAACATTACGAAGTATTTATGGGCATTTAAGACGAAGCCATCCGATTCGAAGCTGGATCCACGGGATTTTCTGCCCTCGGATGATGCTGAAGCGGTCTCTTTTGTCCCGGATGTTCCTGGAGATTATGAAGTGATTGTCGCCATGATCGATGTGGACGGCAAAGAATACAATGAGACCTTCGCCTATGATGTTACCGGAGAACCTCTTCCGGAAAAACCGGCTGAAGAAAGTCCGGCCGCGGAGGATAACAGCGATATGGCTAACAGATTCGGAAATCAGGCCACGGAACAGGCTGAACAGACGCCTGAAGCCGTGACACCGGTACCGGTAGTTCCCAGTGAAACCACTGCTGATGCCGTGAAGACTCCGAAACCTGCACCGGCATGGAAGGAAGTTCCTGAAAACGCCGTCAAGACCTCGGCTCGTACCGCAACCACCAAGACGGCAGCAAAGCCGGGATCCGGTGTGGACCTGGCCAACAGTATTCCTAAAATCAAATCAAAATTTACTGTACAGATCAGCAGTTTCCGGACCTATGAACGGGCAAAGAAAGATCTGGATGCTCTGAAAAAGGCCGGAATTGATGCCGAAATACAGCGGGCATATTTCAAGGACAGCGATGAACTCTGGTACCGTGTCCGGGCCGGGAATTTCAGTTCCAAGCAGGATGCACGGGCATTGATGAACCAGATTAAAACGAAAACAGGAAAGCCCTGCTGGATCGATAACGTCCGCGAAGACAGCTGATCCGCTCCGTTTTTTTAAAGTGAAAATATCACCTGGGCCTGTTTACTAACAGCTTGACTAAATCCATGCAAAGCATTAAATTGGCAAGCTAAAATGAAAGTGCTAAGATCACATATTACGTCCACAGAAAAAAACTTCGAATTCAGCATCCGGGATGTGGATCTGGATATCCCGGAGCTGGTTTCTCCGGCTTCAGCACTTGTCACGGCATACAGCGTAGGTGAAAATTATTTCTGTCATGGATATGTGGAAGGAAAACTCAGTCTGCGCTGTGATATCTGCCTCGAGGACTATGATCTCCCGGTGCATCATTCATTCGATCTCTATGTGAAGTGCGGAGAAAATGAAGAGGGCCCGGAACAGAGTGAAGAGGTTGATGTCATGCAGATTGGGAAAAATGATATACAGATTGACTTCAGTGATTTTTTCAAGGATCTGTTTCTTCTGGAAATTCCCATACAGAAACGCTGTCGGCCCGAATGCAAAGGACTTTGTACGATTTGCGGGGCGAACCAGAACTATGAACAGTGCCAGCATGAAGATGATCGCATTGATCCGCGATGGGCTGCTCTGAATGAACTCAAAAAGAATCTAAATTAAAACGGAGGTTTATAAATGCCGAATCCTAAACGGAGACATTCTCATTCCCGGGGTGCGAAGAGAAGAACTCATTATACGTTTACAGCGCCGACGGTGGTGACCTGCTCACACTGTAATCAGCCCAAGCTGCCCCATCATGTATGTCCGAACTGCGGATACTACAATGGCCGACCGGTAATTACACCGAAAGAAAACTAATTTACCTGTCTTTTGAAATATGAAAATCCTGCTTGATGCCATGGGGGGCGATTTTGCCCCCGAGGTAACAGTAGCCGGAGCCGTGCAGGCTTTAAACATGCGTTCCGACCTCATCATCTCTTTATACGGTGATGAGACAGCCGTGAGTAATGAGCTGAAAAAGTTCTCCGGCGTTTCGGACCGCCTGCAGATTGTTCACTGCAGCGAAGCCATTTCCATGCATGAAGCGCCGCTTATTGCCATCAGGAAGAAAAGTGACAGTTCACTGGTCCGGGGAATTAAGGATCTGAAGGCCGGAGCCGGAGATGCCTTTGTTTCTGCAGGAAATACCGGTGCGCTCATGTCTGCCTCGCTGCTGACACTGGGTCGTCTGGCCACTGTTCACAGGCCCGCGCTGGCTGCGTATATCCCTACGGAAAAAGGCGGATGTATCCTCTGTGATGTTGGCGCAAATCCGTCACCCAAACCTCTGGATCTGCTTCAGAACGGATTTATGGCTGCAACCTATGCTGAAATTCTGCTGAAGCGGAAAAATCCCAGTGTGGGTTTGCTGAATATCGGAGAAGAAGCATTCAAGGGCAGTCATTTTGACCGAAGCACTTTTGAGCTTCTCGAAAAGACCATGCCGAATTTTATCGGGAATGTGGAAGGCAATCGCGTGCTGAAAGGTGCGGCAGATGTGGTTATCAGCGATGGGTTTGTCGGGAATATTCTCATCAAATTCGGCGAATCTGTCTTTGAGTTCTTTCTGTCTCAGCTGAAGAAGCAGGTTTCGGGAAGCACCCTGGCCAAACTGGGCGGCCTGATGCTGAAAGGGTCATTCAGAAAGATTAAACAGGATTTGAATTACGAAGAATATGGCGGAGCCCCGTTATTGGGAGTAGACGGGATCAGTGTCAAGGCTCACGGACATTCGTCCGCACTGGCGCTGAGAAATGCACTGCTGTCGGCAGAGCGCTTTGCAAGACATAATCTGACACAGGAGATTAACGGGAAGCTGGACCTACTGCAAAAAAACCTCGAAAAGCTTCCGCTGCAACAGGAACCACAGACATAACAGAGAAGATCATGAACGCGAAAAACACAGCAAAGATTACAGCCGTGGGACATTATGTCCCGGAAAAAATTCTAAATAATTTCGATCTGGAAAAGATGATCGATACCAATAATGAGTGGATTGTGACACGTACCGGTATCCGGGAACGTCACATTGCCGCGGACGGAGAAACCACCTCCGACATGACCGTGAAGGCCGTGCAGGAACTTCTGGATTCACGGGGCATGGATGCTTCGGAAATTGACATTCTCATCGTTGCCACCATTACACCGGATATGATGTTCCCTGCAACAGCCGCATTGGTTCTGGACAAACTGGGCACTAAAAAAGCCTGGGGTTTTGACCTGAGTGGTGCCTGTAGCGGTTTTCTCTTTGCACTGGCTACCGGCGCGTCGTTTATCAAAGCCGGAACCGCAAAAAAAGTTGTGGTTGTGGGTGCTGACAAAATGAGCTCCATTGTGGATTATACGGACCGGAATACCTGCATCCTGTTTGGTGATGGTGCCGGCGCTGTGCTGCTGGAACCGTCTGATGACGGGACCGGTGTTCTGGATGAAATTCTCTACACGGACGGTGAAGGCGGTAAATATCTGTACATGAAGGGCGGCGGATCGCTGAATCCCACGACGCATGAGACAGTTGACGCCAAAATGCATTATATTTATCAGGATGGGAAATCCGTATTCAAATTTGCCGTCAAGGGCATGCAGGATGTTTCGGAGCAGATTATGAAAGCCAATAATCTGACCGGTGAAGATCTGGCATTGTTCATACCTCACCAGGCAAATCTGCGTATCATCGATGCAACGGCCGAACGGATCGGCCTGGATCCCAACAAGGTTCTCATAAATATCGGAAAATACGCCAATACGACAGCTGCCACTCTGCCTCTCGGCATTTGGGATGCGGTTCAGGAAGGCCGGCTCAAGGAAGGGGATCTGCTCCTTCTGGCTGCTTTCGGTGCCGGATTCACCTGGGGCAGTATGCTGATCAAATGGGGAATGTAAAAACTATGAGTATCGCACTGATTTTTCCGGGACAGGCTTCACAGAGCGTGGGGATGGGCCGGGATCTGTATGAAAGTTTCGATATTGCCCGGTCCATGTTTGACCGCGCCGGGAAAATTCTGGGTTTTGATCTGGCCAACGTCTGCTTCAACGGGCCTCTGCAGGAGCTGACTCAGACGAAAGTTACCCAGCCCGCTCTCTACGTCGTGTCATCGGTGATTACGAAACTTCTGCTGGATAATAATTTTCAATTTTCAGCTGTGGCAGGACACAGCCTTGGAGAATATTCCGCGCTTCATGCTGCCGGTGTCTTCAGTTTTGAAGACGGACTGGAACTCGTCAAGGTCCGCGCCGAGAGCATGCAGGAAGCGGGTGAGAAAAATCCGGGCACCATGGCTGCCATTCTGAATCTGGACAGGGAAAAAATTCAGGAAGCCTGTGACCGGGCCTCCGTTCTGGGAATTGTAAAAATTGCCAATTTCAACTCCCCCGGACAGGTCGCCATATCCGGGCATGTGGAAGCCGTTCAGGAAGCCATGCAGATTGCCAAGGAACTGGGAGCGAAACGAGCCATACAGCTGGAAGTCAGCGGCGCTTTTCACTCACCGCTCATGGGTTCCGCGACAGAAAAACTGTCTCAGAAAATAAGCGGGATGACACTGCAGGATGCGAGCCGGGATGTCTACTGCAATGTGGATGCGGAAAAACATCGGAATGCAGCTGAACTTACCGCCAATCTGATTTCGCAGATTGAAAGCGCGGTGCTGTGGTCCGATACCATTCTGAACATGAAGCGGGACGGCATCGAAAAATATATTGAAGTGGGCCCCGGGAAAGTACTGCAGGGACTGGTTAAGCGTATTGATTCGGATCTGGCTCCGGACGGGATCTCAAATGTGACCGATCTGGAAGCAGTTGGAATACACTAAGGGAACAAACGAAGGAGGAACATTGACACAGCAGGATTTACAGGATCAGGTTGCTGTTATCACAGGGTCTGCCCGGGGAATCGGCAAGGAAATTGCCACGGTTCTCGCAGCGGCCGGTGCCAGAGTGGTAATCTGCGATATTGATGCTGAGACGACGAAAACAACAGCGGCCGAATTGGCGGCTGATGGGGCGGAAACGCTGGCTGTAGCCTGTAATGTCACGAAGAAGGCAGATATTGAATCGCTCATTCAAACTGTCACCGATACCTACGGGAAGATTGACATTTGGGTCAATAATGCCGGGATTACCCGCGACAACCTGATGCTTCGGATGAAGGAGGAAGACTGGGATCTGGTGCTGGATATCAATCTGAAGGGAACCTTTCTCTGCAGCCAGGCCATCTCCAAAGTCATGATGAAACAGAGATCAGGAAAGATTGTGAATATCGCTTCTGTCTCCGGTGTTCTGGGAACAGCCGGACAGGCGAATTATGCTGCTTCGAAAAGCGGCGTTATCGGACTCACCAAAGTGACAGCCCGTGAACTGGCATCCCGCGGTGTGAACTGCAATGCCATCACCCCCGGATTTATCCGTACGGATATGACGGATAAACTGGCTCCCGAAGTTCAGGAGAATTATAAAAAACAGATTCCCCTGGGACGTTTCGGAAGCACGAACGACGTGGCGAAGGCTGTTCACTTCCTCTGCAGCAGCGAATCTGACTATATTACCGGTCAGGTCCTGTCTGTCTGCGGCGGACTGGTGATGTGATTGACGTTGAGAAACATAAAATTGAACCGTAAATTAAAAAAACAAAAAAAAGGGAACTAAAAATGGCTCAGATTACGTTTGAAAACCTGAAAGAAATCATTGTTGAAAAACTGAATGTCGATGAAGGCAAAGTTACCAAGGAAGCATCATTCATTGATGATCTGGGTGCTGACTCTCTTGACACAGTTGAACTGATCATGTCTCTGGAAGATAAATTTGACATTTCCATTCCGGATGAAGAAGCGGAAAAGATGAAGACCGTCGGAGACGTTCTGAACTATCTGCAGACCCAGGCTTAATTTTAATCTAAAAAAAATCGAGTGATATGATGCGCAGACGCGTAGTAGTTACGGGTATGGGAGTAATATCGCCGATCGGTTCAGGATTAAAAACCTTCTGGTCAGCGATACAGAACGGAGTCAGCGGAGCGAATCTGATCCAGGCTTTCGACACAAGTGACTTTGCGGTGAAAATCGCAGCCGAAGTCAAGGATGTGAAGCCGGAGGATCATTTTCAGGGTACGGAACTGGGGAAGCTGGACCGCTTCACCCAGTGGGGAATCCTGGCTGCTGACGAGGCAATGGCTCATTCGGGCCTGGACCTGGAAAAAACGGATCTGCAGATGGCGGGAGTTATCATGGCTTCCGGCGTCGGCGGTCTGCTGACATTTGAGGAACAGAATCGGAATCTGCTGGAAAAGGGACCTCGCAGAGTGTCTCCCTATTTCATACCTAAAATGATTCCCGATATCACCTCCGGTCATATTTCCATAAAATATGGGCTTCAGGGACCGAATTACTCCGTTTCATCGGCCTGTGCTTCCGCCAATCATGCCCTGATGCTGGGGCTTCGGCATATCCAGTTCGGAGATGCTGATATCATGATTTGCGGTGGGTCCGAAGCCGCCGTCACACCCATGTCCATTGCAGGATTTACCAATATCAAAGCCCTCAGCCGGGATAATGAGAATTATACCCGCGCATCCAGGCCCTTCGATGCCACCCGCAACGGGTTTCTCCTTGCGGAAGGCGGAGCCGCCCTGGTACTTGAAGAGTATGAACATGCCGTTGCCCGCGGCGCTGTGATTTACGCAGAGCTGGCGGGTGCAGGTATATCGGCAGATGCCTTTCACATTACCGCTCCCATTGCCGATGGCCGGGGCGCGAAAAAATGTATGAGGGATGCACTGAGAAATGCCGGTCTGAATCCGGAGGATATCAGCTACATCAATGCACACGGAACCTCCACTCCACTGAATGATAAAGTGGAAACGGCCGCTGTCAAGGACGTTTTCGGAGATCATGCACGGAAAGTGGCCATCTCATCCACCAAATCCATGACCGGACATCTGCTGGGAGCAGCCGGAGCTATTGAAGCCGTCGTGTCTGTCATGGCCATTCAGGATAATGTCATTCCTCCGACCATCAATTTCGAGGAAGCCGATCCTGACTGTGATCTGGATTACACACCGAATACAGCACGGCAGCAGACTGTCAAATCCGTGATATCCAATACCTTCGGTTTTGGCGGCCATAATGCTTCAGTGGTTTTCCGAGAGGCGTAAATCATGTTCCGTTCTCTCGCCGGATTTCTGAAGAAAGCCCTGTCTTTGCGCCGGTTCAGGTCGGTAAAGACGGATCTGGCCGGGGAGATCTATGCCATTTCTGGCTGTCGTTTCTCCGATCCGGATATACTCCAGCAGGCTTTTCTTCATTCCTCGGCCATTGACCAGGATACTCAGACCCGGGATTCCTCCTACGAACGGTTGGAGTTTCTCGGTGACGCGGTTCTGGAACTCATCGTCAGCCGTTTTCTCTACGAAAATTTCAGAGAATATTCGGAGGGCAGGCTGACACAGATGAGAGCTCAGCTGGTCAACAGGACCATCCTGGCGAAGACCTCCCGGTCCCTGAGATTCGGGAAACTCATTATCCTGGGAAAAGGCGGCGAAAAGGACAATCTGAGACAGCTGGATTCGATCCTTTCCGACATCTATGAAAGCTTTGTCGGAGCCCTGTACATGGATAATGGCTTTGAAGCCGCTTATCAGTTCGTCTATGACACCTTGCTGGTAAAGCACCACAAGGTGATCCCCGCACCCGAGACCCAGAATTACAAAGGCCTGCTGTATGAATACTGTCAGAAGCGACGACTCAGCGATCCGCTCTTTGATGTCAGTGACGAAAAAGGGCCGGACCATTTCAAGGAATTTGAAATCAGTGTCTCGCTGGATGGCCGTGTTCTGGGCTGCGGAAAGGGAAAGTCGAAGAAGGATGCAAGTCAGAAAGCCGCAAAAGTGGCTCTGGATCTTCTGAAGTCCGAGGAAAGCAGCGAAATCTGAACGAGAGACATCAGTGAAATTGCAAGGCCGCAGCAATGCGGCCTTTTTTATTGAAGGCAGAAAAATCCGGGTACGGAAGCAGGCCGGCAGAGACGGTGATCACAGGATGACCGAATAGGGACTGACAAGCGGTGGAAGCCGCAAAACAGATTTGGTAATAGTTGGCAGAAAAGGGTATATTTCGGGATGAATATAAAAAGACGTATTCTCTGGGTTGATGATGAAATCGGGTTGCTGCGTCCGCATATTCTGTTTCTGGAGGGCAAGGGTTATGAAATTCTGACCGCCACTAATGGAATCGATGCCCTGGAAATCGTTCGGACGACGAATCTGGAGGCCGTACTGCTCGATGAAATGATGACAGGCCTGGATGGCCTTGCCGTCCTTGAAAAGATCAAGTCAATCAAGGATTTTCTGCCGGTGATCATGATTACCAAGAATGAGGAGGAAACCCTCATGGAGGATGCCATCGGGCGAAAGATTACGGACTATCTTCTCAAGCCGGTGAATCCGTCTCAGGTGCTCATGGCGCTGAAAAAGGTGCTGGAGCGAAAGGATATCCGCCGGGAGGCCATTGCCACCTCATATATGACCTTCTATCAGGATATGAATCAGGAGCTGCAGGAAGGAATTGAGTCTCTGTCACGCTGGGCTGACCTGCACGCTACGCTCTCCCGCTGGGAAACGGAATTTGACCGGACTCAGCATCAGGATCTGCTTGAGCTGTTCGGGGAGCAGAAACGCCAGTTGAATCAGCAATTTGAGAAATTTATCATCTCAGAATATGAGCATCTGATCAATGACCCGCGGAAAGCCGTCTGCGATTCCGCAGCGGTGCTCGATACGTTCATTCGTCCGCGGCTTGTGGCCGGTGAAAAAGTGCTGTTCATCCTCATCGACTGCATGCGCTATGATCAGTGGCTGATGATCGCGCCTCTGATTCAGGATTATTATAATGTGGACATGGCGCAGCATCTGAGTATCCTGCCGACAGCCACACCCTACAGCCGGAATGCGATTTTTTCAGGCCTGTATCCGTCGGATATCGCCGGGCTTTTTCCGGAAATATATGAGAACGCGGATCTGGATGACAGCATGAACCGCTTCGAGGGGGATTTGCTGACCCAGTACCTGAACCGGCATTCGCTTACTCTGAAGGGTGGCGTAAAATACATGAAAATTCTCGATTCGAAACAGGGTGAGCAGATTGCCCAGCATTTTTCCGATTTTTCAGGTAATCAGTTCATATCCCTCGTTATCAATTTTGTGGATATTCTGGCTCACCGCCGTTCTGAAAGCAGCCTGCTTCAGGAAATTCTTCCCGATGAAAGCAGCTATCGGAATATTATCCGCAACTGGTTTGAACACAGTTACCTGGCCCAGATATTCCGGCGTGCGGCCGAACTCAATTACACAACCATTGTCACGAGTGATCACGGCAGCGTGAAAGTCCGAAAATCAGCCGTTGTGAAGGCTGACCGGGAAACCACCACCGGAGTACGCTATAAAACCGGTAATAATCTTCATGTCCCCCATCGTGCGGCGCTTCACATCAAGGAGCCCCAGGCCTTCAAACTTCCGTCGGTCCGGGTGAATTCCCACTTTATTTTTGCCAGGGAAGACCATTATTTTGTCTATCCCAATAATCTTCGTCACTATCAGAAGCAATTGCCGGATACCTTTCAGCACGGAGGAATTTCCCTGGATGAAATGATCCTGCCGGTTGCCGTCTGTACACCGAAATGACAGGTCCGAATGTATAAATTCCGTTACATCTCCGACAGCCCTGAAGCAACGCAGCGTTTTGCCTCGTCGCTGGCGCCCCGGCTGCAGAGCGGAGATATTCTTGCTCTGCAGGGAGATCTGGCTTCCGGCAAGACCACCTTCACCCGGGGACTGAGCAGGTATTTCAGAGTAAAGGAAGATGTAACCAGTCCCACATTTACGCTTATCAATGAATATCACGGAGACAGGGATCTGTACCATTTCGACTGTTACCGGCTGAAAAAGGCCGAGGAAATACTTTTCATGGGGCTGGATGATTATCTGAGCCGGGACGGGCTGATTATTATTGAATGGCCGGAAATTGTCAGCAGCCTGCTGCCGGAGTCGGCGATTCATCTGCAGTTTGTGCCGGGAAAATCTGACAATGAACGAATCATTGATATCGAATCAGGCCGGGAGCTGGATCTATGATTCTGGCCATTGAAACATCTTCGTCCGTCTGCAGTACAGCTCTGGAAGTGAAGGGACAGATCTTCATGGAAACCCTGGAGGAACCCAATCGTCATTCCGAGCATCTGGCACAGATGGTGAAGACGGTTCTGGGAGACAGCGGGATCACCGCCGCACAGCTGGAGGGAATTCTGGTATCCGGCGGGCCCGGATCCTTCACCGGACTTCGGATCGGGATGAGTTACGCGAAGGGGCTGGCTCTGCCTCTGAACTGTCCCATGGGGCTGGTGGGCAGCATGGATGCTCTGGCCGGACAGTATCGAAAAGAACTGGATGCGGCCCGTCTGCCGCTGGTCATATTCAGAAGTCATCGGGAAAACGTCTTTGTCGGAACCCGGACCGGCGGAAAGCCGCAATTGGATATCCGTTATCATGTTCTCTCTGAAGTACAGGATCTGTATTCCGGAGTTGATCTGATCCTGACCAATGATGCGGACATATCACTTGACGGAGTGGAGCGTATTTACAGGCCGCTGGATGCGGGTCTGCTCATCACGCATTATGCGCAGAACGGCGTATCCTTGACAACGGATACGACAGGCCTGAAATTAAGGTATGGAATTGAATACAAAGCGAAAAAATGGAATCAGTGACATTGAGACGCATGGTTCGGGAAGATCTTGACGAGATACTGCGCATCGAGAGAGAGAATTTCATGACTCCGTGGACGGTGTCGCAGTTTGCAGATGATCTTGACAGTGGAAATCATGATCTGATCAGTTGTGACCATGAGGGGAAACCCATTGCATATATGGTTTTATGGAGAGTTCTGGATGAGCTGCATCTGACGAATATTTCAGTTGATCAGCGTCACCGGCGACAGGGAATCGCACAGAAAATGCTCGACTATGCGATCCGTGTGGCAGGAGACCGACACTGTCATCAGATAAATCTGGAAGTTCGTGAGGGAAATGAGGCGGCTCTGGCTCTGTACAGAAAAAATCATTTTCAGCAGGTGGGGCGGCGTCCGAATTATTATTCGGCCGAACACGCCGATGCCTTGCTGATGAGCAGAAACATAGGTGGGAAACATGAGTTGGTTTGAACGTGCGACGAAGAATTTATTCGGCGGAAGCCGGAAGGATATCCCGGACGGAGTCTGGGTGAAGTGTCCTTCGTGTAACGAAGTTCTGTATCGGAAAGAGATGGAAAAGAACCGGGACGTCTGTATGAAATGTTCCTATCATTTCCGTATCAATTCCGCGAAATATCTGGATCTGCTCTGTGACGAGGGAAGCGCTGATGAATTCAACAGCCAGATGACGTCAAAGGATCCGCTGCATTTCAAAGTGCCCAAACGCTACACGGACACGATCTCGGCAGCCCGTAAAAAAACGGGTCTGAACGAGGCGGTAGTGACCGTCCGGGCCAAGCTGAATGGTATTCCGGTGGTCATTGCGGCCATGGATTTTGCCTTTGTTGGCGGAAGTCTGGGTTCGGCTGTCGGTGAAAAGATTGCCCGGGCCATCGATGAGGCAATCCGCCTCGAACGGCCCATGATTATTATTTCCGCTTCAGGCGGCGCCCGCATGCAGGAGGGGGCCCTGTCCCTGCTGCAGATGGCAAAGACAAGTTCAAAGCTTGCCATGCTGGCAGAAAAGGGATTGCCCTATATTTCCCTGCTGACCAATCCGACCACGGGCGGCGTCAGCGCGTCCTACAGCATGCTGGGAGACATCAATATCGCCGAACCGGGAGCGCTCATCGGTTTTGCCGGGCCGCGTGTCATCAAGCAGACGATTGGTCAGGATCTGCCGGACGGATTTCAGACTTCCGAATTTCTCCTTGAAAAGGGAATGGTGGATGCCATTATTGACCGTCGTGACCTGAAAACGAAAATTCATGATTTTCTGAGATTCTACTATGCCTGATCCCCGTCCTCACATACTCCTGGTCAATGATGACGGGATACATGCAGAGGGGATCAAGGTTCTCTACCGCGGACTCGCCGACAGGGCCCGGATCTCGGTGGTCGCTCCGGAAACGGAGCAGAGCGCCCGAAGTCAGGCCATTACCCTGTTCAGTCCGCTGACCTGGAACGGCTATCGTGAAGGGACGGCCATTCAGGGGGTCGCGGTGACCGGAACACCGGTGGACTGTGTGAAGATGGCGATAAAAGTGATTCTGAAGGACGATCTTCCCGATCTGCTGATTTCCGGCATAAATGAAGGCAGCAACACGGGCGTGAATGTCCTGTATTCCGGAACGGTCGGTGCTGCCATTGAAGGCGCCATGCATGGAATTCCGTCCATCGCGCTGAGCGTGACCGGCAAGGGAAAGGTGAATTACGAACCGGCGCTGCAGGTCGCAGGGCTGATACTGGATGCCCTGCAGCAGGGAAAGCTGAAGGATTTTCCCGTCCTGAATATCAATGTGCCCAATGTGACCGATTTTGGAGAACTGAAGGGATTTCGCTATGTGCACCAGGCACAGACACTTTGGAATGATGATTTTGAAAAGCGGATCAGCCCCCAGGGACGTGAATATTACTGGCTCACTGGCCAGAAAAGACCGGATAACGGAGAATCGGACACGGACGAATGGTCTGTAAAGAACCGGTATATCTCCGTGACGCCGCTGCATATTGATATGACGGATTATCAGAGATTGAAGGCCCTCGGCGAATTGTCTATATTTGGCTGAGAAAAACTGACGGAGGCAGTCTCTATGTGTGGAATAGTCGGAATAATCGGAAAACAGGATGCGGCACCTGTCATCCTGAAGGGCTTGAAGCGTCTGGAATACAGAGGCTATGATTCTGCCGGCATTTCCATAATATCCGACTCGAAGCTGAAGACGCTGAAACAGGAAGGAAAGATTAAAAATCTGGAAGCCCTTCTTGCCGGCGAGGACATGACTTCCGGCATCGGCATCGGCCATACGCGCTGGGCGACCCACGGTGAACCGAGCAACGAAAATGCGCATCCCCACGAAAGCATGGACGGCAGTCTGTCTCTGGTTCATAACGGAATTATTGAAAATTACGAATCACTGAAAAAGATGCTGATGGCTGCCGGATTCAGCTTCAAATCTGAAACGGATTCGGAAGTTCTGTCCAATTTAATCCAATACAATTATCACGGGAATCTCATGGATGCCGTCATCACATCGCTGAAGAGTGTTGTCGGCGCCTATGGCATTGCCGTCATCCATCGGTCTCATCCCGGGCAGCTTGTCTGTGCCCGCTTCGGATCCCCTCTGGTGATCGGGGTGGGAGAAGGCGTGAATTATGTCGCGTCCGATGCGGCCGCCTTTATTGATCAGACAAATACTATCATCTATCTGGCTGACGGAGAAATTTCCGTACTCAGCGCCACGGATGTTCAGACCTATAATATTGACCATGAAGCCATCGACAAGACGGTTTCGGAACTCAGTCTGTCCCTGGAAGAAATTGAAAAGGGCGGATATGAACATTTCATGCTGAAAGAGATCCATGAACAGCCGCGCACCATTCGGGATGCCATGCGGGGACGTTTGCTGGAAGCTGACGGAATTTCCCATCTGGGTGGAATTTCGCCGGTGGAAGGCCGGATTCTCTGGTCCCGGGATATTTCCATTACAGCCTGCGGGACCAGCTGGCATGCTGCGCTGATCGGGCAGTATCTCTTTGAGGAATTTGTTCACAAACCGGTGAATGTGGATTACGCCAGTGAATTCAGATACCGGCACAGCCTGGTCAATTCCGATTCAGTGGTGATGGTCATATCCCAAAGCGGGGAAACGGCCGATACGCTGGCAGCGCTGCGGCTTGCCAGGGAGCGGGGAGCACTGACGATCGGAATCGTCAATTCCGTCGGCAGCACTATTGCCCGGGAAACGGATGCGGGCGTCTATGTTCATGCCGGCCCGGAAATCGGTGTTGCCTCCACAAAAGCCTTCACGTCCCAGGTGACGGTTCTGGCGCTCATTGCGCTGAAACTGGGACGGATGCTGGGTACCATCAGCCTGGAGGACGGTCAGAAAAAAGTGCAGGCCCTGTTGTCTCTGGAGCGCAACGTACAACGGATTCTGGAAAATACCGATCTGATTCGGACGATTGCCGGGCGCTACAAGGATAACCGGAATTTCCTGTATCTGGGGCGGGGCTATCAGTTTCCGGTTGCATTGGAAGGCGCGCTGAAACTGAAGGAAATTTCCTACATTCACGCGGAGGGATATCCTGCCGCGGAAATGAAGCATGGCCCCATTGCCCTGATTGATGAAAATATGCCTGTTGTCGTGATCGCGACGCGGGATAAGACCTATGATAAAATTCTGTCCAATATTCAGGAAGTGAAAGCGCGGAAGGGAAGCGTCATTGCCATCGCCAATGAAGGTGACACCGAAATTGCCGCCCTCGCCGACTATACCATCACCATTCCTGAAACCGAGGAATTTATTCAGCCAATTCTTTCTGTCATTCCACTGCAGCTGCTGTCCTACTATATTGCTGTGTACAGAGGCTGCAATGTGGATCAACCCCGAAACCTTGCAAAAAGTGTAACAGTCGAATGATGAAGCGAATCGTTTATGTATTTCTGCTCCTGGCCGTGTCGGTTTCCGTACTGATGGCCCAGAGCGCCCGTGAAAATCTGAGCTCAGCTCTGAAAACCTACAACAAAAGGCATTATCAGGAAGCGGCGGAGATGTTCGGAAAACTGTACCGGGAAATGCCTCCGGAAGTAAATCCCTACGCCTCCGTTGAGCTTTTCATGCTCATAAAATCCACCGTCCGACTCAATAAGGATCAGGAGTGCCTTGAATACTGCGTCGAATTCATGGATCGCTTTGAATTCAGCCGGTATACCGAACATGTCCTGTTTATCCGGGCGAATATCCTCATTGAGGAAAATGATTTTCCGGCTGCCATGGCTGCACTTCTGGAATCCCTGGATTACAGCAGCAGCGATATGGACGGACGTATCCGGGATCTGGCCCGTGAAGTTTCCCGCTACTTTCTGACGCGGGAGCAGCTGTCCGGATGTCTCGCCTTTCAGAAAAAAAGTGAGAATGTGGTCTTTTACAAACTGCTTCTGGCCGACCGGCTCCTGCGGGACGGGGAACGGGGATTGGCGGAGCAGGCCTTGCGAAGCATCCGCTCAACCGTGAAAAAACATTATGACAGTCTCATGTTCAATGAACTGGTAAAAACATATCAGAGTGAAACTCAGCAGAAGGAAATTGATCTGGGTGTCGTTCTGCCGCTCAGCGGTGAATCTGCCGAAAATGGGCAGGCCATCCTGCAGGGCTTGAAATTTGCCGTCGAGCAGTACAAGAATCACAGTGATCTGCGGTTCAATCTGCTGATCCGCGATAACCGCGGAGAACTCCTGGAGTCGGTCCGGGCCGCGCGCTATCTGGCAAAAATTCCCAGTGTGGCCGCGATCATCGGACCGCTGAATTCAAAGAATGCCGTGGCCATGACCTCCGTCTGTGACCTGTACCATCTGCCCTTATTAGCTCCGACTGCGAGCATCCGGGAGCTGACCGAACTGGGAAATACGGTCTATCAGTTCAATACAAATCAATATGAGAGGGCGAAAACGCTGGCTGAATTTGCCATGGATTCCCTGGGCCTGAAGACGTTTGCCACGCTTGCCCCCTCAGATGACTACGGCAGAGCCAGCACGGAAGGATTCATCTCAACGGTAGAAGCCAAGGGCGGAGAAGTGGTCTATATGGGCTGGTATTCCGGTACGCCGCTGGATCTGAAAATCCAGTATCATGAGATGCGCGATATTGCCTTTAATATTCTGGAAAGCGACACGCTGGATACTAACAATGTTTTATTGGATTCGACCCTGGTTCTGAAAACCAGCAATGATTCACTGCGTATAAAGCTGAGTACCATTGATGGGCTCTATCTGCCTATTTATCAGGATGATATCAAATATGTGACCTCCGGAATCGCCTATTGGAATTTCGACCTGCAGCTTCTGGGTGACGGCGCCTTTTATTCCCAGGATGTGCTTGACAAATATCGCCGATATGATGACGGTGTCATTTTCAGTACGAATTATTATATTAATGAATCCAGTCCCGAATACCAGGACCTTTCACGCAAATTTACGGATATGACGGGCGATAATATCAATATGCTGAATATATACGGATATGAAATGATCGCATTTCTCCTCAATGCCAGCCGGAACAAGGCTTTCACCCGGGCGGATCTCATGTCGAGACTGCAGGATGTTCAGGCCTATCGGGGCCTTATCCGGAATATACAGTTCAATCCCGGTGAGGAACACACCAACTCCGGGGTACGGATCATTCGCTATAAATCCGGACAGATGACGGAGTTGAATTAGATTTTGGGTATCCACACTTTTTCTGTATTCAGGGAGTACGAGGATCTCATCGCCTTTACTGTGACCGGAGGAAATGAGCCAGTTGAGGATGTAATGAAAAGCGCATTGCAGGATATGGGCGTGACGAAGCCGGAACTTGTCCGTCTCGGACAGGTGCATGGTAGCCGGATCGCTGAAGCGGATAAGGGGGGAGTCTACCCGGAAACGGATGCATCGGTCAGCAGCCGTCGCGGAGTTTTTCAGACACTGCGCACGGCGGACTGTATTCCGGTATTTCTGTATTCTCCGTCCCGACAGCGCAGCGGGCTGGTTCACGCAGGCTGGCGTGGCTTATCCGGAAATATTCTGGAAAAGGCTCTGGACAGGCTGGTGCCCGAAGGAAAACGGGATGACCTGCGTGCGGCCCTGGGGCCCTCCATCCGGAAATGCTGTTATGAAGTGGGAGCGGAACTCTGTTCCGTCTTTCCTGACGACTGGGAGGACCGGGAAGGACGAATTTTTCTATCCATACAGGAAAATGCCATGGAAAGGCTGCTGAAATCCGGTCTGAAGCGCGAGCATATCGAGGATTCCGGAATCTGCTCCTGCTGCGGAGGGAATGAATATTTTTCCTACAGACGAAATGCAACGGAACAACGGATGATTTCCGTAATGGGAGTAAAAACACAATGACGGTACTGCAGACCCTTATTCTGGCCCTTGTACAGGGATTCACGGAATTTCTTCCGGTGAGCTCTTCGGGCCATCTGGTGCTCACCGAACAGTTACTGGGGATTCATAACAACGATATCATGATGGAAGTCTTCATGCATTTCGGAACCTTTCTCTCCGTGCTGATCATATTCCGCAAAGATATCCTGCAGATTCTGAAGGGATTTTTCAGCGGACTTGCCGGCCTGGCGCGCCGATCCGGAGAAAAATCGGCCAACGCAGATTTCCGGATGAGCCTGTATATCATTGCCTCCATGATTCCGGCGGGTGTGGCCGGAGTTCTGTTCAAGGATTTTTTCGAATCCCTGTTTAAAAATCCGGCCGCCGTCAGCGCATCCCTCATTGTGACCGGACTGATACTGTATTTTACGCGCTTTGTTCGCAAATCTGACAAAAGGCTTTCTCTGGCAAATACTTTCATCATCGGTCTGGCCCAGGCCCTTGCCATCGTTCCCGGCATCAGCCGCAGCGGCACTACCATCTCAACGGCGCTTTTTCAGGGAATAGATAAAGAACAGGCCGCGAGATTTTCCTTCATCATGGCTCTCCCCGTTGTGCTGGGAGCGACTCTGCTGGAGGCGCTGGATGCAGACTGGTCCACCCTTCATATTCTGCCGGTGATTTTAGGAACGGTTGTTGCCTTTCTGGCCGGATATGCTGCCATCAAATGGCTGCTGGGTATCCTGGTTCGCGGACGCTTTCATGTATTTGCCTATTACTGTGTGGCCATCGGTCTTATCAGTCTGGGATTCTTCATGCTATGAGCTGGTTCTCTGAGTACACACAGTCCCTGTCGGCCATTCAGCGAGGCAGGGTTGCCAGTCTGTACTTTCTGTACGGCAGTGAGCATTTTCTACAGGATTATGCCGCGTCGGTCATTGAAGCCCGGTTCAGGCAGCAGGCCGCGGATGCGGAACGTGTCGTCATCAATGCTGGAGAATGCAGCAGTGCCGATCTGGAGGATGCCCTTTTCTCCATGTCACTCTTTCAGACCCGGAAGCTTATCCGTATTCTGGAGGTAAAGGAACTGTCCCTTTCCCTGAGAAAGATTCTGAAGAAATATCTGAGCGCGCCGGCGCCGGAAAACTGTCTGATCTGTACAGCCTCAGCCATTGACAAACGGAATAAATTCCTGGCTGACATAGAAAATTCAGCCGTGATACTGTATTGCAATGCGCCCTTTGAAAATGAAATTCCCCAATGGATCATCAGTCATGTGGACGCATCGGGAAAGAAAATCAGCCCGGATGCATCCGCGAAGCTTCTGGAATACTGTGGAAGCCAGATGGACGAACTTGCCAATGAACTGGAAAAGCTGATCCTGTATGTGGGGGACAATCCTGAAATCCGTATTGAGGATATCCTTGCCGTCAGCGGATTCAACCGCCATTATCGCCCGGAAGACCTGCAGCAGGCTCTGGGGAAACGGGATCGGAAAAAAGCCGCCACCATCCTGAAGACTCTGGTGGACCAGGGAACATCGGATGTGTTTTTAGTAATGAATCTGTACAGCCTTTTCTGGGCGCTCCGGGTACTGAAGGGAAAAATTCCTGCCGGCCAGACCATGGACGGTGTGTGCAGAAGCCTTGGATTTTACCGGAAAAATGACATTGACAATTTGAAGGCCTATCTGCGAAATTACAACACGGACCAGCTGGACAGGGCACTTGAAGCCCTGGTTGAGGCAGACCGGTATATCAAGACCAGCTCGATGGACACTCTGAGCAATTTAATTGTGCTGATTGAAAAAATATTGGAAACTGCGTGAAAAAAGAGAGCATCAAGTACAGCGACGAAGAACTGATCAAACATTTTCAGCAGGGAAACGAACGCGCTTTTTACGAATTGGTAAACCGTTATCGGGATCGTCTCTTCAATTTTGTATTCCGTTTCGTGGGCCAGGAGGAACTTGCTGAGGATATCGTCCAGGATACCTTTGTGAAACTATATACCAGCGCGGACATGTATCGGGAAATTGCCCGTTTTTCCACCTGGATATACACGATCGCGGCAAATCTGGCAAAGACCGAACTGCGGAAACGCCGTCGCCGCCGTATCACATCCCTGCAGGATATGGGGCTGGATGACAAGGAATATGAAATTCCCTCGGATCTGGATGACCCGGGCCGGGAAACGGACAGCAGGTTTACAAAAAAAGATATTCAGAAAGCAATGTATAAATTACCGGAACAATTCCGGACTGTGATCATTCTAAGAGATATTCAGGAACTTAGTTACGAGGAAATCAGTAAAATAGTAGAAGTTCCTGAAGGGACAGTGAAGAGCAGGATTAACAGAGGAAGACTGAAATTGCTGCAAATACTCAAAGGACTTGAATAAAAAGGAGGTCATGCTTATACGATGAATTGTTACCGTTTTAACGAAATCGCCTCTGATTACATTGAGGGTACACTGACCATCTCTGAGACGCAGCAGGCTGACGCACATCTGCAGAGCTGTGCCGAATGCCGTAGTCTGGCAGACGATCTGCGCGACTATGCAAGGTCTCTGAAAACGCTTGATTCTTTTGAGTGCTCAGCGAATTTCGATGACCGGCTCAAAGCCAGGCTGATGGAAACAGGCAGGAAGAAGAGCCCTTCCCGCAGCGCCTTCCTGTATTCATTCATGAGGCCCCTGTCTGCGGCTGCCGCCGTCATTCTGGTTGTCTCGGCTCTGTACATCAGTTATACGGCTTATTATCCGAATCTGTCGCCCCTTTCCGGTGAGTCCGAAGCTGCCGCCATTCCGCCCGGCCAACACCTCTCGGCCCCACAGGGCTATGCTCCGGCCGGAGAAACCCGGCTGGCATCCCAGCCCCAGCTTCCGGACAGCAGTCAGGATAATCGCCCGAACTTTGATGACGAGATCCGGCTGGTCAACGATAAATAACAACATCAGGCGAATAGGAATTGTTATTGACAGCCAGCTTTTCTAATTTTCCGGCCGGAACACCGGGGGAAAATTGACAAAAACCAAACGTACGACATACCTGCTTCTCATTATTCTGTTTGTTGTTTCTTTTCTGGTTTTTATTTATCCGGGAATGCCGGAATCTCCGGCGTCTGCAGCAACCAGATTACTGCTTCTGGTAGCCGTATTCGGCCTGACCTGGTCTACGCTGCTCGGGCGCTATCAGGTTTCACTTCCCCGTTTCATCGGGAAATCCGATACGCAGATTGATCTCGAATATGCCATGCCCAAGAGTATTCGCGCTCATTACGATGATTTTATCGAAAATAATCTCGAGCTGATCAGCCAGAGGCAGGAAGTCGATAACGTCTACTATTATCTGTATGAAAGCAGCCGGCAGATCTTTCTTCTGCAGAACTGCATCCATACGCCGGACCATGACATCCGGAATGAAGTGAATCTGAGCAATAAATTTCTGGGCATGCCCTTTGAGGAGGGATACAGCCGGATTTTTGAAATTGATCCCGGTGATGAAAATGAGCTGCAGGAAATATATGTCAAGGGAAGCATGCCGAAGAGTATCGTTCTGACTCCGGTCCGCTATGAAGATCAGATCGTGGGTGTGCTCGCGGCCGATTCCAGCAGTTACAATGCGTTTAAAAATGATTTCATTCCCTTTCTGGAAGCGAACAGCAGTATTATCAGCGCCGGCCTCCAGTATCTGGAAGCCATTTACCAGCTGGACAAGAAAAGCAGTTTTCTGAAGAAACTTGCCAATTTCAACACGCTGATGAGTGTGGTGGAAACGCCGGAAGCGCTCTATGAAAATCTGGCCGCTGTCAGCCGGGAATTTTTCAGTTACGATAAACTCACGATTGCCATCCTGCCCCGGAATAATCCGGTTGAGGGAAAATTTATCTTTGTGGACGGCTACGCGGAGGATTTTGAGACGGACAGCACTTTTCAGCTCGGGGAAGGAATCTGGAGCTATATCATCGTCAACCGGGAAAAGATTCTGTCCAATAATTACGAAAAACATCTGCCCATTGATCATCGTTTCCGTCCTCATGATCTGGAAGGGAAACTGTTTGAAAGTGTTCTCGGAGTTCCGCTGATTGTGGGAAATCAGGTTGTGGGCGCCCTGACCATCGAGACCTTTAAGTCCTTGAATTTCACTAAAAAAGAACTTGAAGTTCTGATGCTAATCGGCTTAAATTTTGCGTCTGCATTTCATCGTCTTGACATGTACAGTTCGATGAAGCGCATAGAGACTGTGGATGCCCTCACGGGAACGCTGAATCACCGGGCATTCATGGAACGGTTCTTTGAAGAAGTGTACAGGGCGAAACGTTACGAATACGAAGTGAGCTACCTGCAGGTCGATATTGACCACTTCAAGCACATGCAGGATATGCATGGGCATCTGTTCGCGGATTATGTGATCAGTGCTGCTGCAGGAATGGTGAGAGAGAGTATTCGACGGGTTGATATCCTCGCAAGGACGGACCAGAGTACCTTTGCCGTCATCCTTATCAAATGCGGACGTGAATCCGCGGAAGGAACGGCGCTGCGTATTCGCGAACGTCTGGAAGAATCTGATTTCAGTTTTCAGAGTATTCACGAGAGATTGAAAGTCCGGGTGCTGTGCAGTTGCTATCCGACAGATGCCGCGGAATGTACCGGGCTCATCGAAAATGCACAGCCGGTTCCTGAAGGAAAATCGAACATGCAACGGAAAGAATTGGAGGTATAAAATGGCAAGACCGGGTGGATTCGGAGCCAAGATTGCAAACCGCGCAAAACAGGGCAAAACATGTCCCGTCTGTGGAGATCAGATCAGTTATGTCAAACATTTCATGAGTGATGCCACGCTGAATACGGGCGTGAAGTTCAAGCAGAAGGTCCTGGGTGTGTGCAGCTGCAACAAGAATGAAATCTACAAATAAAAATTCGAAATTGTACAAAAGCTGAGAAAACCCCCGCCTAACAACGGGGGTTTTTTTACACGAATAAAAATACTATGAAAAACTTAATCATCCTGCTCACAGCTATTTTCTCGCTATCCCTGAATTTTTCCTGTACCACACTGGGAAGCGGCCACAAGGGTGAGCATCCGACGCCCGAAATTCGTCATTATCCGACAGCGGCGATTCAGAAATTCAATATTGCGGAAATGTACCGTCTGAGCGGAGATTATGCCCGCGCCATTCTGGAGTATCAGGATGCTGCAAATCTGGATACGGCCTCGGTTACGATTTATACACGGCTGGCTGAAGCCTATCTGAATATTCACAAATACAAGGATGCCCTGGACAGCTACAGCAAAGCGCTGGACCTGGAACCGGGCAATTCCGAGCTGCGCAATATCCGGGCTCAGATATCCCTTCTGGTCGGTGATGTGAGCGGAGCGGAAAAGGACTGGCAGGCCATCCGTCGGAATGACCCGGATTTTCTGGACGCCTTTTTTCATCTGCATGAACTCTATGTGCAGGGAAAGGACTACGACAAGGCGGAAGAGAATCTTCGTCTTCTGCTGAAAAGCGCTCCGGATAATGAAGATGCCCTGACCTATATGACGGATGTCCTGAAAAAGGAAAACAAGCTGGATGAGGCCATTCCCTATGCCCGGAAACTGATCCGACTCTATCCTCAGAAGGGGCCGTATTATTACAGCCTCATTCAGATATATCTGATGCGGGACAAGGAGGACAAGGCCCTGGCGGTCATCAGGGATTGGGTGGAAGCCTCCGATGACAAACTGGAGAGCCAGCTGTTCCTGACAAATTTTTACATCAGCCGGGATGAATATGATGAGGCTTTCCGCGCCCTTCAGCCCCTTCGTTCCCGTTGGCAGGAAAACTGGTGGATATCCCACCTTGCGGCTCTCATTTATGAATCGAAAAATGAACCCGATAGCGTTCTGTTCTATTATAACCGGGCCATCAGTTTTAAAAACAGCGGGACTCTGCCTTTTCAGGGCTACGCCTACTGGGCCTATGACCACAAAATGTATGATCTGGCCCTGCAGGTGACCGGGGAAGGACTGAAGCGTGACAGCCTGAATGTGCAGCTTCATCTGCTGCGCGGCAACACTTACAGCGAGATGGGCCTTCTGGCTCAGGCCGTCGATGAATTTGAAACCGTCATGTCGCTCCGTCCCGAGGACACAACCCTTGCACATCAGCTGGCACTTCTCTATGACCGGCTGGGAAATTATTCCAAATCGGACATGTATTATCAGGATTTGATCGCCATGGACGCGAAGGACGATCTGGCTCTGAATAATTATTCCTTTTCCCTGGCAGAGCGGGGTGAGAATCTGGATGACGCTCTCGATATGGTGAATCGGGCTATTGAGGTGAATCCGGATAACAGCTCCTATTATGATACCAAAGCCTGGATACTGTACAAGATCGGCGAAGTTTCCCAGGCCTATGATATCATGCAGAAAGTCCTGCAGATGGGAGACGCCAATGCGGAAATTTATTTTCATCAGGCAGAAATCTTATTTTCACTGAACCGGAAAGCGGATGGCCTTGCTGTCCTGAAAAAGGCTCTTGAACTTGATCCGGACTATAAAGCGGCACAGATACGGCTGCAGGAGGTCGAACAATGAGTAAATCGATTTCGGTTGTCATTCCCGTTTATAATGAAGAGGGCTCCGTCGAGGAACTCTGCACGCGGATCATGAAAACGGCCGGAACCCACGATTACAGCGTGGAAATTCTTTTCATAAATGACGGCAGCAGTGACGGGACAAAAGGAATTCTGGACCGGCTGGCTGCTGAAAACGAGAGCGTGTCGGTTATACATTTCCGGCATAACAAGGGAAAGGCCGATGCCCTGCATCAGGGCTTCCGTCGTGTAACCGGGGATTATGTCATTACCATGGATGGCGACCTGCAGGATGATCCGGATGAAATTCCCGCTTTAGTGGCAAAAATTGATGAAGGCTGGGATGTCGTGTCCGGCTGGAAAAAAATCCGCCACGATCCGGTGGATAAGACCCTGCCCTCCAAACTGTGGAATAAAGCCATACGCTCACTGACGGGCATCAATATCCATGATTTCAATTGCGGCCTCAAGGCCTATCGGAATGAGGTTGTGAAATCTGTCAGCCTCTATGGAGAGCTTCACCGTTATATACCGGTTCTGGCAAAAATGGAAGGATTCCGGACCACGGAAATTCCGGTCACACACCATCCGCGGACCACGGGAAAGAGCAAGTACGGATTCGGACGAATTTTCAAGGGCATCTTCGATCTCATCACCGTGCTGTTCCTGGCCCGCTTCACCACCCGTCCCATGCATTTTTTCGGGTTGCTGGGCATGCTCGCATCTCTGGCCGGCGTGGGGGTTGAAATCTGGGTTCTGATCATGAAATATGCCCTGAACCAGCCTTTCAAGTCACACATCGCCATGCTCATTTTTGGTGTATTGATGCTGATTCTCGGTATTCAACTGGTATCCATGGGACTGATCGGTGAAATGATGGTCTATCAGGAAAAAAAGAAGAATTAATGGATTTTTCATATCTGTTCACTGTCATCATCCCCACTTATAACCGTCTGGATGAAATTCGGGAGTTGCTTGCCTCCTTTGAACGGCAGACCCTGGATTTCAAAAAATTCGAAGTGATCATCGCTGATGACGGATCAACGGATAATACACTGACCTGGGTTCAGGACTATATGCCCAGGAGCCCATTCAGACTGCGCCTTCTCCGCCAGGATCACAAGGGGCCGGGCGAGGCACGGAATCTGGGAATGGCTGAAGCGGCAGGGAAATACCTGCTCTTCATCGACAGCGACTGCATAGCCGATCCGGCCTGGCTCAGCGCCTATGAGGAAGCTGTCGCGGATAAGGATGTGGGTGGCTTCGGAGGGCCTGATAAAGTGCTGTCCGACTTCAGCCCCCTGCAGAAAGCCATCGACTACAGCATGACCTCGTTTCTTACGACCGGTGGCATCCGGGGACACTCACAGAAGAAGATATCCAAATATTATCCCCGATCCTTCAATATGGGGGTCCGGAAGGATATTGTTGAGAAGATCGGCGGAATGAATCAGCTTCGTCACGGTCAGGATATCGAATTTTCCCATCGCATCATTGCCACGGGACAGCCGGTTATCAAGGTGCAGGATGCGGTTGTGTATCACAAGCGCCGCACGTCACTCAGACGATTTTTCAAGCAGGTATTCAACTGGGGTGTGGCGAGAATAAATTTATACAAGATAGACAGGGGTATGCTGGAACTGGTGCATTTCCTGCCCTTTTTCGGTACTCTCGTCATTTTATCCGTTGTGGTGGCCACACTGCTTTTTCCGGGGCAAATGCTTGGATTCTGGATACTTGGCCTCTGCATTCTGCTGGCAATGGGAATTCATGGAATTTTCAAATACAGGGATTTCAAGGTGTTTCCCTTCATCCCGGTTGTGGTACCGACACAGATTCTGGGATACGGAATCGGATTCGGCTGGGCCTTTATCCGCCGGATTCTTCTGGGCAAGGGTGAATTTACCGGGTTTGTAAAAAAATATTATAAATAGCGGGGGACTCATGTGGAAACTGAGTAAAACACTGAAGGTCGAATCGGGAGATCTGATTTCATTTGCCGTCATTCTCATTACACTCATGTATCTGTTCAGATCCTTTCTTTTTCTGGGCCTGGAACCGGCAGGTGTGGACAGTATCGCCTCCGAGGGGTCTTCCCATGCTTACCTGCAATATGAAAAGAGCAGTGGAGAGACCGTCCTCTGGAATCCGGGAATCTTCTGTGGAATGCCGGCTTACCCGCGCCGTATTTCCAATCTTCTCATGCCCGATACGCTGATCAATTTTCTGGGACGTGTGAGTGACTGGCGCTTTCTGTATTTTCTGATCGCAGCGCTGGGAATGTATTTTTACCTGAAATATCTGAAGATGCCCTGGTACTGGGCACTGGCGGGCGCTGTCAGCTTCATTCTGCTGCCTCATTGGCAGGCTCTGGTTGAAGTGGGGCATAATACAAAGCTCCGTGCATTCATGGTTCTGCCATGGTTTGTGTTTTCCTTTCATGCTATGTTTGATCGGGCCCGATGGTTCAACGCGGGACTTTTTGCCCTGGTATTTTCCTGGCTGATCCGGACCCAGCATTTTCAGGTTGTATTTTATGCCCTGCTGATTCTGATTTTCATGTTTATTGTTCCCTATATCAAACTGCTTATGGCCCGTGACTGGATGCGGGCAGGGAAGCTTCTTGCCATGCTGGCGGCAGCCTCGGTGCTGACGATCATGACCGCAGCCCAGCCCTTTCTGACGATCAGGGATTATACACCCTACAGTACACGCGGCGGCAATGCCGTTTCGTTGAATTCGGCTTCCGAGTCGGCTCAGAAGAGTGATGGCGTGGATTTTGAGTATGCCACACGGTGGTCTCTGGCCCCGGCAGAAATTCTCAATTTCATGTATCCCCGCTTATTCGGAGGGTATTCGGCTGAAACCTATGACGGCACGGCCTATCCTCAGCTGAGGGGCCGGCAGATTCCCGGGTATTGGGGACAGATGCCCTTTACGCAGAGTTATGACAGTGTGGGCCTGTTGATTCTGCTGTTTGCCATTCTGGGACTGTTTGCACGGCGAAAAGACCTGCTGGCGAAAAGCCTGGCGGTTTTTGCCGTCTTTTCGGTGCTGCTGGCAATGGGCCGCCATCTGCCCGGCCTGTACCGGCTGTTTTTTCTGTACCTGCCCTATTTTTCAAAATTCAGGGTTCCGGGGATGATCGTCAATGCCACCTTCTTTTCCCTCATCATCCTGGCTGTGATGGGATTGCAGGCTCTGCCGCGCATGCTGGAAGGGCGGGAGAAGACGCAGGTATTTTCGGTTCTGGGCGCAGGATTTATCTTTACGTTGCTGCTCCTGCTATTTCGCGACGGATTTGCCTTTACGGTGGCCCGGGAAGCCGGCCAGTACAATGGCCAGACTCTTGCCATCATTCGCGGAATCCGCAGGGAAATATTTACGGACGAACTGACGAAAGGCCTGATTTTCAGCGGTGCGGCACTTCTGGCTGTCGCATTGTATACCTGGAAACGCATCCGTGAAACGACGCTGATTCTTGCCCTGCTTGTACTCATATCGGCCGAACTGTTCATCATAACAAACAGAGCCAATAAAAACATGTCGCTCCAGAACCATAAGCAGGTGGAATATCAGACATTTCATGATACGGACATCAGCCGTTATCTCGAAAAACAGGATAAAAATGCCCGTATCTTTACACTCGGCCGGGAATTTCAGAGCAATTATTATGCGTATTTCTACCCCATGGTTACCGGCTACAGCGCCATCAAAATGCAGTCCATTCAGGATGTGATGGAAAATATTCTCTTTCTGGATAAAAGCAACCGAAAGCTGAACTGGCCCGTCCTCGATATGCTCGGCGCCCGCTATATCGTATCCCCGGCACCGCTGTCCGATGCGCCGTTTCTGCAGCCGGTTATTCAGGATAAGGGCCGTCAGGAAATACTTTTTGAAAACCCCATGGCCTTCCCCAAGGCCTGGCTGGTGGATTCACTGTCAGCTGCCACGGATGAGGCTGCAGTTCTGAGACAGATGAAGGCCCCCAGCTTTCTGCCCGAGCAGACCGCCTACTGCAGCGGGACTGATGAATCCCGTTCGTATGACCGGAACGGCCGAATAGACATGACTTCTTCCATGCCGGATCGGCTTAATTTTGATGTGAAAATGGATAAACCGGGATTTGCCGTGTTTTCAGAAATGTGGTATCCGGGCTGGACTCTCAGAATGGGAGATGAGGACTTACCGCTTCTGAAAGTGAATCATCTGCTGCGGGGTGCAGAACTTCCGGCAGGGAGCTACAGTCTGGTCATGGAATTTCACCCCCATTCCTATTATCTGAGCAGTGTGCTGGTCTGGATCGGAAACCTGGCAATACTTCTTCTGCTGGGAATTACGGGATACGACCTGTGGAGGAAACGGACTCTGGAATGAAAAAGGTACTGCTGGTAACCTATTACTGGCCTCCTGCAGGAGGGCCGGGCGTTCAGAGAATGGTTCGCTTCGCGCGCCTTCTTCCCGAATTCGGCTGGGAACCAGTGATTCTTACCGTGAAAAACGGGGATTATCCGGCTCGTGATGAAGAGCTGATCCGGGAGCTGCCTGCAGATATTAAAGTATACCGTACATCCGCGATAGAACCGTATGGCCTCTTCCGCTTTCTGAGCGGAAAAGGAAAAAGTGAAAAAATTCCCACCTATGTTCTGAACCGGGGGAAAAAGGAAGGCTTTGTTCAAAAGACGGCCCGTTTCCTGAGGGCCAATCTGTTCGTACCGGATGCACGGATCGGCTGGATCCCCTTCCTCCTACGAAGCGGACGAAAAATTATCCGTCAGGAAAAACCGGATCTGATACTTTCCTCCTCTCCGCCTCATTCTCTTCAGCTGGCTCTGCGAAGTCTGGTTGAGAAATCCGGTCTGCCCTGGGTCTGTGATATGCGTGATCCCTGGTCTGATGCCTTCTGGGAAAAGGAACTGCGGCGTCTGAGTCTGACCGACCGACTGAACCGCAGGCTTGAGAGAAAAGTTCTTTCATGTGTTTCCTGTGTAACGACTGTCAGTGCCGGCCTGGGCGAGACCTTCGTGAAGAAGGGAGCTCCGGCATATGAAGTTATTCACAACGGATATGAAGATATCGGCGGAACGCCTGTACCATCGGAAAAATTCCGGATCTACTATTTCGGCCATCTGGCAAAATCCCAGAATCCAGCCCCTTTTCTGACGCTTCTGAACAGCCTCGACAGCAGGCAGAAAAATCAGATCCAGCTGACCTTCATCGGTTCGGTGTTCGGGGAATACCGCGAGCGCTTTCAATCCCTCGAGGAGATTCACTGCGATTTTCTGGATTACATGCCGAAGGCATCCATGCTGGAGCTTGCCCGGGACGCGTCGCTGTTTCTGAAAATTCAGGCTGAAAGCGGGTATGCCGACAAGAGTGTGGGAACAAAAATTTATGATTACCTGTCTCTCCGGGCGCCGATTATGGTCATTGGCGGCAGCGGGGGAGTCCTGCAGGACATGATGACCGATACGGGTCGGGGCCGGGTCTTTGATATCGAAGACCAGACGGGAATGAAAAGCTATCTGCTGCACCAGCTCCAGAACCGGACCCTGCCGGCACCGACGAAAGCAGAGTCGGAAAATAAGTATCATGTGCGATATAACGTACGCAAACTGGCTGAACTGATGGATTCCATGACTGATGGCAAAGCTTCATAAACTGTCAAAAATGGCAGCAAAATTTCTCCGGGATATCCGGAAACGGGAAGCTCCCTTTTTACTGTCGGATGACCTGTTTTCACAAAAACTCGGTCACTATTATTTTCTATTTGAAGATGATCCCCGGAAGCTGAATCGGCTGATCAGCAGTTTTGACGCGAGGGGGATTCCCATGAATGATGCCTATGTGGATGTGGAAAATCCCCGGCGGCATTATTATCCCATTTCAATCGGACAATATGCTCTGGCGAGATTCAATCGCTGGATCAGTGAGGGCGAGGGGGAGGTCCGGGATCATTTTTTGCGGATTGCCGACTGGTTCATGGAGTCGGTTTCTGAGGATGACACGCTGGGTTCTTACTGGCTGACGGATATTCCCAAACCGGAATACCGGGTCTTCAGGCCCTGGAAAAGCGCCTTTGCTCAAAGCCGTGCACTGTCTGTTCTGCTTCGGGCCTGGCAGATGACGGGGAGGGAGGAGTATCTGCGAACGGCCGGCCGGGCACTCCTGCCTTTTGAAGTTGATATTTCCGAAGGTGGCGTCGCTGCCTTTGCGGACAGCAACGCTCCGATTTATGAAGAATATACGGCGGAAGCGCCGACGGCGGTGCTTGACGGGCACAATTTTTCACTTCTGGGGGTTTTTGATTTTATCCGCGCGGTTCCTGAATCCCTGGATAAATCCTCACACGACCGGGCTGTGAAAATTTTCGAAAAAGGGATCGAGGGACTCATTCAGCGGCTTCCGGACTATGATATGGGTTACTGGCTTCGCTTCAATCTCTGCAGCATGCCCCATTACCCGCAGCCGGATCCCTGTTCCATCGGGTATTATCGTCTGGTTCTGCTTCAGCTCGAGCTGCTGCATACACTGAGCGGACGGGATGAACTGATAGGCTATCAGCACAAATTTTCCGGATACGACAGGCCTGGAAATATAATGCGGATGTATATGGATAAATACAGAGCCCTGAAAAAAATGAACAGGTTGTGACAGTATGTGCGGCATCGTAGGAAGCATAGAGAAGGGTGGAACTCCGGAATCGATTTTCCGGGAGATGATGTCGATCATGAAGCATCGCGGGCCTGATGCGGACGGACTATTCTGCAAGGGAGACATGAGCCTGGGCCATGTCCGACTCTCCATCATTGATCTTCAGACCGGCGATCAGCCCATGTTTTCCCGGGATGGCCGCCTGGCCGTTGTTTTCAACGGAGAAATCTATAATTACCGCGAGCTGAGAGAAGAACTCAAGTCTTTAGGACAGCAGTTTGTGACGGAAAGCGATACGGAAGTTCTTCTGAACGGCTATCTGCAGTGGTCGGTCGACTGGTTTCACCGTCTGAACGGTATCTTCTCCTTCATCCTCATGGATATGAAGGACATGAAATGGATTCTGGTCCGCGATCACTATGGCATCAAACCGCTTCATTATTATGATGACGGACAGCTGTTCATTGCAGCGTCGGAACAGAAGAGCATCCTGTGTCACCCGGGCGTGAAACGGGAGGTGAACTGGAGGAGTTTTCACGAGCATCTCAACCTGCGCTATACGCCCGGAGACGATACGCTGTTTCAGGGTATCAAACGGCTGCGTCCCGGCCATTATCTGGTATGGGAAAAGGGACGGACCAGGCTTGAACGGTATTTTCAGCAGAGCATGAATATCAATCCCCGTCTGCGGGAAGAGCAGGCGATGGAAGAGCTGCAGTACCACCTGAAGAATGCGGTTCAGCGACAGCTCATCAGCGATGTGCCGCTGGGAGTCTACCTGTCGGGAGGAATGGATTCGTCCACTCTGGTTCAGAAAATGCGGGAACTCAACGTGGATCATATCCGGACCTTTACGCTGGGATTCAATGAACCGAGTGATGAATTTCCGGACGCGGAAAAAATCGCGCGGCATTTCGCAACGGAACATCATACAAAAAGTCTGGCGATGGATCCGCTCACCGCATTTCCCGAGGTGCTCTGGCATGCCGAGGAACCGAAGATTAACCTGCTGCAGGGCTTCAATATGTCCTCCTTCGTCAAGGAGGATATCTCCGTTGTACTGGGAGGACTGGGCGGTGACGAACTGCTGGCCGGCTATGATATTCATACGCTGCTCTATCCCGTTTCATCTGCGGCTGGCCATGTGCCCCGATGGATGATGAAACTGGGTGCCTGGAAATCCGATCTGCTGTTCCGTCTGCAGACAAAATACGGAAAACTGAGCCATGACGAATACCGGCGGGGTATTCAGGCGCTTCTGGCCATCGGTGATATGGAAAAACAGTATCTCATCCTCCGTAATGTGTGGGATATGGATCAGGGAAATCACCGGATGATCTATTCGGAATCCTTTCGAAATAAAATAGCGGGAGAGCTGGGAATCCGTGTCCGGGACCAGTTCACACCTTATTTTGAACAGGTTCATAAATATTCTGGACTTGACCAAGTATTATATACTGAATTTCATACCAAAATGGTGAATGATTATTTACTGGTTGATGACCGGATGAGCATGGCTCACGGGGTGGAGGAGAGGGTTCCCTTCCTGGACCGGGACCTGGTGGATTTCGGTTTTTCCCTTCCGCTGCATCTGAAGATGCATCGGGGCAGGCCGAAGGCGCTGTTCAGAAAGAGTATGGAAGGTCTGTTGCCCGAGTCCATTGTGCGAAAGAAAAAATGGGGATTCAGCGTGAATCCGTATCTGCAGTACAAGAAGGATCTGAAGGGTGTGGTGGAAAGCGTGCTCAGCCCGGAAGCTGTGAAGAGGGAGGGACTGTTCAATCCTGCCTACATACAGCGTATTCTGGATACGGACGCGCATCCGGGTCTGCGCTGGCATTACAACCTTCTCTGGATCATGGCCGGCCTGATGATCTGGAAAAACATGTTTATTGACAGCGACCGTTTCAAACGGCGTGAGTTTAATCTGCAAACCTATATGTCACGGGAGAATGCATGAAAGACAGAAAACGCATCCTGATCCTGGCTCCGCATACGGATGACGGTGAATTCGGCTGCGGTGGCAGTATCGCAAAATTTTATGAAGAAGGCGCTGACGTTTATTATGCTGCCTTCAGTACGGCAAAGGAAAGTGTGCCGGCGGGTCTGCCCGAAAATATTCTGGAAATCGAGGTGAAGGAAGCCACAAAGCGACTGGATATCCCGCCGCAGAATTTGCTGATCTTCGGGTTTACGGTCAGGAAGCTGAACTATGTCCGGCAGGATGTGCTGGAGGAAATGGTCCGGATGAAGCGGGAACTGGAGCCGGATATGGTCTTCATGCCTTCGGTGCATGACACGCATCAGGATCATTATACTGTTGCCATGGAGGGACTGCGGGCCTTCAAGCAGACCACGCTTCTCGGATATGAGGTTCCCTGGAATAATTTCACCTTTCAGACCCAGAGTTTTGTCCGGCTGGAAGAACGGCATATAGATAAGAAAATTTACGCGCTGGAAGCCTATAATTCCCAGAAATCCCGAAATTACGCGACCTCCGAATTCATCCGGTCGCTGGCCCGGACGCGTGGAGTTCAGATCGGGGGAAACGGCTATGCTGAGACCTTCGAAGTCATACGGTGGCTGATATGAAACAAGGCTCCGAGCCTGACAAACTCAGCGATTTTTATGATTCGCGCCGCGGGAAATACGTCAAGAGCAGGGAGAACGAGCAGTTTCAGGACCAGGTGAATGATGCTCTGGCAGAGCTTGAGCAGTCATTATACCGCGACCAGGAACAGATGATCCATCCGGCTATTTATGTACTGGGTGCTCCCCGTTCCGGAACCACACTCCTGTCACAGGTGCTGTCCCAGGGAATTGATGCCGCATATATCGATAATATTCATGCCCGCTTCTATCGGGCGCCGCTTACCGCTCTGAAACTCTTTCGAAACCTGTCGGCTTCGGCCGGGTCCAGTGATTTTCAGTCAGAATTTGCCACGACGAAGTCTCTCCGGGATATCCATGAATTCGGATATTTCTGGAAATACCATCTGAAAAAGGGAAGTCTGTCCCATATCGTCCGGTCTTCAGAACTTGAATCCTCCATTGACTGGAAGACCTTGCGGCTCATAATACTGAATATTCAGGCCGAATTTTCCCGGCCCTTCGTGGCAAAGAATATCCTGGCCGGGTATCACGTGGGCCGGTTTATCGAGGAAATGCCCCGCACACTCTTTATTCATATCCGCAGAGATCCGGCGGATGCGGCTGTCAGTATTCTGAATGCCCGGAGAAAATATTATGGTGATGAACGTATCTGGTGGTCATATGTACCGCTGGAATACGAACAGATCCGGGATCTGCCGGCCCGGGAGCAGATCGCGGCCCAGGTTTTTCTGCTCAGGAAATATTACCGTCGGCAGGCGGAGGTCTATCCGGACAATGTGATGACCGTGGACTACGCGGACCTGTGCAGTCATCCCGCGGAAGTGCTTCATGCACTTCAGGAACGCTGTCGGACCTTATGGAACTATGAGCTGCAGCTGAGAAGCGGACTTCCTGCCCTTTTTCCCTTCAATTCCTATCCGGAGGAATTGGCCGAAAAAAAGGAATTCCGCAGCATTCTGGGAAGACTGGAGGCTGGGGAATATCTATGATTCTGTCCATGCACCAACCCAATTATCTTCCCTGGATCGGCTATTTCCGGAAAATCGCCCACAGTGATATTTTCGTGATCCTGGATACGGTACAGTTTCCACGGGGGAGGAGTGTGGCGGCCCGGAATCTGATCAAGACGCCCAATGGAGCCATCTATCTGTCGGTGCCCATTACCACGCCGAAAGGACTTATGGGCAAGGCCCTCTACACAGAAGTCAGTTTCAGCAGTGATTCCTGGAAGGAAAAGCATCTGCAGACGCTCCGCATGAGCTATACCCGTGCCCCCTTTTATGCCGACATTTTCCCCATGATCGAAAGAGTTATCATGACTCATGGTGATCCTGTTTCCCTGAATATTGCCTTTATCGAAGAAACTGTTGCCTATTTGGGTCTGAGGACCCGGATCCGCAGACTTTCGGATATTACGGATGCCCCCCCGGCCAAAAGCGAACTCATTGTTGAGTTGTGCCGCAGTGAAGCTGCGGACATCTATCTGAGCGGGAGTGGCGCACGGGATTATAACGATGAAAATTTGCTGAAGGAAAATGGAATCACACTGACCTATCTTGATGATCAGATTGATGCCTATAAGCAGCTGTGGGGTGAATTCATCCCGCGTCTGTCGGTGATTGATCTGCTGATGAATATGGGACCGTCTTCCCGCAGCCTTGTGACCGGAAAGGAAGAAGAATGAGAAAGATAAAAATTTTACTGACAACGGTAGGCTGTCCCGGTGCCATCACCATGATTCACGCCCTGAAGGACAGGGAAGACGCGGAAGTGGAGATCATCGGAACCGATATGAACCCGGAGGCAGCCGGAAAGACATTCTGCGACGCCTTTCATACCGTTCCGGCCGGCAGCGACCCATCCTACCCTGATGTTCTGGCTGACCTTGCTGAACGCTATGATGTGGACCTGCTGTTTCCCCAGAGTTCATCGGATGTAATGGCCCTGTCACCCTATTATAAATCAGATTATGCCGGTGGCCGGCCTCTGCTGATGGCCCGTCAGGACAGCGTCCAGCCCTGTGATGACAAGGCGCTGATGTACCGGGCTTTTGCCGGAAGCTCCATAAAACTGCCGGATGTCATCTCGGTGCAGACAGCGGACGAATTCCGGCAGGCGGCCCTGGATCTGGGATATCCGAAACGCAAGCTGTGCTTCAAACCCGCTGTGAGCAAGGGCTCACGTGGGTTCCGGATCCTGGCCGAAGACCGCGATCCACTGGGATCCCTGTTGGGAAAACGCATTGAGGAAAGCACCATGACGCTGGAGGATTCCTACGAAATTCTGTCACGCAGCGCCCGTTTTCCCGACCTGCTTGTCTGCGAATTCATGGAAGGGGAGGAAGTGACCTACGATGCCTTCTGTGAAAAGGGCGAGATTCTGCTGGGTTTCACCAAGACAAGGGAAAAGATGAGAGCGGGTCTGGCCATGTATTTTCAGATGGTGGGCAATCCTGAATTTCAGGAAATGGCAAAAGAAATTATCCGTATATTAGACTATGATTATTTTATCAATATTCAGTTCAAGGGCGGCAAACTCATGGAGATAAACCCGCGGGTTTCCACCTTTGTTCATCAGGAAAATGTCAATATTCCGCGCCTGGCGGTTGATTATATTCTCGGTGATATCACACGGGAGCAGCTGATGGCTCAGCAGACCCTGATCCGGTCGACACGGAAAACGATCCGCTATTATGATCAGATTTTCTATGACGGAGGAGAATATCGGGTCTGAAGCAGTCCTGAATCAGGCAGGAAAAAGAAAACGGGAGGTAGAAATGTCACGATTAACCGGTGCCAGGGGCTCCATACTTATTCTGTTGATTTCATTGCTGATGATGTCGGCCTGCGGCAAGACATCTGATAATCGCATTGTCATCGCCAAGCAGTTCGGCCTCGGCTATGCTCCGCTGATGATCATGGAAAAAATGGATCTTCTGAAAAAATATTATCCCGATGCGGAAGTTGAGTGGGTTCAGCTCGGAAGCGGCGGCGCCATCCGTGAGGGAATGGCTGCCGGTAGCATTGATATCGGTTCCATGGGAGTTCCGCCTTTTCTCATTGCCTGGGCCAAGGGCTATGATTTCAAGATTCTCACACCTCTCTGTGAAATGCCGCTGGGGCTGCAGACAAATAATCCTGATGTGAAGACGCTGGCGGATTTTACACCGGATATGAAGATCGCCCTTCCCAGTCCGGGCAGCATTCAGCATATTCTTCTTTCCATGGCGGCGGAAAAGCAGCTGGGTAATCCCAAGGCCCTGGATGACCGCATCATTGCCATGGCCCATCCGGACGGTGTGAATGCCCTTCTGAACAAAGTGGAGATCACCGGACATTTTACGAGCCCGCCCTTTATTTTCAAGGAACTGGAGGCGCCCGGTATTCACCAGGTCGTCAATGCCTCCAGGGATGCCTTCGGCGGAGATTTTACCTTTCTCGTAACTGCCGCGACCGGGAAACTGAAAGCACGGAATCCCAAACTCTTCACCGCATTTCGCAAAGCTCTTCTGGAAGCCATTGATCTGGTCAATGAAGGCTCAGATCCGGTTGTCGACATTCTGGCTTCGGAACTGAAACTGGACCGGAGTACTGTGATCAAGTACCTCAACTGGGGCGGCGTTTCCTTCGGCGGTGAACCGAAAGGACTTCTGAAATTCCTGGATTTTATGAATAATGCAGGTTATGTGGAGAAAAATACGGATTCCGTTAAAGACCTGATGTGGCAGTAAATATGGCAAATGATGTTCAAACCATTCAGGCCCGGCAGGACCGGATCCGGATCCGGATTATCAAGAGCAGTTTTCTGATTCTGGTTATTCTCCTCTGGGAAATCGGGCCTACCCTGAGCGGCAGTCAGCTTCTGCCGCCCTTTCACAGCGTCATGAAAGCACTGTGGACAAATTCAATTCACGGTGATCTCCTGAAAAATGTCCGCTACAGCCTTTACATGATTTTTACCGGGATCACCATCGGGATGATTCTTGCCTTCGGCCTGACGGCTCTTGCCATGGTTTCCAAGACCACGGAGGCCATTCTGGAGGTGGTGATATCCATCATGCATCCGCTGCCGGGAATAGCCATGCTGCCCATTGTAATGCTGCTTTTCGGGCTGGGAACCCAGGCGATTATCATTATCATTGTCCATTCCATTCTCTGGCCACTCATCGTGAACAGCCTGGCCGGATTTCGATCCATACCGAAAATACAGATCGAGCTGGGGCGGAATCTGGGGCTGAAGGGTGTGAGACTGGTCTGGTCGGTTATGGTACCGAATGCCTTTCCCTACATTCTCTCCGGAATAAAGATCGCGTGGGCCCGCAGCTGGCGCGCGCTGGTATCTGCTGAAATGGTATTCGGAGCGGCCGGTATGGTCGGCGGAATCGGCTGGTACATTTACAAGACACGCTATTTCATGGAAATCCCCAGTGTCTTTGCAGGCCTGGTGGCCGTGATCATCATCGGAATCATTATGGATGAGCTCATTCTCAACCTGCTTGAGAAAAATACGGTGAGAAAATGGGGGATGAGCGCATAATGGAAGGACTGACCGTATCGGGACTCAATAAATCCTATCTGCTGAACGGCGAAAAACTGAATGTACTGAATAACATCAATTTCAACCTGGAGAAAGGGGGCTTCCTAACCATTCTGGGCCCCAGCGGCTGTGGAAAGAGTACGCTGATCCGCTGCATCTCGGGTATTGAAAATCCGGACTCCGGGGATATCCGGGTGAACGGGACTCCGATTTCCGGGATTGGCCCCGATCGGCTCATGGTGTTTCAGGATTTCAATCAGCTCTTTCCCTGGAAGACGGTTCTGCAGAATATCGTATATCCGCTGAAACTGAACAGAGTGGGCGCATCGCAGGCGGAACGGCAGGAAATTGCTGAAAAATTTCTGGATCTCGTTCATCTCAGCCAGTTCCGGGATGCATACCCGAATCAGCTGTCCGGCGGCATGCGCCAGCGTGTGGCCATTGCCCGGTCTCTGGCCCTGAATCCGGACATTCTGCTGATGGATGAACCCTTCGGAGCGCTGGACGCCCAGACACGGCGCATCCTGCAGAAGGAACTCGTTCAGCTGTGGCAGGAATTCCGGACGACCATCCTGTTCATTACGCACAATGTTCAGGAAGCCATTCTGCTCGGATCGTCCATCATGGTGCTCTCTCACCGTCCCTCAAAAATCCTTCATCTGGAAAAGAATGCCATGACCTATCCGCGGGAACCGGAGACACCGGATTTCATGGATCTGTGGCATGTGCTCTTCGGATTGCTGGAACAGAAATGAGATTCTGAGAGCGGTAAACCGGGTTTTTCAGAAACGAAGATTATACTGCTGAAGTTTGAAGGGCCAGAAATAAAAAAACGAATCAACCTCATTGTCAGAAGGTCTAATTTGAAGAAAGTTCTTTTCATTTTTCCATCAGATTCATCTTTTGTCAGAATTGACAGAGAGCTGTTTCAAAAGTATTCCCGAGTCAGGAACTTTGAATTCAGGGCAGACACATTCTTCCGGGCTTTGAAGAACATTTTCAGACAATTCCTGTTCCTTCTTGTCAATGGGCCGGGCAGTGATCTGATCTATATCTGGTTCGCCGATTATCATTCCTTTCTGCCCATTGCGTTCGGGAAAATTTTCGGGATTAAGACTTACCTCGTATTGGGCGGGAGCGACTGTCAGTATATCGAAAAATACAGAATCGGGAATATTTACGGACCGCTGGGGATACGGAAATATTTTGTCGTAAACAGCATGAAATATGCTCATAGGCTGTTACCGGTTGACAAATGCCTTATCCATAATGAAAATAAATTTTTGCCGGATGAGCGAATTGAAAGCGGTGTGACGACACTGGTCAACAGCAAATTTGATTATACCGTATTTCCCACATCAATCCGGGACAGCTGGCGGGTGGGGCCGAAGGAGAACATGGTTCTGACGGTTGCTGTAGCCAGAACGAAGAAGAGAATGATGCTGAAAGGCCTTGATCTGCTTCTGGAGGTGGCGGCCCGCATGCCGGAAATTCAGTTTGTCATTGTGGGACTTTCCGACTCCATGAAGGAAAAATCCGCGCTTCCGGAAAATGTTACCAGCTACAGTTTTCTGGATCAGGAGGATCTGATAGATCTTTATTCAAGATCAAAGGTTTTCGCCCTTTTTTCCCTGTATGAGGGGTTGCCGACAGTTGTCATAGAAGCTCTGGCTTCCGGTTGCATTCCTGTAACGTCCGCTGTCTCGGGGATGACGGCCCTGACGGAAAAATACGGATATTTAGTCAGGCAAAAATCGGCCGACGAAGCGGAAGCGCAGCTCCGCAAGGCACTTGAAATGACCAGTTATTCTCCGGAAGCGATTTCCCGGGAAGTGAAAAGCACCTTCAGCCTTTCAAAGAGAGATGACTTTATCCGGAATCTTGTTGATGAAAATTATAAAGTCGGGGCATCCGGCGATCAGGCCGGATAACGCGCATTAAATGATGCCATCAGATCGTTTAAGGTCTGATCCAGGGAAAATTGTCTCGACCATCCCAGGCTTTTCAGTTTTGAATTATCAATATCCTGAACCAGAATATCGTTCTTTCTGATCCGGCTTTCATCCTGTACGATATTTACCTGCAGTCCAGAAATTTCAATTAACCTGTCCAGTACCGAACGGATTCTGACTGCCTGCCCCGTGGCCACATTAAAGGTGCCGCAGCTCTCGTTGGAGTTGATGATGGTCCAGTAGGCACTTACCACATCCCGGATATCAATGAAATCACGGAATGTGTCCAGATTACCTGTGGACAGGGTATTCGGCGCCAGTCCCCGGCCGATCCGGGTCAATTGATCCGCGAAGGATGCAACGGCAAAGTCCGCAGGCTGATCCGGTCCGAGAATGTTAAAGGTTCTGGCGATGCTGATTTTCAGATCGTGACTGTTTACATACTGCCTGCAGACCGCTTCCATGGCAACTTTGCTGCTCCCGTACCAATTCACAGGGCTCGTGGGTGCTGTTTCGCTGATCAGATCGGAATTTCTGCCATAAACCGCTGCTGAACTGATGGTCAGAATGCGCGTATCCGGTAAATCCGCCTGAATTATACTTTCCAGAATATTGATGACGGGATAAACATTTCCCCGGTAAAAATCTTTGAAGGAGGGGGACCGGTTCAGTCCGGCCAGATGGATAATGATGTCCGGCCGTTCTTTATTTATAATCCGGTGAACATCTGCAAATTCCGTCAGATCAATGCGGTAATCAATCAATCCCTTATTTGAATTCATATCCGTACACAGGACTTCCGCAGTACCGGAATTCTGCAGGTACTGTCTCATAAATTGAGCGGTATAGCCATTCGCTCCTGTGATGAGAACTTTGGTCACAGATCGGATCCTATGAATTTGTCCGGGTTTTCGCTGAAGACGCTGATGGCTTTTTCATAATCTTCCGGCCTGCCGATATCAAGCCAAATTCCCTCATGTCCGTAGCTGAGGATCTTTTTATTTTTCTGAAGCAGAACTTTAATCAATGACGGGAAATCGAAATATTCATTTTTCGGAATATACTGAAGAACACTTTTATTGAAGGCATAAATACCCATGCTGACATTGAAGTCGTAGGTCGGTTTTTCTATATAATCGGTCAGAAGGCCATTCTCATCCAGCTGCAGAACGCCCAGATCCACCTTCTGTGTTTTCTTGTATGTGGCAATTGTTATATCCGCTTTGTTATCAATATGATATCGGAAAAAGGCACTGTAATCCAGATTTGTCAGGTCATCGGCATTCATGACCAGAAAATTATCCTGAAAACCGTCGATCAGTGAGAGGGGGCCGGCTGTTCCCAGTGGCTTTTCCTCCAATGAATAGCGGATGTCCACATCCAGTTTTTCACCCCTGCCGAAATAACTTTGAATTAATTGGGCGTGGTGGCCGACGGCGAATACAAACTCCTTGAAATCATGTGTTTTCAACTGTCTGATAATCAGTTCCAGAATGGGATAATCCCCGACAGGTACGAGCGGCTTGGGGAGGGTTATGGTGTACGGTTTCAGCCGGGTACCCCTGCCGCCTGCTAAAATGAATACCTGCATGCCTGTCTTCCCTAAATATTATAAATTGTTGAATTAATGAAATCGGGATGGTTCCGGATATATTCGATGCTTTGTTTCAGGCCCTCATCAAGAGAGGTGAGCGGTTTCCAGCCGAGCAATTCCCTTGCCTTCGTATTGTCACAGAGTAATTCGAAAACTTCGCTTTTTTCCGGCCGTTTCCGGATGCTGTCCAGTTTTATTTCAAATTCCGGATCTATCATCTCAATCAGTTTCTGGGCAGTTTCACCGATTGTAATTCCTTTTCCGGAACCGATATTGATGACTTCTCCCACGGATTTTTCATTTTCAGCAATCCGGATAAATCCGTTCACGGTATCGGATACAAAATTAAAGTCCCGAACCGGAGTGAGAGCGCCTAATTTTAACTGTTTATCCGTATTCTGCAGCAATTGGCTGATGATGGTGGGAATGACTGCTCGGGCGGATTGACGGGGTCCGTAGGTATTGAAGGGACGGATGGTGGCCACAGGCAGGCTGAAGGATCGGTAATAGCTCTCCGCTATTTTGTCCGCCCCGATTTTGCTGGCTGAATAGGGTGACTGGCCCTGCATGGGATGCTTTTCATCGATGGGAGTATATTGGGCGGTACCGTAGGTTTCACTGGTGGATGTATGCACCATCTTGCTCACGTCATACTTTTTACATGCCTCCAGCACGTTGAGAGTCCCGCTGATATTTGTGCTGACATAACTGCCGGGAGCAGTATAGGAGTAGGGGATGGCAATCAGTGCAGCCAGGTGAAGGACCGTGTCCGCACCCTGAATGAGCTTTTCGACGGAAAAGGGATCTTCTATGTTTCCGAAAACGATTTCAACCTCATTCTGAATTTCGGCCGGTAAAAAACGGAGATTTCCCGTGTTTCCATTTGAATTGTAATGTACATAGGCTTTTACCTTCATTCCCATTTTTACGAGAGTTTCAGTCAGATGACTTCCGATAAAGCCTGCTGCCCCGGTCACAACAATATTCTTCATAGGGTTTCCATTATTTGTGATCTACGATCTGTTTTCTTCAGCATTGCTGTAATTTATTTATTTGAGCTTTCATATTCTATAGCTTATTGGACGGCAGGATTTGACAGTTGTGAAAAATTCCGGATCTGCAGGGATGAATTCCATATGAGATTCAGGGGAATTTGAGTATAATACCTGAAATTTCAGGTGGAGGGGGCAATGCAGCTGTCAGATAGTATCCGGGATTATATCCGGGGTTCGGCATTCCATAAAGGATTGAGAATCAATCTGGCCGGTGAAAGAAATGCGGAGTTGAACCGCGATGAGTACCTGATGGAGGCGGTTCGCGGCAAACGGATTATTCATATGGGATTTATGGATCATCTTCCCCTGGTGGAAAAGAAAATCGGTGACGGAACCTGGCTGCATGCCCGGCTGCTTCAGACTGCTTCCCGCTGTGTGGGCATTGACATAGATGCCGTGGGGATGGCCTATGTAACGGAAAAATTCGGGATCAGCGACCTGTACTGCGTTGATGTGTCCCGGGATCCGCTTCCCCCGGAGATTCTTGAAGATCATTTTGATGTTCTGCTGGTTCCGGATGTTCTGGAGCATATCGGAAATCCTGTCGCCTTCCTCCGGTCTCTGTCCCGTCAATTCTCCGGAATTGCCGACGCCATCATTGTGACCGTTCCCTATGCCTTTCGCCTGGATAATTTTCTGAATATTCTGCGGTCCCGGGAGGTTATCAACAGCGACCACCGGTTCTGGTTTACGCCCTACACACTCTGCAAAATCCTTTTTGACGGTGGAATGGATGTACATCAGGTTCTCTTCATGCAGAAAAATGCTCTTCCCTTTCACAAGTTCATGAAAAAACTGATCGTTTTCACGCTGCAGCTGCTGAGAGACACTCTGGTCGTCACGGCCACCTGGTCGGAAAGAATGAGCCTGGACAACGACTTTCCGGATCAGTGGGGAAAAGGCCGGCGCAGTGCTTGATGATCTGAAAAAGACACTTCGTCATTCTCTGGTTTACAGTTTCGGCAACCTGGGCGGCAAACTGGCCGGATTGATCCTGCTTCCCCTGTATACGAGCAGGCTCAGCCTTGAGGACTTCGGTGTTCTGAGTATTTTTGAAATTACTGTGGCCATTGCAGTGCAGGTTCTGGTGATCGGATTTCCGCAGGCCTATCTTCGCTATGCACCCTCGGGCGAGAGGCAGAGGGAGGGCGATCCGCTGATGTTCACCTATCTGTCGGTCATGGCCGTGATTGCGGTGGGCGCAGGCTTGTTTTTTCAAGTATCCGCTCCGGTTCTGGCAATGTTTTTTCATGATAAACTGCAATTTACACGGTATTTCCGACTCAGCGGCTGGATTATGGGAGTGAGCGTGCTGAATACATTTTTCCTGGGTACGGTTCGGGCCCGGGAAAAGAGTTTCCTCTACATCACGGCGACACTGTCCAAGCTGATGGTCACCCTCGGACTCACCATCCTATTAATTCTGCAATGGAATATGGGTGTAGCCGGTGTGCTGATGGCAAGCCTGGCCGGAAACCTGCTTCTCGCAGCGGTGCTGATTCCTCTTCAGCTCCGGAAAATCGATCTCCGTTTTGATCCTGTCATTTTTCGTCAGGCGCTTCGTTTCGGCCTTCCGCTGATCGTCAGCAGTCTGGCAGCCATGCTGTTGAATAATGGCGGAAATTATTTTCTCAAGGCAATGGATAATTATGAGCAGGTTGGTCTCTACAACCTGGCCGGCCGGATTGCAGGTGTTCTGAATATGGTGTTTATCCAGAGCTTCACCCTGGGATTTCTGCCCATCGCGTTTAAAAAGAACGGACAGCCGGGAGCTCTTCGCTATTATTCGAAGATGATGACCTACTTTACGCTTCTGCTGGTATGGGCCGGATTGATCTTATCGCTGTTCAGTCATGAACTGCTCTGGTTCTTCGGCAGAAATCAGGATTTCTGGCCGGCGGCAACGCTGATTCCCGTAATGATTATAGCCTATATTCCGGCCGGTATGAGGGCGGTTGCTTCGCTCGGTCTGTATGTTTCCGGCGAAACATCCAGCCTGGCGAGGGAAACGCTGATTACGCTGGCTGTCAGCATCATTCTGAATGTTATCTTCATCCGGACCTGGAGCAGTACAGGCGCGGTCTGGGCCGGAGTTCTGTCCTCTGTCCTGCTGCTTTTCCTCACACTGCGGGATTCGACAGCAAAATATCCCATCCCTTATGAATATTCCAAGCTGCTGAAACTGATCCTGACCGGAGGCGGGTTGTATGCAGCTTTTTATTTCCTCGGATTGAAGGAAGAGCCGGGGATTGCCCTGAAGATTCTTATCGCGGCTCTTTTTCCCGCTTTCCTCTTTTTCCTTCGTTTTTACGAGGATATTGAACTGCTGAGGATGCGTCAGAGCCTTTTGAAATGGAGCCGTCCTTCCACATGGAAAAAGCTGCTGCTGCGCCGATGAATGAATCTGATCGACATCGCCGCAGCCGATGCAAAGACAGGCCTGAATATTATTCTCCAGATAAATAATTAGTGATGGAAATCTGCAAAGCATCTAAATTAAACCATGAATATGATCCGCACCCTTTTTCATTATCATCCGCAGGTTCTATGATCCGCATTGCCCGATCGGACGATATTGACCCGCTTCTGGCCATTGAGGAACGGTGTTTCGCGGCGGACCGCCTTTCACGCGGGGCTTTTCGCAGATATCTGGCTCATCCCGGAAAACGGATTCTCTGTACTGTGGATGGAGTCCTTCCGGTAGGCTACGCCCTGGTATTTTTCCGGAAAAATTCCCGGTCCTGCCGGCTCTACAGCCTGGCCGTACTGCCCGAATACCGGAATCGGGGACTTGCCCGTGAACTGATGGATGCCGTCTATGACGAGCTGCGGCGGAGGGGTCTGACACGACTGCTTCTCGAAGTCCGCCCGGATAATTTCAGTGCCATCCGATTCTATGAAAGGGACGGATTCCGGCGCTTCGGAGCTTATGAACATTTTTACGAAGACGGCAGTGCCGCCCTGAGAATGGAGAAACTTTTTTGAAACCGATTGTCATCCTTGATGAACATGTGCCTGAGCTTGAATCCATGGACAGTCTGGATACGGTCATGGTCAATGATTATCTGCTGGGCAGCTATACTCTGAGTCAGAAACGCTATTCACGGACCTTTGAAATCATCAATCTCTGCCGCCAGTCCGATTACCTCGGCCGCGGCTATTATTCGTCTCTGCTGGCCCAGGCACGCGGAGAGGCCATGATCCCCTCTGTGGATATACTTCTGGCTCTGAACTGGAAGCGGCGTCTGAAACCCATACTCAAGGAGATGAATGATCTGATTGCCCAGAAGGGATTCCGCCTGAAAAGTGAAAATGAAAACAGCAGCGGAGAGTTCTATATTTTTCTCGGGAGCGGTCTGGATGCGAATATGAAAAAGGCCGTCTCCGTCATTTATGACTATTTCCCCGCGCCGGCTCTTCTCGTCCGCTGGCATGGCCAGAAGAAACTCATCGTGGACTCGGTGGAACTGCAGTCACTGAAGGATGTGTGGAAAGCGGATCAGAAGGATAATTTTCTCGATGCACTGTCACGCTTCATAAAAAGCCGGTTCCGGCGTGAAGTGAAATCCCGCACTCACCGCCGGCGGCTGGCAATTCTCTACAATGAGAAGGAAAAATTACCGCCGTCAAACCGGAAGGCACTGGAAAATTTTATCCGTATCGGAGCCGACATGGGACTGGATGTAGGGCTTATCCAGAAAGGCGATGCCTCCTCGCTCAGTGAATACGATGCGCTCTTTATCCGGGAAACCACGTCCATTGATCACCATACCTTCGCCTTTGCCCAGGATGCCGCTCTGCTCGGTATTCCGGTCATTGATGATCCCGATTCCATTGTCCGCTGCAGCAATAAGGTCTACCTGGCCGAACTGTTCCGTACGCATGACATCGCTGTTCCCGACACGCATATCATTGACCGGCGCAGTATCCGTTTTCTCCCGAATAAACTGAATTTTCCCATGGTGATCAAAATTCCGGACGGTTCCTTCGGGATCGGCGTGCATAAAGTGAAAAATGTCCAGGATCTGAAGGTGCTGACCGGCCGTCTCTTTGACGATTCGGATCTGCTGCTGGCCCAGGAATACATGGCGACCGAGTTCGACTGGAGAATCGGGATCCTGAATAATGTTCCCCTGTTCATCTGTAAATATTATATGGCGCGGAACCACTGGCAGATTGTAAAGAAGCAGGACGAAGCCGGTAACCGCTTCACCGCCGGAAAAGTGAAATGCTTCTCTGTGGATGATGCGCCTGCCGAAATTATCGATCTTGCACTGAGGGCATCCCGGCTCATCGGAGACGGCCTCTACGGCGTGGATATCAAGGAAGGGCCTGCCGGCCCGGTGATTATGGAGATCAATGACAATCCGAATATTGACAATGGCTATGAAGATACGATTCTGAAAGATGATCTGTATCGCATCATCCTCGGGGACTTTCTCCGACGGATGAATGGCTGAAGCAGAAAGGAGAGCTCATGACGCTCATACACTTCCTCCAGCAGTTTCAATCCGAAGCGCTGACCCTGTTTTTCAGATTTTTCACGTTTTTCGGGGATGAGGCCTTCTATGTGCTCATTCTGCCCGTGTTATACTGGGCATGGCACCGGGACAAATCCACCCGGCTCTTTTTCGTGGTCATGCTGTCGCTGCTCCTCAATGTCTGGCTGAAAGCCCTGTTTCAGATTCCCCGGCCGCCTGACGCGGTGGCTTTGATTTCTGCCACCGGATATGCCTTTCCCAGCGGCCATGCTCAGGGCAGCGCCACGCTCTGGATCATGCTGGCCTTGTTGATTCGAAAATCCTGGATGTCTGTTCTGGCTGCGGTGATGATTTTCTTCATTGCCCTGTCACGGATCTATCTGGGTGTTCATTATCCGTCTGACATTCTGGGAGGCTGGGCTTTTGCCATTGTCGTGATTGCCGCCTACCAGAAATTTCATCCGCTTATTACAGCTTACATAGAGGAGCAGACGGAGATGCGGAAATTTCTTCACGTAGGCAGTTTTCTTCTTCTGCTGTCGCTGGCCTTTCCCGGAGATGAAGCCCTTACCCTGACCGGTGCCTTATTCGGTTTTTATGCCGGGCATCTTCTCTTTCGCCCGCGGATTCCTGAGCAGGTTACCCGGTTTCTGCAGGGAATTCTGATTGTGCTGATCGGTGTCGCCGTTGTACTCGGACTCTATGTCGGGCTGAAAAAGCTGTTTCCTCCGCAGGAACTGTTCCGCTTTATCCGTTATGCCTGCATCGGATTCTGGATACCGGCCAATGTGCTGCTGTTGAATCGCCTTACCCGGAACTGAGCTATATCCCTGCTTGATATATTTGTAAATTGAACGTAATATGCCGCATGATTTTCGGAAGTATGCCGGGCAGACATTCAGGTGTGTTCCGGGGATCCGGGAAAGAGAAACTGACACGAGGAAAGGAAGACAGATGGCCGGAGATATCCGACTGACCCATTATGTCCAGTGCGCCGGTTGAGCCGCTAAGATGGGTCCGGAGGACCTGAGCGGACTTCTGGGGGAATTGAATCACGAGGATCCCTGCATTTTGTGTGATATGACAGGGAACGAGGATGCCGGTGTCTATAAAATTTCCGACGACAGCGCCCTTGTTCAGACTGTTGACTTCATCACGCCGGTGGTGGATGATCCTTATATTTTCGGTCAGATAGCAGCTGCAAACAGCATGAGTGACATCTGGGCCATGGGCGGGAAGGTCATCAATGTTCTCAATATCGTCGGATTTGACAAAATCAACCTGAGCCTCGATGACCTGAAGAAAATCTATCAGGGGGCGGCGAGCATGGTGAGACGCTCCGGCGCTGTGACGCTCGGGGGCCATACCATCGAAAATCTGGAGATGTTCTTCGGCCTGAGCTGTACCGGCCTCATTCATCCGGACCGTATTATCCGAAATTCCACAGCCCGGCCCGGTGACCGGCTGATTCTCACCAAAGCGCTGGGTATCGGCAGCCTGACCACGGCCATCAAGCGCGAACTGGTGGACGAAGAGCTGGAAAAGGAAGTCATCGCGGTCATGATGAATACCAACCAGCGGGCATCCGAGCTGATGACGGAGTTCGGAGCTACGGCTTGTACCGATATTACCGGCTTCGGTCTTCTCGGTCATGCACTTGAGATGGCGGCGGCGGACAAGACGCTGGTATTTCAGGCCGGACAGATTCCCCGGATCCGGGAGTCGCTGGAATTCGTATCCCGGAATGTAATTCCCGGAGGCTGTCGTAAAAATTTTGACTACGTGAAGGCCCGGTGTCACTTTGATGAAAAAATGAGTGATGCGGAGAAGCTGCTGCTGGCGGATCCTCAGACCAGCGGAGGCCTGCTGATCGCGGTTCCCGAAAATCGGGCCGATGACCTGCTGAACAGGTTAAGGCAGGATGGGTATGCCGATGCCGCCATTGTGGGAGACGTTCATCCCCGCGGCGATATTTCCCTGATAATCAATGAATAGAACTATATAACCGAAATTATATACACACCGTAAGCGTGACCGGGCGAAGCCGGACAGCGTGTGTTTGTCAAAGCTCTTTAATCCGGTAATTCAATCGGGCCTGAGTCAGGACAGATATGATTCCAGGCCGGCTTTCTCCAGTTCAGCCTGAACGGTCTCAATGATTTGCTGCGGTAAACTGTTTTTCCAATCGTCGCGCCCGGTCTTTTTTTTGTACACGCCATAGCTGTCAGTGGTATGGCGGGCTTTGCTGGCATTGATAAAGGTCTCAGTTTGTTCGGTAAATTCCAGTCCTGCAAATTTAAATAAGTTGCGGACTTCATCCAGGGTGTTGGTCAGCAGGGATTCGTAACGGATTAGATAAAAATTATGAGGATGGCTGCGGCTCAGCCTTTCGAACAGGAGTGTGACGTCCATCCACTTGTTGAATCCGTAAAATTCTTCGGGACGGTTCTGGTTTTTCGACGGCGCATCCAGCCATTCCTTCTCAAAATCCCAGCCAAGATCGCTGCGGAATTCGCGGGGAGCTTTCAGCCAGGATGCAAGAGTGCTCAGAGGATTTCTCACCAGGCCGATGATTTTTATGTCCTTGTCCCGTATCAGTAAATTTTCAATGATGTGATGATAGCGGACTTCCTTGTATACGATGGTATGGGGAGATGATTTCGCGAAATCCGGAACGATGCCCCGGCTTTTGGCGTCGGCCTGATCCATGAAATCATCCCGGGTGTTCTCCAATTCCTGATAAAATGATAAAATCCGTTCCAAATCCGATTCGGGTGAAAGATATCCTTTCAGTGCGTAGGAGAACAGGGGCTGAAATTTATAGATCACAGCCGGGTGTGAATCAAAGATGCTGCCCAGCCAGGTGGAGCCCGATCTGGGAACGCTGTGAATGGCGATACGTTTCATTTTCATTATATTAACCGGTATTCTTTCAGGAAATTTTTTATTTCATCTTTTGTATTGAACATCAGGACATCAATGATGGATAAATTCGGAATGAAATCCGAAGAAAATTGTGGATATTGAATATCATCTGAAGATAGAAAGTGGAGATCAATTCCGTGCTGCCGGAATGCATCTTTTGTATAGAGGCTTTGTCCGCCGATGGGATTGATGTAGGTTCCCGAATGGTTGCGTCTGCAGATGTCAATGAGCCGTTCCGTCCGGTTCAGGTCCCTGTTTCCGGAATACGATTCGGAAGATTTCTGAAACCGGGTTTCAAGATCCAGGTATTCGCAGGTTTTCATGACACTTGCCATGGCCAGATTTGAAATGAATCGGAAATCCTGCGAAAACGTGCTCTCGATCAGATGCATGGCGTCGCTGTAACAGGGGGCTTTGGAATAACTGTGTGCCAGGGTCTTGCGGAATTTGTCATACCAGAACTGAAACTGCTTGCCGGCCAGCTCAGTTTCACAGATTTTCCGGTTCGGACTGATATTTTTCAGCGGAATGGTCATCCGGTAATCCGTGGATCCGGACAGGATGCGGTTCCGGTTTATCCAACCTCCCTTAATAAAATTTACATCATCATAAAAAACAAATATATCAACGGCATTAATCAGCTGAAAATATCCGATATAGGGAAAGGTGTAAGGCTGCATGACGGCCGTTTTCAATTCGGGATTCATGATGTCTTCAGGAGTGATTTGCTTCAAAACGATCTGGAGTTTATTTATAGGTGTGGACGATTAACCTGTTTCCGTTTTCTTGAGACGAATCGCTCTCGTAACTGCTGGCAGAATATATTAATAAAATCGCTAAGTATTATCATGATATTTGTCCTTTTCCCTGTTTAAAAATATTGTCAGAAGACATAAATATTCATAACATAAACCATGGGCCGGATTTTTTGTGTTCATAAATAAAGTGAATGTGTTGGACCCTTCAACAACTCCCTCATCGGATATTCCTGCGGATAATGACGACATCATCGTCTCCGTCTGCTGTATCACCTATAATCATGAAAAATATATCCGGGCTGCGCTGGACGGAATTCTGTCGCAGGAAGGGAATTTCAGACTTGAGATATTGATACATGATGATGCCTCCACGGACGGAACGGCTGACATCATTCGGGAATATGAGGAAAAATATGACAGTATTCTTCCGGTTTATCAGACGGAAAATCAATATTCGAAAGGTGTGCGGTTAATCAACCATATCTATAATCTGCCCCGGACATCCGGGAAATATATTGCCATCTGTGACGGAGATGATTATTGGGATGATCCACATAAATTGCAGGCCCAGATCCGGTACATGGAGGATCATGAAGACTGCGGGCTGGTATATGGCCGGACTCGTGTATATAATGAAGAGAATCAGCAATTCGAAACCGAACTCCTCGGCAGTGAAATCAACAGCAGCCGATCGCTGATGTTTCAGAATGTGATTCCAAGTGTCACCACCTTTTACCGGCGAGACCTCTATCTCCGATTCCGATCGGAAATTGATATAGAACAGTCCGGATGGCTGATGGGTGATTATCCGCTGTGGATATGGTTTGAGCTGAACAGTCGTGTTCAGATGCTGGATGACATCAGCACGGTGTACCGACAAATGCAGGGTACGGCATCCCGGCCCAGGGCTGTACATAAACAATTATTGTATAATATCGACCAGATCCGGATACGGGATTTTATGGCCCGAAGCTATCATCGCGTCTCTATGCCGCTGACTTTGGAAATGATGAAAAAAATAGTGTTAATCTTTGAATTTGCAGTTCAGAATAATCAACAGCTACGATTCTTTGACATGATGATAGACTTTAAGGGAATCTATCGTCTCCTTGTCGGCGCCCTGTCTGTACTTTACAGGCTGAGGATAGATAAACTGCTTTTATCCCGGGTTAGAAACGACGTGTAACAGCGAATTATTTTTAATGTCTTATCCCGCAATAGGATAATTCACAGATCGGCATTATCTCTGGTATCGTGATTGACATCAGTTGAGCGGAAAGCTCGTGTTTTCGCTCCGTTCTATATATTCGAAGGTATTTTCCACCTCGTCCACGAGCAGCTGAAAGGTGAAGGCCACCACATCATAGATATCCTGCCGGTACTGTTTGATACGGGGATGGACAATGAGGTTTTCATAAATGATGGAGGATACGGCGCTGAGTGCCGCGCTCACTTCGGCGGCGCTGAAGCCTGCTTCCCGGCGCGTTTTGGAAATTTCCTTCACATAGCTGAGCATGGACATGCGGTCCCGGGTCCGGACTGAAATGCTGAGAAACTGGTAGATAGCCAGCACATCGCGGCGCAGGATATTGGGATGGATGCGCTGGTAATTGGGAAATTTGGAATGATTCCGCTCGTGCATGAAATAGGCGAAGATCTGATCAATGATCGCATCACGCTGGGTTTCCAGGACTTCGTAGATCAGTGTGTCCGGACTGTAGGGCTGTTTTTTTAGAGCCCTCATATTCTTCGCCTGCCATTCGTAGGGATAGCTCTTCAACTGTTCAATGAGAAAAAGCAGACGTCGTTCGATACTGAGGCGCGGAGTCGGCTGCCAGTCCAATTCCTGCCGGGTATAGCTTCCGTCCACGGTCAGCTGGCGGTCAACATACTTCATCATCCAGGGACGTTCAAAGGGACGGAATCGGATCAGGCGACCGGCCACATCGAGAAAGAGAACACCGGCCCAGGCCAGACGCTTCGGCATGAAAAAGGGTTTCCGGGAGCGGCCGTAGTAAAACCAGGTTGCCAGGATAAACAGCTGTTTGTGGGTCGTCGGCCGGTCGGGGCTGACGATATAGGTGTCGAGATGCTTCAGTCGGTCACTTTCACCGATGACGATGAAAAAGAGCTTGATCAGATCATGAATATGCAGATAGGTGATGGCGGACAGGCCCCTGCCGCCGAGAATCCGGGCCTTCCAGCTGCGTGACAGCCAGGTCTTCAGGAAGACATAGAGGGGGCCGTATTCGCACCAGTCGCTGAATATGGCTGCAAAGCGGAGGATGCTGCAGGGAAAATATTCCGAATAGGCCCTCACCAGTTCTTCCGCTTTGTGCTTCGAAACAGCATAGGCAAATTTTCCGTCAGTCGGAGAGGATTCGTCCAGCGCGGCTCCTGCTTCGGGAAATTCACAGGCGGCCAGACTGGATGCGAAGATGAAGCGGCGGATATCCCGGCCTTTCAGAGCTTCCAGAAGGTATTTGGTTCCGAGCACATTTGTGTTATGATATTGGGGATTATTGTCATAATTGAAATCATAAAATCCGGCCAGATGAATGACAAAATCAATTCTGCCCCGGGAAAGAACTTCCTCAACCAGGTCCCGGACCTGACCTTCGTCGCTGATGTCGGAGCGGTACCAGAAGAGATTTTCATGATCATCGGGAAAAATCTGGGTTTTGGCGTGAAGTGTCACGGCATGGATGATGAAATGCTCCCGGGCTTCCTGAATGAAATGCCTGCCGATGAAGCCGGATGCGCCGGTAAGGAGGATGACGGGCTTAGTGTTCATAGAGGGATTCTTTCTGAAGCCATCGGTCTTCATAGAGCACGGCCAGCCCCATGGCAAAATCACCCGCACCCGAGAGAAAGATAGCAGGCAGGAAACCGATCAGTGCAGAATAGCCGAAGAGAAAAAGGGTCGCCATGAATTTGACGATAATCGTATAGCGAACCATAATCCGGCGTCTCAGCGGATCCCGGGCTGCCAGGCTGTAGGCCGCCACCATCACCAGGTGGAAAATTCCCGCCTGAATCTGGAAAAACCGTTCATTGACCAGTTTATATCCGAAGCGGACCATGAAATCCGGTGGCAGGATGATGAGCAGTATACCTACGATTAAACTGTGCAGGGCAATGAGCCACAGCAGGATCTTCACTGCCCTTTCCCCGCGTAACACGTTCATCACGAACTCCTTAGTCAGGCCGATTGACCCGGGTTTGATGCATCAATTTATAGAAAAGTGCCGGGAAATAAAATGGATTTCATCGGGTTCGGAAAGATGGGGCAGCCCCGTCCTATCCGAGTGAATTTGTGTTATCCCTGTATCACAGGTAGCTGTCATTTGAGTTCTTCATCATCCTTAATCCACCTTTCAGTATGCGAGCCATTGAGCTTGAGGATTATTGGTGCTAAATTCGTAAAAACAGTAAGGAGCCGGCATGGATGAAGTTTCCCGTTTTGGTGTATCAATGGACCGGGATCTGCTCAGGAGATTTGATGAACATATTCAGATGAAGGGGTACAGCAACCGTTCCGAGGCGCTTCGGGATCTTGTTCGTCAGATGATCAGCGAGGAGGAGCAGGAGAGTGAGGATATGATTTTCGGCGTCATCATGTATGTCTACGACCACCACCGCAGAGATCTGGACGCTGAGCTCACCGGATATCAGCACCGGCATACGGACAGCATCGTATTTTCGAATCATATTCATATCGATCATGATCTGTGTCTGGAAATCGTGGTCGTGAAAAACCAGTCCCGGATCATCCGGGAAATCGCGGATAATATCTTTTCACGCAAGGGAGTGAAACTGGGTAAATGCATACTGGCACTGCCAACCGTGGCGGGATAGGGCAGGAAAATGCTTTTCACTCATTGTGAAATCATGTATCTTACCTTCAATAAGGAGAGTTGCTCCGTCCATGAATAAATTTTTCAGTAAAATTATCAATCGCGATCTCTCCCTTCTTATCCTCATTGTGCTCATGGGATTGCTGATGATCCTGCTGGTTAATTTTCGCATTTATCAGAGTAATGACCGATACAGTGACCAGCTGCATAATATTGATGAATTGCTGACGCTCAATGACAAGCTGGATTCGAGCGTGCGGCAGATAGAAACATTTTATTATCAGTTGCTGGGAATCCCGGAAACGGAGCGAAACGAGGTGGTCAGTCATCAGATATACCGGGAACTGGGCCGGGTGGATGAGATCATACGCTGCGTACGGGACGGGGGAACCCTGCGTTTCAATGTCCATTATCAGGAAGGCAGCTATGACCTCGTCGCCGAGGAAATTTCCTATCAGCCTGTATCATTGGGATTTGATAAAATGTGGTTTACAAATCTTGATTCGATCATTATCAATCTGCGAAGCACGACCGACAGTCTCTGTCTTTCTCTAGATGTCCGATCTGCTCCGGGCGGCAAGGATCCGGGAAAGAATGTTCGCCATTGTCTTGCCCGGGGACGGGAGCTGTTCGACGTCATCAGCACTCTCCAGACTGAATTGTCCTACAGGTCCATCCTCTACCGCCGGAATATCTATAAAGAGGATATGAGCTACAATGCGCGCTATTTCTATTTTCAATTCATCCTGCTGCTGCTGATCGCAGTTACGGTGCTTTTCACCGGCAGACGGATTGCCCGCCGTATCGCATTGAATAATCAGCGCCTCACCGCAGCCAAGGAGGATGCGGAACTATTTGCCCAGGAAATCAATCACTGGGGAAAGGAAGTGGAGGAGGCCAATGTTGAGCTGAGCAAGGCCAAACTCATCGCCGAGGAGGCGACGCGGGCGAAAAGTGAGTTTCTGGCGAATATGAGCCATGAGATCCGCACACCCATGAACGGTGTGATCGGGATGGTGGATCTGCTTCTGGATACGGAGCTCAAGACGGATCAGTATGAATATGCCAGCATTATCCGGAACAGCGCCGATGCGCTGCTTATTATTATCAATGATATCCTGGATTTTTCCAAGGTTGAAGCCGGTAAGCTGGAACTGGAAAAGATCAATTTCGATCTTCAGACCTGTCTGGAGGACATTGCCGATATCATGGCCTATAAGGCTCAGCAGAAAAAACTTGAATACACGACAGACATTGAGCCCAATATCAAGCGTCTGCTTATCGGTGATCCGGGACGGCTGCGGCAGATTCTGATCAATCTGATCGGAAATGCCATCAAATTCACGACCGAAGGGGAAATCAGTATTCATGTTTCGGTGGATGCGGAGGACGAGGATAATATTACCCTGCGCTTCAAGGTCCGGGACACGGGAATCGGTATTCCGATGGACAAACAGCGTTCCATGTTTGAATCCTTCACTCAGGTGGATGCGTCTGTCACCCGGAAATTCGGTGGAACGGGCCTCGGTCTCTCCATATCCAAACAGCTCACCGAACTCATGCAGGGTGAAATAGGCGTAACCAGCACGGAAGGTGAGGGCAGCGTCTTCTGGTTTTCCGCTGTCTTTGCCAAGCAGCCGGTGCAGCAGGTGAGAATGTCACCGCAGATCAAGATAAAAAATGAGAATGTACGTATTCTCATTGTAGATGATAATGAGACGAACCGACTCATTCTGGTACGTCAGCTGAAGAGCTGGGGCTTTGATTACGCGGAAGCGGAGAATGCCGTCATTGCCTTGCAGCTGCTGAGAAAGCAGCATTTTGACATTGTGTTTACTGACAAGATGATGCCGGATATGGATGGAGAGCAATTCGGACAGGAAGTGAAAGACGACCCGAATCTTGCTCATATTCAGCTGGTGATGATGACCTCCATCGGAAAACGCGGAGATGCGGCCCGCCTCTACGATATCGGATTTGCCGCCTTCCTGAGCAAACCTCTGAAACTGTCCCTGCTGAAGGACTGTATCGAACAGATACTCGGCAGCAAGAAACTGGATATGGTCAATCCGCCGCAGCTGATTACCAAGTATACTCTGACTGAGGATAAACGGCGTCATCAGCAGATACTGCTCGTTGAGGATAATCAGGTGAATCAGATGGTTGCCAGGCGTGTCCTCGACAAACTGGGCTACAATTGCGATATTGCCGAAAATGGGAAAAAGGCCGTGGAACAGATCAAAACCCATCACTATGATCTGGTGCTGATGGATTGTCAGATGCCGGTGATGGATGGCTATACCGCTACCCGGGAAATACGTTCGTGGCTGCATTCAGATGATCCGGATCTCACTCCTCTGGCTTCCATTCCCATCGTTGCCATGACGGCAAATTCCCGGCAGGAGGATTATGACCGCTGCATCGAGGCCGGTATGAATAATTATCTGTCAAAACCCATCAATCCCCAGAAACTGTCTGAAGCTCTCGGGGAATTCTTTAATGTAACGTCCGTGAAAAAATGAAAAAACTTCGCCATCTTCTGTTTATTGCTGTCGTCCTGGCAGCCTTTTTCGGGCTGGTGATGCTCAGTATGGTCCTGAAAAGGGAACTGGAGCAGAGTAATCGAGTGGTTTCGAGACTGATTTTTGATGATCTGGTGAAACAGAGCGAACAGCGATTCAGGGATATGGCCGACATGATGGATGGAATTTCTGCCGGTGTGGAAATGGTGCCTGATGAGCAGAATAGGGAAGATATAAAATCCCGGATGTCGGTACTCTGTCCGGGAAGAACCGGATTGAAGGCAGCCGGATTGATGTTTCGGAAACCGGCACCGGGAACTGTTTCCGGAGACTCCTCCTGTGTTTATGATCTGCACACACTCTGGCAGGCTGATTCGGCTTCGGTACCGGCCGGAACTCCCGCGCGCAGGGATCTGTCGGGTTTTCTTGCCGGACGGCATGACCGGGTTTATGTTGATTCCAGGCAGCTTTTCAAGGAAAGTGATACGACAGGCCTGTTCCTGCTGCAGGGAACCGATCCGACCGGAAGAGACCGGGCTTTCATATTTTTCTTTTTGGATCCTGAAGCTTTTCTACCGGCGGCCCGGATTGGGAGCGCAAATGTCCTCTCTCTGGACAGGTCCCTCTTTATGGAACGTTTCGGCCAGGCGGTTTTTCTGGCGGGAAAGGGCGCTGCTCCCGATACGACCTTTGATTCTGCCTACGCGGTTTCGCTGGATGCCGCCTCGAAATCATCATTCTATCTCATGCAGTCTCTGATCTTTCAGGAAAATGAATCCTCCGAGCTGTCCGGACTTGTCCTCTTCGCCGGTACGGCTGCATTGCTGCTGATCTCCATCCTCTATTTTGTTCTTATTCGCTATTCAAGGGAAGTGGAGCGGAAAGTTCAGCTGCGGACCAGTGAACTGAATATCATCAACCGGCAGCTGAGAAACATGAGTATGACAGACGGGCTGACGGGGATAGCCAACCGTCGCAAATTCGATAAGACACTGGACTACGAATGGCGACGCTGCACCCGTACGGGTACGGCGCTGACCCTGGTCATGATGGATATTGATTTTTTCAAGAATTATAATGATGAATACGGCCATGTCGCCGGGGATAATTGTCTGATGGATGTGGCCCAGGCGCTGGCAGGCGTCATCTCCAGGGCCGGAGATCTGCTGGCTCGCTACGGAGGAGAGGAATTTGCTCTCATTCTGCCCGATACCGGTTTATCAGCCATCCGTGTGGCCCATATGTGCCGGGAAGCGGTGGAGAGCATGATGATCCCTCATGCCAAGTCCCGCGCATCCCGGGTTGTCACCATCTCTGTGGGGGTCTCCACACTCCGGCCGAGCCGCGATACGAATCCGGAAGTTCTGATCCGGAAAGCGGACAGCGCCCTGTACCAGGCGAAGAATGAGGGCCGGAACCGGGTCATTCAGGCGGATTTATAACTTTATTTGATCAATAGCATTTTTTTTGCCGGACTTGTCACACCGCTGTCCGGAGTCTGCAGTCTGTAAAAGTAGATTCCGGAGGGAAGGTCCGTCCCGCTCCGTGACCTTCCGTTCCAGTGAAGGATGTGCTGTCCCCGCTCATAGATGATTCCATTGCTGATCTCATCGACAAGATGTCCGGTCACATCGAATATGAGAAGCCTGACAGCCGCGTTCCGGGGCAGATTGAAACTGATGACCGTTCCGCCATTAAAAGGATTGGGTGAATTCTGGTTCAGTTCCACAGTTCTCGGCAGCGTCGGGTCCGAAGAAATATGAGTGAGACTGGCAATGGTCTTCAGGACCCAGTTGTTCTCATCGACCGTGATGCCTGATATGGCATTGGAAACAGGGATGTCCCAGCTCTGATCCGCTATATCATTCATGACGGTCACAAGCGTATCTCCGTAAATGCCGGAAAGTGTGATGTCCAGGGGCAGAGGAAATACCGTTGATGTCCGGGCCTGCAACTGCCGGATTCTGAGATGCATGGACTGGCCATCCGGATTCATATTCCATGAAATATCGTATTCGGGGCGTCCGGGATAATTCATCCACGCATTGAAAAAAGGATGAAGGTCCAGGTCTGAATGGGATTCGCATACATCCCGGAATGCAGCTGTGGATGAATTGCCGTAGGCAAAGCGGGGATCCGCCTGATAATCTTTCAGAATTGTGAAAAAGGTGCTGTCGCCGACGATATGCCGGAGCATGTGGAGAACCCAGGCACCCTTGTCGTACACCGTATTGTCGAAAATACGATTTACACTGCTTGTGTCATCCACAAAAATGGGGTACGCGAAGGGCCCGGTCATCCAGCTCATGTAGGAATGAAAATAGTCTTCACCCCGGGTTTTCTCGAAATACAGCGCTTCCGAGTAGGAGGCGAATCCTTCATTGAGCCAGATTTCCTTCCAGTTGGGCGTAGTGATCTTGTCACCGAACCACTGGTGTGAGAGTTCATGGACAGTCAGTACGATATTGAAGCCACCCTGCGAGGTGATGGTCTGGTGCTCCATGCCGCCGCCCCAGGGAAACTGGGCGATGCCGTATTTTTCATCAATGAAGGGGTAGAGGCCGTACATCCCGCTGAACACGCTGAGCATCTGGGGTGTTTCCGTCAGCTGAGCGCGTGCAATATCCAGATTCTCCGGATAGACATAATAGTCAATTCTCATGCTGTCATTTTCAGTATAGTGATACCATTCGCTGAAAGATGTGTAGTTGGAGATGGCGACCGAGACAAGATAGGGGCAGATGGGATATTTCTCATACCAGCGGTAGGTGTCCATTCCGGGAATGGAATCATTCACTACGGATTTCAGACTCCCGTTTGAAACCGCGATCAGTCCCGTCGGCACAGAGAGCGATATGGATACACTGTCAGCCTTGTCATTGGGAAGGTCCTTGCAGGGCCACCAGCTGTGGGAGTAGTAGGGCTCACTCAGGGACCAGATGATGGGAGCTGAATTATCGGGGTGTCGATCAAAACCGAATGCGCCGAAGCCTCCGGACTGGGGAGAACCATGGTAATAAATGCGGAGGCTTCCCGGCTGGCCGGCCTGCAGTGCGGAATCAAGGGTTATACTGATTGCGTCATCCGTATGATTGAATGTGGATATGGCTCCTGAAATACTATCTACGACCATATTTGCGGTAAAATCCACATCAATATCACGAAGACTGTCTGCCGATACAAGGAAGTTGATATCCACAAAGCCCTTAATGATTGCTTTTTCAGGGATGAACTGCAGGTCGATGTTGTAATAGCTGACATCGTAGCCATAATCTTTCCGGCTTGTTGCTGCCGATTTTTTAAGCTGCATCCGCCGGGCCTCCCGATCACGGTCTGCCCTCATGATCGCCTGCCGTTCCCGGATAAATTCGCTTCGGTTTGTCGGTACAATACCATACAGCCCCGCTGAAATCAGCATGGCGGTAATGAAGGTAAAATATTTGGGATATATCACCGGGCCCTCCGATCGCGGTAACCCCGATCGGAGTTCCCCGGCGTTAAATTATTTCTGCAGGCTGCAGCGCTGCGTAACCTGCTTTCCATTCTGCTGCAGGCGGATGATGTAAACACCTGAAGCGGCCTGCATCCCTGACTCAGTCCTTCCATTCCAGATGGTCTGGTAGGATCCGGGGGTCATGTTTTCATTCCGGATGATCCGACAGGTGAGACGCCCGCTGATATCATACACAGAGAGATTCACCGGCCCGTTTTCACTGGTTGACCAGGAAATGGTCGTTGTCGGGTTGAAGGGATTGGGGTAGGCGCCGGCGAGCAGAAAATGATCCGCCTGAACCCCTGCATCAGCGACGCCGCTTACGGCTTCGTCGAAGAACGCCAAAACATCCGACATGACAGCATCCCGGGACGTTGCCGGATAAAGGGTTTCAAAGGGGAATCCGAGATAAACGAGCTTGCCGACCGGGCCTGTGGAGCCGGGGAATTTTCCCACGAAGATCACACCGGCAACGTTGTAATTGCTGACAGAATTATAGGTCATGACCGGTGCGGCATAACCCTGAGGGGTGAGGGCGTCTGCATAACTCACATTGATGGTGCCGTGCTGGCCATTATCGAAAGTCAGACTTGCAAGTCCGTCGAAAATACCGCCTGCCTTACCGCTGGCCTTGTAATAGGTTCCGGATACATTTCCGGGCGCATCTGCAGCATAGGCAGCTTTCAGGTAATCATGGATGAAATCCTTGTCTGCGCTCCCTCCCTTATAATCCAGATCCCAGGCGATTTCCGAGCCGCTCACAAAGAAATGTCCCCCTCCGTCCAGAAACGATTTTACTATCGTCTGCTCGGCAGAGCTGAAGCTTTCCAGATTTGTGCTTTCATCACCGAGAAGCCAGACGACGGTGCTGTAGTCATTCAGGGACATCCTTCCGCTGGTGATGTCTTCATTCAGGGCGTAATCAAAGCCGTAGCCGCCTCCCAGAATGGAAGAGCCATAGAAGCGAACATAATCAAAGCGGGAATTCGTACTGCGGTCAAAACCGTTGACCAGCAGCAGTTTCTTGGCGCTGGCGTGGCGCGCCAGACCGTAAAGGCGTTTTGTGTATGGAGATGTACCGCCCACATTTTCGGCGGCAACACGGTATTAATAGACTTTGCCCGATTCGGGTGTGAAGGTGATCAGAGTGGAGTCGGAACTCAGCGTATCCACCGCCGTCATGCTTTCATCATAAATGCAGGCCCGGTAGCTGTTTGCATTTTCAGTGGCACTGCACTGAATGCCGACAGACCCGTCACTCCCGATGATCTGATAGGCTGATGCCGGCGTAGAAGGCGGGAGTGTGCCGTCATCTTCCAGTTTGAAATCATGGAAATTCGTGATTCCGCCGGACACAGTGATGCTGAAGCTGTCCGGCTTGTAGAAGGGTGCTTCCACATAGAGCATGTAGCTGCCCGGGGCGACCGACGGAAAAACATAAAATCCGTTGTGGTTCCCATCGCCGGTGTAGACAAGATGTCCCGGTTCCAGGGTTACTGTAACATGATTTACAGGCAGCTTCGTATCCAGGCTGTTGGCAAAGTAGGTAACAGAACGGTTGTTATCCAGAACCCGACCGGCAACGGTAGCGCTGTCGAAGGGTGAGGCTTCGAAATAGCTGAAGAATCCCCTGGCAATGGCGCGGGCTTCATTCCGGCGGTAATCGAGATTCATGAGACGCCAGCTCTCGGGTACGTAATCGTGAAATGAGCCTTCCGAGAGGGATGCGGCCATGGTCAGGCCCTTGAAGACACCCAGATAAGCCTGGCCGGTTCCGTAAAAGTCAAAATCACCGCGGACATATTTCCCCGTGGTGCGGTTGGCAGCATTGATTTCGTCTGCCAGATAGGTGCTCATGACTTTGGATCCGGCATAGGTGGGTGTATCATCGCCACCCTGAAACAGCAGCAGGGTATAATTCAATTGACCATTATAACCGTTGCTGTGAATGGCATGCATATAGTCCACATGATTATTGTTCGCGATGGATACGATAGATGTAAGGCTGGGATTGCTACCGCTGTTGAGCGGCAGATCATCTTCCGTCCGGTTTTGGGTTCGGGTCATGATGATTGTTGCGCCTTCAGCCTCCAGAATATCCCGAAGTGCCAGGCCTTTGGTCAGGTTCCCATCCGATTCCCAGAATCCGGTTTCTGCGATGAAGCGATCATTGGAATCATGTCCTCCATGGCCGGGGTTGATGCATATTTTTACTCCGTCAAGCCGGCCTGCATAGGCCAGAAAGGGAAAGAGTGTCAGGATCAGCAGGAGTTTTTTCATGATCAGTTCCTCACTTCCAGCTTCAGTTCATAAATTGCGTTGTCCAGAGTCTGATAGACAATGGAGTAGCGGTCCGGAGCCCAGTTCGGATACAGCTCAATCTTATCTGAGCTGTTGCTTAGGTTTTCCGCAGTCTTGTCTGCCAGAGAGTAAATCCAGATATCGGAAGCGGTGATGCGTTCCCCGTCATCCTCGTCCATCATATAGCTGATGTATTTCCCGTCCATGGACCAGTCCGGGGCCTGGGCATAGCCGAGAGATGCGATGATCCGGCCCTGCAGGTCACAGACGAAGGTGCCTTCACCGGCTTTCGTGAACAGGACCCGCTGACGGTCCGGGGACAGCTGTCCCCAGAGATACTGCCCTTCTCCGCGGGGACTGAAGGTCGTCCATTTACCGGAACGCAATACATAGAGAGTTGTATTTGTGTTGATGAGCTGCGGTTCCTCGATCACGGATTTGCTGTTTGCAGACAGAGTGACACGCCTGGCATCACTGTCACTGAAATAGAGAAGCTGGCCGCCGCTGACCAGTGCGTCCGATACGAAGCGTTCACCGGCTGTCAGAGCCTCGGCGCCCTTTGTCGCATTATCATATAGTCTGAGCGTCGTATACCGGCGTCCGGCACGAAAATCATCCTGCCGGTACAGAATACGCCCGTCATTGAGTGCAAGAGGCGAGTAGCCGCTGCCGGCCGCATCACTGATCATCGTCACTTCAGCCGTTTTTCGCTGCCAGGCCCATAAACCATGAAAGCCTTCACCGCTGAGCAATATTTCGTCACCCGTTGACGCGTAATGCGGCGATGTATACCCCTGATTCGCATCAAATAATTTTTGGTTTTCCAGAACGGTTACAGATCCTGCCGCCCATATCGTGGAAAAAATCAGGGCAGTTAGTAGAATCGTTGTCAAAATTCGTTTCATGTTCAAATCCTTATATATTTTTCGCGGTTAATATAGCGTTTTTATGTGAAGAATAGTCTGATTTTCTGTATAAAGTCTTTTTATTTGAAGAGGGTCTTAATATATTTTCTCCTGAAGTTTAGTTCTTTGCAGAGGGAACGCTATGAAAATTAAAGCCATGAATAGTACGCGATTCTACGCCCACTATCGGGGAGAACATGATTTCCTGAAAGATGTGGTGGATTTTGCCAATGGGGACGGAGGTACGATTTATTTTGGTGTGGAGGGCGACGGGACGGTTCGTGGCCAGGAGATATACGCACATACTCTGGCGGAGATTGATGAAATTGTGAATGCCAATATTCGACCGAAGGTCGCCATCGATATCTTCAAGCAGCGTTTCGAGAATAAAGATATTCTTGCCGTCCGGGTGAATTCCTACACCGGATCGCGAAATCGTGAAAAAAGTGTGTTTCTGCTGACCGAGGAAATTTCGGATCTGCCTCAGGTCAGTTTCAATAAACCTGTTACGCCTCCGGCCGAATCCGCTCTGGATTATGACCGCCTGTCGCGGGTCGGTTGGTTTCTGGCGGTAAGCCGGAGAATCGCGGATATATCCATGATTACGCGGCGCCAGATTGATATCTATCTCACGGAATCCGGGCTGCTGGCTAACGGAAACCTTAATGATTCGGGAATGCTGCTCTTTGCCGACAGTCAGCTGCTGAGCGAACGTTTTCCTTACGCCTTTATTGAATGCGGAACACGCTCGGCGCGGAATACCGGCGATATTGAGCGCGTCCAGTTCAGGGGTTCCCTGTTCAACCAGATCGAGAGCGCAACGGATTTTGTCTGTTTTAAGATCCTTCGGCGCCTCCGAAAGATTCGTGAGGAAAGTTCCCGGGAACTGGGTTTTCCGCTTCATATCATTCAGCCTCTCTTTGCCATGGCGGTGGCCTATCGGGACTATGCACAGAAACAGCCGATTGAAATGTGGCTGAACGGCCGGGAACTGAATCTGTCCGTCCCCGGGATGAAGGAACAGCAGCTGCTTCTGGGAATGCCTATGGATCACAGTTACCAGCAGATCCTTTCGGCTCTGAAGCAGACAGGGTACTATCAGGAAACCATGACGATTACGGAAATGAATTCAATCCTGTCCGAATATGGATTGAAATCCCTGAAATACCAGGTACAGAAACAGAAACTGGTCCTGACACTCGTACTGCAGGAATCGCGGCGGGAAGATCCGGTGCGGCGCCGCGACAAGGATGTGGACGAGCGGAAAAAACAGATGCTGAAACTCATACGGCTGCACCCCCATTTCACTCTGGAGGACATTGCCGTGAAACTCGGTATTTCAAAGGCGACGGCCAAGCTCTACAGCCTGCAGCTGCAGGAAGATGGAAAACTGTTGCGTACAGGATCGCGGCGACGCGGTGCCTGGGAAATCATAGACTAAACCATTTTCACATATCCGAAGCCGAACACATCCATTATGAAAATAACAAAGTTGCTATTATTGCTTTGTTTCGCGGCCGGGATTTCTGCCGCCGATCTGCAGATTGCCCGCCTCCGGTATGGAGGGGGAGGAGACTGGTACAGCAACCCGGGAAGCCTGGATAATCTGAGGGAATATAT